>CAZMCP010000017.1:0-44233 GCA_964565035.1 uncultured Flavobacterium sp. | reverse complement strand
TATGGGATTTTTTGATTTCATGACCGAGGATATCGCAATCGACCTTGGTACCGCAAATACACTAATCATTCACAACGATAAAGTTGTTATAGATAGCCCTTCAATTGTTGCTCGTGACCGCATAAGTGGAAAAATCATCGCAGTAGGAAAAGAAGCCAACATGATGCAGGGTAAAACCCACGAAAACATAAAAACAATCCGTCCATTAAAAGATGGAGTTATTGCAGATTTTGATGCTTCTGAGCAAATGATAAAAATGCTTATTAGAAGTATTCCTGCATTACAAAAACGCTTATTCACTCCTGCCTTACGTATGGTAATTTGTATTCCTTCTGGAATTACTGAAGTAGAGATGCGTGCTGTAAAAGAATCGGCAGAGCGTGTGAACGGAAAAGAAGTTTATTTGATCCATGAACCAATGGCTGCATCTATTGGTATTGGTATTGATATCATGCAACCAAAAGGAAACATGATCGTAGATATAGGTGGTGGTACAACCGAAATTGCAGTAATTGCCTTAGGTGGAATTGTATGCGATAAGTCTGTTAAAATTGCGGGTGACGTATTTACGAATGACATCATTTACTACATGCGTACACAACACAATTTATTTGTTGGAGAAACAACTGCAGAAAAAATTAAAATTGAAATTGGTGCTGCAATAGAAGATTTAGATTCTCCACCAGATGACATGTCAGTTCAAGGACGTGACTTGTTAACAGGGAAACCAAAACAAGTTGAAGTTTCATCAAGAGAAATTGCAAAAGCATTAGACAAATCAATTCAGCGTATTGAAGATGCTATCATGGAAACATTATCACAAACTCCTCCGGAGTTAGCTGCTGATATTTACAACACAGGTATTTATTTAGCTGGTGGTGGTTCAATGTTACGCGGCTTAGACAAGCGTATTTCTCAAAAAACTGACCTTCCTGTATTTATTGCAGAAGATCCATTAAGAGCAGTAGTTCGAGGAACTGGAATGGCTTTGAAAAATTTAAACAAATACAGAAGTATTCTAATTAAATAAACCCCAAATTAATAAAACAATTTCTAATCTAGAATTTGAGTTTTATAGATTTAAACATTTTAATTTTTACTAATGCAGCAAATTTTTAATTTTATATTTAAAAACAGTACTCGCTTACTGTTTTTGCTGCTTTTGGCAACTTCATTAGTGCTTGTTATTCAATCGCACTCTTACCATAGAAGTCAAATGGTAAACTCTGCAAATTTTTTAACTGGTACTGTATATGAAGAAGTAAACGAAGTTCAAACTTACTTTAGCCTTCGTGAACAAAATGATAAATTAGCTAGAGAAAACGCTGAGTTACGAAGAATGCTATTTAACAAAAAAGATAGCACTTCTATTCTTGAAAAAGATTCAGTAAAAGGGTATGATAAAATAGATGTCATCCAATCTAAAGTTGTTCACAACTCTTACAACACTTCTGAAAACTACTTAACGATTAATAGTGGCTCTAAAGATGGCATTAAACCAGATATGGGAGTTGTTAGTAGCCAAGGAATAATTGGTATTGTTGAGAAAGTTTCTCCAAGATACGCAACCATATTTAGTATCTTGAATATAAAATCTAAAATTAATGCTAAAGTGAAAAGAACAAATCATTTTGGCTCATTAATATGGAATGCTAAAAATGCTGGTTATGTTCAATTAGTAGAAATACCAAGGCTAGCTTCAGTTAAAAAAGGAGATACAATAGTAACAGGAGGTAATTCAAGAATTTTCCCTGAAAATATTCCTGTAGGAATTATTGATAAAATATACATTGACACTGAAACAAATTATTACACTTTGAATGTTAGATTGTTTAACGATATGACCAATCTAAATCATATATATGTGATAAAAAACAAACACAGTGACGAAATAAAAAAATTAGAAGCCGAAACAAAGAAAGATGAATAGTACTTTAATCCTAAATATCATTCGCTTTGTGTTACTAATTGCTGCTCAAGTAGTAATTTTTAACAATATAGATTTGTTTGGTTTTATAAACCCATACCCTTATATACTTTTCATTTTACTTTACCCAGTAAACTCGAACAGAGCAGGTTTATTAGTAGCAAGTTTTTTGTTAGGTCTAACCGTTGATTTTTTTGCAAATTCTGGCGGTGTGCATGCCGCAGCAAGTTTACTACTAGCTAATGTAAGACCAACATTTTTTAAATTTGCATTTGGATTAAGCTACGAATACCAAACTATAAAAATTAACGATCGTCTTTCGCCCGAGAGATTTACATTTATATTTATTTCTATAATAACACATCATTTTGTGATGTTTTTATTAGAGTTTTTCAAGTTTACGTTCATACTTGACATTTTACTTAGGACAATTGTAACAACTATTTTTACGTTAATAGTAAGTATAATAATAATTTATTTATTTAAGCCAAGTAAACGATGAGAAAGCTCTTATTGCCAATTATGATAATTGTAGCCGCAATTTTAATCATAGCAAGACTTTTCTTTTTACAAATAATTGATGACTCACTTCGCTTGAAATCGGAAAACATTTCGATTAAGATAAAGTATGAGTATCCTGAACGTGGGTATATATATGATCGAAACGGAACTTTACTTGTAGCAAACCAGCCATCATATGATATTATGGTTGTTCCTCGCGAAATTAAAGACTTAGATACTTTAGAATTTTGCAACTTATTACACATTACAAAAGAGGACTTCAAAAAGAAAATTGAAAAAGCAGTTGTATACAGTCCCATGCTTCCTTCGGTGTTTTTAGGCCAATTAAACAAATTGGAGTACGCTGCCTTCCAAGAAAAAGAAAGAAAGTTTGAAGGATTTTACATTCAAAAACGTTCTCTTAGAGATTACCAAGTAAATGTTGGCGCTAATGTTTTTGGTTTCATTAAAGAAGCCAATGAAAACACAATCAAAAAAAACCCTTACTATAAAAGTGGTGACTTACTAGGTATACAAGGAGTAGAAGAAATGTACGAAAATGAACTTCGTGGAGTAAAAGGGGTTAAACACATACAACGTGACCGTTTTAATAGAGAAATTGGACCTTTCAAAGAAGGGAAATACGACACCATTGCAGTACAAGGGAAAGATATTACTTTGACTATTGATGCTGAACTTCAAAAATATGGTGAAGCTCTGATGAAAAATAAACGAGGAGGTATTATAGCCATAGAACCTAAAACCGGAGAAATTCTTTGCTTAGTTACTGCACCTTCTTACGATCCAGCCCTTTTGATAGGCAGACAAAGATCGAGAAATTACACTAAACTCTATAATGACTCAATTGCTAAACCACTTTATGATAGAAGTTTATTAGCAGAATATCCACCAGGATCACCTTTCAAAATAATAACAGCATTAGTAGGTCTACAAGAACAAGTAATAGATACTACAACTACATTTGCATGCCATCATGGTTTTAGTTATGGTAGAAAATTTATGAGATGTCACAGCCCTGCTGGAATGTATAGACTTCATAACGGAATTGCACAATCTTGTAATGCCTATTTTGCTAACGTTTATTTAGACATATTAAAAAAACAACCAAAAACAAGTTTAAGTGTAGACGTATGGAGTAATCATGTAAAAAGTTTTGGATTAGGACAATTCATGGGGTATGATTTACCAACAGGAAGAAAGGGATTAATTCCAAACAATGCTTTTTATGAAAAATGGGCATACCCTAACGGAAGCATTCGTCCTACATATATTGTCTCAAATTCAATAGGTCAAGGTGAGGTTTTAATGACACCTATCCAATTAGCAAATATGATGGCCGCTGTTGCAAATGAGGGATATTACTATACACCTCATATCATTAAAAAAATCAAAGGACAGCCTATTGATGAAAAATATAGAACTAAGCATGTTACTACAATTGATAAAAAACATTTTAAACCAGTGATAGAAGGCTTAGCGGAAGTATTCAAAACTGGAACGGCTTATTTCCTTGGTGTGGAAGATCTAGAAATATGTGGAAAAACTGGAACTGCAGAAAATTTTGCCAAAATAAATGGTAAAAAAGTACAACTAGCAGACCACTCTATTTTTGTAGCTTTTGCACCAAAAAAAGATCCAAAAATTGCAATAGCTGTTTTAGTGGAAAATGGAGGTTTCGGTTCAACAACTGCAGGACCTATAACAACATTGATGCTTGAAAAATATATCAAAGGGAAAATAACACAAAAAGATAGAGAAAAAAGAGTTTTAGAAAAAAGTTTACAACATGAATACAACAAGTACTCTAAAAAATACATTGATTCAATGTATCGTATCAAACTTAGAAAAGACTCTCTTGATAGGGTAAAAAATAAGAAGAAAATAGATTCAATTAAAAAAGCACAAGCTAATTCATAAATGAAAAATCAAAGTGTACAAAAAAACATTGACTGGATAACAATCCTTATCTATTCAGCATTGGTTATACTTGGTTGGATGAATATCTATTCGGCAGATATTAATCCAACTTCTGATTACATATTTGATGTTAATGAAAACTATGGAAAACAACTAATTTTTATTGCCTTTACTGTAATATTAATCATTGTGGTACTCACAATCGATGCAAAATTTTACGAGCGTTTTTCAAGTGTTATTTTTGGATCCTCATTAGTACTTTTAGCAGGTTTATTTGTCGCAGGTAAAACAATTGCTGGACAACGTTGTTGGTATGCAATAGGCGGTTTCACATTACAACCCTCTGAATTTGCTAAAGCGGCTACTGCTCTGGCACTTGCAAAATATTTAAGTGATCCACAAGTAAATCTTAAAAACTTTAACCATCAGCTTCTAGGCTTATTAATAATGTGCTTACCTATACTATTAATTTTACCACAACCCGACCCTGGAAGTGCACTGATATTTGTTATGTTTGTTTTAGTCCTTAATCGTGAAGGTTTACCTTCATGGTATATGTGGACAGGAGCTTTTGCGATAGTTTTATTTATAATGTCATTACTGTTAAAACCTCAATATGTAATTTTAATTTCATTTTGCGGCGTTTTAATACATTATTTTAAATCAAGAAAAATACACCGAAATATTATTGCAAGTACAATTGTTTTTGCTTTGATGGCAGGTTTTTCTCTTTCTGTAGATTATGTTTTTGAAAATGTCTTTAAACAACATCACAGAGACCGTTTTAATATTCTATTAGGTAAAGAAGTTGATATGGCCGGTGTAGGTTATAATACTAACCAATCAGAAATTGCAATTGGATCTGGTGGATGGCTTGGTAAAGGATATCTTGAGGGAACACAAACTAAAGGCAACTTTGTACCTGAGCAACATACTGATTATATATTTACTACTGTTGGAGAAGAATGGGGCTTTATTGGTTCAACAGTTATAATCTTATTATTTGTATCATTAATTCTACGCATATTATATTTAGCTGAGAATCAAAAAACAAAATTTAGTCGTGTCTATGGTTATGGTGTTGCCTCAGTACTATTTACACATTTTTTTGTAAATGTTTCAATGGTTGTAGGGATATTCCCAACAATTGGTGTTCCGCTTCCGTTTTTATCTTATGGTGGGTCTAGTCTATGGGGCTTTACTATATTACTCTTTATCTTCCTTAAGTTAGACGCAAACAAGGTAAATGAGTGGTAAAATTAATTTTATCTAAAAACTCCACCCCTTATAGTCTGACGATTGCTCTAACTTGTTTTCTATTTCATCAGGTAAGCGAGGAAAGAAATCTATGTTAGTCAATTTTTCAATTTTATCAATTGAAACAACAAATTTATTGAGTGGTTTTTCAGAATCTTCATGTGGAATCAAAAAAGCAATTGTTTTGTATTCTCCTCTAGAATTATCTAAAAGAATCTTATAAAAATATTTTGGTACAGAGACACTCTCTTTTCCAATCGACCCTAGATCATTAGACAAAACCCCTCCAGTAACAACATAGACTCCATCATATTTAGAAGCCCAATATCTTGTTTTTTGTTCTAATCTATTCCAAATACCAGAATTAAAGTCTCTTAACTGAGGAGCAACGTTTGAAGTATAAAAAGTTTCATTAAAAGCTTCAACAGAAAATCTACGATCACCTGCTGGACACAAATGTCCTTTATCATAGCCTGAATTTTTAAAATTTCTCCAACTAGCTGAACCTGTCTCAACATTTGGGTCATCATCAAAATATGGACGTTTATAGTTATGATAACTTAATTGACTTTTTTTTAACTCATACGCTACCCATTCTGCCTGTTCATGTTTTTCACTATATGACAAAATATAAAATTTATGACTAACAATTTCATTTGTAGTCGATTTAGGTAAATAAAAACTATCATCATCATTTTTTGATATATTAAATACTTGTTCATCATGAATTATCAGTCTTTCTTGGTCTGATTTTTGCTTTGTACATGATATAAAAAACAATACTAAAATTGTCGAACTAAAATATTTAATAAACGGGTCCATAACGCAACTGAAATTATTGTACTTTTATACTGTAAATATATACAAGTTCATCGACAGAAATTATTTAATTTAATCTAAAAAAACTTTAAAAACATGAATCTAAAATTGATTATTGCAAGTGCTACACTAATTTTAGGAATTTCTGCTACTGCACAAGAAAAGGTACTTACACCTGAACAAATAAAACTTCAAAAATCGAAAGATTCTATTGCTGCAGTTAAAGCAAAAGCTGAAGCAGACAAACAAGCTCTTTTAGAGAAAGAAAAAGCTGAAAAAGAAGCCGAAAAGGCAAAAGCTGAAGCTGAAAAAGCACAAAAAGAAGTAGAAAGAGCAGAAAAACAAAGAAAAGATGCTGAAGAAAAAAGAATAAAAGCCGAAGAAAAAAGGATAAAAGATACTGAGAAAGCAGCCGATAAAATGGAGAAAGCTCAAAAAAAGTTAGAAAAAGAGCAAGAAAAAATAACTAAAGAACGTGAAAGAGCAACTAAAGCATATGAAAAGCTAGTTAAGGAAAAAGAAAAGCAAACTAAGATTGATGAAGATATTATAAAAGAATCTGAAAAACTTGAAAAGCAAAACAAAAAAGGTAAGCTATCACCTAATGATGTTGAGAAATGGAATCAAAAGATTGCTAAACTAAAAGAAAAATCAGCAGATCAACGCAAGAAAGTTGAGAAAGCAGAAAGAGAAGCAAGAAAATAAAAATTCAATAAATAGAAAAAGGCCACGCATTGCGTGGCCTTTTTATTAAACTAAATTATAAATCTTTTATAACAAACTCACTCCTTCTATTAAGCTCATGTTGTTCTTCTGTACAAGCATCATCAGATACACACTTAACAACAGGAATTGATTCCCCATAACCTTTTGCAAATATTCTTTTAGGACTAATCCCTTTATCAATTATATAATCGCGAGTCGATTGTGCTCTATTACCAGAAAGTACCTTATTATATGTAAATCCTCCTCTTCTATCTGTGTGAGAACCAATTTCTACAATCATGTTAGGATATTTATTCATTAACTCAACTACTCTATCTAAAATAGGTTTAGAATCACGACGTATATACCACAAATCATAATCAAAATAGATTGGTTCTGTTTTTATCACTAATCTATCTTTATCATCTTTTACTACATCTTTTTCAGCAGCTACAATTTCTTTAATTTTTTCTTTCTTCTTAGCTTCAGCTACAGCCTTTTCTCTTTCTTTTTCTTCTTTGTCAGCTTTGATTTTTTGTTCTTCTGCTAACTTATCAGCTTTCTTCTGTTCTTCTAAAGCTAATTGCTCTTCCTGCTTTATAACTTCAAGTGATTTTAATGCCATTGAAGCATCATTAACCTGTCCTCTTTCCTTTTGTAAAATTAACGATCTACTATTTTCTGTATATCCTTGTTTACTAGCCGAAACTATATAAGTACTTTCACAATTAACTTTAAAAGTAAATTTACCATCAGCGCCAGTGTTTACTTTTTCAATTTCTTTCTTAGTACCATCAGATAAAATTACTTGAGCATTTTCAAGTGGTAAACTAGTATCAACATCAGTTATTATTCCAGCAATTAACTGCATACAATCTTCAACAATCAAAGGCTTTGTTTCTAAAATAGAGTAAATATCATCACTCCCCTTTCCCCCTTTTCTATTTGATGAAAAATAACCTTCTTTTGTATCTGAGTCGATATTAAAAGCAAAATCATCAACGCCAGTATTAATTGGCAAACCAACATTAATTGGAGTTGAAAATTCATTTTCTTTGATATCAGAAACAAATACATCTAATGAACCAAAACCTTCATGTCCATTTGAAGAAAAATAAAGTTTACCATCTTTAGAAACAAAAGGAAACTGTTCTTTTTTATTGGTATTAATTACATTACCAGCATTTACAGGATTTCCAAAACCTCCTGCATTAATACTAACATAATAAATATCAAATGATCCTTTACCTCCTGGTCTGTCAGATGCAAAATACAATCGTTTACCATCAGGACTTAGCGCTGGATGTTCGTTAGAAAAATCAGGACTATTAAAAGGCAAAGAAATGATATTGCTCCATTTTCCATTAACAAAGTCTGCTTTGTAAATTTGTAAATTCGATATTTTCTCTTTATTCTTTGCTCTTGAGCCATTTTTTGTGTTATTTCTGGTAAAATAAATAGTTTTTCCATCTGCACTAAATACGGCATTAGATTCATGCATCTTCGTGTTAATTTCTTTAGAAAATGATATGGCTACTGAATCTTTAACATTGCTATATTTAACAGGAATAGTAACTAAATTTAAATAACCTTCATTATTCCATTTGTAAACTTTATCAAAAAAGCCAGGCTCCTTTTTTACAGTTGAAAAAATTAAATTTTCGCCTTCTTTTACAGCTCCAAATTCAGAATTTACAGTATTAATCTCTAGATTTTTTATTTTATATCGTTCACCTATTGCAGTTACATTTTCCAGTGTTTTTAACTCCTTATCTAATGTTGCAATAGCATCTGTATTATTATTTTTAATATAATAATTTTTAGTTACTTGATTCGCTTCTGCATAACCTCCATTAGCTTTTAAAGTCTGAGAGAATCTAAAATAATATTCTTCTGAAACTTCATTCCCAAAATTCTTTATCAAGAATCTATAGTATTTTTGAGCATTTTTTAAGTCATTTGTATAGTAATAGCAATCTGCTAAATTTCTAACAACTTCTAATGACCTATCCTTTTCGATTGCATTTTCATACAAGGGTAAAGCTTCACTGTAGTAGGTTCTATCAAAATATCTTTTAGCTCTATCTAAATCCTGCTCTTGAGCTTGAGCACTATATGCTAAAAACCCGATCAATATGGTAAGTAATATTCTTTTCATATAGTATTTTTTAAAAGAATCTTGGTGATTTATCATAACCTTTTCCTAATAAGTCTAAACTGAATAATAAAAACACTTCATGTGATCCTGAATTAAATTGTCCCAAATTAGACAAAGTATAATCATAAGAATATCCGATCTTAAATGTTTTTGTAACATTTACGGCCATTAAGCCACTTACTGAATCATCTAGTCTGTAGGCGGCTCCAAGTTCAAATCTATTATTATACAAAACATTTGCAGTTACATCTAAACTGAGTGGAGCACCTGGTACAAATTTTGTCATTACAGCAGGTTTTACTTTAAACATATCACTTACTTGAAAAACATAACCTCCAGTTAAAAATACATGCATGTTTTCAGATCCATAAGCTTGTATTCCTTGCTTTTCTTCGATATGTTTTGTTGGTAATAAATTAGGTGCAGACAAACCTATGTAATAGTTATCAGTAAAATAATAAGCTCCAACTCCTATATTTGGAGAAAAAGTATTTACATTTTCATTAAAAGCCAAATCTGTTGTTACATCACCACTTTCAAATTTAAAACCATTGAAATTTGTTTTAATTGAAGTAAAACCAGCTTTCATACCAAATGAAAAACGGTGATCATTATTTAGTTGCAGAATGTATGCAAAATCTGCATAGAAATTATTCTCTTTTTTTGCGCCATCTCCTATATCGTCTGAAATTATTGATAATCCCATTTCAATTTTTTTACTAATGGGCATGTGTCCAAAAGCAGATAATGTTTTAGGAGCTCCAACAGCTCCAACCCATTGTGTTCTATATAGAGTACCTAAATCCAACATAGCTTGCTTACTTGTAGCATAAGCCGGATTTACTACACTCATATTATACATATAGTGGGTATATTGAGGGTCTTGCTGCGCAAGAACATTATAACTTATGAGGAAAAAACTCAGTATTGATAGTATTTTTTTCATCTAAAATTTATTTAAAATAGCGTTTAGAATTATCTGTTTAAGTAAAGTCTTCCTTGCTTAGGAGCTTTATTGTTTTTATTAAAATAAACCACATAAAAATATACTCCATTAGGGGCAATATCTCCCATTATTTTAGAAGCAGAATTTTTACCGTCCCAATTGGGTTTATTTCTATTACCTTCAAACATTAAATTCCCGTATCTGTTATAAATTTCGAGTTTATAATCAGGGTAAATAAACTGAATATCTGGAATTGTAAACGTATCGTTTACTCCATCACCATTAGGTGAAAAACCATCCGGAATGAAAAAATCTGGAGTTTCATTACAATTAGTTAGTGTAACTTTGACTGCTAAAACATCTTTAGAAATACATCCTGTTGATGTTGAAGTATCAAAACCATAATAAGTTACTCCTTCTTGTAAAAGCTGAGAACTAGACAAAAGGTTTCCACCAGTTAACGCATCATACCAAGCTATAGTTGCAGATGCATTTGTGTTATTTGACAAATCCTGTATGGTTGGATTATTAGTACCACAAAATTGTTCCCCTCCAGAACTTAATATTGGAGCTGGTATTTGGTCGATTGTAACGACAATCATTGTTTTTGAAGATTCACAACCATTCCCATTTACCTCTGAAACATAATAATCTTCACCAGAAACTAATGGTATACTTGAACTTAGTGGTACAGTTGAACTGTTTGAATCATACCAAAAATACTGAGACCCACTAGGCATTAAATTTGCAACTGTTGGATTATTTGCTTCACAAAAAGTCTGATTAGTTGATGAAGGTGCTACAGGCAGACTGTTAATTAGAAAAACATCAAAAACATTGCTTACTATGACTCCACAGCTATTAACATTGTTAGCCAATCCAGTTATGGTTATTGTTGTGTTTCCAGCATTTGTTAAAAGCCCTTGAGGGATTGTAAAAGTCGCTCCACCACCAACAAGAGTTAAATTTTGAACATTACCTGCTGAATTATTCGCTCCTGATAAATCATAATTAATAGTAACATTAGTCAACGTACCCAAACCTGAAACCGAAACGACAACTGGTTGATTAAAACAAACTGCGTTAGGAGCAGAAACATTCATCGCTATTGCTGATGGCAATGGATTGACCATAAATGAAGCTGTAACATTAGCTGGGGCATTACAACCTGATGTTCCATTTTGTATACCTGTTATTGTTATAGAAGTCGAACCTACATTTGGCAATAAACTACCTGGTATAGAAAAAGTTGAACTTCCTCCTGAAACTACAATTGAAGTTGTTTGGCCAAAGGTTGTATTTGACCCAGACAAATCATATGTAATGATATATGTCCCATCTGGTAAGCTAGTTAAATTATTTAGGTAAGCTATGGTTGAGTTATTCTGACAAACGTCATCAACAGTCAAACTTGAATTTGCAAGTGTTGGAACTGGATAAATAGTCAAATTATCTTGAATTGTTGGAACTGGATTAACACAAATCCCTAAACTATTTGTAGCTACAATATTAGTAACATTAATAGAATAAGTTCCTACTGAAGGAAAATTTGCACTTGGTATATTAAATGTGGCAACTCCATTAGTAAAGCTAACAGTAATTGTGACAGGGGTTGCTTGACCAGAGACTGTGTAAGTTATATTATAAGTGCCATTGGGCACTAAAACAGGCGATTGAGTAAGAACTCCTGTAAACGTTGTAGACGCAACTTGATTTTGACAAACATCAGTATTAACTTGAAGTAGAATCCCCGAATAATCTATTGGGTCTTCAATTGTAATTCTTACAACAGAAGTTTTAAAATCACAAATTGGGCTAATTGGTAAAACTTTGTAAGTAAATGAATAAGTCCCGGCGCCAAAATTGTTATAAATATTTTGAATATTTATAAAAGAATCTGAAGGATTAGACAACTCGCCTGTTCCATTATTGTCTGTCCATGTACCTCCAGAATCTTCGCCAGTCAGTAGATTGTATAAATTTACATTTGTATATAATGACAAATCAGCATTGCTACACAAATTGATATCCTGAGGTATTCCAGCATCAACAGGTGGAACCAAAGTTAAATTCACATTTATTGAGCTCTCAGGACATGGCCCAAGTGCTGGAACTGTGTAAGTTAAATTATAAACTGTAATAGCCGTAACATTAAAGCTACTTGGATTAATTGTATATCCAGCAATTGGTGTATTAGTTGTATTATTATACCAATATCCATTTGTTTGCGGTGGAACATTTCCAAATTGGTAATTAAACAATTCAAATAAATTGAGTTCTGTATCATCTCCACATCGAGACCCATCTTCTCCTACACCTGCATAAGGCCCAACAAGCACAGTTACTGTTGATGTATTATCTGAACATCCTGGTATTCCTGTTACTGTATAAGTATAGGTATAAATTCCACTTACTCTAATTTGTTGAATATTTAAAATCCCTGTAGTTGAATTCAATCCACCTGAACCTAGATCATCAACCCAAAACCCTCCCGGGGTTGGTGTACCTCCTAAAAGAGTAAATAAATTAAGAGATTGATTTGTAGGATTTGTTATATCGCAAACAGTAATTGAACCATCATTTCCAGCACATTGCGATCTAACAAGTGACGGAATTAAAAAAAGAGCAAGCGTTAATAGAATAGCAAAAAAGTGTTTTTTGCCTAATAGGAGTATTTTTATATCCATAAGTAGCTGTTAAATACGCAGTAAATGTAAGGCTAAAAAAATAAGATTAGGAAAAGTCTTGATAAAAATAAATCTCATCAGAAATAAAAAATCGATTAAATGTGTAAAAAAATCGATTAAATACGTATTTCACAAATATTTGAAGGAGAAATTACGTACAATATTTAGATATAAAATAAAAAAAAGCCCCAAAAAATGAGGCTTTTAGACAATTTACATACCCAGAAATTTATGATTTTATAATTTTTCCCTTCACAGCAACAGACTTATTACCTGATCCTGAAGGTTTTTTAATATCACCTAATATATTAATTGCTTCATCAACATAAGCATCTTTAGAAAGAGATTCATGCCAATCTTTACGTTTTAATCCAAGAGTAGAATCTTTTGCAATTAGTGCAACTTCATCTGGTAAAGACTCAAACTTCATGTTGTTTGTATAACTAGTAATAGCCTTAAATTTTTTAGTTGCCTCTTCAATGTCTGCTTGCTCATGTTTAAACTTATCAATATTTAAACTAACAACATTATTTTCTTTACGACTATTAATCCATTTTGCATTTTCATCTATCAATCTAAACTGCTCACTTGCCTGGATTCTTTTTTGGCTATTAAAAACAACTGCCTCTAAATTGTTTATAGAGCGAACTTCATCGTATTGAGCTCTGTCAATTCTATCCCAAGCAATCGCATTTTTTTCATCACGCTCTCCTATTTTGATATAAGAATAACGATCTGGCATAGCAATATCACTAGCGACACCTTCTAATTGAGTAGAACCACCATTAATTCTATAGAATTTTTGAGTTGTAGTTTTTAATGCTCCAAAATCACCTAATGGAGAATTTCTTACAAACTGATTTAAATCAATTACATTTTGGACAGTTCCTTTACCATAAGATTGCTTACTACCTATAACAATTCCTCTTTTATAATCTTGAATAGCGGCTGCAAAAATTTCTGATGCAGATGCTGAAAAGTTATTAATTAGAACAACTAAAGGTCCATCCCATTGTACTTTTGGATTATGATCGTATAATACTTCTTTTTTTGAAGATGCAGATTTGATTTGAACAACCGGGCCTTCTTTTATAAATAAACCTGTAATATCAACTACAGTTTTTAAAGAACCACCGCCGTTATCTCTTAAGTCCATAACAATTCCTTGAACTCCTGCTTTTTTAAGTTTTTCTACTTCAGCTGCAACATCCTTAGCAGCATCACGATTGTCATCGTTTTCAAAATCGATATAAAACTTTGGCAAATAAATAACACCATATTTTACACCATTTTTATTTACAATACTTGATTTTGCATAAGTCTCTTCAATTTCAACAACATCACGAATAATAGTTATTATTTTAATAGAACCATCGACTTTTTTTACTGTTAAAGCAACTTTTGTTCCTTTTGGTCCTTTAATTTTTTTAACAACATCATCAAGTCTCATACCAACAACCTCAACTGGTTCTGCTGATCCTTGTCCCACTTTTAAAATAACATCCCCAGGTTCAAGTTCTTTATTACGCCATGCTGGACCACCTGATATCAGTTCTGAAATTTCAGTAAAGTCACCTTTTTTCTGTAGCCTTGCCCCAATTCCTTCTAATTTTCCACTTATACTAATATCAAACCTTTCTTTTTGCTCTGGGGCAAAATAGAAAGTATGTGGATCGTATTGTGTTACAATTGAATTAATAAAAATTTCGAACCAATCATCCCTTTCTAACTCTTCAACAAACTCAAAATAATCGTTTAATGATTTTAAAGTAGACTCACGAGCTTCTTTTTCAAGCTGTGAAAAACTTTTAGGTGAATAATTAGGGTCTTTGGCTTTTTTATCTTCTTCAATTTTTTGCTTATCAACAACTGATGCTAAAACAGAAAGTTTCATTTGAAGTCTCCATCTATTTTTTAATTCAGAGTAGTTTTTAGCAAACTCATTTTTATCAGAATCTATATTTATACTTTCATCAGAGCTAAAACTAATAGACTTATCACTTAAAGCTTTGTAAACCACTTTTGATTCAGACATACGTTTTTGAAGTCTTTCATAAACCAAATTAAAAAAAGATAAATCACGTGACTTAATCAAATCATCAAGCTTAGTTTCGTAAACCTTAAATTCTTTAATATCAGACTCCATAAAGAATCGCTTCGATGGATCTATTGCATCAAGAAAATCGTTATACACACCTTTCGAGAATTCGTCGTCCATTTTTTCAGGAGCATAATGTCCTTTTTCAATAACGAACTCTATAAGCTCTAGCAACATTTTATCTTTTTCAGGATCATACTGAACTTTTGGCCTAAAACTCCAAAGAGTAGCAGAGATTGCTACTACAACCAACATTAGTTTATAGTTCTTTTTCATAAAAGTTAAAATTGCATTCATAATTATGACTAAAGTACATAAAAAACTATGCCAAGATATTCTTTCTTACATAATTTTTTGTTAAAGATGTAAATTTAATCAGAAGCACATAAAAATGCTTAATTTAGCAATACTTTTTTATGTTAAATTTTAAGTCTTAATCGTGAACAAACCTCTTATTTTAGTAACCAATGATGACAGTATTGTTGCTCCTGGAATTAGGACGCTTATTGATATTGCAAAACAAATAGGAAATGTAATTGTTGTAGCTCCAGACAGCCCCCAAAGCGGCATGGGCCATGCAATAACCGTAAATAATACACTCCAAATAAATAAAATATCTGATGATGGTGCTGAAGTTACAGAATATACTTGCTCTGGGACTCCTGCAGATTGTGTTAAAATTGCAAAAAACGAAATTCTAAAGCAAAAACCCGACCTTTGTCTTTCGGGAATTAATCATGGATCAAACTCTTCTATTAATGTCATTTACTCGGGTACTATGAGTGCTGCAGTTGAAGCAGGCATTGAAGGAATTCCGTCTATAGGATTCTCACTAGCAGACTTTAGCTGGAAAGCAGATTTTGAACCAATTAAGGATTATGCGAAAAAAATAATTGAAGAAGTATTACACAAAGGACTCCCTCAAAGCGTAGTACTCAATGTTAATTTTCCTAAGTTAAAAAAAGAAGAAATTAAAGGAATTAAAATTTGTAGACAAGCCAATGCCAAATATGAAGAAAAATTCGACAAGAGAGTTTCTCCATTTGGAAAAGAATATTATTGGCTTTCAGGGGAATTTGTTAACAATGACAAAGGAGAAGACACAGATGAATGGGCACTAAAAAACGGTTATATTTCAATTGTACCAGTACAGTTTGATTTAACTGCCCATCATGCTATTCAACAACTTAATACATGGAATTTATGAAAAAAACAGATCTTTTAATTGGTGCCTTAATTGGTTTACTCACCACTTTTATAGGTGTTTTTATTTATTTAAAAATCACTACAGATTTAAGTTTTATTGAAGCCATTAAGACCATGAAAAGCCAAGGACTTTTAGGTAAAGTAATAACCTTAGGTGCCGTTTTAAATTTGATAGCATTTTTTATTTTGCTAAAATTAAATAAAGAACTTATGGCTAGAGGAGTTGTGTTAGCTACAATTTTATTAACTGTTTTTACATTATTGGTTTAAGAATGAAATATTATATAATTGCTGGTGAAGCATCAGGGGATTTGCATGGATCAAACCTAATGAAAAACATTTTTAAAGAAGATTCAAAAGCCGAAATTCGATTTTGGGGTGGTGATTTAATGCAAGAAACTGGCGGGACACTTGTTAAACATTATCGTGACTTAGCATTCATGGGGTTTATTGAGGTTGTTGCTAATTTAAAGACAATCCTAAATAATATTAAAATTTGTAAAGACGATATATTGAAATTCAATCCTGATGTCATCATTTTTATAGATTATCCTGGATTTAATATGCGAATTGCTAAATGGGCAAAAAAATTAAATATAAAAACACATTATTATATTTCACCACAAATTTGGGCTTGGAAGGAAAGTAGAATAAAATCGATTAAAAGAGATATTGATAAAATGTACGTTATCCTTCCTTTTGAAAAGGATTTTTATGAAAAAAAACACAATTATAAGGTAGAATTTGTAGGACATCCGCTTATTGATGCAATTCACAATAGAACGAAAACTGATTCCCTTTTATTTAAAAAAGAAAACAATCTAGACGATAGGCCAATAATAGCTTTATTACCAGGGAGTAGAAAACAAGAAATTTCAAAAATGCTTTCTGAAATGCTTTCTATTGTTGATGATTTTAAGGAATATCAATTTGTTATTGCTGGAGCTCCAAGTCAAGAATATGAGTTTTACAGACAATTTTTAACAAATGAAAGTGTTCATTTCATTTCAAACAAAACATATGATTTATTGAGCATAGCCCATGCCGCTTTAGTTACTTCTGGAACAGCTACACTCGAAACTGCCTTATTTAAAGTTCCTGAAGTAGTATTGTATAAAGGAAGTTGGGCTTCGTATCAAATTGCTAAAAGAATTATTACATTAAAGTATATTTCTTTAGTAAACCTTATTATGGACAAAGAAGTTGTTACTGAATTAATTCAGGACAATTGTAACAAAAAGCAAATAAAAAAAGAACTAAATAAAATACTGACACAGGAACACAGAAAGGTTTTACTTGATGAATATGATTTATTGGAAGAAAAATTAGGTGGCGAAGGAGCTAGTGCAAAAACTGCCCGATTAATTTACTCTGAGATAAAATAATTTTTTAAGTTTTTTCTTACATTTTTGTATTTTCGGTTTATGAAAATACAAGATTTCCCTATAGTAAAAATAACATCTACATTTATTCTTGGAATACTAATAAGTAATTATTTAGATATTGAATTACAATACTCTTTTGTACTTACGGTATTTTCCCTAGCACTATTTTGTTTATTTTATTTAAAATCAAGTAAAAAAATTAGAAAAACAAAAGCTTTTGGAATCTCTACTTTAATATTATTTTTCTCTATTGGAATACTAACTAAAGTTTTACATAATGATAAAATAAGTAAAGACCATTACAGTCACATAAACAACTTAGAGGATAAACACAAAATAGTTCTCATTACAAGAGAAAAACTAAAGTCAACCCAAAAAAGTCATCGCTACCACGCTGATGTTATAAAAATTGATACCAAAAACTGTTCTGGAAAAGTAATTCTAAATTTAAAAAGAGGACAAAATGATTCAACATTAACCTCTGGAAGCAGATTATATGTTTTTAGTTCAATCATCGAAATTCAAAAACCAAACAATCCTAATCAATTCGATTACTCAAACTATCTCAAGAATAAAAAAATTTACGCACAGATATTCACAAAAACAAACAATGTTAAAATTGACAAACTGTTAGACAAGGATATTTATCATTATATTTTTAAGTTCAGAGAAAATATAATTCAAAGATTAAAAAATAATGGTTTCCACTTAGAGGAATTAGCGGTGTTAAATGCCTTAATCCTAGGTCAACAACAAGATATTTCTCCAGAAACTCTTAAAGACTATCAAAACGCTGGTGCTGTTCATATTCTATCTGTTTCAGGAATGCATGTAGGCTTTATTATGCTATTTATAACTTTTCTTCTTAAACCCTTACCCAACAACAAAAAATCAAACATTATCAGAATTGCGATAATTCTAATTTCATTATGGATTTTTGTTTTTATTGCTGGTCTTTCACCTTCTGTAGTAAGATCAGCTACTATGTTCAGTTTTATAAGCATTGGCTCATTAATAAACAGACAAAACAATGTGTTTCACACCATCATTGTTTCTCTATTTATTATTTTACTTATTGAACCAAACTTTCTATTTGACATAGGCTTTCAATTAAGTTATTTGGCCTTATTTTTTATAGTTTGGTTTCAACCTGTTTTAAAAGCCTTATGGAGTCCCAAATACAAAATCAATATATTTATCTGGGACGTAATAACGGTTTCTACGGCAGCACAAATAGGCACACTACCTCTAAGTATATATTATTTTCATCAATTCCCTGGATTGTTCTTACTAACTAATTTAGTTTTAGTTCCAATGATATTTATAATAATGATTCTAGGTACTCTTTTAATGTTGCTATCGCTTTTAAATTACGCACCAATTGAATTTTACAAACTTGTTGAAATATTAATTCGTTTGATGAATGTAATTATAAATAAAATTGCATCTATAGAAATGTTTGTTTTAAAAAATATCCCTCTAACTTTTGCAATGTTAATAGCTTTCTATCTTCTTACAATTACAATTGTAAAACTCTGCAAAGGGATTAATTATATAAGGCTTGCTTCAATGCTTTCCCTTTTAATAATACTTCAAATTTTAGTGATCCAAAAAAATTGGGAAACAAAAAAACAGGACAATCTAATAGTATTTAACACCAATAACAAAACTATTTTAGGACTAAAAAAAGGGGATTCATTAGAAATAGCATGCGATACACTAATAAAAGATAATACAATTGAGAAAAAAACTATTGATTCTTATATTATTGCAAATTTCATTACCAACACTAAAGTTAAAACACTTAAAAATTTTTATTACTTAAATAATAAAAAAATAGCGATAATAGATTGCACTTTGCCTTCCGAAACATTTAAATCTGCAGAAATCATTATAATACGAAACTCTCCTAAAATCAATTTAGAACGTTTACTTGAAAATTCTAATCCAGAAATTATAATCGCTGATGCTTCTAACTATAAAAGCTATGTTTCATTATGGAAAGAAACTTGTAAAAATAAAAATATCCCTTTCCATAGTACTTATGAAAAGGGATATTATAAATTGCAAAAATTTTTATGATTTAGCTTTCAAGTTTTTAGCCATTGCCTTTTTTTCTTCTTTAGTATAAGGAATAAATTTAGCTATAATTTGATTTGCTCCTGACAGCCAAGCTGAAGGACCACCAGCAACATAACCAGTACTTCCTAATTGCTCAAAATTAATTTTACCGTCTTTATCTGTTGCTTTTACAAACCAAACTGTTGGAAAACCTCTAATAGCAAACATCTGTTGTAATTGAGCATTTTGTGTTTTAACCTCTTCAGTTTGTGGTACTCTTCTAGGGTAATCTAGTTCAACTAAAACAACTTTCTCTTTAGCCCAAGCTTCAAATTCTGGTGTTTTAAAAACCTCTTTTTGTAAGCGAATACACCAACCGCACCAATCGCTCCCTGTAAAGAACATAAAAATGGGTTTATTTTCTTTATTCGCTATTTCTACAGCCTCTTTAACATTTGTATGCCATTTTAGTGATTCATCATTAGAATTTTCTTGATTAAAACTAAAAATCAAAAAAAGCGGTAATATAAATAGTAAGTATTTAATTTTTTTCATAGTCTTATCTTAAAAACCTTAATAATTCCTCAGGAGTTTTAAAACCTGTAGTTTTTTCTTGAACTTCTCCGTTGCGATTTAAAATATATATAGAAGGATATCCTTCAACTTTTAAATATGATGTTAATTGATGTGCGCTATTTCTACCTTTTCTGTTAGGATCAAAGTTGGGATTATTGAAGCTAGTACCTTTGTAGTTTACAACAGAATTCCCTTCTGCATTGAACTTTACTGCATAATAATTTCTGTTGATTAAATCCGAAACTTCAGGATTTTGTAATGTATTTGTCTCAAACATTTTACATTGTGAATACCAATCAGTATATACTTCCATAAAAATTGGTTTTGGATTTCTTTTTTGTTTAGCCAATGCCTCTTCTAACGACATCCATCGTATTTCTTGAGCATGAACACCAAGTGATCCAAAAATTAAAAACAATGCTAAAAGTAGCTTTTTCATCATGTGCATTTTATTTTTTCAATATCTCAAAAACAATGCCGAAGTTACAAATTATTTTACATCCTGCATTAATTTTCTAACTAATGGCGAAATTGCAATTAATACAACTCCTGCAATAAGAGCATACAATCCTAATTGTTGGTATCCATCTGCATAAGTGTTTAATTTTTCAAGATTAGAAGCATTCTCTGACGCCTCTGCTATTCCTGCACCTAGCAACCCCGCAAAATACTGTCCATATGCACTAGCCAGAAACCACATCCCCATAATTACCGCTTGAGTTTTTTGTGGAGACAACTTAGTCATTGCACTCATCCCTATTGGTGACAAACACAATTCTCCAAAAGTGATTATAAACCAACCAAAAGTAAATAAATCTAAAGATGTTTTACCTGAAGCATCAGCATAATTTTTAGTTAAGTAGAAAACCCAAAAACCTCCAGCCAAGAATAAAAACCCTAGTCCGAATTTCACGACTGTATTGGGCTCAATTTTCTTTTTAGCCATCCATAACCAAGCCATTCCTACTAAAGCTGCAAACGCAATAACGAATAATGAATTTGCTGAATTATTCACTCCGTTTGGATCTAACTCTACTCCTAAAACAGTATTGTTTAAATTATTAGCAGCAAATAAACTTAACGATCCTCCACTTTGCTCAAAAAATGCCCAGAAGAATATTGAAAATATTATAAATACTAAAGCTGCTAATAATTTCATATTTTCTGATCTTGAGAAATTTTTCATCTCATAAAACAAATACAAAATGGAAGCTGGACCAATTATCATCATAAAATAATCCGTATACTCTGTGTTAGCAACCATCAAAATAATAACAGGAATAATTGCTAATGAACCTATATAGGTTGCAATTTCAAATATTTTACGTTTAGAATTTTCTAAATGAGCTAATGGAGACAATCCTATTTCACCCAAACTTTTCTGTGTTTGAGTAAAAGTTAACAAACTTATAATCATTACTATTGATGCAAAACCAAATGCATAATTCCAACGTAAATTTTCCGGCACTAATGAAGACCAAAGATTGCCATTAGCAACAGCAATACAAATATAGCCTCCAATTAAAGCTCCCAAATTAACTCCTGCATAAAACAAAGAAAAACCGGCATCACGACGTACGTCTCCATCTTTATACAATTGCCCTACCATTGATGAAATATTTGGCTTAAAAAAACCTGTACCTACAATAGTAAACGATATACCTAAAAAGAAAAAATTCTTAGGATCAATTGACAGAATAATACTTCCGACAATCATAAGCAACCCTCCCCAAAACAAAGAGCGTCGCAAACCTAAAATCTTATCAGCAAACAATCCACCTATAAATGTAAAAGCGTACACCCAAGCTTGAGTAGCACCGTACTGTAAATTAGCAGTGGTTTCATTCATCGCAAGTTGACTTACCATAAAAACAGTAAGCATACCACGCATACCATAGAAACTGAAACGCTCCCACATTTCACTAAAAAACAAATACCAAAGTTGTTTTGGGTATTTCCCTTTAAAATTTTGAATTTCTTCTATTGTTGTAGCCATACTAATTAATTCCTTTTTCTTTCATTACTTTATTCAACTGCTTCAGCAATGCAAACATCAATAATGTAGCAAACATCAATAATCCGAAATTCACCCAAAAGAAGTTTGCTTTATCATCATATTTATCCCACATTGAAGCTAATACGCCCGATAATTTATTCCCTATAGAAGTTGCTAAAAACCAACCTCCCATCATTAAAGATGTAATATTAACAGGGCTTAATTTAGATACTACCGAGAGACCCATTGGTGATAACAACAACTCTCCTATCGTAATTACTCCGTAATTAGCAAATAACCACAAAACTGATACTTTTTCTGAACCGTTTTGTCCTGCTTTTACAGCTAATACCATAACTAAAACCGATAAGGCTGAAATTAATAACCCAAAAGCAATTTTTGTTGGTGTCGAAGGTTCTTTTTTACGGCTTCTTAAATAAGTAAAAAAGGCAACTATTAGTGGCGTTAAAGCAATTACCCAAAAAGGATTAATCGATTGACTCAAGTTAGAAGCCCAAACCGAAACTTTTGCTCCTTCTGCTGGCAATTTCTCTTTAGCTACATTTCTGAAATATAAAGGGTAGTTTACTTCTTTGATAACTTCACCATCTTTCTTCTGAATCCTGAAGACCTGATCATAAAGTGCTACTGAATCTTTTTTGTATTCTAATTCTTTCGTTAAATAAATTTTATCAGTTACTGTTTTAGCTATTCCTGTAACTTCTCTATCAGTATATTTATCGCCCCAATTGTTTAATGCTGATCCATTTAGTTTAAAAACAGCCCAGAATAAAATTACAACTGCGAATATAGCTAATAAAGCACCTATAGGTCTCTTATCCTCTTCTTTTGCTTTAAAGTATAAACTCGAATAGAATAGAACTACTGGAATACAAGCAAAAATAAAAGCATCAGTACTATCAGAACCAAAAATAGCACTATCTAAATTTGTATCTGAAGCTACTCCTTTGATGAGCCAGCCAATAATTCCAAATACTACAGAAGGCACCAATATAAACATGACGATTTTCCAGAATGGCATATCTCCCTCTTGCGTACCTTTTTTTGCAGTTTTGTCTCCATAATGCTTAGTTCCTAAAACAAAGACTATGACACCTATAAACATTCCAACTCCAGCAACAGAGAAAGCTGCGGCCCAGCCAAATAAATTTTCAAATACCGCTCCGAAGAAATTACAAATAAAAGCTCCAACATTAATTCCCATATAGAAAATATTGTACCCTTCATCTTTTTTGGATTTATATTCATCATCATTATAGAAATTACCTAATAAAGTAGAAATATTGGGTTTAAAAAATCCATTACCCACAATAACTAATGTCATTGCTACATACAACATAGGTAAACTATGAATACCCATCATTAAATAACCGACTCCCATCATAATTCCTCCAGAAATTATAGAAGTACGATATCCTAAATATCTATCTGCTACCAAACCACCTATAAAAGGAGTCAAAAACACCAAAGCAATAAAAGTTCCGTATAAATCGGAAGCTTCAGCTTCGGTCATAGCAAAACCAGTTTCAACATCTTTTAGATAAAGGGTAAAAATCCCAATCATTAAATAATAACCGAAACGTTCCCACATTTCAGACAAAAACAAAAAAGGCAGTGCCTTAGGATGTGATTTCCACATAATTTTATTCAGTTTGGTGTTTTAAAAAAGCCTGTAACGTGACGTTACAGGCTTGAAAGATATAAAAATATTTTTTAATGGAATTATCTTACTCCGTGCATCATTTTTTTCAATTTTGGTGTCAATGCAAATAAAATGATTGATGCAATACCACACAATACTACGAACACCATGAAAAATTCATATAAGTTGTGAATTTCAAAACCTGCGAATACAGGGTTTTCTGCGCTAATTTGATTGTCTGTTAATAATTTCAATTGCTCTGCTGTTGGAGTTACAGTTTTATCCAATACTCCTTGCAAATCAATCCCTAATTCTTGAGCTTTTTTAAACTTATCTCCAGTTGCTGGCAAAATTGAACCTAGTGTTCCAGACAAAGCATAACCTGCAGCATTTGATATAAAGAATACTCCATAAGCTAATGAAGCAAAACGTTTAGGCGATAATTTACCTACTAAAGATAATCCAATTGGAGACAAACATAATTCACCAAAAGTTTGTATTAAGTATAATAAAATCAACCAGTAAATTGCTAACAATCCACTATTGCCTAAATCTTTTACATTATGAGCTATAATAAAATAACTTAAAGCAATTAATGCTAATCCAAAAGCTTGTTTTACAGTAGAAATAGGCTCTTTACCTGCTGCTCTTAATTTATCCCACAATATACTGAATGGGAAAGCAAACATTACAACAAATAATCCGTTGAAAATTTGTACCATTGAAGGCGGCATATTCCAACCAAAAAAGTTGCGATCTGTTTGATTATCTGCTATGAAAGTTAAAGATGATCCAGCTTGTTCAAATGCTGCCCAAAAGAAAATAATAAAAAAAGACATGATGTAGATTACCCAAATTCTTTGTGTTTCTACTTTTGTCAATGTTTTATCTAAAAGAATTAATAACGCTAATGATATACCACTAGAATAGATAATAGGGTAAATTATTGTTTTAACAACATTATCACCTTCCGTAGTGTAATGGAAAGCTAAGAAAAGTGCGACAAATACTCCAATAGCAGTAAAAATAGAAGTCATAGTAAAATGAGCTTTTTGAGACTCACCTTCTTCATAATCACCAGCATCATTTCCTGATGGCAATCCACCAATAGGTTTTCCTTCTGGAGTTACTACATATTTGTTTTTTAACACAAAGAAAACCGCAGTTCCTATCATCATAGCAATTGCAGCAGCTAAGAATCCCCATTTAAAAGCATGGATGTCTCTAATACCTCCTGCATCTTTAACATCTCCTACAAAAGGACAAATAAATTGACCTAAGAAAGCTCCAATATTAATTCCCATGTAGAAAATTGTAAATGCCGTATCCAATTTTGTTTTTTCTTGTTTTGGATACAAACTCCCTACCATAGAAGAAATGTTTGGTTTAAAGAAACCATTACCAAAAATAATGATTCCCAGTGCAGACCACATTAAAGTATTTGCAAGACTTAAGTTTGTACCAAAAACACTTGCACTAAAGAACAACAACAATTGGCCAATAGCCATCATAGTTCCTCCTAATAAAATACAGTTTCTGTTACCAAAGAAACGATCTGAGATAAATCCGCCCAATAACGGCGTTAAATAACATAGACCAAGAAAACCACCATAGATTAATGAAGCATCTGCTTCTTTCATCATTAGTGAATTTACCATGAACAATGTTAAAATTGCTCTCATTCCGTAGAAGTTGAAACGCTCCCACATTTCGGTTCCAAATAACACCCACAATCCTTTAGGATGTCCTTGCTTTGCTGTTTCGCTCATTTTATAGTTTTTGGTTAGTAATATTTAAATTAAAGTTTCTCTTTAATAAAATTCGTCATCTTAGTATATAACTGCAAACGTGTTTTTCCACCATAAATCCCGTGATTTTTATCTGGATAAATAGCCCAATCAAATTGTTTATTGGCTTGCACTAAAGCTTCAATCATTTTCATAGTGTTTTGCACGTGAACGTTATCATCTGCCGTTCCGTGAATCAACAAAAAGTTACCCTTAAGCTTATTCACATGATTTATAGGTGAGTTATTATCATACCCACTCGCATTTTCCTGAGGCGTTTGCATATAACGTTCAGTATAAATGCTGTCATAATATCTCCAAGAAGTTACAGGCGCTACTGCAATAGCAGTTTTAAACACATCGGCACCTTGGAAAATACAATTTGAAGCCATAAATCCTCCAAACGACCAGCCAAATATACCAATTCTAGATTTATCTACATAAGAATATGTCCCAAATACCTTTGCGGCATCAATTTGATCTTCTACTTCAAATTTACCTAACTCTTTCTGAGTACACTTTTTGAATTCAACACCTTTGAAACCTGTCCCACGACCATCCACACAAGCTACAATATAACCTTGTTGTGCTAACATCATAAACCAGTAATCATCATTTCCGTTCCAAGCATTATCAACCTGCTGAGAACCAGGACCTGAATACTGATACATAAATACTGGATATTTTTTATTAGGATCAAAATCCTTTGGCTTAATCATCCAAGTATTAAACTTGTATCCTTTTTCTGTAGTCAACACAAAAAATTCTTTAGCAGGAAGATTATAGCCTTTTAATTTCTCTTCTAAACTTTCGTTAGAAGCAATTACTTTTATTTCTTTGCCTGTCTTAGTTTCTAACAAAGTGTATTTAGGTGCGTTTTTAGCACTTGAAAATGAATTAATGAAGTATTGAAAGTTTGGACTAAAAGTAGCTACATTAGTCCCTGTTTGTGATGTCAAACGTTTTTTACCACTTCCATTTAATTTGATAGCATACACATCACGATTTATTGAACCGTTTTCTACCGATTGATAATAAATCATTCCGTTCTTTTCATCGAAACCATAGTAATTTGTTACTTCCCAAGGACCTTTAGTAATTTGTTTTTTTAATTTACCCGTTTTATCATAATGATAGATATGATTGTAACCGTCTTTTTCAGATGTCCAAATAAAACTATTATCTTTTAAGAACGTTAAATTGTCTGTTACATCTACATAGGCTTTATCAATTTCGTTCAAAACAACTTTAGTAGCTCCTGAATTTCCATCCACAAACAATAAATCTAAATTATCTTGATGACGGTTTAACACTTGAGCCGATAATGTATTAGCATCATTTGTCCACTCAATACGAGCAATATAAAAATCGTTGTATTTATCAAGATTGATTTTTTTAGTTACTCCTGTATTCACATCATAAACATGTAATGAAACTATAGCGTTCTTCTCACCTGCTTTAGGATACTTAAAAACATTTTGTGTAGGATACAAACCTTCATTATACATATCCATAGAGAATTGAGGCACATCAGTTTCATCAAAACGAATAAAAGCTATTTTATCTGAACCCAAATTCCAATCATATGCCTTTACAAAAGAAAACTCTTCCTCATACACCCAATCCGTCACACCATTAATGACACTATTTTTTTTCCCATCAGTAGTCACTTGAGTATGTTTTTTTGTAGCTATGTCATATACATATAAATTATTTTGATACACATAACCCACTTTAGAACCATCTGGTGAGAAAGTAGGCTCTTGTACTTTGTAATTTGCCAACTTACTTAAAGACTTTGTTGAGATATCATAAATGAAAAAATCGGCAACAAAAGAATGACGAAAAATTTGGTCACTATTATTTGCAATCAATAATTTTTTTTCGTCTTTACTAAAAGTATAAGAGTCTATTCCTTCTAATTCTTGGAAATCTTTACTATCAACTAATGTTGCTACTTTGCTTAAGGTAGCAAAATCATATAAATTAATTTGAGAAGATTTAGAAGCTCTATCAAAATCCAAAACGGTATATTGATTCGTATTTTTCATTGCTTCAAGAGCAGTCATCCCTTCAGCCCTAAAAGCTCCAGACCAAATTTCTTCTAAAGTTAATTGCTTTTGTGACAACATTGAAAAAGACACAAATAGCAAAATTAAAACGTAGGTAATTTTATTTTTCATTATAGAATTGATGATTTAAGAGCCAATTTTAAGGAAAAAAACCGAAATAACAGCCTATTTTTTTGTTAAATCCATATTCTAAGTCAATTCTTCTATTCAATTCAAGGACTAATTCTATCTTTGCAACTGTAAAAAGAATATAAAATGACCAAAGCAGTTAGCGGATTTTCGAAATTATCGAAAGAAGAAAAAATCAACTGGATCGTTGAAACTCATTTTTCAAATGAAGTAGAAGCCAAAAATATTATCAAACAATATTGGAACGATGATTTCGCATTACAAAAACTTCATGACGAATTTATCGAAAACACTATAACTAACTTTTATCTTCCATTAGGTGTAGCACCAAATTTCACCATCAATGGGAAAAATTACACAATCCCATTTGCTGTTGAGGAAAGTTCAGTGGTAGCAGCGGCGAGTAAAGCAGCAAAATTTTGGGGAACTCGTGGTGGTTTTAAAGCCAGTATTATTAATACAGAAAAAATTGGACAAGTACATTTTATTTATAATGGTGACAAGTCAAAATTAGAGCATTTTTTTACCGAGGTAAAATCTAAATTCTTCACTGAAACCGAAAGCATTACCAAGAACATGCAAAAACGCGGTGGAGGGATTTTAGACATTGAACTTCGTGATAAAACATCTGATTTAAAAAATTACTATCAACTTCACGCAACCTTTGAAACTAAAGATTCAATGGGTGCTAACTTTATCAATTCCTGTTTGGAACAATTTGCCAAAACATTAAAAGAGGAAGCTCAAAACTACACTTCTTTTACAGAAGAAGAAAAGAACATTACAGTAGTGATGAGTATTTTATCTAATTATGTCCCAAATTGTTTAGTTCGTGCAGAAGTTTCTTGTCCTATTGAAGAATTAGCCGAAAAACACATTGAAAATCCACAGGAATTTGCTGAAAAATTTGTACAAGCAGTTCAGATTGCCGAAATAGAACCTTACAGAGCAGTTACACATAACAAAGGGATCATGAACGGAATTGATGCTGTGGTAATTGCTACAGGAAACGATTTTAGAGCGGTAGAAGCAGGTGTACACGCCTATGCTTCCCGCGAAGGAAAATATTCAAGTTTATCACATGCTAAAATAGAAAACGGAATTTTTACCTTTTGGATGGAAATTCCGTTGGCATTAGGAACCGTAGGTGGATTAACAAGCTTACATCCTTTAGTAAAAGTAGCTTTAGAAATGCTTGAAAAACCAAGTGCACAAGAACTGATGCAGATTGTGGCCGTTGCCGGATTAGCACAAAATTTTGCCGCATTGCGCAGTTTAACAACAACTGGAATTCAGCAAGGGCATATGAAAATGCATTTGATGAATATTTTAAACCAGTTTAATGCTACTGAGAAAGAACGCAGACAAGTGGTTAAACATTTTGAAAAGAATACGGTTACACATAGTGCAGTGGTAGATTATTTAACAAAATTACGTAACTAAGAAACTTTAAAAAAATGATGAAATTTAAATCATTACTCTTCTTTTTTGTTTTTAGTGTAAAAATTTTCAGCCAGATAAATTACGGTTCAAATAATGGAAATTTTTTAACGATAAAAGAAACCAAGATTTACTATGAAGAATATGGAAAAGGCATGCCTCTTTTGTTAATTCACGGGGGGTTTGGGAGTATTTCCGATTATGAAAATGTCATCCCAAAACTTTCGGAAAAATATAGAGTAATAGCTACAGACGCACCAGGTTTAGGTCGTTCTGAATATGCCAAAAACAAATTAAGTTATAAGTTACTAGCCGAATACCAGTCAGAAATTATAGACAAATTAAAACTTGACAGCTTATACGTTTTGGGGTGGAGCGATGGAGCTGTTACGGGTCTAATCTTAACCAAAAACAGACCCGACAAGGTAAAAAAACTAATCATATCAGGAGCAAATTATAAAGCCGATGCTGCAAAAAACATCTCTGAAATTAAAAACTGGGGAAATACCAATTGGATTGAAAAAAACTGGCCAAGATGGGTTGAAAATTATATAAAAAAAACTCCTTCAAAAGATTGGAAAAGATATGTAAATGAAATCAATCTGATGTGGTTTGAAGAACAATATTTTCCAAAAAGTGATTTGGAAAACATAAAGACACCAACTTTAATAGTATACGGAGACAATGACATGTACACCCTTGAACATGGGCTTGAAATCCGAAATGCAATTAAGAACAGTCAGTTTTGTGTCATTCCGAATTGCTCACATGATGTTTTTATTGAAAAACCAGATTTGATTAATCAGATCTCAATTGATTTTTTACAATAAATGAGACAAACCTATTATAGTAACGGAAAGCTTCTAATCACAGGAGAATATGTAGTACTTGATGGTGCTCAAGCACTTGCCTTACCTACTAAGTTTGGTCAAAGTTTAATTATTGAGGAAACGAATTCAGGAATAATTCAGTGGACAAGTTTTGATAGTGATGGAAGTATTTGGTTTGAAGATGAGTTCAGTTTTGAAGATATAATTAAAAAAACAGAATTTGAAGACAATAAGATTAAGACAACTTTAATTGAAATTTTCCATCATGCTTATTTACTTAATCCAATATTTTTAAAATCTGAAACGGGTTATAGAATTACAACTGAATTAACTTTTCCTAAATTTTGGGGACTCGGTACTTCGTCTACCTTAATCAACAACATAGCTCAATGGCTAAAAATTGATGCTTTCAAGCTACTTAAAAACAGCTTTGGAGGCAGTGGTTATGATATCGCATGCGCACAAAATGACTTTCCTATTGTTTATCAACTTCAAAATGGTATTCCAAAAGTTAGTGTTATAAATTTTGAACCTGATTTTAGCGAAAACATTTTTTTTGTGTATTTAAATCAAAAACAAAACAGCAGAACTGCCATTGCTAATTATTACAATAAGCAAGCTAATATTCAAGAAGTAATTCCTACTATTAATTCAATAACTAAAAAAGTTATTACTGCTACGCAACCAAAAGCATTTGCTTCAGCATTAAAAGAACATGAAATTGAAATGAGTACTATACTTGAATCACAAACAGTTCAAGAAGCATTTTTTGATGATTTTGATGGAGTAATTAAAAGCCTTGGTGCTTGGGGAGGTGATTTTGTTTTAGTAATTTCTGAAAGCGATCCAACAAATTATTTTAAAGAAAAAGGATATAAAACCATAATATCTTATAAGGATATGATCCTTTAAACAATAAAAAAGCCTCGCATTGCGAGGCTTTTTTATGTTATATTTAATTCAAATATTAATTGAATTCTGCTCTGTTATCTTTTATATCAGCGTTCTTTCTTAAAGATCCAAAAACTCTTCCAGCAGCTGAACCTTTAGATTGTGAATTCACTCTTGTAACAACTTCATTGTAATCCTTTACAGCAGGTGCCTTTACAGTAGATTTTACTTTGATTTTGAAAACTCCAGAATTACCAGCAATCGTTTTAGAAACAACTCCAGGTTTTAAAGAGAATGCAGTACCAACTACTTTTGGTTCAGGACCAATAGTTTCAATAAATGAACCAGCAGCAGCAACATCCTTAGCTTCTTTAACTGGAGAACCTGTAGCTTTAGAAACAGCCTCTAAAGTTGTTCCTGCCATTTTAGCTTCAATTAGTTTAGCTTTTTTCTCATTTCTTAATTTAGTACCAAAAGCATTTTTAGCATCTTCAATAGGCATCAACCCTTCTTCATTGATTTTCTTTAAACGAGCAACAACGCTTCCTGCCTGAGTATTAAATCTTTTGATTTCTCCTTCTTTAGCTCCAAATGCCCATCTAACAATTTCTCTTTGGTTACCAATTCCTTGAATATTCTCATCTAAAGCCAATACTTTAGCAAGTGGAGCGATAGTTAATTTATTTTCTTTTGCAGCTGTTGCGAAATCTTTTTCATTAGCAGCCATTTCAAACTTGGTTGCTTTTGTAAATACAGCATCACTAGTTGCTTCTGAAGGAATAATTTTTTGTGCAATAGTTGCTAAACGAATTCCATCTTGTTTATCAGTCACATTGATTATATGGAAACCAAATTCAGTTTCAACTAAACCAATTTTTCCAACAGGATTACCAAAAACAAAGTTTTCAAAGTTTTTAGTCATTTGTCCTTTTGAGAAATAACCTAAATCACCACCTTGTTGTTTTGAAGAATCATCAGAATTTGTAAAAGCTAACATTGCAAAAGATCCAGGATTTGCTTGAGCTTGAGCTAACAACTCATTAGCTTTTGCTTGCGCCTCTTCTTTTGTTCTTGTAGCTTGAGATCTCGCTGCGCCTTTATATGATAATAAAATATGGCTTGCTTTAGCATTGATTCCTGATTTTTTACCTAATGATTTAGAAATACAGTAGTAATCTCCAAACATATAAGGTCCATAAGTTCCTCCTTGAGGTGTGTTGAAAATTGCCTCAGCGTGTTCAACAGGTAAATCTTTTTTAGCAATGTATGTAGAATCGTATTTGATATCTGAATTCGTATTCACGAAATCAATCACATTTGTTGTATTACGGAAACCAGCAACAGTATCGTTTTTACCAGTTTTAGCATTATAAACTACAGAAGAATTCATTAACGCATTTACTTTGTCCTTAACTGCTTTTTCGTCTTCTGCAGATGGTTTATCTTCGATTAAAACGAATTCGATTTCACGAGATTCCTCAGCTTTATACTTTTTTTCGTTCTTTTTCATGTAAGCTACAACTTCCTCATCAGTCAATTCAACTTTTTTATCATCGATTGTAGAATAAGGTACAGAAACAACATCAAAAGTAACTTTATTGTTTTCTAATTCGTAGTTAAATTTTCCTTCGGCTTGAGTAGTGTAAAAACCAGATTTAACCATTGTATTATACATTTGCTCAACTGCAAATTGCGACAATGATTTTTCATAAGACAACCACTGTTGCCATCTTTCTGGTGATGAATTCTTTATAGAACCAATAAACTCATTGAATTTTGCTTTATCAAATTTACCCGCAGCATTCAAAAATTGTGGGTTTTGTGCAAATTGTGGATCTTCTTTAATTAGATTGATTAATTGATCATCTCCTAAACGTAATCCTAATTTTTCATATTGCCCTTCAAGTAAAACTCTTCTTACTTCTTGCTCCCAAACACCGTTAGTAGCTTGCATCATAGTTACACCTTGTTGGCTTTTTTGTGCATTATCAACTTTAACTCTAAAGTCTTCAAAAGGAATATCTACACCATTAATGGTACCTGCATTTCTTGTTCCTGTTCCAAAACCTCCATTTTCAATCAAAGCCCCAATAATAAAAGCAAAAAGAGATAATCCTACAATTGCGATTACTAGTAATGAACGCTGTCTAATTTTAGATAAAACTGCCATTATATTATAATATTTTTTTATTCAGTGGGCGAAAATACAATTATCTGTGAAATAATAAAAGATGTTCGCATTTATTTTAAAAGAAAGTTTAATTTTTTATTGATTATTGTTTCTATCTTCAAATTTCTTAGCAAATTTTTTTCTAAAAAGAAACATACCAACTGACATTGCTGCCAAGAAAAAGCTTAAATACGCTTGGTTAATATTTGTATTCAGTTTTGAAATTCCGTCGTATACAAAAAAAGCTCCAGCCAATAGATAGGCATATTGTGTATATTTTAAATAATTCATAATATATTTTTTAAAGACTATAAACTCCGTTAATTTTTTGAGTGTCAAGATTTTTAAAATCTTTACTGAAATCTATCCCTTCCCCATTTATTACATTTCCTTTATCTGTAAATTTATAGGACTTTTGGGTAAAAAACCATTCGTTCTTCTGATCATAATACAATTGTTCTGTTTCCAATTTTTTACCATCATGTGTAATAATAGTAACTTGCCCTCTTAGATCTATAAGATTTGAAACAGAATATGAAATGGCATATTTAGATGTAACAAAACTTTGATTCCCTTTCTCATCATAAATTGTAACTTTAATACCTTTAGGAAATTCAGTATATGGAAATTCAAGATGAGAATAATCTAACATTTGAGGTGAAACTAAAACGGCTTTTATTTTGCCTGAATCCGTATATTTTAAATCAAAATCTTGAGCCTCTCCTACCGGATTCAACTCTGTAATATTGATTTTTCGAACTTCATTAAAGTTGCTTTCACAAGAAATAAAAAAAAGTGTTACCACCATAGGAAGCATCACTTTTTTAAACATAATCTTAAATGAAGTAAATCTCATTTATTAATCGAATTTACGTTTAGTGAACCATTTATCATTAAATGACAATCCAATGGAAAAGTTTTGATAATTTTCTTGAATCAATCCCGAAGATTTGGTTCCTCTTTTCCCTAATTCATAACTAAAGTTTATATTAGAAAAACCTCCAAGTGGAAAACCTAATCCTAAAGTCAATGCTTGATCTTTTATGGATTTAGAATTAACAACCAAACCAATATTTTCGTATCTAAAACCACCTCTGTATACAATTTTTTTAAAGTAATTTGAATAAGAGTTATAGTTAGGTATAAAAAAACCTCCCAAAGAAATTTTAGAAGCACTTTCGTATGAAATTTTATCAATTTCAGAAGGAAACTCACTTTTACCTTGAAAAGTTGATTCAAAACCTACAAACCATTTTTTATCGACACCTATTCCTGAACCTATTGAGAATTTTGGAGATACATCAATTTTTGAATCTGGAACACTTACCTCTTCCGTATCATTTCCTCTTTGTGTTCCCACAAATCTAGTATGTTTGAAAGTCAATTTTGAAGATGGTGAGAAAGTGGCATTTGAAACAAAATCAATCTTATTGAACTTAGTTTTAAAATTAATACCTGTCTTAATATTAAAACCTGATATTTGATAATTATTTGTTTCAAAAGAACTATATTGAACACCATCCTTATCAACAGATGAACTCTTATCAATATCTCCAAAATCGTAAGCCAATTGCAAACCAAAGCTAAACTTAGAGTTCAACTCATATCCAGCCCCAGCAAAAAATCTATTCACACCTCCATTTCCTTCATAAACGCTATTCTCAGCATTCTCTCTTTTCTCAATTTTATAACCCACATTACTGTATGGCATTAATCCGAAACTAATACCAATTTTTCCTGCTGGAAACCCAACACCTAAATAATCAAAAGTAGTTCTTTGTGCTTTTTCTTCAGCAATAGATGTTTTCAATTTATTGGGAGAAAAAGTTCCAGCAACGCTAAAAGTTGTTAATTTTAACGATGGCAATGAAGCAGGATTTTGTAAATTTAAATGAATACTATCATTTAAAATACCTACTCCACCCATAGCTCTATTATCTACCGTCCCTTTAAATTTAATTTCCCCAATTCCATAAAACGAATATGGAGATGCAGTCCCTTGTTGAGCAAATGTATGTAACGAAAATAGCATGATGCTACTTAATAAAATCTTTTTAATCATTGTTGATTTGATATTGATATAGACTATTCAAACTTTCAAGTAAAAAATTTGAATTGGCAAATATGGTATTTTTTAATCGTTTAGCCAAAAAATTAGCATCTCCACCAGTTAAAATTATGATAAAGTTTTCCTTTTCGGCTTTTATAGCATCAATATAGCCATCAATTTCAAAAGTCAAACCATTTACAACCCCAGAGTGCATAGAGTTATTAGTTGAATTTCCTACAAGGTTTTCTACATCTTCTAACTTAAGCAAAGGCAATTTAGCCGTATAATTATGCATTGCTTCATATCGCAATCTAAAACCAGGAGAAATTGCACCTCCATAATAAACATCATCTTTATCAACAAAATCATATGTTACACATGTCCCTGCGTCTACAATTAATCTATTTTGAGAAGGGTATTGCAAAACTGCACCCGCTACTAAAACCATTCTGTCGATTCCCAAGGTATTAGGTGTCCCGTAATTATTTTGAAAAGGAAAGTGCTGATTTTTATTGATAACATAAATTTTTATTCGATTAGAAAGGAATTTTAATTCGGTCTCATCTATTTTTCCAACTGAAGAAAGCACTAAAACTTCAATGTTTGAAAAATTTTTTAAAATTTTTTCTATCGATTCTTTAAAGGTTTCTTTTAGGAAAACAGTCGTTTCTAAAATTGTATTTTGCTCAAATACAGCACTTTTAATTCTAGTATTTCCAACATCAATAGTTAATATCATTCTTGATTTTTTTGAGAAACAAAGGTAGTAATAGATTTTTTTAAAAAATTGTTTTGGATAAATGAAAAATGGTTCTATATTTGCACCCGCAATCAGCAAGTAGAAATGCACAACTGAAAGCATCCAAAGGTGCCTTAGCTCAGTTGGTAGAGCAACGGACTGAAAATCCGTGTGTCCCTGGTTCGATTCCTGGAGGCACCACCTTTAAAAACCCACTCAATGAGTGGGTTTTTTATTTAAACTAATATGCTTTATATTTTTTAATTGTATCAGTAGCAGATTTACTATCCTCAGTTTCTTCTAAATCTTGACATATTTTAGTTATTTTAACAATAGGCTTGTCGTGAGTTCCAGTTATTCTTAAAGGAATGCCAATAATTCCTAATGGCGGCAACCCTAACCTCATTCTAAAGTTCAATTTACCATCTAAAGTAGCTTGTCCAGCAATTTTTGGCCTAAAGCCTGCCACTTTAAATTTAAATTTATCTACAGTCATTATATTGTCATTTATTGCAGAGTAAATATTTATTGATGATAAGTCTGGATTTCTAATTCCTTTTTGATCTGTAGTTTTACTAACGGCATTAAATAATTTAAATCCTTTCATTTTTACTTTTTTCACCGATATTACCCCTCCTCCTTTCAACGAAGAATAAATTGGCTTCATATCTTTATCCAAATACCCCCCAATACTATAATCTAATGAAACAACACCTTCAGCTGTTTTTGCTGATGGCACTAAATCACGAAACATTTTTATTTCGTCATATGCTTTTTTAACATCAAAATCTTTAGCAACAATTTTACAATCAAAAATAGCTTTTTGTGTACCAATATTTTTATAATAGGCATTCATTTTTGCCGAACAACCTATTAAATTAAACCCTGTATTTTTCAATTTTAATTCCCCTTTATCCATTTTTAGGTAACTAGAAAAATTATTTACATTTAATCCTTTAAAATTCACTTTTTCCATATTTGCTAGTAAACTAAAACTAAACTTTGAAGGAACTACTATTACACCATTTGAACTATCTGAAGTTTTTCGAATATATGAATTTGAAGCGACCTTAGACATAAATTCATCTACATTTACAAAATTAGATACCAAATTAAATTCCCCTTTCAATATCTCTTTGTTAGACATAAAAAAATTAATAACATTTTGCATTTTTCCATTCATTTTAAAATCGGATTGTGCATAAGATGCCAAAAAGTTTTTAAAAAACACATCGTTTTGGTTAAATGCAAATAACCCTTCTCTAATTACAAATGATTTGGGCAAATAACTTGAATTCGTTCTAATATTCCTTAAATATAAATTTCCTTTATTTTGCAATTGTTTATAATTTCCGTTTGAAGCATCACTCTGTTGGCCTTTAAACGATAAATCTGCTTTCACTAAACCATTTACATCCAAACCACTTACAGCAAATACCTTGTAGACTCTCCCTAAATTAATCTCTCCTTTTGCCCTTATATCATAAACAATGTCATCAAAATTTTCTAAAGTTGCATTTACAAACATTTTCTTTCCTTCAAAATAAAAAGAACCAGGAGTAATTTTAACTTTAAGATCCTTATAAAGGCCAGAATTATTTGTCACGCTCGATGTTAATTCAATATTTGTAATAGGGTTTGGATACCATTTTGTTTTTAAACCACCATTTTGCAAAAGAACATTGCCTTTTGTTACTGGAAATAATCTTTTGTCTCTATCATAAACACCATCAACATTAATATCAACAATTAATTTACCTGAAAAATCCATATTCTGAATACCCAAAGCATCATCTAATTTTTTTAAATCTAAATTCGATTTGATTTTTGCTTTTATTTTAGGCGATGTTAAACCATCTGTTTCAATCTCTGCATTAAAATAATCTTTACCCACATTAAAAGCTAAAGGGGTTATAGAAACTAATAGTTGATTTACATCAAACGAGGGCAATCTTGCATTTAACTTCAAATTTAGGTTTGAAGCCGAATTAAGAGATTTATTATAATTAACATAACCATCCCTAACATTCATAACATATACTAAATCAGGTCTTTTGTTTTCTTTAACATTGTAAATGCCTTTTAAAGTTAAAAGCAAATCAGTTTCTCCTTCAATTTCTGTTTTTTCCAACCATTTTACATACTCTTGTGGCATAGCAGTGAAAAAATCATGTAAATTACTATTGGTTGACTCTACATTAAAATCAAGCTTATATCCACTTTTCAAGAAATCAAGCTTTCCAATAAAGTCAATTGGCAACTTATTGATAACAAGATTATTTTGCTGAAATACAAATGCTAGTGAATTAGTATTTATTTGAGTAATTAATTCGGCATTTACTTTTTTGTTTTTTAAATATTCTTTATCACCAATAAAAAAATCAAATGACTCAATTTTAGCCTCAGTCTCTAAATCAAAAATCGCTTTATCTAAATCACCCTTTCCTAAATAATTAAATCCTAGCGCACTCATAAAAACATTCGTTGATTTATCATCATAGGTTACACTAGTGTTTTCTATTTGAATTCGATCCAATCGAATGGCAGTTTCTCCTGATTTTTCTTTCTTATTAGATTTATCAGCAATGTAGACATTATAATTAGCCTCGCCTTTAGCATTAACCAAGAATTTCATTTGTGCATCTGAAATGTAAATCTCATCAATTTTTACAGCATGATCAAACAGCAAACTTTTTAAATTGACCCCGAAAGAAACATCTTGAGCCATTACTAAATTTTGATCTTGAAAAGGAGCAGATCCTTTTAATGTAAAATCTGTTAAAGTTAGTGTCAATGATGGAAAATGTCTAAAAAAAGACAAGTTAGCTTCTTTAAAATTGAGCTCCCCGTCCAACTTTTTATTTCCAAAAGATTTTATTTCCTGAGCAATTTTACCTGGAAAAATAATTGGCAAAATGAACATTAAAAACAGAACAGATGTGACTACTATTCCAAATATCTTTAATCCTTTTAAGACTTTATTTTTAACATTCAACTCCATATTAAAACTTTACTTTTAAACTGAATTTCCAACTTCAAATTACAAATAGTTTTTTAATAAAAGAAGGGGTATCAATTCCCCTTCTCAATCCAATCATTGATTTTTTTCTCGAGTAATGCTAATGGCATTACTCCGGACTCTAAAATCTTTTGGTGAAACACTTTGATATCAAACTTATCTTTCATTTGATTTTGAGCTTTTTGACGCAATTCCATTATTTTTAATTGACCTATTTTATATGATAGAGCCTGACCAGGAATAGCCATATATCTTTCTACTTCAGAAATAATACTTGCTTCGCTTTCTGCTTCATTTTCTAATGAATATTTAATTGCTTGTTCTCTTGTCCATCCCTTAGAATGCAATCCTGTATCGACTACCAAACGAATTGCACGATGCATTTCGTTACCTAACATTCCAAAGTATTGGTATGGATCATCATACAACCCCAATTCTTTTCCTAAACTTTCTGTGTAAAGCGCCCATCCTTCTCCATAAGCACCAAACCAATTGAATTTTCTGAAATCTGGCAATTCTTTATTTTCTTGTTGTAAAGAAATTTGGAAATGATGACCTGGAATGGCTTCGTGCAAAAATAAATCTTCATCACCATAATAATTATATTTAGTCACATCTGGAATTGGCACATAAAAAACTCCAGGACGTGAACCATCAGCAGCACCTTGAACATATTCGGCACTTGCGGTTTTTTCTCTAAATGCCTCGACTCTTCTAATTTCAAAAGGCGTTTTAGGTTGCAACGAAAAAAGTTTATCTACATTTGGTTTTATTTTTTTATGAATAGCCTCAAAGTTAGCGATAACCTCTTCAGGTTTTTTAAAAGGCATTAATTCTTTTTTACTCCTTACATAATCAAAGAATTCAACTATAGTACCTTTAAAACCAACTTTCGCTTTTACTTTCTCCATTTCTGATTTTAAACGAGCCACTTCACTTAAACCTAACTCATGTATTTCTTCTGGTGTTTTTGTTGTAGTAGTCCATTGTTTAGCATAAGCTGTATACAATGCCACACCACCAGGAATACTTCCTATTCCACTAGTGCTTCTAGAAGCTGGCAAATATTCTGTTTTCAAGAAATCAACCATCTTTTTATACTGAGGCATAAGCTTATTATTAATCATTGAAGTATAATCATTCTTTAAGGATGATTTTACATTGGCAGATAAATCATTTGGCAAAGTCTTAATCGTAGAATAAAAAATATTATCTTCTATTTTAGATGTTATTTGCTCTTCAAATTGTGGAATCAACTTAATAGTTAAAGCCTTAGGTAAAACCATCTTTTTAGCCATTCCTTTTTTCATGTATACTATAGCAGAATCTATCCAAACACTGTAGGCATCCATTCTTTTCAAGAAGTTTCTATAATCTTTTTCGTTTTTAAAAGGCTGAGCTGCTGTTCCGCTTGCAAACTGAGACATTGTTAGATGAGTTCCCCAGAATTGATGGATAGGCATTAAATTAGCATCCGTTTTAAGTAAATCTTTGCCTATTGCTGTCTCCCACTTAATAATCTCGTAACTTATTTTTTCTTCAGGAGTTAACGTTTCTGAATTTATTGTAGCTAATTCAGACTCGTATTTATTAAAAAAATCGGCTTGTTTTTTTCGATATGAATCGGTCATTTCAAACACAAACTGATCATTAAATTCATTTTGACCGTTTAGAGTTGCATTTAAAGGTTCTAACTCGTTTTTTTCTTTGAAATAATTTTTAGTAACAGTAGCAAAATCCTGTGTTTTTGTGTCTTTTTTACAGCTACCAAATAACAATGGAAGTGCTGCCGATAAAAGAATTACTTTTTTCATAGTTATAGATTAGGATGATTGATAGTAAAGCTAATAAAATTGGTTGGTTTTAAAATAATTAAGCCTTTAAACTTAACATTTTATTAGGTTTAAAGGCTTTTGATTTATCCGTGGTATACTCTAGAAGCAATTATTTTTCTGTCTCTGACTTCTAGAACTTCTGCAACAAGCATATCTTCTTCTCCATCAACCTGTCTTATGTATTCCATAAAAACACGATCTGAGTTTGCCGTTAATGATGTCACTTTGTAGTACAAACTTGGCAATCGATCAAATGCATCTTGCCACCATTCTCTCATAGCCTCTTTACCAATAACCAAACCATTGGTCTCAGGTTGTCGGATTTTTAGTTTGGGACTAAAATGTTTTGCTTCATCATCATAAAGCGACAATAATTTTTCTAATTCTTTGTTGTTAAAGGCTTCGAACCATCTAAAGGCGATTGATTGTAAATTTTCTGGTGTCATAATTAGTATTAAAAAATCCCGAACGTATCGGGATTCTATTTTATTATATGTTTTTTAAATTTATTATTTCCTGATCTGTTAAAAAACGCCAATTCCCTCTTGGTAGATTCTTTTTGGTTAATCCCGCAAAAACTACACGGTCTATTTTTATGGCATTGTATTTAAGGTGTTCAAAAATATTACGAACAACTTTTACATTGGACGTTTTCATTTTTATTCCAATCTCTGATTTTGGTTCTCCGTCGATATATGAAATCTCTTCAACAAAAACTCTATGGTTTTCTATTGTAAGCCCTGATCCAATTTTCTCTAAATCTTCAAATTTTAAATTTCTATCTAAAGACACTTGATATACTTTTGAAGAACGTTGATTAGGAAGTGTAAATTTTCTAATCATATCACTATCATTTGTAAACAATAACAATCCTGTGGTAGTTTTATCCATACGTCCTATTGGTTGAAGTTTTGCTTTTGTGGCATTACGAACCAAATCAAGAACATTATTTGAGTTTATATCTTCATCTTTTGAAGTTGTAAATCCTTTAGGTTTATTCAACAAAATGTATTCTTTTTTCTCAGGTGTTAATGTTGATCCGTCAAAGTTCACAACATCTCCAGGTTTTACTTTGTAACCCATTTCTGTTATTACTTCACCATTTACTTTTACATTACCTGATTGAATATAAATATCGGCATCACGACGTGAACAAACCCCAGAGTTTGATATATATTTATTTAAACGAATGTCGTCTGACTTTTCTGCTTTTGGTTTAGTAGCAGCCGGTTTTGGTTTAGAAGAAAATCCTGTTTTTGTAGTGTCTTTCTTAAAACTTGCTTTTGCTGCTGCATTAGGTCTTTTACCTCCTGCATTAGATTTACTTCCAGCACCAGATTTTCCTGTTGTACTTCTTTTACTATTACCTCTTCCGTTATTCATCTTTCAATATTTTTTGCAAAGATAGGAAATAAAGACTTGAGAATTACTTTCTTCTTACTTGATAAGGATACATCTCGTAAACGACATTATCCTCATTGATTTTATAACCTAATTCATAATCTGCGTTTGCCTCTTTCATGATTACTTCTGCTGCTTCTTTTTTTCCAAGCTTATAAAAACAAAGTCCTTTATATGTTTTAACATCTGAATAATTAGGATATTTTTTTAATGCTCTATCAAACTCAGCTATTGCCTCATCATATCTTCCTTGTTCATACTTTGAAATTCCTAAATAGAATAAGGCTGTATGATGTACCCAATCTTCGCCATTTTTCTTCAACATTTCATCTACATAATTCTGAAGTAATTTTTCAGCTTTTACAAATTCTGTTAATTGCAAATACCCTAATGCCATGTAAAAATCGAATGTATGGTCCATTACGTATCCGTTACCATATTTTCTTTTACAATCTTCAAAATCAGTAATAGCATCTTTATAGGTTTTGGCAAAAATACATTTAATAAAAGCCCTGTAAGGTTGCCATCTTTCCGGATTATACAACACAGCTTTATCAATATATTGCATCCCTACTTCATATTTTCTTTCTTTAAAATATGGCATTGCTTTTTGTTGCCATAAATAAGCGATAGTACTATCCTTTTTAATACCTGCATCAATACAATCTTGCCATTCCTTCATATTGATAGCATAATTATACTTATAAGCACAGTTTGTTAAATGCTCTTCAATTATTTTATTTTGAAAATCGTTTTTCCCTTCACTTTGTGCATAAAAAATGAAAGGCATTAAAAGAAAAAAGAAAAATCTCATATTTGAAGTATAGCTTTTCCGTGAATTAAAACAACGGGATTGATTAAAACGATACTAAAAACTCCTGCCACAATCAAAATTTTTAAAGCATTATGAAGTTGAACATATCCTAAATGTTCATTTGACTGCCAAAGCTTTATCAAAAAGCTTATTAGGGCCATGAATGCAACATAAAAATAAATATCCATGTACCCTACATCAAATTTTTCAATCAAAATGTAAACAGGTATCACTGTGGAAATCGTTAAAATTGTAATGACTTGTTTTGAAATTTTTTCACCAAATCGAACTGGAATTGTTTGGTAATCATTAGCAACATCTCCTTTTAAATTTTCCAAATCTTTAATCATTTCACGAATTAAAATTAGAAGGAATAAAAAAGTAGCATGAGCAAAAATAACATGATAAAAATTTTTGAAATACAATAATATTCCAAAAAAAGGAAGAACCGCTAATAATGAAGCAGTAAGATTTCCTATAATAGGATATTTTTTAAGTTTGTGTGAATAAAACCAAATGAAGAATATATATACCGCAAAAAACAATGCTGCTCTAAAGGAAATTATAAAAGCTAGAGCTGTTGCTAAAAAATTCAATCCAAAGTAAACTTGAAGCTTTGTTTTTTGACTTACCAGTCTATCCAACATGGATTTATTAGGTCGATTAATTAAATCTTTTTCTGAATCGTAAAAATTATTGATAATATATCCAGAAGCAATAGTTAATGTCGACACAAATACTAAAATAAATAAACGCCAATCAAGAATTACATCTAATGCTCTTCGCTCAGGTGCCAATATAAAAATAGATGATAAATATTGTGCTAAGACAATTATGGGTATATTATAACCACGCACCACAGAAAACAAACTGAAAATTTTCATCAGTAATAATTTTGTTTTCCTTGTAAGCATGATTTTAGTGTTTTGAAAGTGTTTACACCTTCGAAAATAAAAATTAAAACTGATAAACTACTTCCAGTTTATAATCTTTTAACGATTCTTTAGCTTTTGCAAAGTCTTGTGCAAAGCCAAGTATATAACCACCTCCGCCTGAGCCACACAATTTTAAATAATAATCGTTGGTATCTATTCCACGTTGCCAAACTTGGTGGAAATGTTCAGGAATCATTG
>CAZMCP010000016.1:0-45944 GCA_964565035.1 uncultured Flavobacterium sp. | reverse complement strand
TTTCAGGTTGACAACACCGTCTTTTTTGAGAATTTTTTTATACAATTGCAGAAACTCTGAATTGGTCATTCTGTGTTTGGTACGTTTATATTTTATTTGTGGATCTGGGAATGTAATCCAAATCTCATCAACTTCATTTTCTGCAAAAATATGCTCGATTAATTCAATTTGAGTTCTAACGAAAGCCACATGATCCATTCCGTTTTCAACAGAGGTTTTAGCACCACGCCAAAAACGAGCTCCTTTTACATCAATACCTATATAGTTTTTATCTAAATTTCTTTCGGCAAGACCAATAGTATATTCACCCTTACCACATCCAAGCTCTAAAACAATAGGGTTATCATTTTTAAAAAATTCCTTATTCCACTTTCCTTTTAAAGGAAAATTACCCGAAACAACCTCTTCTCTTGTTGGCTGAAAAACATTACTAAACGTCTCGTTTTCCTTAAACCTCTTTAATTTATTTTTACTTCCCACAACTAAACTTAAAATTTTGGTAAAATTAAGGAAATATACCGCAATGAAAATACATTTATCTTTACATTTAATGTAATTTATCGTAAACGAATCTGTATTGATTTTTTTACAAAGTAAATTCCTGCTGTAGTTATATCGCTTCATAAAGTCATTTTGAGAACCTCAATGACCTAACAAAAGAGAAAACGCTTTCATCAGGATCAAATAATCAACTGTACCGCATATTTTTAAACTTTGGAGAATACATCAAAAAAAATTTTGGTTGCCCCTTTAAATTGGGGATTGGGTCACGCCACACGTTGCATACCCATAATTAAAGCATTAGAAACTCATAATTTAACACCTGTTATCGCATCAGATGGTGTGGCATTGGATTTATTAAGAAAAGAATTTCCTCATATACAATCAATAGAATTACCTTCTTATAATATTGAATACCCAAAAAATGGACAATTCTTTAAACTGAAACTCTTGGCGAATAGCCCTAAAATGATTGATGCTATTCTAGAAGAAAAAAAATTAGTCAAAAAGATATGTAAAGAGTATACTATCGAAGGTATAATTTCTGACAACCGACTTGGTGTTCGTTATAAAAAAGTTCCTTCAGTATTTATAACCCACCAACTAAATGTGATGACAGGCAACACCACTTGGCTAACAAGTAAAATGCACCAATACATCATTAGTAAATTTGATCAATGCTGGGTACCTGATGTCGATTCTAAACCAAATCTTACTGGAAAACTTGGTCATTTAGACACTCATCATAATGGAATAAAATACATTGGCCCGTTAAGCCGTTTGCATAAAAAACAACTAGAAAAAAAGTACGACTTAATGGTTATTCTTTCTGGACCTGAACCTCAACGAACATTACTTGAAGAAAAATTAAGTGCAGAATTACAAACATATAATGGCAAAATCTTGTTTGTTAAAGGAAAAATTCAACCACAACAGACTATAGAAGAAAAAGAACAGTTTACATTCTATAATTTTATGAACTCATTAGAGTTAGAAAAAGCATTTAATGAGAGTGAACTTATTTTATGTCGCTCTGGCTACACCACAGTAATGGATTTAGCTCAACTTGGTAAAAAAGCCTTTTTTATTCCTACTCCAGGACAATATGAACAAGAGTATTTAGCAAAAAAATACAAGAAAGAAGGATTAGTACCCTACTGTAAACAAGATGATTTTAAAGTAGAAAACTTACTTGAAATAGCTTTGTATAAAGGGTTAAGAGATTTTAAAACCAATGTTAGTTGGAAGAAGCTTTTTCAACTTTTTCAAGAGTAAACGAAAACTCAGAACCTTTTCCAAAATTACTTTCAACATAAATTTTTTCATCGTGCGCTTCGATGATGTGTTTTACGATTGATAATCCAAGTCCGGAACCACCTTCAGCACGATTACCACTTTTATCTACACGAAAGAAACGTTCAAATAAACGAGGGATATTATGTTTCTCGATACCTTCACCATTATCTGTTATTCTAACAATAACTTTATTATTGGTTAAGTCTTCAATTCCTATTTCGGTAGAGCCGCCTTCCTTACCATATTTTATAGAGTTCATTACTAAATTAAGCATAACCTGCTGAATTTTTTCATAATCTCCTAAAACGTAAATTGGCCTGTAATATTTAGAATCAAAGCTTAGAGAAATATCTTTTTTATTGGCTTGCATTTCTAGCAAGTCCATAATATTTTGAGATAACTCTACAATATCAAACTCAACTAATTCTAGACTTTCATCGCCCATTTCTAGTTTACCAATCATGTCAAGATCTTCGACGATATACACAAGTCTCTCCACCCCTTTTTCGGCTCTTTCTAAGTATTTTTTTCGCAAAACTTTGTCTTTATGAGCGCCATCAAGCAAAGTTGAAATATAGCCTTGAACAGTAAATAATGGAGTTTTAAGTTCATGAGAAACATTACCTAAAAACTCTCGACGATATTCTTCTCGATCCTTAAGCATTTCTATTTCCAATTTTTTATCTGTAGCGAACTTTTTAACTTGTTTGGTTAAAGTAGCCATATCTGTAGTAATGGACTGATTTCTAAATTCTGTAGAATCTAAAAAGGAAATGTCGTCGTATATTTTTTTTACTCTTCTGTAAATAAATCTTTCGACCCTATATTGAAGTACAAAAAAAGAAAATACTAGTATTGAAATTCCAAAAGTTAAACTAAAGAGCCAATTAAATTCGAAGAAAAAATAACTCAGTATCGAAATAAAACCAACAGAAAACAATGATATATAAAGTGCCGATTTTACAGCAAATTTGTATGTCTTCTTGAAGCTAATACTCATTAAAACTCAAATTTATAACCAACTCCTTTGATGGTTTTAAAAAGATCCTCCCCTATTTTTTCACGCAATTTTCTAATGTGAACATCAATAGTTCTACCTCCTACAACCACTTCATTGCCCCAGACTTTATCAAGAATTTCTTCTCTCTTAAATACTTTTCCTGGCTTAGAAGCTAATAAATAAAAAAGCTCAAATTCTTTACGAGGTAAAATAATCTCTTCACCATCTTTATTAATTTTATATTCTTCTCTATTTATCTCTATACCTCCTACTGATAGATTTTCAGAAGAACCTTCTTCTTCTTTTAATCTGCGTAATAAGGCTTTTACTTTACTAACCAATACTTTGGGTTTAATAGGCTTTGATATATAATCATCAGCTCCTGCATCAAATCCTGCCACTAATGAATAATCTTCATTTCTAGCAGTTAAGAAAGTAATTATAGTTTGACTCAATTCAGGTGTTTTTCTAATTATCTCACACGCTTCCATACCATCCATTTCCGGCATCATTACGTCCATAATTATAAGATGTGGTTGGTGCTTTTTTGCTTTTTCAATGGCTTTTTTACCATTTTCTGCAGTAAATATTTGATACCCTTCTTGTGATAAGTTGTAGCCTACAATTTCTAAAATATCGGCTTCGTCATCAACTAACAAGATCTTAATATCTTTCTTTTTCATATAAGGTGCTGTCTGGTTTTGCGACGTAAAAGTAACCATAAAATAAGTGATTTTTTTAAAGTTACACAAATTTAATCTGATAACATTAACCTAACATAATCAAAACCTAAAAGTAACTTCAAGCTAACATGAATTTTACATAACTCTCATTCCTTTGCACAAAATTAAAACACACAACAAATGAGATCTAGATTAACAATTTTATTCTTATTATTCTCTTTAGTAACATTTGCCCAAAAAACTTCGGTTTCTGGTGTTGTTTCTGACAAAGATTTAAAAGGAGAACCTCTTCCTTTTGCGAATGTAAGCATAAAAGGTACTACACAAGGTGCTTCAACAGATATGGATGGTAAATATGCTATCGAAGTTGCTCCAGGAACACATACAATTGTATTTAGTTTCTTAGGATATGAATCTAAAGAAATTACTTTTACTATAAACGAAGGTGAAAATAAAACCATTAACGAAACACTAGGTTCTGGTAGTGTTACTATGGAAGATGTTTTAGTTAAAGCAACTGTAAATCGTGAAAAAGAAACAGCGTTATTACTTGAACAAAAGAAAGCAGTTGAAATAAAACAAAGTATAGGTGCACAAGAAATGTCTCGCAAAGGAGTAAGTGATGTTGAAGAAGGTTTAACAAAAATTACTGGTATTTCTAAAGTTGATGGCCGTGGACTATTTGTTCGTGGATTAGAAGACAGATATAATAACCTTTTAATTAACGACCTACAAGCTCCTTCAAACAGTCCTTTCAAAAAAATAATCCCAACAGATTTATTCCCAACAGATATTGTCGGTGTTTTAAATGTATATAAAACGTTTAACCCAAACATCTCTGGAGATTTTGCTGGAGCAACTATCAATATTGAAACTGCTCAACCTAAAAACAGCATCACTAAAATATCAACAGGTTTTGGATTTGTTACTGGAAACAACGGACAAGATTTTTTATTATCTGAAGACGCAAATACAACTCAAGGTTTTTTAGGACTTAATGGTGATGACAAAAAATTACCAAGCGTATATGGAAACAAGCCTAGTGCTAAATCTATGTCTCCAAACGAATACGCTCAGTTTACAAAAAACAGCTCATGGAATGTTGACAAATCTTCAAGTCCAATTAATAGCAGTATAAGTTTTTTACATGCTGATAAATTAAACATTGGCGACAACAATCTTAGCTATATCATATCTTTAAACGGAGACAACGCATATCAGATAAGAAAAGGAGTTGAAAGAACTTTTAATTTCCAACAAGGAAACTACGACAATGATTTATACACTACTAGCTACGACTACAAAACAACTTTTTCGGGATTAGCAGGGTTAAAGTATAAAGCAAAAAGATTTGGTGTTGCCGTAAACTCATTCTTTTTAAAATCAACATCTAATAAAATTGAAGATCAGTTAGGTTATACAAACAGTTTAGCTTCAAATCCAAACATGCTTATTCGTTTGAATCAATTAGAAGAAACAAACTATTGGAACAATCAAATCTTAGCAAATTACGACATTACTGAAAACAAAAAACACACTATAAAAGGTGGATTTTCATTCGTAAAAACTTCATTTGGTCAACCTGATAGAAAATTCTTAAGAGGAGAAAAAACTGGAGAAGATGAAATCACAACTTCTTATGGAGGAAATAGCTTAATTAGACAGTTTTTAGATATTTCTGGTGACCGTTTCTTTTCAGGGTTGTTAGAATATAATGTAAAATTAAAGGAAAAATCTAACGGAAAAGAAAACAAGCTATCTATTGGTTATAACGGATTTAGCAATGAAGAAATCTCTTCTTATAGATTTATCTTTGGTAAACCATTATTCCCTTATTCATTCACAAGTAGTTTAAATAATATCGAAGAAACTATTTCTGCAGATGTAGCAAACGGAATTGTAAGTTTTAAAGAAGAATCTAACGAGGATTATAAATCTAAATTATTCCAAAACGTTCATGCTGGTTACGCAAATCTTTTCTTAAACTTTGGTGACAAGTGGGAAATTAATGGAGGTATACGTGCAGAAAACTCAATTAGAGAAATAAAATTCAGAACCATTGGTTCAACATTTGACAGTAAGTACTTAAAATACGATGAAAACAAATTAGACATTTTACCTTCTATTAATGTTAAATATGAAGTAAACGAAAAAAGCAACATTCGTTTTGCAGGATCAAAAACAATTACAAGACCAGCTTCAGCAGAGTTGTTACCTATTCAATACGTAAATGCAGATGGTACTGTAGTAATTGGAAACAAACCATTATTTAGCACTTTATATTTACCTAAATCTGAATGGAAATCACTTAAAAATAGCGACAACATAAATGTTGATTTAAAATACGAGCTTTTCCCTAGCCAAAGTGAATTAATTGCTATAGGAGCTTTTGGAAAACTAATTGAAAATCCTATTGAGAGAGTGTTTGTTCAAAGTGGAAGTAGTGGCGGACAAATCACTACTTATGACAATTCAAAAAACGCAACAGTTTTTGGTGCTGAGCTAGAAGTTTTATTACAATTAAAAAGACTTAGCCCAGTTCTTGATAAATTTTCATGGGGTTTCAATACTTCAGTAATGAAAACAAAAGTTGAAGTTGATTTAGCTAATAATTCAATAGAAAACAGCAAAACTAGAGCTTTGCAAGGTGCTGCCGACTGGCTAATTAATTCAGATTTAAAATATGAATTCGAATTTAACGAAGACATGAAGAATACGGTAACTTTAGTTTATGGTGTATCTGGCGATAGAATCTATGCTGTGGGAACTTCAGGATTAGACCATATTTACGAAAAACCTTTCCATAAATTAGACTTTGTTTGGTCAAGCAAATTATCTAAAAACATTGAAGCTAAACTTTCTGTAGACAATATCTTAAATTACAATTTCAAAAGAGTCTTAGGGGAAAACAGTACAAGTAAAATTTACGAGAACGACTTAACTGTTCGTCAGTACAAAAAAGGAACAGGTTTTGGCCTAAATCTTAGTTATACATTCTAAGAAAATAAATATAAAATTAAAAAAGGGCAAGCCAAAAGCTTGCCCTTTTCATATAACACTCACCGGAGATGTTAACATTAAATTTACTTTTTTATTTAGATAGGATAACCTTTTAATAATTTTTAGCTAACCCCTTTCAAATTAAATCAAAATAGATTTGTACCGTTAATCAATAAAACAAAACACACAATGAAAAAATTAGTTTTAAGCTTATCTGTTATAGCTTCTATATTTACAGCTTGTACTAGTAGCGATGATGAAACTTCTACTCCACAAGGCCCAGTAACTGGTGAAATTTCTGGAGATATTACTACTAACAGAAACTATGTTAAAGGAAATTATACATTAAAAGGAATTGTAAAAATTAAATCTGGAGCAACTTTAACAGTTGATGCAGGTTCTACAATTACTGCTGATGTAGCTGATGGTGTAGATGCATTAGTAGTTGAAAATGGAGGAAAAATAATGTTTGTAGGAACAGCAGCAGAACCAATAGTTTGCACAGAAAAATCTAAAACTCCTGGTTCTTGGGGAGGTATAATCATGTATGGAAATGCTTCTATCGTGAACTCAGCATCAGCTCCAGCTCCTCAAACTGCAACTTCAGAAGATGGTTTGAACTTAACTTATGGCGGATCTAATGACACTCACAACGGAGGTACTTTAAAATATGTTCGTGTAGAATATGCAGGTAAAAAAATTACTGACGGAACAAGTGAAATGAATGGATTTTCTTTCTATTCTGTTGGATCGGGTACTATTTTAGAAAACCTTGTTTCTTACAAAGGTGCTGATGACGGTTATGAATTTTACGGGGGAACTGTAAGTGCTAAAAACCTAATCTCTTATGGTAACTATGATGATTCATTTGACTGGCAAGATGGATGGAAAGGTCAAGACAACACTAACTGGTACGCTTATCAAGTTGGAACTGGAAACTACGGAATGGAAATTGAATGTAAAAGTGTTAACAACAACTTTTGGCCTAAAGTAACTAATATCACTTTAAAAAGAGCTGCAGGAACACTTACTGAAAATGCTTCTGTTGAGTACGATGCCATTCAGTTCAAAAAACAAGGTAACGGTGAATATTCAAACATCTTAATTGAAGGTTACACTAATGCTAACGCTACTGCAGTTAGAATTCAAGATGCTGCAACAAACACTGACCAAGTTAATGCTTCAAAAATTAAATTAACAAATGTAAAAATCAACGATGGAACTTCACAATTTGGAGCTGGCGCTTCATTTACTGTAGCTTTCCCATCAGGACAATATACAACAACCACTACTACGGTAGGCGCTTCATTAACTTCAGGTGCATGGAGCACAGCTGAAGGTGTGAACTTATTACAATAGTAAATAAATTAAACTATAAAAAATGCCTCATAATTTGAGGCATTTTTTTTGATATATAATTTGAAATATTTTTATATCTTTACAATATTATTGAAATCAATGAAGAAAAACTACTTTTATATTACATCCTTATTTTTATTATTTTCATTGAGCATTAGCGCTCAAGAAAATAAGGACGCTTCATTGAATTCTAAATTCCAAGAACAACCTTTTGAAAACTTAAACATTTATCCTAATCCAACAGGTGGAGATCGTGTTTACATTTCATCAAAATCATTAGCACCAAAAGAAATCGAAATCTTTGATGTATTAGGAAAAAAAGTAATGCAAGCAACCATAAACTCAAAAGAGTTAAATGTTTCTTCATTGACACCAGGTGTTTACATCATCAAAATTAAAGAAGGTGATTTACGTGCTACTAGAAAACTAATCATTAAATAGTTAAAAACTACTTTTTAATAATTTATTTACACACATTCTTTTATATAAAAGAAATTACTTGTTATATTTGTTATCCAATTTAAAAAAAAAAACAATGAAAAAAATTTACTTCATAGCGGCTTTATTAGCAACAACAATGTCTTTTAGCCAAGTATTTACTGCAACTTACGATTTTGCAGGAATTCCTTCAAGCGCTACAAACGGAACAACAGATCCTACTACCCCACCTAGTGTTCCCGGTTTAACATTTGGAGCTTTTACTGCCTCAAATCCAGGAACTCCAACTACTTTTAATGGATCTTCAGGAGCAGGCAGATTTTCATACCCAAACCAACCTGTTGGCGCAACAAATGGTGACAACACAACATTTACATCTGCACTAGACCCAGCTATTTATTATCAAGTAACGATAACCCCTAATCCCGGAACAAACTTCAATCTTACAGGAATTACCTTTGCAATGAGAAGATCTGGAACAGGATCAAGACATTATTCAGTTAGATCAAGTGCTGATGGATATGCAACCAATCTTCCTGCATCAATAAATAACGGTAATACTAATTTATCTGTAACAAATAACATTTTCTTCTGGACATTAGATGCTACAGCAAATAATGCCGATCAATTAGGTAGTGCAATCACCTTGAATGGAGCAAGTTTTACTGGACTTACTTCACCAATAACATTCAGAATTTATTCTTGGGATGCTGAAGCTTCTACTGGTACATTTAGCGTTGACAATGTAGCTATTTCTGGAAACGTTACAACTTTAGATGTTACACAAAACAATATTGAAGGCTTAAAAATATATCCAAACCCTGCAAAAAACACTTTATATGTAACTTCTGATAGCTTTGCTTCGAAACAAGTAGAATTATTTGATGTTTTAGGTAAATCTGTTTTAAATACTAAAGTAGTTAACAACACCGTAAACATTTCATCTTTAAGCAAAGGTGTTTATGTTGCAAAAATTACTGAAGAAGGAAAAACAGCAACAAGAAAGATTGTTATAGAGTAATTTCTTTTTTAATACCATTAACAAGCCCTAAACAATGTTTAGGGCTTATTTTTTTGCGCATAAACAGATTTTTTTGCAATTCATCTATAATATATACCAACAAAAATCATAGTAACTATTTTTACTGTAACTGAAATGGACAATTTTAAACAGCTTAACTATGAAACAACTTTACACTTTTGTTGTATTGGTGGGTTTTTGTGCTTATATGCAAGCACAGACTACGCTCACACAATGGACATTTGAAAATGTCACAACACCTTCTACCGGAACTGGCACAATGAGTATTATTGGGGGTACAAATCCTGCCAACACACCTTTCCCATCGGGATTTACAGGACTCGCTTATAGCATTAAAAACTTTCCTAACGACACTTCTAATTCAGGAACTTCTGGATTTAGATTCAACACAAGTACAGCTGGCTATAACGGCATAACTGTTTCATTTTACATAAGTGGTCATAACCAATCCTCAAGATGGCAACAATACGAATATTCCACTAATGGCGGTTCTACTTGGACATTACTAAATAACAATAATGGAGACCTTACCACTTCTTATGGATTAAAAACAATAGTACTTCCAGCCGCTTGTGATAATAATCCAAACTTTGCTTTTAGAATAGTATCAATTTTCCAACCACCTGCTAACTCAGCTTATCAATCTATTCAAGGAGGAGGATACAATGGAAATAACGGATATTGGAATATAGATTCTGTTACATTTTCATACAACACTTTAAGTAACACTCAAAATCAAATAACAGGCTTAAAAATATATCCTAATCCAGTAAAAGAAACTTTGCATATTGAAAGCAATAGTTTTTCTGAAAAGACAATTGAATTATTTAATGTTTTAGGGAAATTAGTCTTTAAAGGAAAAACAATAAATAGCACTGTTAACCTATCAAACATAAATAAAGGAATTTATATTTTAAAAATTTCCGAAGAAGGAAAAACAGTCACTAGAAAAATTATGATTGACTAACTAAACCACAAATTAAACACTAAAAGCGCTATATTTTTAAGCGCTTTTTATTTGTTATATCATCTTTCTTACAAAACACTATTAACTTATCAACATCTTTCAAATTAATCAAAAATTACTCATTATAATAAATTCATTTTAATATATTTGTTATTGGTCGAGATTATTATTGAAATAAAACTATGAAAACTATTTATTTTTTATTACTCCTGAGTTTAACTGGTTGTGCAAACGAAATAATGAAAAACAACCTTACAGTTAATGAAACAAGTGAGATTTCAAAAAATGAATCTGCAGTGGTTAACGATGAAAATTCAAAAACTACTAATATTCATGGGTTGAAGATTATGACTAGACATACTCAAAAATTTGGTAATCAAGTTTACGTGATATCCGATTCATATTCTGAGAAAAATGTGTCTTTTTATAACGAAGAAGGTAAGAAAGTATACTCTAAAAAAACAGTAGGAACACCTATTAACTTATCAAAATTAAAAAGAGGAACCTATACTATGCAAATTGTCGAAGGTGATAAAACTGATACACGAGAAATCACTATTGAATAACAAAAATACAACTTATCCTATATAGCCTTACATTGTAAGGCTTTTTTGTTACCGTGTTTTTCCCCTGAAAAACTCACCAAAATTAGTGATATCCCATTTTATTAAATCTACACTAAATCATATCCAAGATACAGTTTGTCGAAAAAAAGAATAGAACATCGAAAAAATTAAAGCTAGAAAGTAATTCGCCATAGTTTTGACAAAGAAATAAATAACAAACTAAGTCATGAAAAATCTATTTGCTTTACTAATAACTTTACAATCATTAATTTCTTTTGCTTCAAACAGCATTGAAGAGAATTCAATTTATTTGGTTAAACAAAATACTATTGACACTATTCCTGTTAAAAAGAATGAACCTAAAAAAGGTATTTCTGGATTAAGTGTAGTAAATCAAGAGTCTAAAAAATTTGGAAAACTAGTTTACATCGTTTCTGAAAATTATGTAGAAAAAAACATTATCATCTACAACAATGAAAATCAAGAAGTATTTTCTACTACTACTATAGGAGACCCTATTTATTTGAAGAATTTCAAAAAAGGAAACTACAAGATAAAAGTAATCGAAGATGGAAAAACAGAGATTTTAGATTACAATATAGACTAACAAAATGGTCCTGCTTTTGCAGGACTTTTTTTTTACCTACTTTTGAAATATGTTTTCAACTTCCGACATATTTCAGATTGGTTCTAAAAAAGAATTCGAAAAAATCACACTCAAAGTATTTCGTTTTCAATACGACAACAATAAAGTTTACAGAGATTTTTGCACATTGCTTAAAAAAGACAAAACCAATGTAAAAAGTATTGAAGCAATACCTTTTTTACCCATTCAATTCTTTAAAAGTCATAATGTTTTAAGTTCTACAGAACCTATACAAACCACATTTACAAGTAGCGGTACAACTGGATCAAACACGAGTAAACACTTTGTTACTAATCTAGAATTTTACGAAGAAAGTTACCGACTGGCTTTTCGACAATTTTACGGCAATATAGAAGACTATGCAGTATTAGCACTTCTCCCTTCTTATCTTGAACGTGAAGGTTCTTCCTTAATTCATATGGTAGATGATTTAATTCAGCTTTCTAATAACCCAGAAAGCGGTTTTTACCTGAACAACTATGATGAACTTATTGCGAAATTAATACAACTTGATAATGATGGACAAAATATAATTCTCATTGGAGTAACCTATGCTCTATTGGATTTAGTAGAAAAACAATCCTTCCAACTAAAAAACACCATTATTATGGAAACAGGAGGAATGAAAGGTCGTCGCAAAGAAATTATACGAGAAGAATTACATGATATATTATGCAAAGGATTCGGAGTATCTGAAATCCATTCGGAATACGGAATGACCGAATTGCTATCGCAAGCCTATTCTCTTGGAGATGGAATATTTGAATGCCCCACTTGGATGCAAATATTGGTTCGCGATCCTGAAGACGCTTTAACGTATGTAAAAGAAGGAAAAACAGGCGGAATTAATGTAATCGATTTAGCTAATATCAACTCTTGTTCCTTTATTGCTACTCAAGATTTAGGAAAAATAACTGGAAATAATTCTTTTGAGGTTTTAGGAAGATTTGACAACTCCGATATCAGAGGATGTAATTTAATGGTATTATAATGAGAATTTTCTTTTTAATTGCGCAACTTAGCTTCATATCGTTTTGTTTTGGTCAAAACAAATTAGAATTCAAAATCGTTTCTATTAACAGAACTGAGAATAAATCTAAAACGGATTTTACGTATAACATAAATTATACCGTAAAAAATATATCCTCTGAGGAAATTTCATTTTTTCTTAATAAGAATAAGATGGAGTGTAATGCTTATGGTTCATTATCGAATGCCGTTATTTACAGATTTTTCAAAGATGACATCATAATCAACGCTCCCTTTTTTAATAAGCCAAAGGAATTGAATTATATAGAAAAAGAAAAAAGAGATGCCGAAATGAAAGTCAAAGTGGATTCATTAATGAAAGAAGTGCAATCATACAAAAACACGACAGAATTCACTTTGAATTACAGAAGAAAGCTGTTACTATCTGAAATAATGACATTAAAACCTGGCGAAATACGCACGATGGATTACACCCTAAATTGGGATAAACTTCGAAATATCTCTTACATGGATACTGAATATTATTTAGATGAAAATTCAAAATATTATTTAGACTTCTCTATATATCTTTTAAAGAAACCTTTTGAAAAATACTTTAGTGGAGAAGATAAAAAAAGAATTATTGACAATCCCAACTTTATAGAAGGCAACTACACCTCAGCAAAATTTGAAATATTTTTAAATTAAAATTCTTAATTACAAAAACAAAAAGCCCTTATTTACAATAAGGGCTCTTAAAAAATAGTACGTTTTATTCTTTACTAAACAAGAAGTTTTGCCCTCCCATATTAGCTGTAAATTCACTTTTAGACTCATTAAATTGTAATTCCACACCAGCTTGTTCAGATACAAACTTATCTTTCCCCGCTGATTCAAAATTCAATGCTCCTTGCCCATTATCAGGAGTACCCACAAGCAATCCATCTTGATCAGTAATAGTAATTTTTACAGGAATTTGTTTACTAGAAAACTTACCTAAATAAGCTGATAACGAAGGCTCTTTTTCTAATTCGCTTTTTCCGTTTACCCAAATATTATTATCGGGATTTACATCTGGAAAAACATGATCTGGATCGACAGTGATAGATTCTATTTCTTCTTTAGTGTCTAATTTAAATTTCCAGTCAATGTTTCTCTGCCAAACCTCAACCGGTAATTTTACTCGACTAACCGTTCCTGATTTAGTTTTTACTTCTAAAACAACTGGCATAGCCATTTTTTCTAAATTAACTATTGAGACCAAAGCGCCATTAACTGGATTGTTTTTCAAATATTTAATTTTAGTAATTCCTTGATCTAATCTCCAATTATTAACAAACCATCCTCTCCAAAACCAGTTTAAGTCTTCTCCTGAAACATTCTCTATGGTTCTAAAAAAATCATCAGGTGTAGGATGTTTAAAAGCCCAACGTTCTACATAAACTCGCAAAGCTCTATCAAAACGTTCAGAACCTAAAACCTGATCACGTAACATTTTTAAACCTAAAGATGGCTTCATATAAGCTAAAGGCCCTATATTTTGTTCCTTCATACCATCAGGCGCAGTCATTATAGGCTCTAAATCTGAACTGGTTAAAAAACCACCTGCTCTTTGCATGTCTCTGGACTTCATTTTATACTCTCCGTTATTAAAATCGTAAGAGCTTAGAATATTAACAAAACTGTTTAATCCTTCATCCATCCATGCAAATAAACGCTCATTAGATCCCACAATCATAGGAAACCAAGTGTGACCAAATTCATGATCCGTAACTCCCCATAAATCTTCACCAGATGCTTTCCAGTCGCAAAAAACAATTCCTGGATACTCCATACCACCAACATTAGCGGCAACATTTACAGCTGCAGGATAAGGATACTCGAACCATCTTTTTGAATAATTTTCAATAGATGCTTTTGTATACTCGGTTGACCTACCCCAAGCTTCCTGTCCAGCACTTTCGATAGGATAAGCCGAAATTGCCAATGATTTTTTACCACTAGGCAAATTTATTCTTGCTGCATCAACCACAAAAGCGGAAGATGAAGCCCATGAAACATCACGCGAGTTTTTTATTTTAAAACGCCATGTTAAAGTACCAACACCAGAAGGTCTCGAATCAGCTTTTAGTATTTCTTCTGCTGAACGAATAGTTACCGTTTTGTCAGTTTGAGCAGCCATTTTCCATCTTTTTTGTTGATTTACAGTATAGACCTCATTAGGATTCAATAACTCCCCAGAACACACTACAATATGATTAGATGGTGCTGTAATTTTTACATCAAAATCTCCATACTCTAAATAGAATTCTCCTGCTCCTAGATATGGCAAAGAATTCCATCCTTTAACGTCGTCATAAACACACATTCTAGGATACCATTGTGCCATAGAGAATATTTTACCGTTTTTGGTTTCTAAAACACCCATTCTATCAGAACCATAATTTGGTGAAATAAATGAAAAATCTATTTTAAGAATAACTTTTCCTCCATTAGATTGTAATTCTTCTGGCAGAAAAACCTGCATTCTTGTATCAACAATTTCAAACTTAACCTCCTTTTCAACCGATTTGCCATTGTTATTTGAAACCACTTTAACCGATTTAATTTTATGTCCGCCATCAAAAACCTGTCCTTTGTCACCATTACGGCTTCCTGATACTGGAACAACAGACTCACCTCTTGAATCGTTCTTAAATAAATTCTGATCCACATTCATCCATAAGAAAGAAATCTTATCAGGGCTATTATTTGTATACGTTAGGATTTCAGTTCCAGTAATTTCATTTTTTTGCTCGTTTAAAACTGCAGTTAATTGATAATCTGCCCTGTTTTGCCAATATTTTGCACCTGGCTGCCCACTAGCTGAACGAGTTTCGGTGCCATTCTTTGTATAAAACCCAGGTGAAAAAGCATCATGGTAATTGTATTTAGATACAGAATTTGCAGGCTGTGATTGAGCCTGCAATTTTGTTGATCCTAGTGAAAAAGTCAACAAGGATACAATTGTAATAATTTGTTTGTTCATAATTTGATTGATGATGATTACTTTGTTTATAAATTTATTCTTCCATTCTTTTCGTCATATTGAAACCAATAAACAAAGCTGCTCCAGCCATAGTAAAAATGGCAGCTGGATATACTCCATTCTCATCTAATGACGTATAAGCTGTTAATAATAAAGCCGTAAAAGCACCTATTCCTATACCCATTAACAATAGCGCCAAATTTAAAAGTATAACTTTATAAAAAGGTGATTTAGATTTTGCTCCGGGCATAAAAATACTGGCATCTACTCCTTTTTCGATAAGTGCTAAACGCTCTCTATTTCGAGTTGAAAGGTAAAGATAAAAAACGCCAAAAACTGCTGAGAAAAAACTCATTGGAATTAAAATGTCTGCTAACATAATTGATTGATTTAAATTAATATTGATTGATATATTCACAAGCTATGACGACACTAGTTACATTATGGTTACACAAAAAATAAAAAATATTTTTTTAAATAATCTTGTAACCAAATAATATCTTTCATCGTCTTACAGGTATATGGCGCATACAGAAGATCAGCATTATATCAATTTAGTCTTAAGTGGCAACACCAATAGTTTTGCTATTTTAGTAGACCGTTATAAGGATATGGTCTTTACTCTTGCGGTCAAAATGCTCAATAATAAAGAAGAGGCAGAAGAGATTGCTCAAGACACTTTTATAAAAGTTTTTAACTCATTGAGTAAATTTAAAGGAGAATCCAAATTTTCAACTTGGGTGTATAAAGTTACATACAATACCTGTTTAGATACTTTAAAGAAAAAAAAGAAGATAAATAATGTTGCATATATAGAGGACTTCAGCGAACATCAAACTAAAGTATTAGAAGGAATTTTAGACAGTATAGATGAAAAGGAACGCAATCAAGCCATTCAGGAATGTTTAGAAGAACTAGCCAGTGAAGAAGCTTTTTTACTAACGCTCTATTATTTTGATGATCAATCGGTAGAAGAAATTTCAAAAGTGATAAACATAACTACTGATAATGTAAAAGTAAAATTGTTCCGAACACGAAAAAAACTGGCCACAATTTTAAAGAAAAAATTAGAACCCGAAATGTTAGATTATTATGAATACGAACGAAGATAAACATATCGAAAACTTAATTGACCAAATGATGAAAAATCAAACTTTGGAAACTCCTTCGTTTGATTTTACTTCAAAAGTGATGAATAAAGTAGTCGAAAGCCAAAAAAATAAAGCTTTCGAATACAAGCCTTTAATTTCAAAACAAACAATTTTTATTATTTTAAGTCTATTAGTAATTTTAGTTTTGTATTCTTTATCACAAGGAGCAACTGGTACAAGCAGATGGTCCATTCCTTTTGATTTTGGCTTTTTATACAAAAACAATATATCAGGAATGTTTAGTTTTTCAAAAATTACAACCTACAGCGCAGTTTTAGGAACACTAATGCTTTTTGCTCAAATAACATTTTTACGAAATCATTTCAATCATAAAAATTAAAATCAAAAAAGCCTCTCAAATTGAGAGGCTTTTTTGATATCTGATATAAGATTAATATCTGTAATATTCAGGTTTGAATGGACCTTGAACTTCAACACCAATATAAGCAGCTTGCTCATTGTTTAATGTTTCTAATTCAACACCTAATTTAGCCAAGTGTAAAGCAGCTACTTTTTCATCTAAATGTTTTGGTAACATATACACTTCATTTTTATAAGCTGCAGAATTTGTCCACAATTCGATTTGAGCTAATGTTTGGTTCGTGAACGAGTTAGACATTACGAAAGATGGGTGCCCTGTAGCACAACCTAAGTTTACTAAACGTCCTTCAGCCAAGATAATGATATCTTTACCGTTTACGTTGTAAATATCTACTTGTGGTTTTACTTCAGTTTTAGTAAAACCATGGTTTTTATTTAACCAAGCCATGTCAATTTCATTATCGAAGTGACCAATGTTACAAACGATAGTTTTATCTTTCATAGCTTCAAAATGTCTTCCTACTACGATATCTTTATTACCAGTTGTAGTGATTACGATATCAGCATTACCAACAACTGTATCTAGTTTTTTAACTTCGAAACCGTCCATAGCTGCTTGTAAAGCACAAATAGGATCAATTTCAGTTACTGTAACAATAGAACCAGCACCACGGAAAGAAGCTGCTGTACCTTTACCTACATCACCGTATCCACACACTACTACTCTTTTTCCAGCTAACATTACATCAGTAGCACGACGAATTGCATCTACTGCAGATTCTTTACATCCGTATTTGTTATCGAATTTCGATTTAGTAACTGAGTCATTTACATTGATAGCAGGCATGAATAACGTTCCGTTTTTCATTCTTTCGTATAAACGGTGAACACCTGTAGTAGTTTCTTCTGATAAACCTTTGATACCAGGAATTAATTCAGGATAACGGTCAAAAACCATATTAGTTAAATCTCCACCATCATCTAAGATCATATTCAATGGCTTTCTGTCTTCACCAAAGAACAAAGTTTGTTCGATACACCAGTCAAAAGATTCTTCATCAAGACCTTTCCAAGCATACACTTGAATTCCAGCAGCAGCAATTGCAGCAGCAGCCTGATCCTGAGTTGAGAAAATATTACAAGAAGACCAAGTAACCTCAGCTCCTAAAGCAATTAATGTTTCTATTAAAACCGCAGTTTGAATTGTCATGTGTAAACATCCTGCAATACGAGCTCCTTTTAGCGGTTGGCTTGCACCGTATTCAGCACGAAGAGCCATTAAACCTGGCATTTCAGCCTCAGCTAATTCGATTTCTTTTCTTCCCCAAGCTGCAAGGTTAATATCTTTTACCTTATAAGCCACAAATGGAATTGTTGTTGTACTCATCTATTTCTATATTTGTTTTATTATTCGAATAATTTCGGACAGCAAAATTAAGCATTTCCTTTTTATTTCCTAAATCATTTTGCTTATTTTGTGAATTGTTTAAGTTTCTAATCTTTTGAAAAACAACAAAATACCCAATGCCTTTATTTAAAACATATAACATCAACGATTCAACAACTATTTTTCTTTGGAAAATAACCGAAGATTTCAAAGAATTGTTAGATACCGTAGAAATGAAACAGACTTCTTTGAAAAGAATTCAAGGCATGAAATCTGAAAGCCATCAAAAGGGTTTTTTAAGTGTTCGAAAACTACTTCAACATTGTGGTTATAGCGACTTTGACTTGATTTACGATGAATTTGGAAAACCACATTTAAAAGATGGTAAACACATATCAATTTCTCATTCCTTCGATTTTTCAGCTATAGCTATCAGCAATGAAAACATTGGAATTGACATTGAACAAGTAAAAGAAAAAGTTTTACGAATCGCCCCTCGATTTATGGAAATGTGGCATTTAGAAAATCTTTCCGAAATGGACCAAATGAAAAAAGCCACCGTGATTTGGGGAACCAAGGAGGCTATCTTTAAAGTAAAAAATGAAATTGGAATTAGCTTTCCAGATCACATTTTTGAGAAACCTTTTTCTCTATCAGATAAAAAATGTAGTGCCGAATTGCATTTTAACACCTGTGTAGAAAATTTTGATATTTCTTTTGAAGAGGCAGAAAATTACATTTTAGTTTGTGCTCTCAAATCAAAATAATTTAGCAATTACAAAAAGGCTGTATTTAGCAAAATAGCTACAACACTTATTAGAACACTTGCTATAATTAAATCGAATACTAGCTTGTGCTTTTGTTGTGACAAAATAGCTCCGTTGACAAAACTACATGCTAAAACCACTAATGCAAGCTGAATCATTTGAAAAAGAGAAATACCGTTTTGTAAAATATACATAGCAGCCGCTCCTCCTAAACAACTTTGACCAATAATTGCAAGTGTTGTAAATCCTAAATATCCTTTCTCGAAGTCTTGAAATGTTTTTTGATATAATGTCATGATTTCTATTATTTTATACCCCAAAATTAAACCTGAAAATTGACCTAACTCATGATAAAAATCATGTTTAAAAAAGTATTTTAGAAGTATACTTTTCAATTCAGAAAAAAATAAATGTAAAAAAGGCTATTTTTACAACTGAATAAGAAAAAGAATGATTTACCAGCAAATCTTATTGGCTAAAAAAGAAAAGCAAAAACTACTTGCAATATTGATTGATCCTGATAAGAAAACCGTCTCAGAGATTTCTTCATTATCAGAAAAAATTAAACAATCCAATGCAACACATATTTTTGTTGGAGGAAGTATAGTAGAAGAGAATGTAATGGATGGCTTTGTTCTTGAACTTAAAAAACACCTAGAACTCCCTATTGTAATTTTTCCTGGGCATCCTTCTCAAATTTCTCACCATGCTGATGGTTTACTTTTTTTAAGCTTATTATCAGGCAGAAACCCAGAATACTTAATTGAACACCATATAAATTCTGTAGAAATTTTACATGATTCAAACTTAGAAATCATTCCAACTGGATACATTTTAATTGATGGCGGTAAAGAAACTGCTGTGCAACGTGTAAGCCAAACCATTCCAATTGAACGAGAGAACACTAATTTAGCATACAAAACTGCAAAAGCTGGTGAATACTTAGGAAAAAAAATAATTTATCTAGAAGCAGGAAGTGGCGCATATAAATCGGTTCCTTTTGAAATGATTCAAAAAATATCACAAAACACAACAATTCCTTTGATAGTTGGCGGTGGAATTCGTTCTAAAGAAGCCATTGAAGATGCTTATGCTGCTGGCGCTGATTTAGTAGTTATAGGTACTGCATTTGAAAATGATATAAATTTTTTTAATAGATGATAGAACAAATCTTATCTCAATATCAAAACGTCCCTTCTTGGCAAATTTGGTTAGAAACAATTGCATTCATATTTGGTATTTTAAGTGTATGGTATGCAAAAAAAGAAAGCATTTTTGTTTTCCCAACAGGAATAATAGCCACTGCATTAACTGTTTATGTTATGTTTAAAGCGCAATATCTGGCCGACATGAGCATCAATATATATTACACAATAATGAGTTTCTTTGGTTGGTACAAATGGACGAATCATGACATTTCAACTAAAGATAATTTACAAATTTCAAGAACCAATTCTAAAGAAAAAATTATTGGTTTTGGAATGTTTATTTTCACTGGTTTGATTTGCATACTAATTTATTCGATTTTTAACGTTCCTATAAAACCTAATAACTGGATAGATATTTTTACTACATCTGTTTTTTTTACAGCAATGTGGTATATGGCATTAAAGAAAATCGAGAACTGGACGTTATGGATAATAGGTGATTTATTGGTAGTTCCTATCTTTTGGTACCGAGAACTTTATATCTTTGCACTCCAATATGTAATTTTCACAATATTAGCGATATTAGCTTATCTAGAATGGAAGAAAATCTTAAACAAACACAAACAAATATCCTAAGAATAACAACTTATGGACCTGAAAGCACTGGTAAAACAACGCTTGCTCGTCAATTAGCAGAACATTTTAATACTATATGGATTCCTGAGTTTGCGCGTGATTTTCTAGAAAACATTAAAATAAACGAAGGTCGGGATTGCGAAGAGAAAGATTTATTACCCATAGCAATTGGACAAACAGCATTAGAAAACGAAGCGCTTAAAACAGCAACTAATTTCTTATTCTGTGACACCAATGCTTTAGTTACTAAAGTTTACTCGGACATTTATTATTACCATTGTTCTGAAGAGCTTGAGGAAGCAGCTAGGTTACACCACTACGATTTATATTTTTTAACAGATAAAGACGTACCATGGGAAGCAGATGGCTTAAGAGACAGTCAAGAATACAGAGACAATTCATTTGAAATTTTCAAACAAAATCTCATTGATTATAACAAACCTTTTATTCAAATAAACGGAAGCAAAATCGAACGTTTAGAGAAAGCTTCAAAAATTGTAAGTGAACTACAAAAGGCATTAGAACTAGGATTAACAAGTCACGAATTTGTAAAACTTTATAATCAAAAAAAAAACTTCAATTTAATTTTTCACCAAATTAATGCCATAAAAAAAGGGGTAAGTAAAATAAAACTCGAAGCAGCAGCTTCAATTGGTAATGGAATTTCACAATTCTCTACTACTCAATTTGAATCTTTTATTTCTCTTTTTGATAAAAAATTATCAAGTATTGAAGTTGAAAAATTTGTCCCTGCTTCAGGTGCTGCAAGTAGAATGTTTAAATTTCTTTCAGATTTTTTATTAGAGTTTGATTTAGAAAACGAGTCCATTAATGCCTACATAAATCGTTCTGGCAACCAAGCTTTAGAAACTTTTATTGTAGCAATGGAAAAATTTCCATTTTTTAACGAAGTTGATGAGTTTTTAAAAAAGAATATCAAAGATTTTAATTCTTTATCGAGAGACAAAAAAAACTATTGGTTCATAAAAACCATTTTAGAGAACAAATACTTTAATTATATAAACAAACCCAAAGCTGTTTTACCGTTCCATCGATATGATGATTCTATAGCGACCCCAATTACTGAACATTTCAAGGAAGCTTGTGCATACGCATCAAATCCAACAACTACACAAATTCATTTTACAATTTCTGAAGAACATACTTCACTTTTTAAAAATGAAATTGAAAAATGTGTAAAAAGCTTTAATAAAAAAATTGATTCTTCATATTCCTTTCAAGAGCCCTCAACTGACTCTATTGCAATTAATGAAGATGGCAGCATTTTAAAAGATAGTACTGGAGAAATAATTTTAAGACCCGGTGGTCATGGTGCACTCCTTTATAATTTAAACAATAGAAAGTCTGATGTTATTTTTATAAAAAATATCGACAATGTAAGTCATAATAATATTGAAGTAATTTCTTTTTACAAAAAAGCATTAGCAGGTATTTTACTTAATGTTCAAGAAACAGTTTTCAACTATTTAAATGCCTTAGAAAACTTAAATGTTAATGCTGAAAAAATTCAAGAAATAAAAAACTTTGTCATTAAAGAACTTCACATTAAAATTAACTCTGATTTTGAAGAATTTAAAGAACAAAGTCAAATTAAAATTTTACATCAATTTTTAAACCGCCCAATGCGTATTTGCGGGATGGTGAAAAATGAGAATGAACCTGGAGGAGGACCTTTTTGGGTTAAAGATGGTAAAGGAAATATAAATCTTCAAATTGTAGAATCTGCACAAATTGATTTAGAAAGTAAACATCAAAAAGAAATTTTAAACTCTTCTACTCATTTTAACCCTGTAGATTTAGTTTGTGGCATAAAAAACTACAAAGGAGAAAAGTTTAATTTGCTCGAATTTACAAATCCTGATACTGGTTTTGTAGTAGAAAAAAGTAAAAACGGAAATTGGTATAAAGCATATGAATTGCCTGGTTTATGGAATGGTAGCATGGCAAACTGGATAACACTATTTGTTGAAGTACCATTAGAAACTTTTAATCCTGTAAAAACAGTTAATGATTTACTTAAGACTCCTCATCAACCTAATTAATTGTGGAAAAAGAAATCATTTTATCAGAACTAAAATATAAAGCTGTACGAAGTAGTGGTGCTGGTGGTCAGAATGTAAATAAAGTTTCAAGCAAGGTGATGTTGTCTTTTTCTTTAGAAGATTCTCAAGGCTTAGATGATGAAGAAAAAGAGCTTATTAAACAAAAGCTTAACAGTAAACTCACTGCCGATTTCGTTTTACTACTAAATTGTGATGAAGATAGAAGTCAATTAAAAAATAAAGAAATTGTAACAAAACGACTTTTGGAAATTCTTGAAAAAGCTCTAATAAAACCAAAGCAAAGAAAAAAAACTAGAATTCCTAAAAGTGTTATTGAAAAAAGACTTAAAGAAAAAAAAACAAATTCCGAAATAAAAAACAACCGAAAAAAATTCGATTTTTAAGTTATTTTTTAAATGTATTTAAAGCAGCTTTAGTGAAATCCGAAAGAACAAGTTTACCTGAAATTGCCGCTCTTTCATATAGTAAATTACCCCAGTTTTCTGTTCCCTCCCACAATACTTTTTTAAATTCATATAAAGCATCTGGATTGTAAGTTGCTAATTGAGCTACAAATTTTTCCAATGCCTCATCCATTTCTGTTACAGACGCAAATAATTGAGCATATAATTTATGTTCAAATGCCCATTGTGCCGATTTCCATTCGGCTGGAGACAAAGTCATTTCTGCCATTGCCGATTTTCCAATTTTTCTAGAAACTGCAGGTTCAATTACAAACGGACCTATTCCTATAGCAATTTCAGACAATTTTATTGAAGCAGCCTCAGTAGCAAAAACATAATCACAAGCCGAAGCTAAGCCTACTCCTCCTCCAACAGCTTTTCCATGAACTCTTCCCACAATAACTTTTTTACATGTACGCATTGCATTTATAACATTGGCAAATCCACTAAAGAATTGTTTCCCTGTTTCAAGATCATTAACAGCCAACAATTCATCAAAAGAAGCACCTGCACAAAAGGCTCCAGTACCTTCACTCTGAAGAATCACAACTGTTACTTCTTCATTATTATTTAATGAATTTAATTCATATGTTAATTTTTCTAATTGATTACTTGGAAACGAATTACTTGCTGGATGACTAAAAGTAATCTTTGCAATTCTATCTTGAATATGAGTTTGTATAGATCCTATTGTATTCATGATGTAAATTTAGTGTAAAAATAAAAATCCCGATAAATCGGGATTCATATATTTATTGCAATTGTTATTTTCCTTTGTTTACTTCAGCGACATATTTCTCTAAAGCCATAGTCATTGAAGGAGCTTCAGGTGTTGGCGCCATTATATCAACTCTTAACCCGTGATCTAATGCTTCTTTTTGAGTTGTACTGCCAAAAACCGCTATTCGAGTATTGTTTTGTTGAAAGTCTGGAAAGTTTTTAAATAATGATTTAATACCTGTTGGACTAAAAAACGCTAATACATCATAATAAACATCTTTTAAATCAGACAAGTCACTCATTACCGTTCGATAAAAAGTACCTGGGGTCCAATCCAATTTTAAATTATTCAATGTTTGAGGAATGTCTGCATTTAATTGGTCTGATGCTGGTAATAAAAACTTTTCGTCTTTATACTTTTTGAAAAGTGCAGACATATCGGCAAAATCTTTTTGCCCAACATATATCTTACGTTTTCTATATACCACATATTTTTGTAAATAGTAAGCAATTGCTTCCGATTGACAAAAGTAACGTAAATCTTCTGGCACTTTGTATCTCATTTCTTCGGCTACTCTAAAGAAATGATCTACTGAGTTTTTACTAGTTAAGATAATTGCAGTATAATTATTTAAGTCAATTTTTTGAGCTCTAACCTCTTTTGCAGGAACTCCTTCAACATGAATAAAGGGTCTGAAATCAACTTTTACTTTGTGCTTATTTTGCAAGTCAAAATAAGGCGAATTTTCAACCTTTGGCTCTGGTTGCGAAACTAAAATTGTTTTCACTTTCATATTGGGCATTTTCAAAAAATATTACCTGTTTGTAATAACATAATACATAAAGTAATACGGTGCTATTTCCAGAGCGCAAATATATAAAATAAAATAAAACAACTTATCAAGTAATAAATTTTGATAATTCTTTAATGAAACAAGGTAAGTCGTTGAGTTAATTATCAATAATACAACTAAAACAATGATAATTACATAAGAATTCATTAAATCAGTATAATACAACACAATATTAACTGGAAGTAACATTAACCCAACATAGGTTCGATAGCTCACTTTAAACAAATTAAACTGCTCAATAAAGGGTTCAATGTTAAATGAAGCAGCAATAATTTTCTCTACTAAGAATTTAGACAGAACGAAGAAAGTTAAGAAGGTGAAAATTTGAATAAATGTAATCCAATTTGTTTTTGAAGTATAACCAAAGTAACTCAACACTAATTGAACAAAAAACGAAAACGAAATCAATTGCACAAAAAACAACAAAATAGTAAACCAGCTCATTAAATTACTGGGATCCTTATACATTTTGATGTACTTATTGTTTGCAATTAAATTCACAAAATCAACAAATCTATTTTCAAAAACTGCTTTTGTAATAGCCACAAGTCCTACTGCAACAATAAAAACTATTGTTACCCAGTCTTTGTTTTCTATAATCCTAGGAATAAACTCTATTTTATTCATATCGCGAAATTACAAATTTTTTATAGCACTTATTTAATTATAAATAATTTAAGAAACTCATCGACTAAAAAGTTTATTTTTGCATCAGAATTTTAACATTATGCAGGACTCAATAGTCATAATTCCTACTTATAACGAAATAGAAAACATTGAAGCTATCATAAGAGCTGTATTTGTATTGCCAAAAAAATTCGATGTTTTAATTGTAGATGACAACTCACCAGATGGAACTGCTGATAAAGTTATTGAACTACAAAAAGAATTTCCTGATGCCTTACATCTTGAAAAAAGAAAAGGAAAAGCAGGTTTAGGAACCGCATATGTTCACGGATTCAAATGGTCAATTCAACATCATTATGAATACATTTTCGAAATGGATGCTGATTTTTCTCACAACCCTAATGATTTAGAAAAACTATACAATGCCTGCAAAAATGAAAATGCAGGAATGTCAATCGGTTCTCGATACATTACTGGTGTTAATGTAGTGAACTGGCCATTAAACCGAGTATTGATGTCTTACTTTGCATCAGTATATGTAAGAATGATTACGGGCATGCAAATTAAAGACGCCACAGCAGGTTTTGTTTGTTACCAAAGACAAGTACTAGAAAAAATAAATCTTGATCGATTAAAATTCACCGGCTATGCTTTCCAAATAGAAATGAAATACAGAACTTATGTAAATCATTTTAAAATAATTGAAGTTCCAATTATTTTCACAGACAGAACAAAAGGTGAATCTAAAATGAGCGGTGCAATAATACGCGAAGCGATTTTAGGAGTTATCATGCTTCGTATTCGAAAAATTTTCAACAAACTATAACACATAACTATGAACTCGATTTTAATTAAAAACGCAAAAATTGTTAACGAAGGAAAAATAATCGATAGCGAAATTTTAATTGAAAACGAATTCATCAAACTCATTGGAAACAACCTCGACATTCCTGAAAATTGTCAAGTTATTGATGCTGAAGGAAATTTTGTAATTCCAGGAGCTATTGATGATCAGGTACATTTTCGCGAACCAGGATTAACACACAAAGGAAACATCGCATCTGAATCCAGAGCAGCAGTGGCTGGAGGTGTAACCACTTTTATGGAGCAACCCAATACAGTACCTAACGCAGTAACTCAAGAGCTTTTAGAACAAAAATATGAGATTGCCTCTCAAACATCTTACGCGAATTATTCGTTTATGATGGGAGCAACAAACGATAATTTAGAAGAAGTTTTAAAAACAAACCCAAAAAACGTTGCTGCAATAAAAATATTTTTAGGTTCTTCTACCGGGAACATGCTCGTTGACAGAGAAGAAATCCTTGAAAAAATCTTTTCAAACACCAAAATGATCATTTGTGTTCACTGTGAAGATGAAACTACTATTAAAAACAATCTAGCAAAATACAAAGAAAAATATGGTGACGACATCCCCATGAATTGTCATCATTTAATTCGTAGTGATGAAGCCTGTTATTTGTCCTCTTCAAAAGCAATAGAGCTAGCAAAAAAAACAGGTGCAAGATTACACATTTTCCATCTTTCGACTGCTAAGGAGATGAATTTGTTTCGAAACGACATTCCGTTAGAAGAAAAGAAAATTACTGCTGAAGTTTGTGTTCATCATTTATGGTTTACCGATAAAGATTACGATGAAAAAGGTTCGTTGATAAAATGGAATCCTGCCGTAAAAACCCAAAAAGACAAAGATGCACTTTGGAAAGCATTACTTGATGACAGAATTGATGTAATTGCTACAGACCATGCGCCTCATACTTTTGAAGAAAAACAAAACGCTTACACTTCAGCCCCTTCTGGTGGTCCTTTAGTACAACATTCGGTAGTAGCAATGTTTGAAGCTCATCATCAAGGTAAAATGACTATTGAAAAAATAGTTGAAAAAATGGCTCATAATCCTGCTAAACTTTTTCAAATTGACAGAAGAGGTTTTATCAAGGAAGGCTATTATGCCGATTTAGCTATAGTAAATACTAACTCGCCATGGACTGTTTCTAAAGACAACATTTTGTACCAATGTGGTTGGTCTCCATTTGAAAATTATACCTTCAATTCAAAAATTACCCATACTTTTGTCAATGGTAGCTTAGTTTATGAAAACGACCAAGTTAAAGATATCAAAAAAGGAAAGCGCTTAGAATTTAACAGATAAGACAATGAAAAAAATTGCTGTATTAATTTCGTTTATTTTCACTTTTGCTACTTGCACAGTAAAAAACGAGATTCAAAAACCTGAAAAACTTATCGAAAAAGAGGTTATGGAAAGCATTTTATATGATCTTGCATTACTTCAGGCATTAAAAGGGTATAGCCCTCAAGAAATAAAAAAAAATAACATAAACCCTAAATCATATATATACCAGAAGTATAAAATTGATAGTATTCAATTTATTGAAAACAACAAGTACTACTCTTCTGATATTGAAGAATACAAATTAATGTATGAACGAATTATTAGCCGAATTGAAAAAGAAAAGAAAATTGCAGATGTTCAAATAGCAAAGGATTTCAAGATAAAACAGCAAAGAATAACTGACTCCTTAAAAAAAGCTTCAAAAAAGAATAAAGAACAAAAAATACTGGCTAAGGGATGATTTTATTCAAATATTCATCAATTCGAACAAACTCAAAATCTAATCTTTTCATTATTTTTCCATTAGAATAAATATCTATAGAATGAAGAGAATGAGACATATTCTTTGTAATCAATCTTTTCTTATCAAAAAACAAATACAACAACCAATCTATTCTCCAGCCTAAGCTGGTAATAAATTTATTAGCATAAATTTTAGGCCTTGAAACCTTTAAACAATCGGCTATTTTAAAAATTATATTCTCATAAGTGAGGTTTTCTGAAACTAGAGTAAACCTTTCGTTTTTTGCTTCGCCATTCATTAAAAGTATCATTGCTTTCACTACATCAGTAACGCTTACAAAACCAGTAGTACCTTTAGTATAAAAAGGCATCCCTTTTTTTACTTTTTGATAAATTTCTCCACTTCCTTCGGTCCAAAATAACGGCCCTAATATGACACCTGGATTCACAACAACAACATCTAATCCTTCTTGTTGACCACGCCACACCTCCATTTCAGCCCCATACTTAGAAATAGCATAGTCGCTATGTAAAGCTTCGGGATTCCACTCTGTAGCTTCTGTAACAATTGTTTCTCCTTCAAGCAAATCACCCAATGCAGCAATTGAACTTACGTGACAAAGTTTTTTAACTTTTTGATGCAAACAAAAGTTGACAACATTTGCAGTTCCTTCAATATTTATTTTTCGAAGTTTTTCTTCATCATCAGGATTAAAAGAAACCAAAGCTGCACAATGATAAACATATTCGATTCCTAAAAAAGCATCATTTAAAGAAGGAACATCAATAATATCAGCATAAAACCAATTAATGTTAGTAAACAAATCTCCTTTTTTATAATAGTTAAAAACCTGTTTTACTTTATTAATATTCTCTTCAGTCCTATACAAAGCTCTCACAGTTTGTCCTTGCTCCAATAAATGCAAAACCAAATGTGAACCTACTAATCCAGTTGCTCCAGTTACTAATATCATATTTCAAAGATAAATAAAGTTACAAAGTGACAAATAACCAAATCAACAAATAACCAAATCAACTTTAAATTTTATCTTTGCACTCACAAAAACCAAAATGTCAACATTGACAAAAGTAAATTTGTATTTAAGATGAAAAATTTAGTTGAAGAATTAAAGTGGAGAGGATTATACCACGACAGTATGCCAGGAACAGAGGAACAATTGCTAAAAGAAGCAACTACAGCCTATATTGGGTTTGACCCAACTGCCGATTCACTACATATTGGAAGTATGGTTCAAATTATCCTTTTAGTACATCTTAAAAATTTTGGACATAAACCTATTGCTCTAGTTGGTGGTGCGACAGGAATGATAGGTGACCCATCTGGTAAAAGTGATGAAAGAAATTTATTGGATGAAGTAACATTAGCTAAAAATGTAGAAGGAATTAAATCTGTTTTATCAAAGTTTTTAGATTTTAATTCTTCAGATGCCAATGCTCCTATTTTAGTGAACAACTACGACTGGATGAAAGAATTCTCTTTTATTGATTTTGCTCGAGAAGTTGGAAAAAGAATCACAGTTAATTATATGATGGCTAAAGATTCGGTAAAAAAACGTTTGTCTGGAGAAGCTGGAGAAGGAATGTCGTTTACTGAATTTACATACCAATTAATACAAGGTTACGATTTTTACCATTTACATAAAACCTACAATTGCTTGCTACAAATGGGAGGAAGCGATCAATGGGGAAATATTACAACAGGTACAGAATTAGTGAGACGTTTGAATGCTGATGGTTCATCTGAAAGTGCAAAAGCATTTGCTCTTACAACTCCACTTATTACTAAAGCTGATGGCTCGAAATTTGGAAAATCAGAAGGAGGAAATGTTTGGTTAACTGCTGATAAAACTTCAGTTTACAAATTTTACCAATTTTGGTTGAACTCAACAGATGAAGATGCTGAGAAATACATTAAAATATTCACTTTCTTAGACAAAGAAACCACTGAAAAACTTATTGAAGAGCACAAACAAGCTCCTCACTTAAGAGTTTTACAACGTAAACTAGCTGAAGAAGTAACGATTTTTGTCCACAGTGCCGAAGCTTTAGAAAAAGCAATATCTGCATCAAACATTCTATTTGGAAATTCAACATCTGATGATTTAAAAAGTTTAGATGGCGAAACATTCCTTGAAATTTTTGAAGGAGTACCGCAAGCTGAAGTATCACTTGATGAAATTGAAAGTGGAATTAATATTGTTGATATTTTGAATGCTAAAACAGGATTTTTAAAATCTAATAGTGAAGCCAGACGTGCATTAGCCGAAAATTCAATATCTGTTAACAAAGAAAAAGTAACTGAAGAATATTCTGTTACTAGCAAAGATTTAATTAACAATCAATTCATCCTTTTACAAAGGGGCAAAAAAAATTACTTTGTTGTAAGAGTAAGATAAGATAAACATAAGATCATTTTTTAAAACACCTTAATTAAGGTGTTTTTTTATTTTTGGCATCCTCAATAAAATATTAATTTAAGTATAAACTATCGTTAATTTTATATTGAAAATTGCATATTATTTAATTTATTTCACATAAAATTTGCAATATGTTAAAAATCAATTATATTCGTAACCTATAAACAACTAAAAACCAATTATTTATGAAACTCAAACTACTTTCAGTTGCATTACTGATAGTTACCAGTGCTGCATTTGCACAGGAGAAAGGCTCTTTTTGGAGTCGTTCCACCAAAAGCAATAAAGCGGCTCTTGACTCAAAAATGCAATTGCCAGAAAACAATCTTTACGATTTAGATGTAACTTCTTTAAAAACAAATTTATCTAAATCACCTTTAAGAAGTGCCAACACAAAAAACTCAAGCACAATTTTAGCCTTACCAGATTCTAACGGTCTATTAGAGCACTTCAGAATTTATGAAAATCCAATTTTTGCCCCAGAACTTGCCGCAAGATACCCTGAAATAAAATCTTACATAGGTATTGGTATCGAGAATCCAAACGCTACAGCTTACTTAAGTTTATCACCACTAGGTTTTAAATCTATGGTATTAAGCCCAGATAAATCTGCAGTGTTTATCGAACCTTTTTCAAAAGATTTAAAAACATATAGTGTTTACAAAAAAGCAGACAAAAAACAAAGTCTTACTCCGTTTGAGTGTTCTGTTATAGACAAAGTTGAGCCAAATTTATCAAATGGAGCTAATTTACGCCCAAATGCAGATGATTCCACTTTAAGAACATTCCGTTTAGCTATGTCAGTTACTGGAGAATATACTGCTTATTTTGGAGGCACTAAAGCACAAGCCTTAGCAGCAATAAATGCTACAATGGTACGTGTTAACGGAGTTTTTGAAAAAGATTTTGCAGTTCGTATGGTCTTAATTGCTAATACAGACGCTGTAATTTACACCTCCGCATCAACAGACCCATATTCTGCTGCTTCTACTGGAGCAGGAGGAGCATGGAACTCTGAGTTACAAAACACATTAACTTCTGTAATTGGTGAAGCAAATTATGACGTTGGTCACTTATTTGGCGCTTCAGGCGGTGGAGGAAATGCAGGATGCATTGGATGTATCTGTGTTAATGGTCAAAAAGGAAGTGGATACACTTCACCATCTGACGGAATTCCATCAGGAGATAATTTCGATATCGACTATGTAGCTCATGAATTAGGACATCAATTTGGTGCTAACCATACTTTCTCTATGAATAACGAAGGAACTGGAGCAAATATGGAGCCTGGTTCTGGATCTTCAATTATGGGATATGCTGGTATTACTTCACAAGATGTTCAACCACATTCAGACGCATATTTTCATGCATTTAGCATTCAACAAGTCACAAATAATATCAAAGGAAAAACTTGTCAAACTAATACTGCTACAGGAAATGCAGTACCTACTGCAAATGCAGGAACTGACTTCACAATTCCTAAAAGCACTCCTTTTATGTTAACTGGAGCAGGAACAGATGCAAATGGTGACGCATTAACTTTCAACTGGGAACAATTTGACAATGCATCAAGCTCTCAAACAGGTGCAAGTTCTGCAGCAAGTGCTACTAAAACTTCGGGGCCAACTTTTAGATCATATTCTTCTAGTTCATCACCAGTAAGATATTTCCCTAGAATGACCTCTGTATTAGCTGGAGCAACTACTACTGCTGGTTCTGAAATCACAGTAGAAGCTCTACCATCTGTTGCAAGAACAATGAATTTCAGATTGACTGTGCGCGATAATAGAGCTGGTGGTTCTGCAAATAATTCAGATGACATGATTGTTACCGTAAATGCAACTGCTGGTCCTTTTGCTGTGACAGCTCCAAACACAGCTGTTTCATATGCTGGAGGATCTTCTCAAACAGTAACATGGAATGTAGCAGGAACTACCGCTAATGGTGTGAACTGTGCAAATGTTGATATTTTAATTTCTACTGACGGAGGAAATACTTGGTCTACAGTTTTAGCCGCTACACCAAATGATGGTACACAAGCTATAACTATACCTAACACACCATCGACTACAGCAAGATTAATGGTAAAAGGAACAAACCATATCTTCTTTGATGTTTCTAATACTAACTTTACTATCACAGCAGGATCTACAGATACAGTGGCTCCATCAGCACCAACAAGCTTGACTGCTTCAGGTACTACACAAACAACAACTAACTTATCGTGGACTGCTTCTACAGATAACGTAGGTGTAACTGGATATGAGGTATATCAAGGTGCAACTGTAATTGGAACAACTGCTTCAACTTCTTACAATGTAACTGGATTAACAGCTTCAACAGCTTATACTTTCTCAGTAAAAGCTAAAGATGCTGCTGGTAATATTTCTGCAGCAAGCAATACAGTAAATGTGACCACTTCAGCTCCAGTTGTAGACACAACTGCTCCATCAGCACCAACAAATTTAACTGCATCTGGAACAACATCTTCATCAACTAACTTATCTTGGACAGCTTCTACTGATAATGTAGGTGTTACAGGATATGATGTTTATCAAGGAGCAACAGTAATTGGAAGTACTGCATCAACATCTTACAATGTTACCGGATTAACTGCTTCAACTGCATATACTTTCTCGGTAAAAGCTAAAGATGCTGCTGGAAATATTTCTGCAGCAAGCAACACTGTAAACGTTACAACTTCTGTAATTTCAATCACTTACTGTACATCTCAAGGCAATAGTACAGCTGATGAAAAAATTGGTAGAGTTGCTATTGGTTCAATCAACAATGCTTCAACTGGAACTGCTGGTTATGAGAATTTTACTGCTCAATCTACATCAGCAGCACAGAATTCTTCTCAAACTATAACAATAACTCCATCTTGGACTTCTACAACTTATGCAGAAGGATATGCTGTATTTATTGATTACAACAAAAATGGTGTATTTACAGATGCTGGAGAGACAGTTTGGACAAAAGCAGCTTCTACTACAACTCCTGTTTCTGGATCTTTCACAATTCCTGCTACTGCTTCTTTAGGGGCTACAAGAATGAGAGTTTCTATGAAATATAACGCTGTACCTACATCATGCGAGGCTTTTTCTTATGGCCAAGTGGAAGATTATACAATTAACATTACAGCTGGAACTGCAGACACAACTGCTCCAACTGCTCCAACAAGCTTAACTGCTTCTGGAACTACATCTTCTTCAACTAACTTATCTTGGACAGCTTCTACAGATAATGTAGGTGTTACAGGATATGATGTATATCAAGGCGCAACTTTAAAAGCTACTGTTACAACAACCTCTTATACTGTAACAGGTTTAACAGCTGCTACAGCTTATACTTTTTCTGTAAAAGCTAAAGATGCTGCGGGTAACGTTTCAGCTGCGAGCAACACAGTTAATGTAACAACTTCATCTGTAACATTAACTTATTGTGCTTCCCAAGCAAGTAATACAAATGACGAAAGAATTGGTAGAGTAGCAATTGGTTCAATCAATAATGCTTCTACCGGAACTGCAGGCTATGAAAACTTCACTAGTATTTCAACAAATGCAGGCAGAAGTTCTTCTCAAACTATTACTATTACTCCTACTTGGACTGGTTCTACATATGCTGAAGGATATGCTGTATTTATTGACTACAATCAAAACGGTGTGTTTACAGATGCTGGTGAAACTGTATGGACTAAAACCGCTTCAACAACAACTCCTGTTTCAGGCAGTTTTACAATTCCTGCAACAGCAACTTTAGGCGCAACAAGAATGAGAGTTTCTATGAAATATAATGCTGTACCAACATCTTGTGAAGCTTTCACATATGGTCAAGTTGAGGATTATACCATAAATATCACTGCTGCAGCAAGAGAAGTTGAAGATTCTTTTGCAAAAACTACAAATGATATTAGAGTATACCCTAATCCAACTAAAGATTTCTTAAACATCTCTTCAACTTCTGAAGATGCAACATTTAGAGTTTTCAACTTAATGGGTCAAACTATTTTAGATGGAAAAGTTGCTAACGGAACAATTGATGTATCTCGTTTAAGCAATGGCAATTATGTAATTGAAGTTTCTAACAACGGTACTTCAACAACAAAACGTTTCATCAAAAACTAATCAAAACAAACTAAATTCAAAAAACGCCTTCCTAAAAGAAGGCGTTTTTTCATTAACAGAAACTTTAAGCGATAAAATTTCATAATTTAGCATCACTTTCAAAAAAAATAAAAATGAAAAAATTGGTATTATTAAGTTTAACGCTTATGGGAATAAATTCAGCAATTGCCCAAGAAGTCATGACACCAGAATTACTTTGGAAATTAGGTCGTGTAACACCTCTCGGCATTTCTAAAGATGGCAAAAACATTGTGTATAAAGTTACTACTCCATCCATTGAAGACAATAAATCAAACTCAAAATACTACACAATTCCAGTTAATGGAGGAAATCCAACTGAAATTAAAGAATATAAAGAATTAATTAAAGACAAAAACATTTCTCCAGATGGAACCTATCAATTATCTCATCAAGAAGTTAAATTGACCAATGTCTTAGGGAAAGATGTTTACCCAGAATTAACTAAATCTGATGCAAAAGTATACGATGGTTTAGATTACCGTCATTGGGACACTTGGAGAGATGGTACTTACAATCATGTTTTTTTCGGAGGCATTCCTGCTCCTAACGTTCGTTTAGCTGCTCCAATTGACATTATGGAAGGCGAATTGTTTGACTCACCTCAAAAACCATTTGGAGGAGACGAAGATTACATTTGGTCTCCAGACAGCAAAAGCATTATTTATGTTTGCAAAAAAAAGTCTGGAACGGCATATGCTACCAGTACAAACACCGATTTGTATCAATACAACATTGAAACTAAAGAAACTAAAAACCTAACTGAAGGAAATTTAGGGTATGACACACATCCTTTGTTTTCTCCTAATGGAGATTTGACTTGGCTTCAAATGAAAAGAGACGGATATGAGGCTGACAAAAATGATATCATTGTTCGTTTTAAAGGAATGAACATAAATCTTACTGCTGCTTGGGATGGAACAGTGGATAGTTTTAAGTGGAGTCCTGATGGAAAAAAAGTGTATTTTATTGCACCAGTTGATGGAACAAAACAATTATTTGAAGTTAACTTTCCTGGCTTAACAAAAATTGCCATTACTGTAAAGCAAATTACTAATGGAACTTTTGATGTTACCGAAATTATAGGCTTCAACTTAGACAATGTAATTGTTGCCAGAAACGACATGAACCATGCATCGGAAATATTTTCATATGATTTAAAAAAGAAAACTTGGAACCAAATCACAAACACAAACACTGACACGTATAACAAATTAGCGTTATGCAAAACGGAAAAAAGATATGTAACCACAACTGACGGAAAAAAAATGTTAGTTTGGGTAATACTTCCACCTAATTTTGACCCCAATAAAAAATACCCTGCCTTATTATATTGTCAAGGCGGTCCACAAAGCGCTTTATCACAGTATTATTCATTTCGTTGGAATTTTCAAACCATCGCTTCACAAGGCTATGTTGTTGTAGCTCCTAATCGTCGAGGCATGCCGGGTCATGGTGCAAAGTGGAACGAACAAATTTCAGGTGATTGGGGCGGACAAGTAATGGACGATTATTTATCTGCTATAGACGATGTAGCTAAAGAAGCATATGTTGATAAAAATCGTTTGGGTGCTGTAGGAGCTAGTTATGGTGGTTACTCGGTTTTCCAGTTAGCAGGAATACATAAAAATCGTTTTAAAACTTTTATTTCCCACTGTGGAATTTTTAACACTCAAAGTATGTATGGTACTACAGAAGAAGTTTTCTTCACAAATTGGGATTCTGGAGGCGCATACTGGGAAAAAGAAAATAAAATTGCTCAAAAAACATACAACGAATTCAATCCAATTAATTATGTAAATAACTGGAACACTCCAATTATGATTATTCAAGGAGGAAAAGATTACCGAGTTCCTATTGGGCAAGGACAAGAAGCTTTTCAAGCAGCACAATTAAAAGGTATAAAAAGTAGATTCTTATTATTTCCAGAAGAAAATCATTGGGTCTTAAAACCACAAAACGCATTGGTTTGGCAAAGTGAATTTTTTAAGTGGCTAAAAGAAACGCTTTAACAACGCTAAATCCCGAAACATAAGTTTCGGGATTTTTATTTCTTAATAAAAGCCTAAATCAATGTTAAAATAAGTTTTAGTATGTTACAATTTATAAATTTACACCACTATTACTAATAATCAAAAATATAAATTATGCATAACATTCCTCTTAAACCTATAATTGTTGCTGCTTCTCTAATCGCTTCTGCATTAGTTGGAAATGCTCAAGACAATTTGGTTAATTCACTAAAAATAAACGCAAGTGAAAAAAGTAAAGAATCTTTTAAATTTGCAGATGTAGTAAATATTGAAAACACTTCAGTTAAAAACCAAGGTTCTTCAGGTACATGTTGGAGCTATTCTGCAAATTCATTTTTAGAATCAGAAATGATTCGCATGGGTAAAAAACCAGTTGAATTATCTCAAATTTTCTCTGCTCGTAACGCATATGTAGAAAAAGGAAGAAACTATGTACGTATGCATGGATCTGTGGCATTAGGTGATGGTGGTGCATTTCACGATGTAATCAATATGTACCGTAAATATGGTGCTGTACCACAATCTGTATATACAGGTTTAAATTATGGTACCGATAAAAATAAATTTGCTGAGATGGCTGCTTTAATCGAAGGATTCTTAAAAGCAGTAGTTTCTAATCCTAATGGAGAATTAACGCCTAACTGGGAAAAAGCCTATGCTGCTATGATTGATGCTTATCTTGGACAAGTCCCAAAAACATTTGATTACAATGGTAAAAAATATACTCCCGAAACTTTCGCTAAAGAAGTAGTAGGTATTAATGCTGACGATTATATTGAAATTTCATCATTACAAGAATATCCATACTACTCAAAATTTGTATTAATGGTTCCTGACAACTGGAATTATGATCAAGTTTATAATGTGAAAATGAACGAATTGACTGAAATAATTGACAATGCACTTAAAAATGGTTATTCTGTAGCATGGGCTGGTGACGTTAGCGAGAAAAGCTTTAGTTGGAAAAACGGAGTTGCTTTCGTTCCAGAAAAGAAAATTGAAGATATGACTGCCGAGGAAAAAGCAGATATGTTCAACGGACCTAAAAAGGAAGCTGTTGTGACTGAAGAAATGCGTCAAAAAGCATTTGACAACTACACTACTACAGATGACCACGGTATGCACATCGTTGGGATTTCAAAAGACCAAAACGGTAAAGAATACTATATCGTTAAAAACTCTTGGGGAGCAACAAACGACTACAAAGGGTATTTATACATGTCCAAAGAGTTCGCTAAATACAAAGCAACTGCGATTATGTTACATAAAAAAGCAGTCCCAAGTGCTATAGCTTCTAAATTGAAAATCTAAAAACAATAAAAAAAGAGCAAGATAAACACTTGCTCTTTTTTTATGACCTTTTTTAGCAGTTTTTTTTCCATCTTTTAATTGAAAAAGTTTAAATTAATTAACAATTATTTTTCGGTTATAAAATTTAGAATCATTTTTTATTTTTAAAAAATAAGCCCCTTTTTGTAAAAAAGACAGATCTATTTGATGTTCAACCCCAATAAAAAAACTTTTAAAAAGTCTTTCTCCTAACAAATTACAAATTTCAATATCACATTTTTCATTTAACAATGTAGCAGAAGAAATCAAAATCACACCGTTTGTAGGATTTGGATATACTTTAAATTCATTCTTCGCTTCAAAGCCATCAGTAGAAAGAGTACTAGAAGTAACGAATTCCCAATTATTTGATATTCGCATACTATCAAAGTCTATATTACCTGTACCCGAATCTATTGTTCCTGATTGCCTTATCGCAACAGCACCAACATACGGGGAACCATTTGGAATACTTAATGAATTGTCAGTTACATTAGCCAGAGGTTCATTATCTCCTAAAATGGGGTTTATAAAAAGAGATACAATTTGTGAAGCAATTTCAAATTTTACAACCACAAATAAGGGCACATCAATTTGAAAATTATTTTGATCATAAATTGCGGGACCGCCATTTATTGAATACTCATTTAAATTTTTTATTCCAATATTAAATGTGTTCACAATAGAACCCGGCTTAAAATAGACACAAGCAATGTGAGGTAATGGTAATGCTGCTGGAGATATTGCATTTGTAGTTGAAAAATGAACTGAATATTCACCTACATTTTTTAAACCATTTAAATCCCTTACATTAGTTATAAAAGAACAATAAAAAGTATCCGAAATAGGAGTTCCAATGCTTTTATTTACATCTTCAGATCCTCCAGAGAATATTGACAATTTATTGCCATAATTTGAAATACCATTATAATTAAGTGAACCTGAACTTATGTAAATTTCACCAAGAGTACCATTATGATTAGACCACCCATTAGAAGTTACAGGTCCAACTCCAGTGAAATCCTCAATAAATTGTGAATAAGATTTTGAGAATAAAAAAATTAAAAAAATTACATAACTTATTTTTTTCATAAAAATTTATTAAAGATTAAAAAAGCCCTGAAAGTTCAGGGCTTTTTTATTAGTTTTTAGGTTCTTTCATTTTGAAAGTTTCCATAAACTTAGTGGTGTAATTACCAGCAACATAATCTGGTTCATCCATTAACTGTCTGTGGAATGGAATTGTTGTTTTAATCCCTTCAATAACGAATTCATCTAAAGCACGTTTCATTTTGCTAATTGCTTCTTCACGAGTTTGCGCAGTAGTAATCAACTTCGCAATCATTGAATCATAATTTGGTGGAATTGTATAACCTGCATATACGTGGGTATCTAAACGCACTCCGTGACCTCCTGGCGCATGTAAAACAGTAATTTTACCTGGTGATGGACGGAAATCATTATAAGGATCCTCAGCATTAATACGACATTCGATAGAGTGTAATTGTGGTAAATAGTTTTTACCAGAAATTGGCACACCAGCAGCTACTAGGATTTGCTCGCGAATTAAATCGTAATCAATAACTTGTTCCGTAATTGGGTGCTCTACTTGGATACGAGTATTCATTTCCATGAAGTAGAAATTACGATGTTTATCTACTAAGAACTCAACAGTTCCTGCTCCTTCATAATTGATATATTCAGCCGCTTTAACTGCAGCTTCTCCCATTTTATGACGTAATTCATCTGTCATGAATGGAGAAGGTGTTTCTTCAGTCAATTTTTGGTGACGTCTTTGAACAGAACAATCTCTTTCAGATAAGTGACAAGCTTTACCGTAAGAATCTCCAACTACTTGGATTTCGATATGACGAGGCTCTTCGATAAGTTTCTCCATGTACATTCCGTCATTACCGAATGCAGCAGCAGCTTCTTGACGAGCACTTTCCCAAGCTTTTAATAAATCTTCTTCTTTCCAGATAGCACGCATACCTTTACCACCACCTCCTGCAGTTGCTTTCATCATCACTGGGTATCCAACTTCTTTAGCCACTTTTTTAGCTTGTTCGAAATCTTCAAGAATACCTTCAGATCCTGGGACACAAGGAACTCCAGCAGCTTTCATTGTAGCTTTAGCTGTAGCTTTATCTCCCATTTTATCAATCATCTCAGGAGAAGCTCCGATGAATTTAATACCGTGTTCTTGACAAATTTTAGAGAATTTAGCATTCTCTGAAAGGAATCCATATCCTGGATGAATTGCGTCTGCATTTGTAATTTCAGCAGCTGCAATAATATTTGACATTTTCAAATACGATTGGTTACTAGGCGCCGGTCCTATACATACAGCTTCATCTGCAAATTTAACATGTAAACTATCTGCATCAGCTGTAGAATAAACCGCAACAGTTTTGATTCCCATTTCTCTACAAGTTCTAATTACACGAAGTGCAATTTCTCCCCTGTTTGCAATTAATATCTTTTTAAACATCTTCCCGATTATTTTAAATTATAAATTATAAATTTTAAATGATTTGACTTGAAAAATGAATCTAATTCATAATTCAAAATTTAAAATTTAAAATAACTATTATGATGGATCTACTAAGAATAATGGCTGATCAAACTCTACAGGAGATGAATCATCAACTAATATCTTAACAATTTTTCCAGAAACTTCACTTTCAATTTCATTGAATAATTTCATCGCTTCGATAACACATAATGTATCTCCTTTAGAAATTGTAGAACCTACCTCAACAAACATTGGTTTATCTGGAGCTGGTTTTCTATAAAATGTTCCAATCATAGGTGATTTTACAGTAACATATTTAGATGTATCATCAGCAGCAGCTTCAGAAACAGCTGGAGTGGCAGCTACCGGAGTAGCAGCTACTGGAGCAGCCACTTGCATTTGAGGTATTGCTGCTTGCATAGGAACATGTTGAACATAAGTTGTTTCAGCTCCTTCAGCTGTAGTTTTGATAGTGATTTTAAAATCATCCATCTCTAATTTAACTTCTGTAGCTCCTGATTTTGCTACAAATTTGATTAGGTTTTGAATTTCTCTAATATCCATGATATTTTTCATTTTGGTTTATTATTTAGTATCATAAGCCCATTTTAAGTAAATAGATCCCCAAGTGAATCCACCTCCAAATGCAGCAAATATAAGATTATCTCCTTTTTTAAGTTGTTTTTCAAAATCGTGCATCAATAAAGGTAATGTTGCCGATGTTGTATTCCCATAACGATGAATATTAATAAGTACTTTTGATTCATCTAAGCCCATTCTTTCAGCTGTAGCATCTATGATTCGTTTGTTAGCTTGGTGCGCTAATAACCAATTTACATCATTATGCGTCAAATCATTTCTTTGCATAATTTTTTCACTCACATCTGCCATTCCAGAAACCGCATATTTAAAAACAGTTTTTCCGTCCTGAAAAACAGTATGTTGGCCGTTTTGAACCGTTTCTAATGAAGCAGGAAGAATTGAACCGCCTGCATCAATTTTTAAATATTCACGACCAATTCCGTCTGAACGCAAGTATTCGTCTTGAAGACCCAACCCTTCTTGGTTAGGCTCAAAAAGAACAGCACCTGCACCATCTCCAAAGATAATGCAGGTTGCTCTGTCTGTATAATCAATAATTGAAGACATTTTATCTGCTCCAATTAAAAGTACTTTTTTGTATCGTCCTGATTGAATATAGGATGCAGCTGTAGACATTCCGTATAGAAAACTCGAACATGCTGCTTGTAAATCGTAAGCAAAAGCATTTACAGCTCCAATTTGTGATGCCACATAAACACCTGTAGATGCTACTGGCATATCTGGAGTTGCTGTGGCTAATAACACTAAATCGATATCCGCAGGGTTAATTCCTGACTTTTCGATTAGATTTTGAGCAGCTTTGATAGCAAGAAACGAAGTCCCTTTACCTTTTTCTTTTAAAATTCTTCTTTCTTTGATTCCTGTTCTAGTGGTTATCCACTCGTCATTAGTATCAATCATTGTTTCTAACACTTGGTTAGAAAGAACAAATTCAGGAACATATGCACCAACGGCAGTTATTGCGGCAGTTATTGTACTCATAAAATTGTAATAATACTTCCTAAAAAATTTCTTTTTTAAAAAGACGATGAAGTTACAAAAATCTTTAAAATAAATTTTAAATAACTTCTTTTTTATTTTTCAGTTATATCCAACAAAAAAACTCTCACTAAGTGAGAGTTAGATTTCTTTTTACTAAAACGTATTAAGCAACAGCTACAGATTTATCAATAACTACTTGACCTCTATAATACATTTTACCTTCATGCCAATAAGCTCTGTGGTATAAATGTGCTTCTCCAGTTACAGGACAAGTTGCGATTTGAGCAACAGTTGCTTTATAATGAGTTCTTCTTTTATCTCTTCTTGTTTTCGAGGTCTTTCTCTTAGGATGTGCCATTTTACAAAATTATTTATCCGTTAATAGTTTCTTTAATGCTGCCCAACGCGGGTCAATTTCTTCTTCTTTTACTTCTTCTTCGTCTTTGACTTCAATTTCATTAAGCTTTACAGCACTGATGTTTTTTGCATCAGGACTTATTCTTTTTAATGGAACAGACAAAGCAATCATTTCATAAATGTATTGAGAAACATCTATTTGATGCTCACCAAATGGCAAAATGAGTAACTCCTCATTATCATTATTGTATGTTTCTCCAAATCGAACCACTAATTTTAATTTACCTTTAATAGACAAATCAAAAGGTTCTCCCGTAACATCACACAAAACATTTACAGTGCCAATATGCTTAAAGTTTAACTCTAGCATATTTGTTTGCTTTTCTAAAACCAAATTCACTTTTACCTCTGCCGAATCAAATTCGTCATACTCAAAGTGATCAAAGAACGCTTTATTTATTTGATACTCAAACTGATGTTTTCCTAGCTTTAACCCCACATACGGAATTAAATATTCATTTGTACCTTTCATACTAACAACAATTTGTCCCTTAATTAGGGTGTGCAAAGATATAAATTATTTATAAATTTAAAAGTGTTATGAACATTTTTTTGTTTATAACTGTTTTTCCTTAACTTTTAAAGGCTTTTCCGTAATTTGAGCATGATTATTTCTGGATTTAAAAATATCAATTGCTGCATATACTGCCTCTACAAACGAACCATGATCTGCGATTCCTTTTCCTGCAATATCAAAACCAGTACCATGATCTGGCGAAGTTCTCACTTTATTTAATCCAGCTGTATAATTTACTCCTTTCCCAAAGGAAAGCGTTTTAAAAGGAATAAGCCCTTGATCATGATACGTTGCTATAACTGCATCGTATTTTTCATATTGACCACTCCCAAAAAAACCATCGGCAGAAAAAGGCCCAAAAACCAGAATTCCTTCATCAAAAATTTTCTTTAAAGCAGGCTTTAATACTTTTTCTTCTTCATCTCCTATTACCCCATTATCCCCCGAGTGCGGATTTAAACCTAGAACTGCAATTTTAGGACGAGTAATTCCAAAATCCTGAATTAAGGATTGATTGATCGTTTTTATTTTTTTATGAATCAATACTTCTGTTAAATGTTTAGCCACTTCATTAATAGGAACATGATCAGTTAACAAACCAACACGAAGTGAGTCCTGAACCATCAACATTAAGGCATCTCCTTCCAGCTCTTGATCTAAATAATCTGTGTGCCCTGGAAAAGAAAATTCTTCTGACTGAATATTTGATTTATTTATTGGAGCAGTTACTAGAACATCAATATCCCCAGATTTTAATGCTTTTGTTGCTTCAACAAAAGACTTAACAGCATACTTTCCTACATTTTCATCTGTTTTTCCAAACTCGATATTTACTCCTTCACGCCAAACATTTAATACATTTATTTTTCCTGTTATCGCTTGGTCAATTTTATCTATGCCATGCAAATTTGTTGAAAGTTCTAAATTCTTTTTTAAATAAGAAAGAATTTTGACATTAGCAAAAATCACCGGAGTACACAACTCTAACATGCGAGTATCCTCGAAAGACTTTAATATTATCTCTCCTCCTATACCATTCAAATCACCAATAGAAATCCCTACAATTATATTTTCTGGTCTTTTTGTCATCAGTTCAATGTATTTATTGCTAATTTTGAATGCAAATTTACTAAAATTAATCAGTTAATGTTTACAGGTATCATAGAAACTCTCGGAACAATCAAATCACTTGAAAAAGAAGGAGAAAACATTCATGTTTCGGTACAATCTACCATAACAAACGAATTAAAAATTGACCAAAGTGTCGCGCACAATGGAGTATGTTTAACAGTGGTAGCGATCAACAATGACATTTATACTGTTACGGCCATAAAAGAAACTATCGATAAAACTAATTTAGGCGACTGGAAAGTAGGCGACAAAGTAAACTTAGAACGCGCCATGAAACTAGGCGATCGTTTAGATGGACATATTGTTCAAGGACATGTTGACCAAACAGCAATATGTAAAAACATTGAAGAAGCTAACGGCAGTTGGTATTTCACTTTTGAATACGATAGAAGTTTAAGCAACATTACCATCGAAAAAGGATCAATCACAGTAAACGGAACAAGTTTAACAGTAGTAAATTCAAAAATTAATGAATTTAGTGTAGCAATTATCCCTTACACACATGAACACACAAATTTTCACACTTTCAAAGTAGGAACGAAGGTAAATTTAGAATTTGATGTGATTGGGAAGTATGTAAAGCGTTTGCATGAATTACAAGCTTAATTGTAAAGTTTAAAAAACAAAATCCCAAACTTCACTTCGACAAGCTCGGCGACCGTTTGGGATTTTTTATTATCTAGAATTCCATCATTATTTCATCTTCAACAACCAATTTCTCATAGAAACCTCATTACCGATAATCCCTCTCAATTCTGAAATCGAAACACGATCTTGTTGCATTGAATCACGGTGACGGATAGTTACTGTTTTATCTTCTAATGTTTGGTGATCGACTGTAATACAAAAAGGCGTACCCAAAGCATCTTGACGACGGTAACGACGACCTACTGCATCTTTTTCGTCATAAGCCACATTGAAATCCCATTTCAAGTCTTCAATGATTTCTTTAGCTAATTCAGGCAAACCATCTCTCTTAATTAATGGTAGAACTGCCGCTTTTGTTGGTGCTAATACAGAAGGCAAACGAAGCACTGTTCTTGTAGAACCATCTTCCAAAGTTTCTTCTTGCAATGATTTTGAGAACACCGCCAAGAACATACGATCTAATCCTACCGATGTTTCCACTACGTATGGCGTGTAGTTTTTGTTTTCTTCGGTATCAAAATATTGCATTTTTTTACCTGAAAACTCTTCATGAGCTTTCAAGTCGAAATCGGTACGCGAGTGAATTCCTTCTAATTCTTTAAACCCAAATGGGAAGTTGAATTCTATATCTGCCGCTGCATTAGCATAATGCGCTAATTTTTCGTGATCATGAAAACGATAATTTTCTTTTCCTAAACCTAATGACAAATGCCATTTTAAACGAGTTTCTTTCCAATACTCGTAGTATTTCATCTCCTCGCCTGGTTTTACAAAGAATTGCATTTCCATTTGTTCGAATTCACGCATACGGAAAATGAATTGACGCGCAACAATTTCATTACGGAAAGCTTTACCTGTTTGTGCAATACCAAAAGGAATTTTCATACGTCCCGTTTTTTGAACGTTTAAAAAGTTTACGAAAATACCTTGAGCAGTT
>CAZMCP010000015.1:0-50211 GCA_964565035.1 uncultured Flavobacterium sp. | reverse complement strand
TCTCTTTTGTTCTTTCTGGTTTATTCTTTAAATTTATAAATTGTAAACTTAAGGCTGTTTGCTGCAATGGCTGGTTTTGTGCTAAAATTTCATTTTTATTTTCATATCTTCGTTTTGTCCGGCCGAGTGTACTCAGTTCCAATTTCCGCAGTGTGTCGCAAAGCCACAGGACGTTGGCAGAGATTTTAGTAAAACCAAAATTGAAAAGGAAAACATGAAACTTATAAACAGAATATTATTAATTGTATTTATTATTTTTTCTTGTAATGTTTCTTTTTCTCAAGCCAAGAAAAAGAAATATAAAGATGAAATTGAAAAACTAAATTGTGCGAAAAACTCAAACATAAGATTAGAAAAAAGACTTGCAAACTTCCCATATAATTTGACTTCTCAAATTAAAATTGTATCCTATAAAAATAAAGAAGAAGGAATAATAGGTGAAGATTTACAAAAATATCTAAACTTACTTGTCGCAAAAAAAGATTCTATAATTGAAAATAAATTTGATGAAATTAAAGTTCTAAATTTTGAACAAATTAATAAACTTACCGATATAATTTATAATTATGGTTATGAAAGTGAAACTAATATTAGATCAGCAACTGATTGTTATATGCCAAGAAATGCTATTTTATTTTACAACTCAGAAAATAAAATAATTGGTTTTATTGAAATTTGTTTTGAATGCTCAGGATATAGAACAAATGATAATAAAATAAATTTAGGAGAAGAATGTACACAGAAATTTGAGTTATTAAAAGAGTTATTTAAAAACTGCGGAATAAAATACGGAACTATTGAAAAGTAAAAACCATTTGCCAACACAGGTTTTGCAAGATTGCGGGTTTTGGGCTAAATTTAAAGTTGGTTTTGTATTTGTAAACTTAATCTTAAATTGATTCTTTTGGACAAACCAATCCCCAAACTTCGCAAAGCCACGGGACGTTAGTGGCAACATTAAAAGCTAATCAGTTAAAAATTGAAATTGAAAAAATGACAGAAGTCAAACTCTATAAAAAACCATTAAAAGGACTGAAAATTTTTGCCTTGTCAATTCCTTTTATTGTAATTGGAGTTTTTGCAATAAGTAGAGAACCAATTGGAACAACAGATTATATTATGGGCTGGATTTGTACTTGTTTTTTTGGACTTGGCATTCCAATTGGAATCTTTCAAACTTTTGACAGACGACCACAAATAATTATAACCGAAAATGGTATTTGGGACAGAACCACAAAACAAGACGAATTCAAATGGGAGCAAATTAAAAGTGCCTATCCACATAACATACATCAGCAAAAGTTTGTGTCGCTGAAACTTGACAAATCTTTTGTCATGAAGAAAAAATTATATAAATGGGCTGCTAAACTCAATAAAGTGGTTGGAGCACAGAATATTAATTTACAAGTTAGTCAACTTAAAATAGACGAAAACAAAATGACTGACTTTATCTCTGAAATAATCAAAACCGAAAAAGAAAACAGAGCTGAAATCATAAAAAAACATTTTAATTAAATAAATATTGCCACTAAAAGTGGTTTAGCGCATTAGCAATTTGCTCTTACTTCATAATTTTTTTACGAAAATGTTTATCTTTAACGGAAAATAATACGTTCGCTGGCATCGCTACTGCAAGTCAAGCCACAGGACGTTAGCAGTAACTATATGAGAAATGCAATTAAAACACTAATACTTATATCATTACCCCTATTTGTTTCCTGCAAACAAACAAATGAAAATAAAACTGAATATAATTCGAATAGAGAATTAGTTCCAAATCCAGAAGGATTACAAAAAGATAGTCTGTTTGTTTCCGAAACAACTGATGAGGATTGTAAATGTGCAGAAAATGATTTTGCGGGAACAAAAACAGACACAGTTTATCAATTATCAAACGGAAAAAGAATTGCGTTGTGTGGTTATCGAAATATTGAAAATGAACCAATAGATTTTTCTGAATTTGTTCTAACTATTTGTGGCGAAAAAAAAATAATCGATTTTTGGGGCGCAGCAGAAACTTGTAATTTAAAAACAATTAAAGACACTTTATTTGTTGAAGAACTAATTAATTTACCAACTGAAAAGAACAGAATTTATGCTTCAACTATTTGGAGCATTGAAAAATTTTACTTTGAAAATGAACAATTAAAAAGAAAGAAATTTCTAAATCAAAAAATTAGAAAATATAATAGCGCTGAAATATCTCTTACATTGAAAGAATATGAAAATGCTGATGAAAAAATAGATGATGAAAAAATGCAATTATTAAATCGACTTTTCGTCGCAACAATTTCAAAAAACAATAAAGCACGAGACTATTTTTATAAATTCGAGAATAGATACAAACCTGATGGAGCATTTTCACAAGAATATAGTGATTTAAAAGCAATGCTTGAACTTTGGGATAAACAAAAATAGCAACTGCTAACAAAGAACTGTGCTTAAAAACAAATAAAAAATGATTTATTTTTAGTTTTTAAGTACTATTTTACTTCTATAGTTTTCATTGTATTCTACTCCTATTCTTCACCAAAAAATTCTATCTTTAACTGAAAATACTACATTAGTATTCATCGCTAAAATTAACTTTTGCAATAACTAATTAAAAGTTACTTTTCAAGTAAATGACAAATGCTATCACGCTATTTTTACTAATTAATATGGGTTTTTAATTAGTGGCTTTTAATGATGATTCTTCTTTTAAAATTAAAAATTTATAAAATGTGAAATGTGAAATTCCGTAAGCTAAAATTACAATTTGGTATATGGCTTCATTTTTTACATAAAACTTATTTACAAAAAAAGCAGCTATTTGTACCACAAACAAAATAGCGCTTATGAGCAGCCAATATCCTTTTTTGTCAGAATTATTGATGTAGTAAATTATTGCTACACTTGCTATAAAAGATGTTAAAAGGGTATTTAAAATCCAAATGAGATAAGTGTCTCCTAGACTTAAAACTACAAAATCAATAAAATAGAGTAACAGTACAAAAAAAGGAATCATGGCAACGGCAACGGCAATCTTAATTTGTTTTGAAACTAAATTTACAACCAGAATACAGAAACAAAGTTTAAAAAATAATGAACTTACACTTGCCCAATTAAAAGTTAATGGACTTCCTATTGTAAAAAGCACTGATGCTAATTGATAACATAATAATGCTATAATATATATAATCTGTTTTTTAGGAGAACTAACTAAATACAAAACTATCAATATAGGTATTCTTATAAACCAGAATATTTTTTCAATAGCGCCAAATGCAAAAATAGAGGAAAAACTGTACAACAACAGATTTCCAAAGTATATAATAATTAGTATCTTTGAAATATTAAGTAATTTTAAACCCATTAAGCACAGTTAACAAATTAAATTTACTAAAATTAATCTACAATTCCAACTTTAAACCTATGTCTATTACAATTAGAAAAGCATCAATCGATGACATGCATTCAGTTTTAGAAATTGTAAACTATGAAATACTAAACACGACAGCTATTTGGGATTATGACATTAGGACATTACCAGAACAAGAATTCATCTTTAATGAAAAAGCTCAAAAAGGATTTCCTTTTTTAGTTGCTGAAATAGACAATAAAATAGTTGGTTTTGGAACTTATGGAACTTTTAGATTTAAAATTGGCTATCGTTTTACTGTAGAACATTCTGTGTATATTCATCAAGATTTTCATGGAAAAGGCATTGGTAAATTACTTTTACTAGAACTTATCGAAATTGCAAAAAATCAACAACTTCATACAATGATTGGTGTAATAGATTCTGAAAATACAGGAAGTATTGCTTTTCATAAAAAACTTGGTTTTCACGAAGTAGGTCATATTAAAGAAACTGGATTCAAATTTAACAGATGGCTTGACTCTGTTTTTGTACAAATTATTCTTTAAATGATTAAGACTAAAGTAACATAGTAACTTTAATATAAACTTGAGTTAATTTTTTCATATTCTCACCTTAAACCTAATTTAATATAGGACATAGACTTTTGTTTAGAAATAAACAAACTAAACACTATGTCTAAAATTTACTCCTTTTTAATTCAATCTGTAACTTTTGCTATAATAACAATAGCAATGAATGCAGAAGCACAAACGCAAATTGCTTTTTCATCTAACTTTATTGTTACAAATGAAAATCAAGGCAACTTGAATATAACTTTAAATCTTACCAACCCTTCGACTTCATCAGTACAGTTAACAGTAAAAGGAGAGCCATTTAGTACTGCAAATGCATCTGATTTTACATTGGTCACACAAATCTTAAACTTTACAGCAGCAAGTAGCACAACTCAAACAATAACAATTCCTATTATTGATGATGCTACAATTGAACAACATGCCGAATACTTCGTATTAACATTAGAAAATCCAACTGGATTAACAGTTGGCACAAATGCATACGCTACAATTTATATAAAAGACAACGAAACTACCGCTCCAATTGCAAATAACAATATAACGCTTGATTATGTAGGAAGCTTTGACCCTTCTGGAGCAAGTGCTAGTACTTGTGAAATTGTTGCTCACGACCCTATTTCGCAACGTTTATTCACTATTAGTGCTGTAAGCAAAAAGTTGGAAATCATTAATTTTTCAAATCCTACAAACTTGAGTATTGTTAACTCTATCGATATGTCTTCGTATGGAGGAATTACTAGTGTAGCTGTTAAAAATGGAATTGTTGCAGTGGCGTCCCCCAATACCAACGAACAATTAAACGGTTCGGTCATATTTTTTGACACAAACGGAACTTTTTTAAAACAAGTTACTGTAGGAGCGCTTCCAGACATGATTACTTTTACTCCAGATGGTACTAAAGTAATGACTGCTAATGAAGGTCAGCCAAGCAATGATTATTCTGTTGATCCCGAAGGCTCAGTTTCTATTATAAATATTGCAGGAGGCATCCCTTCACTTTCACAATCGGACGTAACTACAATCGACTTTACTGCTTACAATGCAATTGAAGCAACTTTAATTGCCGGTGGCATTCGTAAAGTAAAGGCTTCAAGCACTTTATCACAAGATTTAGAGCCAGAATACATTACAATAAGTTCAGATTCACAAAAAGCATGGGTAAGCATTCAAGAAAATAATGCCATCCTAGAGATTAACTTAACAACAAACACTATTGTTGATATTTGGTCTTTAGGAACCAAAGACATGAGTATGCCAGGAAATGGAATGGATATATCAGATAACAATGGTCAAACTTTAATTGCTAACTGGCCTATAAAAGCCTATTATACTCCAGACGGTGTAGCAAACTACAATGTAGAAGGAATCAATTATTTAGTTACTGCTAATGAAGGAGACGAAAAAGAATATACGGCTTTTACTGAAAGAACAACTATAAGTGCTGCATCTCTTGACGCGACTAGTTTTCCAAACGCTACGATGCTTAAAGCCAATAATAATGCTGGTAGAATGCGTATCACCAATGCAAATGGCAATACTGATATAGATACAGCTTACGAAGAATTATACTGTTTAGGTTCTCGCTCTTTCTCTATATTTAATGCACAAACAAAACAATTAGTTTATGATAGTGGTGATGATTTTGAAAGATATACTGCATTGAACGCATCCATTTCAAATTTATTTAACGCTGATCATAGTGACAACGTAAAAAAAGGAAGAAGTAGAGCAAAAGGTCCCGAACCAGAAGGAATTACTTTAGCACATCTTAATGGTAGTACTTTTGCTTTTATTACTCTTGAAAGAGTTGGCGGTGTAATGGTTTATGACATTACTAACCCTAATGACGTAAAATTTGTTGATTATAAAAACAGTAGAAATGTATCTGCCTATGGTGGAGATAATGGACCCGAAGGTGTAATTTTTATAAAAGCTGAAAATACGACAACTGGCAAAAATTATGTGGCTGTTGCCAATGAAATAAGTGGTACTATTTCTTTATTTGAAGTAAATACTACAAATCTATCAAACAATACTTTCAATTTAGAACCAAAAACCTTTGTAATTTTCCCTAATCCAAGTGAAAAAGGTATTGTTTATTTCAACAGAACTGCCGATTATGAATTGTATGATTTTTCAGGAAAAATGATAAAAGCAGAAAAAAATGCCTTAACAATAAACACTTCGCAATTGGTTTCAGGAATATATTTGGTTAAAACATCTGAAGGAATTACAAAAAAATTGATTATCGAATAATCATTTACTGTCGTGTTTTTTTATTAAAAGCCAGAACAAAATGTTCTGGCTTTTGTGTTTAATTAAATCTGAAGTAATCACTACCTTTGCAAAAAATAATTCAATGCAAAATTTATATATAGGGTATCATTTTCAAGTAGAACCAAAAGATTTAGGGTCAGAAATTTTAATTGCTGAATTAGGCGAACTTCCTTTTGATAGTTTCATAGAAACCGAAAATGGCTTTTCTGCTTATATCCCAAAAGAAAACTGGAACGAGAATATCTTAGAAGACATTTATATTTTAAATAATCCTGAGTTCAAAATTAGTTTTACCATTGAAGAAATCGAACAAAAAAACTGGAATGCCGAATGGGAAAAAAACTTTGATCCTATTGATGTTGATGGTTTATGTCATGTTCGCGCCCCTTTCCACCCAAAAACAGATGCAAAATACGATATAGTAATTGAACCTAAAATGAGTTTTGGGACAGGACATCATGAAACAACCCACATGATGATTCAGCATTTACTTGAAATGGAGGTAAATGGGATGAAGACACTTGACATGGGATGCGGAACTGCTATATTAGCCATTCTTGCTGAAATGAAAGGCGCCCAACCCATTGATGCTATTGATATTGATAACTGGTGTTATTTAAATTCTATCGAAAATGCTGAACGAAACAATTGCAAGCATATTTCAGTTTATGAAGGTGATGCTTCTCTTTTATCAGGAAAGAAGTACGATTTAATCATTGCCAACATTAATCGAAATATTCTTTTAAATGACATGCAAATCTATGTGGATTGCTTAAATCCAAATGGTATAATTTTATTCAGTGGTTTTTACGAACAAGACATTCCTCACATCGATGCTTCATGCACTGAAAAAGGATTGACATTTGTCAAAAAAATAAACCGAAACAATTGGGTATCATTAAAATATGTAAATTAGTAATACGGTAAATACAACCAAATTCAAATGGGAACGATTGAAAAAACACAAGAAGAATTAGAAGTATTAGAGTTAGTTGCTACTAACCACGAAATTATTTTATACAATGACGATGTAAATACCTTTGATCATGTAATAGACACTTTAATTAGAGTGTGTAATCATGACGAACTTCAAGCAGAACAATGTGCACTACTTGTACATTATACTGGTAAATGCGGCGTTAAAACTGGATCATTTGATGAATTAAAACCACAATGTACCGCTCTGCTTGATGCTGGATTAAGCGCTGAAATTATTTAACAAATAATTTGTTAAAAGTTAAATTCTCCATACCTTTCACTTTTAAATTGTAAAGTAAATATGGAAGTATACGGAAAAATACTAATTATTGCAATGCCTTGTTTTTTGGCTTTGATTATTATTGAAAAACTTTATGGCTATTTTAAAGGTGTAGATCATGCACCGCTAATGGATAGTGTTTCAAGTATAAGTTCCGGTGTGACCAATGCCACTAAAGACGTATTAGGTTTAAGCATTACCATTCTAACGTATGAATGGATGGTTTCTAAAATGGCTTTATTTACTATTCAAGAATCTGCTTTAGCATACATTGTAGCATTTATAGCGATTGATTTTCAAGGGTATTGGACACATCGATGGGCACATCAAATTAACATTTTTTGGAACAAACACGCGATTCACCACAGTAGTGAAGAATTCAACTTATCATGTGCTTTACGTCAATCTGTTTCTCAATTCTTTAATTTATTTACTTTCCTTTTATTGCCGGCTGCCTTATTAGGAGTTCCTGCGAAGGTAATAGCTATTACACTTCCTATTCAATTTTTTGTTCAGTTTTGGTACCATACCAGATATATCAACAAAATGGGGTTTTTGGAAAAAATTATTGTAACTCCTTCACACCATAGAGTTCATCATGCTATTAATCCTGAATACATGGACAAAAATCATTCTCAAGTATTTATTATTTGGGATAAGCTATTTGGTACTTTTCAGGAAGAATTACCTGAAGTTCCTGCTGTTTTTGGAATTACCCGTCCAGCAGAAACTTGGAATCCATTTAAAATTAACTTTCAACATTTATGGGTTTTAATTAGAGATGCTTGGCGTGCAGAAAAATTTTCAGATAAATTAAGAATATGGTTTATGCCAACAGGATGGCGTCCTGAAGGATTTGATGAAAAGTATCCTATTCACAAAATTGATAATGTCTACAATTTTCAAAAATTTGGAACCAACAATAGTAAAACACTTATTGCTTGGTCAATTGCACAATTACTTCTTACGCTATTACTTATCACTTACTTTTTTGATAATATTGCTAGAATTGGCATTCCAGGAATCTTCATATATGGTTTATTTGTTTTTGCAACTGTTTACAGCTATACTGAATTAATGGATAAAAACAAATATGCCTTTGTTTATGAAGGTATTCGTTATGCCTTTGCAGTTACCATTGTATATTTAACTGGAAGCTGGTTCAAAATTGACGAAGTTATTCCTTATGGGACAATTATTGTTATGAGCTATTTGACTTTATGTCTTTTAATAAGCATTTATTTTGTAACAGTAGAATTTAAAGAAACCCAAAATCAACCTGCCTTAAGCTAATTTTATGAGTAATTATTTAAAAATTTTCGCTGGAATAAGTGTGTTTTATCTACTACTATTATTTACTGGGCAAGATGAAATCGCTTGGTATTTAAAACCCATTTTACTGCCTTTTTTAATTTTAGAAACCTATTCTTCAGAAAATTTCAAAACCAAAAACTTACTGCTTTCAGCATTACTATTTTCATGGATAGGTGATATAATTTTGATGTTTGCAGATAAAGGTGAGTTGTATTTTATATTCGGTTTGGTCTCGTTTCTAATTGCACACATTATATTTATACTCTTATTCACAAAACAGGAAAAAGAAAATACATCTTCAAACAAATTGTTTTGGGTAGGGATAATTATCGTTGGATTCTATCTTTTTGGTATGTTAGTAATACTCTACCCTAGTTTAGGTGATTTAAAAATTCCTGTTACTGTTTATGCAATAACAATATCAACTATGCTATTAATGGCAATAAAAGGATATTTTAATTGGAGAAAACCAAACAATCTTACAGTTTTATTAGGAGCTTTAATTTTTGTTTCTTCAGATAGTATACTGGCAATCAATAAATTTCATTCAACATTACCACAATCAGGTTTTTTAATTATGATAACTTATATTGTCGCTCAATTTTTAATAACTAAAGGAATTTTAGGCTTAAATAAAAAATAAAAAAGGCTTGTCATAGACAAGCCTTTTTTATTTAATACATTATTTAGTGAGGCAATTTATCTTTTATAACTCCGTATAAAAAAGTCCCTAACAAAGCCCCTATCAAAACAACTCCTACACTCATAAAACCTGCTCCTATCAATATAAATATTGGACCAGGACATGAGCCTACTAAAGCCCATCCTAAACCAAAAAGTGTTCCTCCAACCCAATATCTTATCGATCCTTTTTCTTTATCTAATATTTCGATGGGCAAACCATCAACATCTTTAAGATTGTTTCTTTTTATAATTTGAATTCCTATAATCCCAGTTAAAACTGCAACACCAATAATTCCATACATATGAAACGATTGAAATTGAAACATTTCATAAATTCTATACCATGAAACAGCTTCGCACTTTGTTAATACAATTCCAAAGAAAAAACCAACAAGTAAAAATTTAAACAACTTCATGATTAATTAAAAATTAGAGGTAAAACAAAATGAGAAACTATCAATCCTCCAATAAAAAAACCAATTACTGCTTTTAATGATGGTAATTGTAAATTACTTAATCCAGAAATTGCATGTCCAGATGTACATCCTCCCGCATAACGTGAACCAAATCCAATAAGTAACCCTCCAATCAATAAAATGAAGATCATTTTAGGAGAACTAAATATCTGCATTCCAAATAAGGTATCAGGAGCTAATTTTCCCTGTGGAGCATCAATACCCATTGCCGCTAATTGACTTATTGTAATTGGATTAATTGACACATTTGCAGAATTAGACAAAAAATGTGTTGCCACATAACCTCCTAACATAGCACCAACAACAACTGCCAAATTCCAACGCTGTGATTTCCAATCCCAATTAAAAAAAGAAACAAATTTTCCAGCACCTGCCATAGAACATAAACTTCTTAAATTAGAAGACATTCCGAAAGTCTTTCCAAAATATGTTAATGCCAACATTATAATTCCTATCAAGAAACCTGATATAGACCAATGCCATGTTTGAGTAATAAAATCCATGCAAATATTTTTTTACAAAAGTAAAAGATTGTTGCTATATTTGTTATGAGTCTATCAAATTCTATTAAAGAAAAGCAATTAATGAAATTTCGAATTCTAATTTTACTACTTATCTCTATGTCTTTTACCTCGTGTATAAGTACTAGATCAACAATTAAAAACATAGATGACTCTATACCTGGGCCAGCTTTAAACGAAACCTTCAATAGTTTTGTAATTACAAAAAAAGCTACCAATAAAAAATACGCTTATAACGAGGATTACCCAGTAAATGTAGGATTTACAACTTTAGAAGATGGAAACAACAATCAAATTAGGTTCTTAAATGCTTTAGCTGGACCTAATGGTGAAAAAATAACTTTTGTTAAAAAAGATCCTTGTTGCCCATTCCCAACTAAAAGATCAGACATGGGTGCTGGTATGATTGATACTTTTGAAATAACTTGGGAAGGTCAAAAAAAGCCAGTTTTACTTTATCTAAATAAATTTGAAAAAGGAGAATTACTAATACCAATAGGATTTACAGCAAGAAAATAAAAAAAGCCCAAATGGGCTTTTTTTATTTTTATAAATTAGCAACTAGATATTTATAAATCGATGCTTTTTGTTCTTCTGATATTTTAGCTTTTTTAGCCATTCTATCTAATGTTGGAACCCAATCTTCTTTAGTATGTTTTGTTGGTTCATATAATTTGTGACATTTACCACAATTATTTTCATACAATGATTTTCCTTCAGCCAATTCAGGAGTTAATTCAATTTTTTTTACTTCAGTTGTTTGTGCAGTAGTAACTGTTTTTGGAGAACATGCATAAACAAAAGCTCCTACAACAGTAATTACTATTAAAACTTTATTTTTCATATCTAATTATTTTGATTGAGGAGTAAATATAACAAAGTTTTTTATCCGTTTTAAACCCTTGAAAAATTATCTTCTAAAACTGGAGTATATCTTCTGTAAGCATTCCCAAGTAGAACTTTAGAAATTTGTTCAGAAATTGCTCCATCACTAAGTCTATCCAACCAGAAAAACTCGCCAGCTGAATTGATTTCAAGAAAGTAATACTCATCATCGGGAGTAACAATAATATCTGCAGCTCCATAGTTTATTTGATAAATATCCATCATTTGAAGTAATTTTTCTTTGATTTCAATTGGTAATTCATAAGGCACCCAATCCGTAATCATTGTATTTCCTTCTTTTCTCCAATCCACTTTAGCATTTTCAGATTTCTGTGAATCAATCGCAAAAGTAAACAACTCATCCCCTACAATAGTTACTCGAAGCTCGAGTTTCTTATCTAACTTTTCTTGAAATTGCATTGGGCAAAACTGCAAAGTATCAATGCTGTCAAGATCTTCTTCTTTTACAACATTGGTAAAAACAACATTCTCTATTCCGTCTTTTACTATAGCAAAAGAACTTTGCATTTTAGAAATCACTCCATTAGGTCTTTCCTGTACAAATCTTTTAGCCTCTTGTGGATTGTTTGTGATACAAGTTTCAGGAACTTTCAACCCTAGATATGTTGCTATTTTCATTTGTTCCTCTTTACTATCTAATCTCCTATACTGACTAAATTTACTAATCTGAAAACAATTTAGACTTTCTAGCATTCCAAACAATGTAGTTCTTACTTCTCCATGAGCACTGCTAACAAATTCTTTATCCAAAACACTTGATAGTCCTGCGCCTAAATTATGACTTCTTCTGTACCAAACTGCTTCTACATCATGAATAGAAACTCTTACGCCTTGATAATCTAAATACACTTTCCACTCATTATTTTCATAACATGAACTTATACTATATTTTAAAGGATATTCATCAACATTAAAACGTATAGGCAAACCATTTAACTCTTTTATTTTTTTTGAAACAACTTCAATACATTCGTTATCTTGAGTATGGGTAATAATTAATACTTTTTTCATTATGCTGTAATACTATGTTTTTTATTGTTTATTTCAAGTTCATTTTTTGCAATTCTCATTGCCATTTTTATAGCTATTGCCTCCCCAATAGGCAAACCTAAATCTCTTTGAAGCATTCCCCATTCCCCTTGAGGGTTAACTTCTAAAAATATATAGTCTCCATTTTTTTGACGAATAACATCAATTGCACCAAAAAAAAGATTCATTGTTTTCATCATTTTTTTTATAGAGTTACCTATTTCTAAGGGCAACTCATATTTCTCCCATGAGGGACGCGTATCATTAGCTGCTCTCCAATCTGTTGATCCAGCTACTGAATTTTGTGCATTTATTTTTCCTGTGAAAAAATCACCATCAACATAAATAATTCTCAATTCATATTCCTTTTCGATTTTTTCTTGAAAAATCATTGGACAATACATTAAAGAATCTAAATTTTTTAAATCTTCTTCATGAATAACTGTTGTTGGAAAAAAAGGTGTATTTCCAGACATACTTCTCGATAAAGCTCCATGAAGCTTTGCAATCATTTGTTTATTACATTCTGAGTAAAAGAAATTACTCACTGCATCTGAATTATTCGTAAACAAACTTTTTGGTACAAGTAAACCTGCTAGAGATGCCAACCGTAGTTGTTCTAATTTATTTTCGGCAATTTGATGATCTATTTGAATGGGATTTATCCAAGGTACATTTTTAAGAGATTCAAAAAAAATGCTTCTCATTGTGTTGTATTCTTGATAATAAATTTTTTTATAGTTATCATCAAGATTTTCAGGAATCGAAACATTCCAGAGTTTTCTATACCAAACAGCTTTTATTTTATCAGAAGTTATTTCAAAATCTGAACCAATCAATTTTAGTGTTTGTTGTCCAGAAAAATTGTTATACTCAAAACTAATTTTATATGAAAAATCATCAGAGTTAAAACGCAATACTTCTAGTCCTAATTCTTTTAGTTTATTGATAACTATATCTATTGTGTAGAAGTCATTGGTATGAGTAATACATAAAATCATAAGTAAAAAATAATTGAGCAGTACTAAAGCACTGCTCATTATTTATAAATTAAATTTCTGAATAATCTTCATCGCTATCTGATGGATATTTCATAGTTTGAGCAGTGTCATAAATTGGCTTTGTAGTAGCTGAATCCTCATCACTATCAGAAGGGTATTTCATAGTTTGTGCGCTATCTGTTAAAACACTTGTTATCCCACCTTGAACTGAATTTTGCTCATCTTTAGAAATTTGATTTTCTAAGAAATTAGCAAAAAACGGCTTTTTTAAATTTTCATTTTTTTTCATGATTTCATTTTTAATTTTAAAAGTTTGTTGTCTTTTTTATTTGCAAATATTTGACTCGTTAAAAATAGAAAAAAATATTTTTGTAGGTTATTTTTTACTTAAATTTTATTGTTAAATGCAAAAAAAGCCGCCAAATGGCAGCTTTCTAATATTTTATAAATTTTAATAGACTATTTCACATCCATTAATTCTACATCAAAAACTAAAGTCGCATTAGGTGGAATAACTCCCCCTGCTCCTCTTTCACCATAACCTAAATAGGCAGGAATTACAAAACGTGCTTTGTCACCAACTTGCAATAAAGCAATACCTTCATCCCACCCTTCAATCACATTACCGCGACCTAATGGGAATTCAATTGGTTTTTTTCTTGGGTAGGAACTATCAAAAGTTTTTCCATTTTCTAACGAACCTGTATAGTGTACCGAAACTGTTTTACCTGCTTCTGCTTGCTTACCGTTACCTTTTTGAATGATTTTATAACGTAATCCGCTTTCTGTTTTTTCAAAACCAGCCGCCAATTTTTCCATTGCTTCTTCCGCTTGGCGTTTCGCTTCTTCAATTCTTTTCAAACGAGAACCTTCAAAAGTACGGAATGCTTCTATTGCGTTCCAGTTTTCCGCCTCAGCTCCAACTCTAACAATCTCAACACTTTCCAAAGTATCACCTTGAGCCACCGCATCAACCACATCTTGACCTTCAACTACATGTCCAAAAACAGAATGTTTACCATCTAACCACGGAGTAGCTACATGTGTGATGAAAAATTGAGATCCATTTGTACCAGGACCAGCATTAGCCATAGATAACACTCCTGGTTTGTCATGTTTTAAAGACGGGTGGAATTCATCGTCGAATTTATATCCAGCATCACCAGTTCCTGTTCCTAAAGGACATCCTCCTTGAATCATGAAATCAGGAATAACACGGTGAAATTTCAATCCGTCATAATATTTATTTCCTTGAGGCTTTACAGAATTTTCCAAATTCCCTTCCGCTAAACCAACAAAGTTCCCTACTGTACCAGGTGTTAAATCGTGAGTTAATTTTACTAAAATCGACCCTTTTGAAGTATTAAATTTTGCGTAAATACCGTCTTGCATCGTAATTATAATTAAATTTGAGTGACAAAATTACGATTTTATATTCAAATGGAAATTAAAATAATTGGATACAATCCAGAATACAAAAATGATTTTATACGATTAAACAAAGCTTGGCTAGAAGAATACTTTTATGTGGAACCACATGATTTAGAAACGTTCAATCATATCGAAAAAGACATTATTGAAAAAGAAGGAGAAATATTCTTTTGCCTTGTAGGACAAGAAATAGCGGGAACAGTTGCCATGATAAAAACTAATGATGAAACTTATGAGCTAGCTAAAATGGCGGTTGACAAAAAGTTTCAAGGTATGAAGTTGAGTAATTTATTAATGGAAGCTTGTATTGCATTTGCTAAAGAGAAAAATGCAAAAAAAATCTTTTTGGTTTCCAACAGAATATTAAAACCTGCTTTAAACTTATATTCTAAATTTAATTTTATTGAAGTTCCAATGGACGAAACAGATTACGAAAGAGCAGACATACAAATGGAACATATATTATAATGAGTGTTTTAAATTATTTAGAGATTAATAAGAAAACATGGAACGAAAAGACTGATTTTCATGTAGATTCTGAATTTTACGCCAATGATGATTTTTTAAAAGGAAAATCATCACTTAATGAAATTGAACTAAAATTAATAGGAGAAATTAAGGGTACAACCATTTTACACTTACAATGTCATTTTGGGCAAGATACTTTGAGTTTTGCCCGAATGGGAGCCAAAGCTACTGGAGTTGATTTATCAGACAAAGCAATCGCAAAAGCAAAAGAATTCAATGCGCAATTAAATTTAGATGCAAAATTTATCTGCTGTGATATTTATGATTTACCGAATCATTTGGACGAACAATTTGACCTTGTATTTACAAGTTACGGCACCATTGGTTGGCTTCCAGATTTAGATAAATGGGCCAATGTTATTTCTCGATTTTTAAAACCTCAGGGGAAATTCATTTTAGCTGATTTTCACCCTATTGTTTGGATGTTTGACAACGATTTCAAAGAAATTTTCTATAGTTATTTCAATGTAGAACCAATTATTGAAGAAGAAACAGGAACTTATGCCAATAAAAATGCTAAAATTGAAACCAAAACCATTACTTGGAACCATCCAACTAGTGAAGTTTTAAATGCACTTATCAAATCTGGACTAGAAATTAATTCTTATGATGAATATGACTATTCTCCATACAATTGCTTTAACGAAACAGAAGAATTTGAAACTGGGAAATTCAGAATAAAACATTTACAAAATAAAATCCCAATGGTATTTTCATTAACCGCGACAAAAAAATAAATCATGCCAAGTATCTTTAATTCTGAAGACAATCAAGAAATCATAGAAAGAATCAATAAACTAAATCCAAATTCAGAAAGACAATGGGGAAAAATGAGCGTCGATCAAATGATGTCACACTGTATTGCCCCCATAGATATTGCTTTTGGAAATAAACAATTGAAAGCAAATTTTTTATTTCAACTTTTGGGCAGAATGATTAAGAAAAAATTAATTAATGCTCCAAGATTTTTAAAAAATAGCCCAACAGCGCCCGATTTCATTAGGAAAGATTCTTATGATTTTGACAAAACTAAGTTGGAACTTCTTGAAAAAGTAAAAAAGTTCCAAGTTGGCACTCAAGTCATAAAAACAAAAAAACATCCTTTTTTTGGTCTAATGACTGATCAAGAATGGGACAGTCTACAATGGAAACACCTAGACCATCACTTAAGACAGTTTGGGGTTTAATACATGCAAGCCATCACTATCACTCTACAATTAAAAATCAAAAAACATCCCAAATGAATTTTATCAAAAAAATGTTCACTAAAGAAAATAGAGTCATTAAATCTTATTCTGATTTTTGGGATTGGTTTAAAAAAAATGAGAAAAACTTCCATAAAGCAGTAAATAATGGCTATAATATTCATAAAGATTTTTTGAATATAATTTCACCAAAATTGGACGAATTAAAAGAGGGCCTCTATTATTTATCAGGAATGTATGACGAAAAAACTGCTGAACTAATAATCACAGCTGACGGAAATATCAAAAATATTGCATTTATTGAAGAACTAATCATGTCTTCACCTCAAATCCCAGGATGGAAATTTACAGCATTTAAACCCGCATCGAACATAGAAGATGTTTTAATTAAGATGGACAAATATATTTTTGGTAATCAAAACTTGTTTTTTTATTCAAACGAACATCAAGAATATCCAGATGAAATTGACATTTCAATAGTACATCTAGATTATAATGAAAAAAATAATGATTTAATCACTAATGGCATATATCTCTTTCTAGATAATTATCTAGGAGAACTTGACTTCATTAACAACATAGACACAATCCGAGTGATTAGTAAAAAAGAAGCTAATAGTGAACTTATTCCCATAGAGAAATTGAAATCTTTTCTAAAATGGAGACAAAAGGAATTTATCGAAAAATATGAAGGTGTTAGACATGACACTGAAAATGATAGTTACATAAGTATCGAAGCTACTTTAAAAAATAAAAAGCCATTAATAGGAATTGTTAATTCTACATTATTAGAATGGGATGCTAAAGCATCGCATCCATGGTTATTAAAAATAGAAATAAAATATAATGGTGAAGAAAATAATGGCTTACCAGATGACAAAACATATCAACTACTAAATGATATTGAAGACAACATAATGTTAGAGCTAATAGATTTTGAAGGTTATTTAAATATAGGACGAGAGACTGCTGACGGAGTTAGAGAAATTCATTTTGCTTGTAAAGACTTTAGAAAACCATCAAAAGTTTTAGAAGAAATTTTAAAAAAATACAATTCAATTTTAGAAATCGAATATGAGATTTTTAAAGACAAATATTGGCAAACTCTGGATAGATTTATAGAAAAAAATTAACTAAGAATGACTCACAATAAACCTTAGTTTAAAGTTTGTACCTTTGCAGTATTTAACTTTGCAACTAAATTAAAAATGCGCATCGATATTATTACCGTTTTACCTGAGCTTATGCGTAGCCCTTTTGAAGGCTCAATTATGAAAAGAGCCATAGAAAAAGAGCTGGTAGAAGTTCATTTTCACAATTTAAGAGATTATGCATACGACAAACGTCGCAGTATTGATGATTATCAATTTGGAGGTGGAGCTGGTATGGTTATGATGATTCAGCCCATAGATGATTGCATTACAAAACTGAAATCGGAAAGAAATTACGACGAAATCATATACATGACACCTGATGGTGAGACATTAAATCAGCCTATGGCAAATAAAATGTCTCTATATGAAAACATCATCATTTTGTGTGGTCATTATAAAGGAGTCGATCAACGAGTTCGTGATTTACATATTACTAAAGAAATTTCGATTGGTGATTATGTTTTATCAGGAGGTGAAATTGGCGCTATTGTATTTTGTGATGCATTAATTAGATTAATACCAGGTGTCCTAAGTGACGAAACTTCAGCATTGACTGACAGTTTTCAAGACAATTTACTATCACCTCCTATTTATACCCGTCCTGCAGAATATAAAGGAATGAAAGTACCTGATGTTTTATTAAGTGGTCATTTTGCTAACATTGAAAAATGGCGAGAAGAAAAAGCATATGAACATACCAAAAACAGACGCCCTGATCTTTTAGAAGAATAAGTGAAACTATAAATTAGAACCTTACTTAAACATAACTAAATGATTCACTTCAACTTAACCTTTTAAAAAAATATTAAAAAAACTCAAAACTAACAACTCACAATTCATAATTATTTATTAATTTTGCATCCACATTTGACCAACCTCTGGCGAAAACCGTGAATGTTGCTCAGAATTTAACTTTAATAAGCAAAGAAATGGCAAGTTTATTAGATTTCGTTAATAACGAATTAACTGCAAAAAAAGATTTCCCTGAATTTGGTGCTGGAGATACTATCACAGTATACTATGAAATTAAAGAGGGTGAAAAAACAAGAACTCAGTTCTTCAAAGGAGTAGTTATCCAAAGAAGAGGTACTGGTGCAACTGAAACTTTTACAATCCGTAAAATGTCAGGAGCTGTAGGTGTAGAGCGTATCTTCCCTGTTAATATGCCAGCATTACAAAAAATTGAATTGAACCAAAGAGGTAAAGTACGTAGAGCTCGTATCTTCTACTTTAGAGATCTTACTGGTAAAAAAGCAAAAATCAAAGAAAGAAGAAGATAATCTTTTTTCTAAATTGCATAAAAAAAGCCTCGATATCCTCGAGGCTTTTTTATTTGATAAAAATTGCATTATATAATTAACAATTCTTCATTACTACTTTATCAAAAAAATCAATCTTGCAAAACGGTCATTTCAAATTTCTTTTTCATCATTTTCAGACTGATTTTCTTATATTTGCAATGCTTCAAAAAAAAGCAATTGTTTTTAAAACATCAATTTATTCATACGAAAAAAAATAACGATGAGTCAAAAATCAAAAATTCATTACACTCTTACTGATGAAGCGCCAATGTTGGCAACACATTCATTTTTACCTATAGTACAAGCTTTTACCGCTCCGGCAAATATAGATATAGAACTTAGAGACATCTCTTTAGCAGGTCGTATTCTAGCAAATTTTCCTGAATTTTTAAAAGAAGAGCAAAGAATACCTGATGCTTTAACCGAATTAGGAAACTTAGCGACAACACCAGAAGCTAATATCATTAAATTACCTAATATCTCTGCTTCAATTGTTCAGTTAAAAGAAGCAATAGCCGAATTACAATCTCAAGGTTTTGCTATACCAAACTTTCCTGAAGAGCCACAAAATGACGAAGAAAAAAACATCAAAGCAAAATATTCTAGAGTATTAGGTTCTGCAGTAAATCCAGTTTTGCGTGAAGGAAACTCAGATCGTCGTGCACCAAAAGCAGTTAAAAATTATGCAAAACAAAACCCTCACAAAATGGGTATTTGGGCTTCTGATAGCAAAACATCTGTAGCACATATGAATACAGGCGATTTCTATGGAACTGAAAACTCAACAACAGTAGAAAAAGAAAGTAAATTCAGAATTGTTTTTACTAGCAATGATGGAACAACAAAAGTACTTAAAGATTTTTCAAGCTTAAAAGCAGGTGAAGTAATCGATTCATCGGTAATGAACTTATCAGCTTTAAAAGCGTTTGTAAAAGAAGCTATTGCAGAAGCAAAAGATAAAAATGTTTTATTGTCAGCCCACTTGAAAGCCACTATGATGAAAGTGTCTGACCCTATCATTTTTGGAGCAATTGTAGAAACTTTCTTTTCGGATGTTTTCACTAAATACGCTGATTTATTCAAATCATTAGATATTAATCCTAATAATGGTTTACAAGATTTATACGAAAAGTTATCGGGAAATACTCAGGAAGCTGAAGTAAAAGCAGCAATTGATGCAGCTTTAGCAAATGGACCTCGTGTAGCCATGGTAAATTCGGACAAAGGTATCACAAACTTCCATGTTTCTTCTGATGTAATTGTAGATGCTTCTATGGCTGCTTTAGCTAGAAACGGAGGTAAAATGTGGAATACAGAAGGTAAAGAAGAAGATACTGTTTGTATTATTCCAGACCGAACTTATGCTGGTTTCTACCAAGCTGTTGTTGACGATATGATTGCAAATGGTGCTTTAGATCCTAAAACTATGGGAACTGTTCCTAACGTAGGTTTGATGGCTCAAAAAGCAGAAGAATATGGTTCACACGATAAAACGTTCCAAGTTGATGCGGCTGGTACAGTAAAAGTTGAAGATGAAAACGGAAATGTTTTATTATCACAAGTTGTAGAAGCAGGTGATATTTTTAGAATGTGTCAAACAAAAGACGCTCCTATTCAAGACTGGGTAAAACTAGCTGTTACAAGAGCTCGTTTATCAGATACTCCTGCTATTTTTTGGCTAGACAAAGGTCGTGCTCATGACAGGGAAATGATTAAAAAAGTAGAAAAGTATTTAAAAGATTTCGATACAACTGGCCTTGATATCCGTATTATGGATGTAAAAGACGCGATGAAAGAAACTTTAAAAAGAATTCGCGAAGGAAAAGATACTATTTCAGTTTCTGGAAACGTTTTACGTGATTATTTAACTGACTTATTTCCCATTTTAGAATTAGGAACTTCTGCTAAAATGCTTTCTATTGTTCCTTTAATGAATGGTGGAGGTTTATTTGAAACTGGTGCTGGAGGTTCTGCACCTAAACATGTTGAGCAATTTGTTGAAGAAGGTTATTTACGTTGGGATTCATTAGGCGAATTCTTAGCACTACAAGCTTCTTTAGAACATTTAGCACAAACACAAAACAATACAAAAGCACAAATTTTAGCAGATACTTTAGATGAGGCTAATGCTAAATTCTTAGCAAATGACAAATCTCCAGCACGTAAAGTAGGAGAAATCGATAATAGAGGTTCACATTTCTATTTAGCTTTATATTGGGCACAAGCTTTAGCTAACCAAACAAAAGATTCAGAATTACAAACTAAATTTGCTCCAATAGCTGAAGAAATGACAGCTAATGAGGCTAAAATTGATACTGAACTAATTGGTGCTCAAGGAAAACCTCAAAATATTGGAGGTTATTACCATCCATCTGAAAACGCGACTGTAAGTGCAATGCGACCAAGCAATACTTTTAATTTAATTTTATCTAAATTGAATTAATTTATCATTAAATAAATACAAAAAAGGCAGCTTATTCGCTGCCTTTTTTATTAACCCTATTTTAACAAATGTTTTTGTAAGAATTTCGGATATTTGTGCATACATCATCATTTTATAAAAAATGTCTACATTTTACAAAATAGCTCTTACATTATTTTTTTTATTAGGGATTAATGTTAGCTTTTCTCAAGAAAAATTCACATTGAGTGGAGTCATTACAGATTCTAAAAATAACGAAACCTTAATTGGTGTTTCAGTATATGTAAAAGAATCAAAATCATCTGTTTTGACAAACGAATATGGTTTTTACTCTATAACACTTCCTAAAGGGAATTACACAGTTATTATTGACTATTCTGGCTTTATTTCGATTGATCAAAAAGTAATTCTAAATGAAAATACTAAAAAGAATTTTTCTTTAACAGAAGAAAACAAAAATGTAAAACAACTCGAAGAAATCACCGTTGTACAAAAAAACATAGCAAACATTAGAAAACCAGAAATGAGTGTCAACAAACTCTCGATCCAAACAATTAAAAAAATGCCAGTTGTACTTGGTGAAGTAGATGTTATAAAATCTCTTCTTTTTTTACCGGGTGTAACAAATGCAGGTGAAGGACAATCTGGATTTAATGTTCGAGGTGGAGGGGCAGATCAAAACCTTGTTTTACTAGACGAAGCTACTATTTACAATACTTCACATTTATTTGGTTTATTCTCTGTATTTAACCCAGATGCCATTAAAGATTTAAAGTTATACAAAGGTGGAATTCCTTCAAGATTTGGTGGAAGAGCATCTTCTGTATTAGATATTTACCAAAAAGACGGCAACAGTAACAATTTTAGTATTAATGGCGGAGTTGGTGTTGTTTCTAGTAGAATTTTAGCAGAAGGTCCTATTGTTAAAGAAAAAGGATCGTTTCTTATTGGCGGAAGAGCATCTTATGCTCACTTATTTTTAAAATTAACTGACAATCAAAACTCAGCTTATTTTTATGATTTGAATACTAAAATGAACTATAAACTAAATAAAAGCAATAACATTTACCTTTCAGGATACTTTGGAAGAGATGTTTTTACCTTGGGTGATAGCTTCACAAATACTTACGGAAATTCAACTTTTAATTTACGCTGGAATCATCTTTTTTCAGATAAATTATTTTCAAACTTATCCATTATATACAGCAACTATTATTATGGTTTGGTTTTAGATTTTGTTGATTTTAATTGGGAATCAGGAATTGACAGTTATAATTTTAAATATGATTTTAAACATTACCTTTCAGATAAGTTAAAACTAAGTTACGGTGTAAATTCTATTTATTATAAGTTTAACCCAGGTACTATAGAACCTTTAAGTGAAAATTCTTCAATAAATTATAAACAATTAGATAAAAAATATGCTTTTGAACCCGCTATTTATATCGATGCTGAACAACAACTTTCAAAAATATTCTCTCTCAATTATGGTCTTCGTTATAGTTTATTTTACCGTTTAGGAGAATCTACAATTAATTATTACGAAAACAATCAAGCCGTTGTTTACGATAATGATATAAAAGTTTACGACAAAGGAAAACCGATATCTACACAATATTTTGGTAAAAACAAAAAAATAGCTGATTACAACAATTTTGAACCCAGAATAGCACTAGCTATGGAAATCGACGAAAATCAATCTGTAAAGATTAGCTATAACCGAATGGTTCAATACCTTCAATTAATTTCTAACACTGCATCACCTACTCCACTTGATGTTTGGACTCCAAGCGACAATTACATCAGACCCCAACTCGCAGATCAAGTAGCGGTGGGATATTTTAAAAATTTTAATGATGATAATTACACATTAGAATTAGAAAGTTTTTATAAAACAGTTAAAAATAGATTAGACTACATTGATGGTGCCGATTTAATTGCAAATGAGGCTATTGAACAAGTGGTTTTAAATGGTGAAATGAGATCTCATGGTTTAGAAGTATTAATCAGAAAAAATACTGGTGATTTTAACGGATGGATTGCTTATACATTGTCACAATCTGAACAAAGAACTCCAGGAAGAACTCCAGATGAAGTTGGTATTAATAATGGACAATGGTATAGATCTGCTTATGATAAAAGACATAATCTTGCTGTAACTGCAAGTTATAAAATGAGTAAACGATTGAGTTTTGCTGCAAACTTTACACTCCAGTCTGGTCAACCTGTAACTTACCCCACAGGAAAATATACTTATCAAGGTGTGACTATCCCAAGTTATGGGCTACGCAACGAAAATAGACTTCCAACTTATCATCATTTAGATATTGCTGCCACGTTAACAACTAAGCAAAAAAGAGAAAAAAAGTTCAAAAGTGAATGGGTTTTTAGCATTTACAATTTATACAACAGAAAAAATGCTGCTTCAATTAGTTTTAGCAAAAACAATGAAACTGGAGTCAATGAAGCGACAAGGCTTTCAATTTTTGGTATAATTCCATCGGTATCATACAACTTTAAATATTAAACAATGAAAAGATTCGCTCAATATATTCTACTTATACTATTCACCCTTTCTCAATTAAGCTGTGAAGACACAATAGATGTCGATTTAAATGACGAGAACCCAAAATTAGTTATTGATGCTGTTATAAAATGGCCTAAAGGAACTACCGGCGAAAACCAAACCATAAAACTTACTAAAACAAGTAATTTTTACAATAATGAAGTTCCTCCAGCTTCTGGTGCTATCGTAACAGTTACCAATAGTAGCAATGTAGTTTTTACTTTTATTGAAGATGCCAATACTGGTGTCTATAACTGTACAAATTTTGTTCCTGTAATTAATGAAACGTATACTTTACACATTGTTTATGAAGGACAAACCTATACTGCTACAGATAAACTATATGCAACTCCTGCTATTCAATACACTCAACAAACTAACCTTCCTCCTATTGGTGGTGGCGAAGAAATTGTACAGATTAAATTTTTCTTCCAAGATAATGGATCTGAAGATAATTTTTATTTAGTTGGAGTTCAAAACCCTAATTATGTCACACCAGATTATGGCGTTATAAGTGATGAATTTTTTCAAGGAAATTTAATGTTTGGTTTTTACGCAAACGATAATCTTAAACCTGGACAAAACTTAAAACTTTATTTGCAAGGAGTTTCAAATCCTTATTTCAATTACATGAACAAATTAATTGCAATTAGCGGTACTAATAATGGAAATCCTTTCGCTACTCCTCCAGCAACTTTACGTGGAAACATTACAAATCAAACCAATAAAGACAATTATCCTTTAGGTTATTTTAGTTTAGGAGAAACCGATAGTCGCGACTATTTGATTCAATAAAAACCACAAATTCTCATACATTTGTATTTTACTCAATTAACTTAAAATGTCCTCACATCACATAGTTCGCGACGATCAAGAACCTGCATTAATTATTGCTAACGGTGCCGAATGTTCTCAAGAACTTCTGGGACAATTATTAGAGTGGTCTCCATTTGTTATTGTTCTAGATTCTGCAATTGAAAGAGTTTTAGATTTAGGGATAAAGGTAGATGTGCTTTTAGGAGATTTTGATCGAGGATTTGACCCAGAATACTACAAAGAAAAACAATACCCATTAGATATTGTTTATGCTCCTGATCAAAATAAAACTGATTTAGAAAAGGCTTTTGAATTTCTTATAGAAAAAGGGCATAAGGCTGTTAATGTAGTGTGGGCTACAGGAAAAAGAGCTGACCATACAATAACAAACATTACCAATATCATTCGTTACAAAGACCAATTAAAAATTGTAATTATAGATGATCATTCTAAGATTTTTCTGTTACCTAAAAAATTCGAAAAATGGTATACAAAAGACAGCATTATATCTTTAATCCCCATTGGTGAAGTTAGCGGAATTAGCTCAAAAAATTTGTTTTATCCCTTAGAAAATGATACCTTGACCATGGGTTTTAGAACTGGCAGTAGCAATCACGTAGCTAAAGATGGTATAGTTATTGTAAACTATGAAACTGGTAACTTATTATTAATTGAATCCTTTGATTAAACATGAAAAATCTACTTAAAATTTTAATCTTACTAGCTACTTTTTCAGTAAATGCACAAGAAAGTATGACTTTTGATCAATCACTTGCAAAAGCTCAAAACGAACATAAAAATGTTTTGCTTTTCTTTTCTGGTTCCGATTGGTGTGCGCCTTGCGTAAAGTTTAAAAAATTCTTTGTTGAAACTGAACAATTCAAAAACTTTAGCAATGAAAAATTAGTAGTTTACAATGCCGATTTTCCTCGTCAAAAGAAAAATCAACTAGCAAAAAACATTGCTGACGAGAATGGAAAATTAGCCGAAAAATATAACTCTAAAGGACAATTTCCTATGATTTTACTTTTAAATGATAAAGGAGAAATTATAAAAAAATGGGAACAACTTCCAAGTGAAACTTTAGAACAATTTATCGAAAAACTTAAATCTTAATGCTTTTAAAAAAGGTTGAAAAATTAATGGGAAATCGTTTCGAGATTTCTGTTATTGGACCTGATGAAAATTGGTGTTCCAATAAAATAAATTTAGCAATCGAAGAAATTAAACGCATTGAAAGACTTTTAACTACCTTCTCAAACGAAAGTGTCACCTTTCAAATAAATGAAAATGCTGGAATACAACCTATTGTTGTTCCAGATGAAGTTTTTAGTCTTATTCAACGCTGCCAAATGATCTCTCAAATCACTCAAGGCGCTTTTGATATTAGTTATGGTGGATTAGATAAAAAATTCTGGAATTTCGATACAAAAATGACATCGCTACCAGATCCTGAAATAGCTAAAAAATCTGTTGAGTTAATTAACTATCAAAACATAATTTTAGATGTAGATAAAAAAACAGTTTTTCTTAAAAAAGCTGGTATGCGTATTGGCTTTGGAGGAATTGGAAAAGGATATGCGGCTGAAATGGCAAAAAAAATTCTTATCGAGAATAATGTTAAAAGCGGCATTGTTAATGCATCTGGTGATCTTTCTGCATGGGGACAACAAGAGAATGGCAATCCATGGACAATTGGTGTTGCTGACCCTAACCATCGTAACGAAATTTTTTCTACATTTAACATAACAAACACAGCCGTTGCTACATCTGGTAATTATGAAAAATTTGTAATGATAGGGAATAAAAAATATTCTCACACTATTGATCCGAAAACTGGATTTCCAGTAAGAGGAATTAAAAGCGTTACTATTATTGCTCAAAATGCTGAAATTGCTGATGCATTAGCCACACCAGTTACAGTTATGGGTATTGAAGTTGGAATGGATTTTATAAATCAACTTAAAAACATAGGCTGTATTATTATTGACGATAACGATAAAAAATATTTTTCTAAAAATATAAACCTAACCTAAACACTATGAAACCTATAGTTTGCCTTCTGCTTTTACTTGGTGTCAGTTGCACATCTGTAAAAGAGTATGAAAAATCAAAAATAAACGACGCTGAAATGGCGCTTTCAACAAAAAAATCTGAAAAGTTTGAAAATACTTTTCAATTATATCGCGAAGCCAGTTCTGGTGCAAATGGAGGTAAAACAGGTGGTGGCTGCGGCTGTAATTAATTTATATTTTTATGAAAAAAAGAGTCATTACAGCTTCACTACTCGCTTTTATTTTTGGAAACTTAAAAGCACAAGAAACAGTTCAAGATAGTTCAGCTTATAAAAAGCAAAAATTAAAAATAGAAGAAGTAAATTTTATTTCTAGTTATTATTCACAAGATGGTAACAATTCAGCAGTTACTGGAGGTTTAGGCACAGAAAAGTTAACTGATATTGCGACAACAATAGATGTTCATGTTTCTAAATACGATAAAAACAATAATAAACACAGCTTAGTTGCTGAAATAGGTGTCGACAGTTATACTTCTGCTTCTTCTGATAAAATTGATCCTGATACAGTATCCTCTGCATCTTATCAAGATGTTAGAGTATACCCATCATTTAACTATGCATTTGAAAACGAAGAAAAAAATTATAGCTTAAATGCGGGCATCTCTGGATCTGTAGAATTTGATTATACTTCATTTGGTTTTAATGCAGGATTCACTAAAATCTCTAAAGATAAAAATAGAGAATTTTCTGTAAAAGGAATGGCGTTTTTTGATACTTGGAAAGTAATACTTCCAATAGAACTTAGAACTACTCCTTCTGATAATGATGCAAAACATCTAGACAGTAAACCAAGGACTTCATACAATTTAGGTTTAGCTTTTTCTCAAGTAATCAATAAAAATTTACAAACATCATTTTTATTGGATTTAGGATATCAACAAGGATTATTAGCAACTAAATTCAATAGAGTCTATTTTTCAGATGATCCATTAGTTGTAAAATCTGAGAAATTACCTGACACAAGAGTTAAAGTTCCATTTGGGGTGCGTGCAAATTATTTTCTTGGAGATAATATAGTTTTAAGAAGTTATTACAGATACTATTGGGATGATTGGGGAATAAATTCTCATACAATTAGTTTAGAACCAAGTTATAAAATAACGCCTTTTACTTCAATATCGGTACCGTATCGTTTTTACACTCAAACGGCTGCAGACTATTTTAAACCTTTTCAAAAACATAGTGTTTTAGATGAATTGTATACAAGTGATTACGATTTGTCAAAGTTTAATAGTCATATGATTGGTGCAAGCTATAGGGTTTTAGATTCTGGTAATGGTATTTTTCATATAAAGCGAATAAACTCATTAGAATTAAGATATGGTTTTTATACCCGTGACAATGGACTCGATTCACACATAATTACATTGGCACTTCGTTTCAAATAGGATCAAATTAGATTAAACAAAAAATAAGACTTTTAAAAGTCTTATTTTTTTTATATATTACTTTGTGCTGCAATACTAATTATTAAAAAATGAAAAAACTATTAGAATACTTAAATTTAGAAAAAGAACTTGATGATTTTGATATAATTCATGATAAAGTAGAAAGAGACATATCCTTCAAAGGGACCAATCTTTGGATTTTAGTTTTTGCCATTTTTGTAGCATCTATAGGGCTCAACACTAATTCTACTGCTGTAATTATTGGTGCTATGTTAATATCTCCTCTAATGGGACCAATAAACGGAATGGGATACAGTGTCGCTACTTATGATTTTCCATTATTTAAAACTGCTCTTAAAAATTTTAGCTTTGCAGTCATAGCTAGTTTAATTGCTTCATCGCTATATTTTACAATAAGCCCTTTATCAACTGCTCATTCAGAATTATTAGCAAGAACTAGCCCTACTATTTATGATGTATTGATTGCTTTTTTTGGAGGACTAGCAGGAATTGTAGGAATTAGTAGTAAGCAAAAAGGAAATATTCTACCTGGAGTAGCCATTGCAACTGCTTTAATGCCTCCATTATGCACCGCTGGTTATGGATTAGCAACAGGAAATTTTAATTACTTCATTGGTGCGTTCTATTTGTTTACAATAAACACAGTATTTATAGCACTTTCTTCTACTTTAGTTTGTCAATTATTAAAATTTCCTATTCGAGCTCAAATTGACGAAAAGAAAAAAAGGCGGGTAAATCAAATTTTATCTTTAATTATTTTTGTTACAATAGTACCTAGTATCTATTTTGGATATGGATTGGTCCAAAATGAAAAATTCACAGAAAGCTCCAAAAATTTTATAGAAACAGTTACCGTTCTTGAAGATAATTATCTTATAAAAAGTAAAATTGATCCTTATAAAAAAACCATAACTCTAGGTTTTGCAGGTAATATTTTAGATGAAAAATATAAGAGTGCTATATATTCGAAAGCTGCTAAATATGGAATAGTTAAAGAAAATATTATATTTCAAAAAGCACTTACTTTTGATAAAGAAAATATTTTGTCCAAATCTGAAAATCTTCAAAACGAAGTCAATAAACTACAAGCCCATATTCAAAAAGAAATCAAAAAAAAGGACAGTGTAGATAGTATTGCCAAACAATTACTTAAAGAAGTTAATGCATTATACCCTGAATTGGAAGGATGCTCATTTGCAAAAACAAAAAACTATGATCTTAACAATAATGTCTCTTCAGTATTTATTATGTCACTAACAAGTTCAAAAAATATTGACAATAAAGAAAAAGAAAAAATTAAATCATGGCTCTCTTCAAGACTAAACACTAAACAGGTCAAAGTCTTATTTGAAAGCAATTGAAATTATGATACATTTTAATGAAATAATGTTAGGCTAAGTTTTTCCATTTAAAGTAATTTTAAATTCTTAAACAATATAGTATTATGATAAAATTACTCTTAAAAATGAGTATTTGTTTTTTACTTATAGGTTGTGCTACGACACATGAAAAAGAGTATGTCTTTAAAAGCAAAATCCATAAAAAAGCATATATAAAGAGCTATAATAAATCCTTAAAACTTTGGAATATTCCTTATGAGGAGGAAGACATTGTAACAAGTTTTGGCAAAGCTCACATCATTATTTCTGGACCTAATGAAGCTGAACCTTTAGTATTACTTCATGGAATGGATGCAACATCAACCATGTGGTTCCCTAATATTGAAGCGCTTTCAAAAAAACATAGAGTGTATGCTATAGATTTTTTGAATGAAGCGGGAAAATCACAATCAATAGAAAAATCGCTCTCAAAAGAAGAAATCATAGTTTGGTACAATGAAATTTTCAACCATTATAAATTAAAAAATATCACATTAATTGGTGCTTCAAAAGGTGGTTGGATAGCTACTTTACTTGCGATTGAAAAGAATGAAAAAATAGACAAGCTAGTATTATTGAGTCCTGCTCAAACTTTTAAAGGAATCGATCAGGTTGGCAAATCTTCATCTGCTTTATTCCTTAAACTTTTCCCTTCAAGAAAAAAACTAAATAAAACACTAAATGCTTTTTCATTTTATCCTAACAAAATAAATCACACCTATAAAAATCAACTTTATTTATCCTACAAGTACACAAAATCAAGCTCGAGTTTTTTGCAATTACAACCTTTTTCTAATAATGATTTAAAAAAAATAACTATACCTGTTTTAGTACTTATTGGTGATAATGATGTGATTAATTCTGAGGAAAGTTTAAAGAATGCTAAGGAATATATTCCTAATTGTAAAACAGTAATCGTAAAAAATGCTGGCCATTTTTTAAGTATTGATCAAGCCAATACAGTAAATAAACTAACGCTTAATTTTATTGAATAATAAAAAATGATACTACTAATTTCACATTTTACTTTGTAACTTTACGCTTCTACCAAAAAATCAAAAAGTAAAATAACACAAGACACTTATCCTCATTAAAATGAAGTTCCAAGTAGTATCAGAATTTGCTCCTATGGGAGACCAACCTCAAGCCATTGAAAAATTAGCTAAAGGAATTCTTAATGGTGAAAAATACCAAACTCTACTTGGTGTGACTGGTTCAGGTAAAACATTTACTGTAGCTAATGTGGTCCAAGAGGTTCAAAAACCAACTTTAGTTTTAGCACATAATAAAACGTTAGCAGCGCAATTGTATTCAGAATTCAAGCAATTTTTCCCAAATAACTCAGTACAATACTTTGTTTCTTATTATGATTATTATCAACCAGAAGCTTTTATTCCAGTTACGGGAACCTATATCGAAAAGGATTTATCAATAAATGATGAACTTGAAAAACTTCGTTTAAGTACAACCTCTGCCCTATTATCTGGACGTAGAGACATTATTGTTATCTCTTCTGTTTCGTGTTTATATGGTATTGGTAATCCTGTAGAATTTCAAAAAAATGTAGTTTCGATTGAACGTGACCAAACAATTTCTAGAACCAAGTTTCTACATCGGTTGGTACAAAGTTTATATGCTCGTACCGAAGGTGATTTCACACCAGGAACATTTAGAATAAAAGGGGATACTGTAGAAGTTTTCCCTAGTTATGCTGACGAGCCATTTCGTATTCACTTTTTTGGCGATGATATTGAAGAGATTGAAGCATTTGATGCTAAAACTTCTAAAGTAATAGAAAAGTATGAAAAATTAAATATCTATCCGGCCAACATGTTTGTTACTTCTCCAGATGTTTTACAAAATGCTATCTGGAATATCCAACAAGATTTAGTCAAACAAGTAGATTATTTTAAGGAAATTGGTAAACATCTCGAAGCAAAACGGCTTGAAGAGCGTACCAACTTCGATTTAGAAATGATACGAGAACTAGGCTATTGTTCAGGTATTGAAAATTATTCAAGATATCTTGACGGACGTGATGCCGGAACTCGACCATTCTGTTTACTAGATTATTTTCCTGATGATTATTTAATGGTTGTCGATGAAAGTCACGTAACTATTTCACAAGTCCACGCTATGTATGGTGGAGATAGAAGTCGCAAAGAAAATTTGGTTGAATATGGCTTTAGACTTCCAGCAGCGATGGATAATCGGCCATTAAAATTTGAAGAATTTGAAGCATTACAAAATCAAGTAGTATATGTTTCTGCAACTCCTGCTGATTATGAATTACAAAAATCTGAAGGGATTTATGTAGAACAAGTCATTCGTCCCACAGGCTTATTAGATCCAATTATAGAAGTTAGACCAAGTGCCAATCAAATTGATGATTTAATTGAAGAAATTCAGCAGCGTTGTGAGGTTGATGAGCGTGTCTTGGTTACCACTTTAACCAAACGAATGGCAGAAGAATTAACCAAATACCTAACAAAAGTTGCCATACGTTGTCGCTATATTCATTCTGATGTAGATACATTAGAACGTGTAGAAATTATGCAAGATTTACGGAAAGGATTATTTGATGTATTGATTGGAGTTAATTTACTTCGTGAAGGATTAGATTTACCTGAAGTATCATTAGTAGCAATTCTAGATGCAGATAAAGAAGGCTTTTTACGCAGTCATCGATCGCTTACTCAAACTGTTGGCCGCGCTGCTAGAAATGTAAATGGAAAAGCGATCATGTATGCAGATAAAATTACAGCTTCAATGCAAAAGACCATTGATGAAACCAACTATCGTCGTGAAAAACAAATCAATTTTAATACAAAACATGGATTATCACCTAAAGCGCTTAATAAAAGTCTGGGAAATGCTTTAAGCGGAAATTCCGTTTCTACAAAATACTATGAAAATCAGGTTTTAAAAGCTGCAGAGCCTGAAAGCGAATACTTATCTAAACCAGAAATTGAAAAGAAAATTCGCGAAAAAAGAAAAGCCATGGAAAAAGCAGCTAAAGATTTAGATTTTATGCAAGCAGCAAAGCTTCGTGATGAAATTAAAATACTACAAGAAAAAATCTAATTCAACTGTTCATGGAAAGCTCCTAATAATATTTCTGCATCAACCATTTGATTGGGTGATTTTTCCATTAAATGTAAAACTCTCTTCATAGCATTTGGGTTAAGCCCCATATTAATACCAATTTCATGAATAGCTACTTTTTCTCTATCATGAAGAATTCCGTCACAATGCATTAATAATGCTAATCTATAAAAGTGTAAAATTCTATGAAACTCATCTTTAATTACTTGAAAATCATTTCTTTTATCAAACAAACCTAAAAAAGTCTCTTTATCGATTTGTAATTCTTCAGAAACCATTTTCAAAAAATCATATTCACGATCATGTAATTGCCCATCAATAATTGCGAAAGCAATCATTTCAGACAGTAAACTAATTTTCTCTTCGTATGAATCCATAAAATAGTTATTTTTAGCAAAACTATACTTTTTAATGTAAATCTGAAATATGTTTAAAAAAATAATCTTTTTTGCAGCTTTTCTTTTCCCATTTTTGAATATTATTTCACAAGAAAGTACTGCTAGTAAACAAGTTACCACTTTCACTATTGAAGCTCCAATGCTCAATAATTCAAAAAAAATATGGGTTTATCTTCCTAAAAACTATACTGAGAGTAAAAAAAAATATCCTGTGATCTATATGCATGATGCTCAAAACTTATTTGATAAAAAAAGTTCATTTGCAGGCGAATGGAATATTGACGAAACTTTAGATAGTTTAAATGCAGAAACAATTGTTGTGGGAATTGAACACGGAAACGAAAAAAGAATAGACGAATTAACTCCATTTAAAAATGAAAAATACGGAGGAGGAAGCGCGGACAATTATTTAGAATTTGTTGTTAAAACTCTAAAGCCTCATATAGACAAAAAGTATAGAACAATTAAAAAATCTGAAGCAACAACTATTGCCGGAAGTTCACTTGGTGGATTAGCTTCTTATTATGCCCTATTAAAATATCCTGATGTTTTTGGAAAAGGAATTGTTTTTTCTCCGTCTTTTTGGTTTAGTAATGACATTTATTTGTTAACAGAAAAAAGCCCCAAAACAAATGCTAAAATGTATTTTTTATGTGGTGATAGTGAGGATGAAGCTATGGTAAATGATCTTAATAAAATTACCGATTTATTAAAGAAAAAAGTTAATTCATTCAGTCAAATTGAAATTCGAGTGGTTGAAGGTGGCCAACATAATGAAAAATTATGGCGAGAAGCATTTCCAAAAGCGTACCTTTGGCTTTTAAAATAATAGCATATGAATAACAACGAAATATTCAAAAAACTTAGAGTTGCACTTCAACTAAGAGATGATCAAATTATAGAAATTCTTGAATTAGTTGATTTTAGAATGTCTAAAGGCGAAGTAGGGAATTTTTTTAGAAATGATGATCATCCTAAATATATGGAATGTGGTGATCAAGTTCTTCGTAATTTTTTGAATGGTTTAGTTATTCATTTAAGAGGCACTAAAGAGAATCCTAAAAATCCTATTGAGATTTTAAAAGCTAACAAACCAATAAAAGAGTTTAAAAAACAGAATAGTCAGGATAATATTGCGAAAAAGACAAGTTTTAAAGCAAAGCCAAATTTTAAAAAAACTACCCAAAAACCTGAAATTATTGAAAAAGTAAAGTTCAAAAACGGTAAGAACAAGAAAGATTAATAAATTTTATTTTTCTTTATTGCATGAGCCAATTAGTTCAATTAAATTATAAATAAAAAAGGATGTTTTTGACATCCTTTTTTATTTAATTCAGTTATTTTTTGACATTTTTTTTTAGACAATCATGAAGCTATACAGCAAATAAAACAACTTTATTTTTAGTTTTTTTTAAAAAAAAATTTCACATAGACAATTATTTAGTTAATTTCGTAAATTATAAACACTTAACAATTCATATGTCATAAAAATACTCCAAATAGAACTTGAGTTATTTAACTTAAGTTAACAACCAAAAACTAACCTATGTATGAAAGCGATTATTGATTTGCTTAAAATGAGTATATGCAATTCCCCTATTGTTCGAAATAGTTCAATAGGAGTATGTACAAAATGGAAGAGAGCGCAATTTATAACACTTTCCGAAATTATTGCTGAAACACTCTCTAATTCTCAACATCTTCAAGGAAAAAAAAGAAACGAGTTAGGCACAACAATTTCGAGTATTACTCTTCAAAGAATTTTCAATGATGATTATTCAGCTAAAGAAACACCAGACTTACGTTTTTTAAAAACATTAGACAAATTGGCCATTTTTTTAGGCTATTCTTCTTTGAATAATTTTTTGCAAAATAATTCAAAAGCTCAATTAATTAAAGAATTAGAGACAAAAGAAGTAATTTCAATAGAAAATAAAAATAATGATATTTTTAGAAAGTTGATTTATAACTATTGTTTTGAACAATTTCAATCAATATTAAAACTTCCTTCAATTGAATTAAGTGGAATTTCAAAATATATTTTTGATGACGGACCTCTTAAAAGAAGAATTTCTGACCTACTTACTCGCTATTCAAATTTAAATTTTAGTATTAATAACGAAGGCAATAGATCTAACTTTGAAGTATACGATTTTAAAATTAATAATCTAGATAGTGATTTAGTTGTTGCTCAGGTTTATGAATTTTGGAACATTGAATGGAAAGACGAAAAAAACAAAACCTCTCGAAATTACAATAATATTAACAAGCAAACTTATTTTATAAAAATGAAAGAAGGAGTTTGGAAAATATGGGACAATCATAATCCTGATTACAATAATTTAATCACTGAAATCGAAGAAACTTTTCAAAATACAATCTAAAAAAGGGCTTAAAAAGCCCTTTTTCTTTAAACTCAACTTTAAATTTAACGTTCTGGCTTAAACGTAACTAAAAAAGAATATAATTTTCCAGGGTTCATTGCTCCCTTTTCGATTTTTTGATAGTTCAAATTTTGAATAAGGTAATTTTTAAAAGAATCATTTTTAGTATTTACTTGCAATACAATTAATTCATTATTACTATTTACCATTGCAGTAAAACGAATCGTTTCTGCTTTTTCAAATTCTTCATTAATAGTTAACGAACCCAATAATTTAGTAATGTTTTTTACGGCTTTTGGATAGTCATCAACAGGCAATACATCATTTGCATTTGCAAACGTAACATTCAACACTAAAACACCTAATAATAGCATTAATTTTTTCATGTTTTCTTTTTTTATTTGTTTAAGATTACATTCCAAAATTACTCTAGATACCTAAATAAAAAACTACAAATCAATAGCTTAACTTATTTTTAATTTCAAGAAATATATCAAAGTTCAAAAATTATGATTCCTTCGATAAAATTCAAAAAACTTTAAAGACATCATAAATGAGAAAGAAAATTATTACAAATTTGAAAATATCATTTTTTATAAACCCAAAACATTACCTTAATACATCTTAAAAGAAACTTAAAATTTTACAATAACGTAACAAAAAAGCCTTAGTTTTCACTAAGGCTTTTTCTATTATTTTGACTTAAAAGTCTCTGTTATTAGCTTAAAGCAGCTTTAACTTGATCTGCAGCTTCTTGGAATTGTACAGCAGATAAGATTGGCATTCCAGAATTATCAATTAATTCTTTAGCAATTTCTGCGTTTGTTCCTTGTAAACGTACAATGATAGGCACTTTAATATCGTCACCCATATTTTTGTAAGCATCTACAACACCTTGAGCAACACGGTCACAACGAACGATACCACCGAAAATGTTGATTAAGATAGCTTTTACGTTAGGATCTTTTAAGATGATACGGAAAGCTGTTTCAACACGTTTAGCATCAGCCGTTCCTCCTACGTCAAGGAAGTTTGCTGGTTCAAAACCTGCATATTTAATTAAGTCCATTGTAGCCATTGCTAAACCAGCACCATTTACCATACAACCAACAGTACCGTCAAGGTCAACATAGTTTAATCCAGCTTCTTTAGCTTCAACTTCGATTGGACGCTCTTCTGTGATATCTCTCATTTCTGCTAAATCAGCATGACGGTATAAAGCATTGTCATCTAATGATACTTTAGCATCAACTGCCATGATTTTATTATCAGAAGTTTTTAATACTGGGTTGATTTCAAACATTGATGAATCTGAACCAATATACGCTTTGTATAAAGCGTCTACGAATTTTACCATTTCTTTGAATGCTTCACCAGATAATCCTAAGTTAAAAGCAATTCTTCTAGCTTGGAAACCTTGTAAACCTACAGCAGGATCAATTTCTTCAGTAAAGATTTTCTCTGGAGTGTGCTCAGCCACTTCTTCGATATCCATACCACCTTCAGTAGAATACATGATCATGTTACGACCTTTACCACGGTTTAATAAAACCGACATGTAAAACTCTTTAGTTTCACTTTCACCTGGATAGTAAACATCCTCAGCTACTAATACTTTATGAACTCTTTTACCAGTTGGAGGTGTTTGAGGCGTAATCAAATCCATTCCAATGATTTGACCAGCAATTTCTTGAACCTGCTCTAAGTTTTTAGCCAGCTTCACTCCTCCACCTTTTCCACGACCACCAGCGTGAATTTGAGCTTTAATTACGTGCCAACCTGTACCAGTTTCTGCCGTAAGTTGTTTTGCTTTTGCAACCGCTTCTTCAGCGTTGTTTGCCACATAACCACGTTGAACACGCACTCCGTAGCTTGCTAATATCTGTTTTCCTTGATATTCGTGTAAATTCATAATGTATCTTTTGACTTTAATAAAGTGCAACAAAAATAATAAATTCCTAAACAATTTAATACTTAAAATCACTTTCTTTTTTGTGTGATTTTTTAAATACATTTTTTATCAATTGTTTAAAATATAACTTTTTGTTATTTTTTTATATTATTTGTTTAATAATTTTATTCTAAATTTATATAAACCTATTTTTGTCCAAAATTAATTAAAATGGAATCGCAACAACTATTACAAATTGCAAATGAATTTGGAGCACCTGTTTATGTGTATGATGCACATAAAATTGAATCACAGTATCATAGATTAACATCAGCTTTCTCTAAGGTGGAAAAGCTACGCATAAACTATGCTGTTAAAGCTTTGTCTAACATTTCCATTTTAAAACTTTTTAAACAGTTAGGCTCAGGATTAGACACTGTTTCTATTCAAGAAGTACAATTAGGACTTCGTGCAGGCTTTTCTCCAGATAGCATTATTTATACTCCTAATGGTGTTTCAATGGATGAAATTGAAGAAGTAGCCGCTTTAGGAGCACAAATCAACATCGATAACTTATCAATATTAGAGCAATTTGGTGCAAAACATCCCAAAACCCCAGTTTGCATCCGAATAAATCCTCATGTCATGGCCGGCGGAAACTCGAACATATCCGTAGGTCATATTGATAGTAAATTTGGTATTTCAATACATCAATTACCTCACATTCTTCGTATTGTAGAAAACACCGGAATGCATATTAACGGGATTCACATGCATACAGGATCTGACATTTTAGATATTGAAGTGTTTTTATATGCAGCCGAAATTTTATTTGATACTGCTAAACACTTTAAAGAGTTAGATTTTATTGATTTTGGAAGCGGATTTAAAGTGCCTTACAAAAAAGGTGACATTGAAACCAATGTAGAGGAATTAGGAAGAAAATTAACTAAACGCTTTTTAGCTTTCGAAAAAGAATACGGAAGAGAATTGACTTTGGCTTTTGAACCAGGTAAATTTCTAGTAAGCGAAGCAGGTTTCTTTTTGGCTAAAGTGAATGTGGTAAAACAAACTACTTCGACCGTTTTTGCAGGAATTGATTCTGGATTTAACCATTTAATCCGTCCAATGCTTTACGGCTCTGAACATTATATAGAAAACATCTCGCATCCTAAAGGAAAAGAACGATTCTACTCAGTTGTTGGATATATTTGTGAAACCGATACTTTTGCCACTAATAGACGTATTTCTGAAATTAAAGAAGGTGATATTTTAAGTTTTAGAAATGCTGGGGCATATTGCTTTAGCATGTCATCTAATTACAATTCTCGCTACAAACCCGCAGAAGTACTTTGGAAAGATGGCAAAGCACACTTAATACGACAAAAAGAAAACTTTAATGATTTACTACTAAACCAAATAGAACTTGAGTTCTAGCACCAAATCCCTAATTATGAATTAGGGATTTTTGTTTTTATTCAGTTTTAGATTAATTGTAGTTTGTATATTTGGATAAAAACAAGATGAAGAAACTTATAATTTCACTAATAGTTACATTCACTTCTTGCTCAATAAACAAGATCGATTTCTCACAATACGAATTATCACAACTACAACAAAATGGATACTCTATTACTTTAGACAATACACCAATTGATTTATCAAATACATATTTGAATACAGAGAATATTTTAAGTGTAAGTCAAAATAAAACAATCAAAAAAATAGAAATAATAAGGAAAAATAAAAGCTCAAATTTCATTTCACTAAATGAGTTACTTATCCAGAAAAACTATAATTCCAAAATTGATAAGTTCGTTATAAATAACTCACAGATTACCTTTTCCGATATTTCAAAAATAAAGTTTGAGAATGGTTCAATTAAATATTTTAGATTACTAACTCAAAAAGATTATCAAGGAAAAGAATTTGATGATTTACCTAAAGTTAAAGAAATAATAGGAAGCGGAATGCTAATTATTAATACAGTATCATCTTTGCAACAATAAAGTCAACTGATGTTAGTTTTTCAGGAAATTATATACAAACAATTACAACCATGGCAAAAAACAAAACTACATCTACAGAAGTCAATGTCATTGAATTTATCAATTCTTATGTAGATAATGAGCAAAAAAAGGCTGATAGCTTACAACTCATTGAACTAATGAGTGAATGGTCAAGGTTTGAGCCTAAAATGTGGGGACCAACTATCATTGGTTTTGGGAGTTATCATTACAAATACGCAAGCGGCCATGAAGGTGATGCGCCTTTAATAGGTTTTTCACCCCGAAAAGCAGAATTTTCTTTGTATGTATATTCACCAACTGAGGAAAACAAACATTTATTAGACGAACTTGGAAAGTATAAAATGGGGAAAGCCTGCATCTACATAAAAAAACTTTCCGATATCAATATTGAAACGCTAAAAAAAATGTGCGAGGATACTTTTGACTATCTTGAAAAACATCATGAATGTGCTTGCAGGCAAAAGTAAAATCAATTGATTTTTAATTTTAAAACATTATGTCATTAAAGCTAAAAATATATCTTTCAATCTTATTATTTATTAGTACTGGAGTTGTATTCGGTCAAGATTCAATAAATAATTATAGTAAAATTATTTATTCTATTGAAGGAGATTTAAATCGCGATGGTATTGCAGATCTAGTAACAGTAAAACAAGATTCTTCGAGTAAATACAAGCCTCATTTATTAGAAATTAAATTTAAAAAGGTAGATGGCAAATATGAAACCGTCTTTAAATCTGAAAAAACGCTATGGGAAATTCATCCTGAAGGAAACGAAATCACTGTTGCCATTTTAGAGGCTTTAGAAATAAAAAAAGGAGTTCTAATATTTACCAATCAGTATATTAGAGGTAATACCAAGCATAAATTTAGGTATCAAAACGGAAATTTTGAATTAATTGGTTACACTTCTCATGAAGGTGGACCAGGTCTTGTATATATAGATTACAATCTGATAACAGGAACAAAAATTACACATCATAACCCCTATGATAATCCTAAAATTGGAAAAAAGATAACAACTGAAAGGATATCTCCACTTCCTAAATTACAAGATCTGGAACCGCTTTCATTTGATTATTAATCATTTCACAATCATAACCAATTCATAATCAGTAAAAAACTTGAAAAAAAATTTGCGCAACCGAAAAGTTTCGTATAAATTTGCAACTGAATGGTTTCGTAATTAAATTTTTAGACCAATGAGAAGAGATGTTTTTCAGGCGATAGCAGATCCTACCAGAAGAGCCATTATCGCTTTAATAGCAATAGAGGCTATGACTCCAAATGCTATAGCAGACAATTTTAATACTACAAGACAAGCCGTTTCAAAACATTTAAAAATTTTGACGGAATGTGAACTTGTAAAGCAAGAGCATCAAGGGAGAGAAATTTTTTATTCGCTTCAAATAGATAAAATGAAAGAAATAGACAACTGGTTAGAACAATACCGAAAAATTTGGGAAACTAGTTTTAATCAACTTGACAAACTATTAACAACTATAAAAAAACAGTAGCAATGGAAACCAATTTATTATTCGATTTCATCGTTGACAAAGAGTCAAAAACGGTAACAATTAACAGAGAATTTGCAGCAGAACTTCCATTAGTTTGGGAAGCATTCACTACTGCAGAATTATTGGATCAATGGGTAGCCCCAAAGCCTTGGACAGCTAGAACGAAATACATGAATTTTGAAGAAGGAGGCAAAAGATTTTATGCTATGGTAAGTCCTGATGGGCAAGAATTTTGGGCTATTCAAGAATTTAGTGATATAAGACCAAAAACAAATTTCAAAATGTTTAATGCTTTTGCAGATGAAAATGAAAACCCGCAATTACCAGGATCAAATTGGGATTATGCATTTAATGAACTCGAAGGAAAAACAAATGTTTGTATTACTATTTATAATGAATCACGTGAACGTATGGAAAAAATGATTGAAATGGGCTTCAAAGAAGGATTTACTGCATCGATTGCAAATCTTGAAGAGTTATTAGAAAAGTTATCAAATAAATAAACATTTGTATTTCTCCTAAAATCTTTTGAATAAATTTGTAAGTATCTAGCAGAAATAAATTGGAAATAGAAGATCAAATTCAAGAATACATTTCAAGTTTAGAGCAACCTAAACGTAATGAAATAGAGGAATTACACAAATTGATTCTTACAATTTCACCAGAATGTAGATTATGGTTTGAGAATGGTAAAAACAAAGAAAATAAAATTGTTTCAAATCCAAATATTGGATATGGTTTTTATACTATAAAATATGCAGATGGCAAAACTAGAAATTTTTACCGTATTGGATTAAGTCCAAACAAAAATGGTATCTCGGTTTATATTTTGGGTATCGATGACAAGACTTATCTGACAAATACCTTTGGTACAGAAATAGGTAAAGCTAGTGTTACTGGATATTGCATTAAATTTAAAACCATTAGGGATATAAACATTAATATCCTTAAAAAAGCTATTTTAAGTGGTTTTGAATATATAAATCAATAAATCAAATAAATTCTTTTTTTCTTATTCCTAAAATAATAAAATTAATTAACAGTGAAATCATTATTCATCATTTTAGTATCAATTATTACCTCTAATTTATTTGGTCAAAATTTACAAGAAAAAGAACTAATAAAATTTGTCCCTAAAAGTCATGTAATTTTTGAAAAGATTAAAGGTGATTTAAATAAAGACGGTTTTGATGATGTTGCATTAATTATTAAAGCAACAGATAAAAGTAAGTTCATTAAAGATGAATATCGAGGAGTACTAGACCGAAACAGAAGAGGAATTATCATACTGTTGAATAAAAAAAATCGTTACGAAGTAGTTACAAAAAACTATAGTTGTTTTTCATCTGAAAATGAAGATGGAGGCGTCTATTTTGCGCCTGAACTTTCGGTAGAAATTAAAAAAGGAAATTTATATGTACATTATGGCCACGGAAGATATGGATTCTGGAAATATACCTTTAAACTAAAAAATATTGATCTTGAATTAATTGGATATGATTCAAGTTATGGCGGCCCAATAATTGAAAGTGAAACAAGTATTAATTTTTTAACAAAAAAGAAGTTAGAAAGAGTTAATACAAACGAAGAAGCCGAAGGAGGAGATGAAGTTTTTAAAGAAACTTGGTCAAAAATAACATTAACTAAAATTTTAAAATTATCAGAAATTGTGGATTTTGATAATTTAGAATTTAATTAATTTCAAAAATGAAATTAAAATTTATCCTCCCAGTAATAGTCATTCTATTTTCGTGCAATGAAAACAAAAAGTCAACTACCAACACTGATTTACCTTTTTTTCACTTTGATAAAATAGAATATTACCATCCCACTCTTACGAAAAAGGAATTTCATTCTATTATAATGAATCCTAATAAAACAAGAGAGGAAGAAGCATTATTGCAAATTCTAACGGGTAATATTCCAGTGTCAATAAAAGATACCATGTTTATCAAAAACATGGAAATTCTGAATTTTAAAAAAGATATTATTGATCCTAAATTACACTCTAAAATATCTCATTTGTTTTCCTCAAGAGAAGCATCCCAAAATATATCTCCTACTTGCCAATCAGATTATAAAGACATTCTTATTTTCAGAGAAAAGAATACTATTGTTGGAATGGTAAAAATAAGTTTCGATTGTAAAAGACACCAAATGATTGGGGAAAGATATAATGATTCTAATTTTGGTAAATCAGGGGAGTATGAAGAATTGAAAAAAATTCTAAATCTTTAGCCATTAAAATTAACAAACCCCAACACTTAAAACTAAAAAAAAGAATTGGGGTTCATCAAAAAAACAAACAATCAAGTAACAAACTAACTATCAAAACTTAAATAAAATTTTTCCTTTTAAATTAAATGGTGCACCTGGTGTAAAATGTATTTCGGTAACACTTTGTGATTCATTTTGCAATTGTGATTCGGTTGCAAATTGAGTTTCATTCCATTTTACATTAATTATATTTTCTGCCGATAACCCAAACGTGATTTTTTTCCACTGATAACTTATATTGGCATCAGTTATCCCATATCCTTTGGCAATAATTGAATTCTCTTCATTTGCAGGTCTTGATTTTAAATACCTGTATTGTATTCCTCCAGACCAATTTTTATACTCTTTTAAACTTATTCCTGCTGTTGAAGTAAAATCTGGAGCCAAAGGAATGTAATTCAAACCTCTAGGTTCATTTATACTTCTAGCATGAGTATATGTTAAATCTGAATCAAAAAACAAATAATTATTAAATTGATATCTTATTCCAAAATCGATTCCTTTGCGTAATGTTTCTCCACTAGGTTCTACAACTCCTTCGTCTCCCACATAAACAAATTCCTGTTGCAATTGTAGCATCCAAAGAGATGAATTGACAATCAATTTTGGAACTGGCTTAAAAATTATTCCTAAATCACTTCCAAATGAACTAGGGAGAATTGCTTTTCCTGATTGTGAGACAACTACCCTAGCATCGTTTGAATGAAACCCAAAACCAGATTTTAAAAATAATTGCAAATTGTTATTGTATGAATATATAAAGTTTAGTTTAGGCGATAGTTTTGTTTTATCAACAGATTGAGTTACATATTTTTCCTGTAGCTTATCTTGATAGTTAAATTTAAAATAATCCAAACGTAATGAAGGATTAATTTTTAATTTTCCAAAATTGATATCAGCATTCAAATAAGAAAACAAATTGGTTTGATTAATATCTCCTAATTTTATATTTTCCAATACTTGATTTCTATTGAGAGTATGTGATAATTCAGAATTTGAAGTTTCATCATTTCTAAAACCAACTCCCAATTGCAAATTCCCTAATTTTAATTTTTGATTAAACTCAGAGTTCAATCCATAAATATTTCTATATTCTTTTTGTCTAATTTGATCTCCATTAACTGGATCATTCAAGAAAAAAGTAAAATTAGAATACAATTTAAATTGATAGTTCGTAAAATATACATTTGCTTTTAAGGATAAATTCTCTTCGATTGGCTTTACGAGAGAAACGTTGAAGTTAGACCGCTGAGTTTTACCTCCTTCCGTATTATCTACAGCACCAAATCTTGATATAGAGCCATTATCTATTAATCGCTGCGGGATTTGACCAGATGCATCCCAATTACTAGTAAAATGAGAAGCTAAAATGGATACTTTAGTATTATTTATTAGATTATAAGTGTACTTACCTAAAACATTTATTCTTTTAAAATTTTGTGGTGAATCAAAAGGACCATCCGTTAACATATATTCAGTAGCTACATAAGCGCTGTTTTTAGATTTTGTTTCCAACAAGTCAAAAATTCCGATAGTTCTGAAAGTATTAAATTGACCCAGTTCTACCCCAATACTACTACTTTCAATTTTTTCTTTTGTTTTAAAACTAACATAACCAGCTGTACTAAAATCTCCTTTATTAGCATAATAACTTCCTTTTCCAAAATCTATTTTATCAATGGTTTCTGGAATTACAAAATGTAAATCGGCATAACCTTGTCCATGTGCATGTGAAACCATGTTTACAGGCATACCATCAACATCAAGTGCTATATCGGTTCCGTGGTCAATATCAAAACCTCGCAGAAAAATTTGTTCTGCTTTACCACCACCTGCATGCTGGCCAATAAAAAGACCTGGCACTTTGCGTAAAATCTCTTGAGATGATTTTACTGGAGTTACAGCTAAATCTATTTTAGATATAATATTCATAGCTGAAAGTTTTGAATTAACTACTATTTCATCTAATTTAAAAACACTAGGGGTTAAAATAATTTTATTATCACTAGATTCAATCAAAAAATTATGTTTTTCAAAACCAAGCGCTGAAACAGTTAATGTATCTTTTAAACTACTATTTTCTATAGAAAATTTACCAAAATCATCAGTATGTGCATGTGCTTTTGTCCTTGCATTTAAAATATAAGCATTTTCTATAGGATTCTCTAGCGAATCAAGCACAACACCTTTTTGAACTTGTGAATAAATTAATGTGGCGTATAAAAAAGTTAAAATGGTAAATATTTTTTTCATTATAATTGATTAATCTTTGTTGCCATATTAGGTCCTAATTCATAAGCACTAGCTTGTAACTCTTTTTTAAGTGGAGTAACTTCATTTAATACATTATTAGCTTTATAAATACACGCTAAATGATATACTATTTCAGGTTCAAATGATTTGTTTACAATATATTTTTTTGCTATTTCTAATGCTTCTTTAGAATTTCCATTTTTATAATAATACCATGCTAGTAAATCATAAGATTGAGGGGTAGGTCTATTTGCAATTTCTTGATTAGCAATTTCTAAAGTTTTATTTAAAGTACTTTTATCATCTGCGTAAAGAAAACCATTGTATTTATTATACATTACACCATAGTTTTTATTATTTAGCATGTCAAAATATTTATTTAGAAAACTTTCTTGAGATGCAAAATCTTTTTCATACTCAGCTATTTCAGCCTTAAGCAAATAAAAATCTGGTGAGTCATGCTTTTTAGAAACAATATTCAATATTCTTTTAGCTTCTTCAGTATTCTTTTCATGAGAAAAAGCAATCCAAGCTAAACCTTTCAAAGCAAACGAATTATTAGGATCAATTTTTAAAGTTTTTAAGTAATGGTCATAAGACTCTTTAATTCTGCCGGCATGACCATACATGTCACCCAAATTAGAGTATGTCCAAGACATAAGAGATTTATTATCTAATTTTTCTACAATTCCTGAAGCTTTTTCCATCATTGTTATTGCAGCATCTAAGTCTCCTTTATGATCATTCCATTTAGCTAATCGTATTAAGTAATCAAAATCATTGGTATCGTTGATTGATTTTAAACTAATTTTAGCCATTTCATAATTACCAAGTTCCATATGAACATCAAAAAGTAACTTATGTGTTTCATTAATTTTATCTCCTATCTTAAAAGCTTTATTGGCTAAATCTAAAGCTTCTTTAAATCTATGTTGTGTTATGTAATTTCGGGCCAATGATCTTAAAGAACCGGCATCCGTGTAATTTAATTGTTGATTTGATTTTATTAGTAATTCTTCAGCTTTATATAAATGTTTTATGTCTGCTGTTTGTTCAAACAAAACAGAATAATTTGAGGCAATTTTATTTAAATAACTGGTTTGATTGGGTGCTTTATCAAATTTGTTCTGCCAAAATTCGATTTCTTTTTTGGCAAAATCAGCCTTTTTATTGTCTTTCGAGACCAAAAAAGAATCATATTCATTAACACTTGTTATTTGAACATTTTTTTTGTCACATTGTGTGAAAAGCAATGCGAATAATATTGCGGTAAAAACAGATAAAAATTTCATATTGATTCTAATTAATTAGTTAAAAAAGAGCATGCTTTAAATAAAACACGCTCTTTTAATACTCCTTTTACCAAGCTGAAGCTAAGTAAGGGAATGAAGTTGTAAATGCTTTATCATTTGCACCCACATTATCTGAAGTAAGTCCAGGATTAGAAGTTCCTGATGGCCCTCCAAAAATTAACAGTAATTCTACATCAATCACATCATCAGCTAATCTTCTACCTGTTAAAACATTTGTTCCATCAAAAAAAGTAGTAGTTCCTGTTTTACTAACATTCAAAACGTCTGTAGCTAACAAACCTGTAAATTGTGCTGCAGTTTGCCCCAAGGCATTTGTAGTATATCCTGAATTTAGAGCTAATAATCTAGACTGAAATACAGACTGATAAGTCGCTCCCATCATAGATGGTGTTGTCATGTTAAAGTTATCTTTTGGTGTACCAGATGCCACAAAAACCGTATTGATTGCTGGTCTTGCCATTTGATCTTTTTGCACATATGTTCCCGAAAAATCTGGTCCATTATCAATCACTTGTGAATCATCATTATCATTACAACTCACTAAAGACAATGAAGATAAAATCACTGCAGCTATTACTTTATATTTATATGTTTTCATAAAATTATTTTTAAATGGTTTGTATTATTGTTTTTGTTTTGTTTCAACCCAAACATTAACTGATGAAGATGTTCCTAGAGTCGTTTTAGGTACTTCAATTACTGTAGATAGTACATTTGTACCAGCAAAAGTATCTGTTCCTGGATTATTAAATCCTGATGCTGTACCTGCAAGTATTGCTTTGTATTGATTTAAGTCAAAAAAGAAGGGATCATCTCTAGGTCCTGCAAAAAACTTCATTCCGTTATTTGTAGCAGTAACTGGCGCTTGACCATATTGAGAAATATCTACACTTCCCGAAGCTGCACTGGTTTTTATTGAACTAGATGTTCCTGTGTTTCCTGGAGCAGTAGGCCCAAAAAAGTACATTTTATTGCCTCTTTTAATTGCTTGAATTACCAAGTCTTCAACATTGTCATTATTATTATCAATGTTAATCTCTGTTAAGACATTTTCATTAAAATTAGCCATTGCTGTAGCGCTTGGACTTAATAAGCCTTGAGAGTTTACAACAAAAACTAAATTATTAGAATCTTGTCCTTGAAACGCATATACATCAGTTATGTCTGAAGCATTACCTGTTACAGCTGGAGCATCAGCGTGATCGGCAGCGATTAAAAATAAACCTACCACTGCAAAAATTGATAGGCCTACATACAGTTTTGTCTTTTTCATTTTATTGTTTTTTTAATGATTATAACTACACTTACGGCAAAACTTTCAATATGGTTTTCAAAAAAGTTATTTTTTTTAAAAAAAAATCATAAGTAATTAATAGACTGCATAAAAAATACATATGTTTGTATTACAAACATTCATTTATGAGCCAAGAAGAAATAGTTACATTGTTATTAAAAAAAGACGACAAAGCATATAGTCTATTATATGATATGTATGCTAAAAGTCTTTTTGCTGTTATTATGAATTTAATAAATGACAGAGAAGAAGCTGAAGATGTTCTTCAAGAAGTTTTCATAAAGATTTGGAAAAACATTGACACGTATAATGAAACCAAAGGAAGGTTTTACACTTGGATGATCAATATCACAAGAAATTCAGCTATAGATAAATTACGTTCAAAAAACTTTAACAAATCAAAAAAAAACCTATCTACAGATAATTTCGTACATCTACTTGACGAGAGCAATAAATCTGCTTTTAAGATTGACGCTATTGGTATTCAGGAATTTATTAAAAAGCTTAAGCCTAAATGTATCGCTTTAATTGATTTATTATTTTTTAAAGGTTACACACAACAAGAAGCTTCTGAAGAATTAGAAATACCTCTTGGTACCGTTAAAACTCAAAACAGAAATTGCATTAATGATTTAAGAACTTTTTTAAAAGTATAGATGGATACTAAAGACTACATAGAATCAGGAATATTAGAACTTTATGTTTATGGTCTACTAGATGAGACTCAAAACAAAGAAGTTCTAGAAATGTCAAAGAAACACAAAGAGGTAGAACAAGAAATTGTGGCCATAGAAAAGTCTATACTTTCACTATCTAGTAGTTTCTCACCATTCCTTTCTGTTCAGAATTTTGAAAAAATAAAATCTGGATTAGAAATAAAACACAGTAAAATAATAGAATTAAAACCTACAAGTAGTAGATATAATTATGTAGGTTGGGCTGCAGCGGCTCTATTTTTACTTTTTATTGGCTATCAATATCAGCAACAATCTATATTAAAAGATGCTAATAAAGAACTAAATGAAACAATAGTTTCTTCTGAAAACGAAAATAGAAAAACTAATGAATTGTTGAACATAATAAGAGACAACAACAACACAGTTATTGCATTAGCTGGACAAACAGTCGATCCTAGTGCAAGTGCAAAAGTTTATTGGAACAAAGAAACACAAAAAGTATATATTGACGCTTCGGGATTACCTACACCTCCTGAAGGAAAAGAATATCAAGTATGGTCGTTAAAGCTTAAACCAGCATTAACTCCAACTAGTATTGGTTTGTTATCTGAATTTAATCAAAATGGTTCTAAAATATTTGAGGTTAGTAAAACTCAAGATGCAGAAGCTTTTGGAATCACTCTTGAACCAAAAGGTGGAAGTAAAACTCCTACAATGGAGCAGCTTTACACTCTAGGATCTGTTTAAATCAAATAAAAAAACCAGCTATTAGGCTGGTTTTTTTATTATTATAATTATTTCTTTTCTTTATTAAATTTCACCCAAGCAGCAATATACATGATAAGTGCTATAAAGTAGAATGCTATTGAAATATAAAGATTCTTTACTGTTTGTGCTAACAACAATGCCGAAGTAGCAAATAAAAAAAAGTGAAATGCTTTAAAACTCTGCATAATTATTTAAAGAATGAATCTACGAATTCGTATTTATTAAACACTTGAAGATCATTAATGCCTTCACCAACTCCAATATATTTCACTGGAATTTGAAACTGATCTGAAATACCAATCACAACTCCACCTTTAGCTGTACCATCTAGTTTTGTAACAGCTAAACAAGTTACTTCTGTAGCTGCTGTAAACTCTTTCGCCTGCTCAAAAGCATTTTGTCCAGTTGATCCGTCAAGAACTAAAAGCACATCATGAGGTGCATCTTCTACCACTTTTTGCATTACACGTTTTACTTTAGTAAGCTCATTCATTAAACCAACTTTGTTATGCAAACGTCCAGCAGTATCTATAATAACAACATCTGCATCTTGAGCTACTGCACTTTGCAAAGTATCAAAAGCTACAGAAGCAGGATCGCTCCCCATTTGT
>CAZMCP010000014.1:0-51794 GCA_964565035.1 uncultured Flavobacterium sp. | reverse complement strand
AGTGCTTGTGAAGAAGCACATTACTTGGCTAAAATGTGTAAAAAAGTTACAATGTTAGTACGTAGCGAACAATTTAGAGCTTCAAAAATCATGGAAGCACGTGTTCGCAAAACAGAAAATATCGAAATTTTAATGCATACTGAAACCGATGAGGTTTTAGGTGATGGTCAAGTGGTTACTGGTGTTCGTGTAGTTAATAGAGCAACAGGTGAGAAAACAGAAATTCCTGCCACAGGTTTCTTTGTAGCCATTGGTCACAAACCTAATACAGATATTTTTAAAGATTATATCACTCTTGATGAAACAGGTTACATTATTAATGAGCCTGGAACTTCAAAAACAAATGTTGCAGGTGTATTTGTTGCAGGAGATGCAGCAGATCATGTGTATCGTCAAGCGATTACAGCAGCAGGAACAGGATGTATGGCAGCATTAGATGCAGAACGTTATCTAGCAGCTAAAGAACATTAATGAAACCTTTTAGAATAATAAAAAGCCAGCTCAAATAGCTGGCTTTTTTTATTGATTTTTACAAAGTATTACTTTGACTTTTTTCTTAAAATGGCATCGTCCCCAAATTTCTTAATTTCAATTTTAGGGTCGCCATAAATATCAACTTCACTTTTTCCAGATGCAGTAATGCTTAAGTTACCATTTGTGTTAACAGCACATTTTGTGTACGATTCTGTAGTAAGGTTTAAGCTTTTTGAAGTTAGCTTTTGTCCGTTGTAACTAGCATTGTTGTCTAATCGAAGTTTCATGTCATTCGTAGTACCTTCTATAGTGGCATCGGCTTTTTGATACAAATCTATCTTTAATTTATTAAGTGTTACCAATGCTTTAAGTTCAGTGTTTTTGCTCATTTCTATAGAAGCATCATCACTTTTCAGGTTTAATTCGATTTTGGATTTGTCATTAGCAATCAATGAGAAGTTTGGGGAATCTACATTAAGATATGCTTTTGAATAATCATAAGTTTTGATAGTAATATTGCTTAATGCAAGTCCTGAAGGAGCATTGATTTTTGTTTCATGCTTGCTGCTTATAAGTTTTAAACTATCAGTGTAGGTAATTCGAACTTCTAATTTTTTGAAAGAAGAAATATCTTTATTGGTGTTTAATCTCAATACAGTTCCGTAAAGTTTATAGTCAACAGCTGAATGTAGGTTGTCATCTGTTTCTACTTCTAAACCACTTTTATCTCCTTTTACTAAAAAGATTTCAAGGTTATCTTCGACTTCAATTTGGTCAAAGCTTCCAATTTTTTTACGCTCTGTTGTAACTATTTTAGAACCTTTTGCTTTTTCTTTTTTTTGAGCAAAAATTAGCGTAGGCGCAAGTGTTAATAGCAGTAGGAAAGTAAGTTTTTTCATTTTTTGAGGCATTTTGATTCTACACAAATATAAAAAAAAACACCAGCAAAGCTGATGTTTTTTAATTTATGATTTTATTTTGTTGAAACGCTTCCGCCTGAGCTTTCCTGTTTACTAATTGTTTTAGGTGTCTTTGCATATTCTATGCTAGATCCACTAGATGCTTTAGCTTTTAAGTCTACTATAGGACTTACTTCTGTATTACTACCGCTTGTACTTTGTGAGTTAACATTGTTTGCTAGAAGGTTTGTGGCATCGATGGTGCTCCCGCTAGAAGATTGTGTTGATAATTCGATAGCTTTACCTGAAACTGTAATTGTACTACCGCTAGTAGATTCTAAAGTTATGTTTTCAGATTCAACTTCTGCTTTCAAAGAGCTTCCACTGCTTGATTTGAGATGAATGCTGTTTCCTTTTATAACCCCACTTGTTTTTAAACTAGATCCACTTGTTGTTTCAAGCACATCAATTACGGGCATAAAAACATATACCATTTTTGATTTTACATTATTGTATCCGTTGTATTTAGAGTCAATAATTAGTTTGCCATTTTCAACTTTAACAGTAATTCCGTCTTGTAAATTGTCATCAGCTTCTACAACTACTTTGAAAGTATCGGCTTGTTTTACTTCACAGTCTAAGCCTCTTTTTAATTCTATTTTTGTAAAATCTGTTACTTTTCTTTCCTTAGATATTACATTTCCACTTCCTGTAATTGATTCTCCATTGATAACCATATTACAAGATCCAAATAGCACAGCTACACATGTGGCTATTATTAACTTTGTTAAATGAATCATTAGTTTTACCATAATAGTTTTTTTTAGTTGTTTATCTTGATTTTATAATATCACCAGTAGTGACAGTTGCTTTTTTTATTACTTTTTTTAGTGTACCTAAATATAAGTCGAAATTTGAAAAGTAGGATGGAATTCCTTCTGCTTTATGGTCGATACTATCTCTAACTTCAAAGTGTAAATGAGGAAAAAATGAACTGCCAGAAGTTCCAATTTGCCCAATTATTTGTCCCTGCTTTATTTTCTCTCGTTTTTTAATGTGTTTAGAACTGTTGTTTTGTAAATGTGCATACATGCTTAAAGTGCCATTATTGTGTTTTATAACAACATAGTTTCCGTAAAGTGCTAAAGGATTGTTTTTTAATGAAGGAACATCAAATTGTTTATCATCCTTTTGTTGTGTTTCAATAGCGATAATTTCTCCATCGGCTACTGCTAAAACATCTTTACCAAAACCAATCCATTCTGAGTTATTTTCTCCTTTCCCTGAGTGTTGATTATTATTTTGATCTAAAACTGCAAAGTCATAAGCATATCGCATAAAATTAGAAGAGAAGCCTAACTGTTTTATGAAATCAAATTCATAATCAAAACGACGATGATGTGAATTTAAATCATGTGCATCATATACTAGTAATTTCTCTTTTAAGGGTAATATGAAATCTGCTTTTTGAGTATATTTTATTGGTGTAATGGTTTGCTTTAATTCAATAGTATTATTGAAAACAAAAGTGTATTCAATTTTTTCAGTTGCTAAACTTACTTCCGGAAAAGGGTTAAAAACAAGTTTTTTAGAAACACCACTCCAAATGTTAGATGGAATGGTGTTTATACTTGGAGCTGTTCCGTTATTGTCTAAGAACTTTTGTTGTATTAATACATTGTTTTTATCTAGACAACGCATTTCAATTTTTGTTAATTTTAATGTGTCTTTTGAATTGTTTTCGATTTTGAAATCGAAGTTCAAAACACTAGTCTCATTAACTATTTCTATTAAAGGGTCTTTAGGAAAATGTTCAATTTTAATCTGGTTTTGAGCAGCTACTGAACTACCTAGTGATAATACCCCAAATAATAAAAGTGATTGATTGATTTTTTGATTGATGATTTGCATTTTATTATTTAGTTTTTATGATGATCCCGTCTTCACTGATTTTTAATTCTTTAATTTCTTTAGAATTTGAAATCACAGTATCATTTTTAACCTTCACCCCATTTTCATCAATAATAACTGTATGGTTTGAATCCTCATCTACATCATCCCATTCGTTTTCATCTTTGGGACAGTTTAAACATTTTACCTTGCTGTCATCAACTTTATAGATGTATTTGTCTGAGCTGTAGTGCATGTTGAAAAAATCATTATCAGAGCTATCAAAATCTTCGACACTTTCATGAGGTTTGAAGTACGTTCCTTTAGGTAAGTATAAGTAAATCATAACTTCTTGTCCTCTAAATTTATTTTTTACTTCTGTTAAGAAATAGTTGTCAAAAATAATTTTGTTTCCTTCAACTTTAAACTTGTACTCTATACTTGATGCTCTTTGTTTTGCTTCAGAGAATGATTTACCATTAGATTCTTTTTCAATTTGAATATAAGGTTGTCTTTCATCAGTAGGTAATACTTCTAAATTAATATCGTTAGAATAAATTACATCTCTACCTAATGAATCTTGAACAAATTCAAAATCTACATTATGATTGTTGTGTTTATTAAAATAATCGTTGTTTTTAAATTTGATTTCTAAAGTATCTGTAGGTTTTAAATTTATTATTTCTTTAGTCACTACTTTGTTTTCAAATGCAATTTCTGATGCTTGGCGAACTCCTAGTGTAATTAATACTCCAACAGATAAAATCCATAATGCTAACAATGTATATTTTGCAATAGTCCCAATAGATTTTAAATGAGGTACTAGTATTTTTAATCCTAAAAGAATTAATAAGAAGAAAGGAATACCAATAGCTAAAAAGAACATGAAAGCGATTAACCACAACGAAGTATTCGTGTAATTAAATGTGCTAAAATAATCTAACCAAGGCATGCTTAAGTTAGATGTTGAACCTAAAGTTATTAAGCTAATTAATAGGCTAATAATTGTAACACTACCTATGAATATCATGATTGCACCAATAAATTTTGCAAAAACTTTCATAATGCTAACAATAATATCACCAAGCGTATTTCCCACGCGTTGTGCTCCATATTTTACGTTTTCGCCCATTTGGGTATAGTCGGCACTTTTAAATTTTTCAGAAACCGACTCGAATTCTTCCTTTACTTTTTTCTCGATATTAGAAATTGTAATAGGTTCGCCTCTCATTTCTAGTTTTTCTGAAGTAGTAACAGCTTCTGGTGTTACAATCCATAAAATTAAATAGGCTAATAAACCTGTACCAAAACCAGCAAAAACTAATAATACTAAGACGATTCTAATCCATACTGGATCTACTCCAAAGTAATGACCTAAACCAGAACATACACCTGCTATTACTCCAGAATCTTTATCACGGTATAATTTTTTAGATTTTCCAGTATACGTATAACTTGTTTGACTTGTGGTAGAACCATCTTCGATTTTATAATCTTCAGGTTGTCCCATAATAGCAATAACATCGTCTACATCTTTAAGGCTAAGAACTTGTTTGCTGTTTGCTAATTTTTCAGAAAATAATTCTGAAACTCTACTTTCAATATCGTTCATGATTTCGTCACGTCCCTCTGTAGAAAGAGACCCACGGATCGCATCAAAATAGCGATTCAATTTTTGATAAGCATCTTCATCGATATGGAAAAAGAAGCCTCCTAGATTCATATTTACTGTCTTGTTCATAGCTTTTAGTTTTGTGATGTTATTGTGTTTACAGCCCCGGCTAGTTCGTTCCAGGTAACGTTTAATTCTTTTAAAAAATCATGTCCTTCTTCGGTTAATCCATAATACTTTCTTGGTGGACCTGATGTTGATTCTTCCCAACGGTAAGTTAATAAACCGTCGTTTTTTAATCTTGTTAATAGTGGGTATACTGTTCCTTCTACTACAAGTAACTTTGCATTTTTCAGAGTGTCAAGAATTTCTGAAGTATAGGCATCTTTTTCTTTCAGTACTGATAAGATGCAGAACTCTAAAACTCCTTTGCGCATCTGAGCTTTTGTGTTCTCAATGTTCATAAGATTTCCTTTTTTGTTGTTAAACTGTTCATTTTTTGATTGATGATTGATTGATGATTGATTGATTGATGATTGAAACTTTACTTATTTTATAAAGTTAATTGTAAGAGGGTATTTGAAATATTCTCCTTCATTAGCTTTAATTGCTCCATAAATTATATAGAAAAACTCTACTACTTTAAGCACAACAAATAATGCCCCACAAATAACTCCAAAAACGCCTAAGCCAATTAAGTTGTTGATTTGTATATTGTCTAAAACTATGTTTCCGCTTTGTAGTTCTGACCAAGTAAAATTACTTAATACAGATCCTATTATTGTAGGAATAGCTAAAATGCCTAAAAATATACTGTACATTAAAATACTCAATTGAAAGTTTAGAATTTGTTTTCCATTATAATCAATAAATGATGATTCTTTCTTTTTTGTAGACCATAAAATGAATGGTACTATATAATTACCTAGAGGAATTATAAATTTTGTAAATGCACTTAAGTGTACTAATGATGAATAGTTTTTTTCGTGTTTTGTGATAGTTAGTGTTTCCATGATTGATTGTTTTTATTTGATTAATGATGTTTTTATTTTTGAAATCCTATAATACTTTCTTTAGCTTATTAATTTCTTATACAAAGATAAGGTAAAAAACAGGTACTATGCAAAACAAAGTAATTAATTTTAACATAAAATTAACAAATTAAAATATTAGGCACGCATAGTATTTTTTTGTAGATTAGCGAAAAATATAGCGTTATGAAGTTTACACCTGCAAAATTGAACACTTTTTTATTTTTCAAATTACCATCAGCTTTTTGGTCTGGTGTTCGTGTTAAAGTTATTGAGGATACAAAATGTATAGCTTCGGTTAAGCATCGTTGGTTTAATCAAAATCCATTTAACTCTATGTATTTTGCTGTTCAAGCCATGGCTGCCGAGTTGACTACAGGTGCTTTGGTAATGAAACAAATAAAAGATAGTGGTAAAAGTATTTCAATGTTGGTGGCTAACAATAAAGGGACTTTTACAAAAAAAGCTACTGGTAGAATAACATTCACTTGTATGGATGGTCATTTGATTACTGAGGCAATAAAAAATACCATCGAAACGGGTGAGGGGCAAACTTTTTGGATGAAATCTATTGGTACCGATGAAAAAGGTGATCAAGTTTCTGTAATGGAGTTTGAATGGACTATTCGTGTTAAGAAATAAACACATAAAAGTTAAAATACCTACAATTAGGAAATAGTTATGACAATCTTTCTGTAAATTTGAAAGAAAAGTCCCAAGCTATGAAAGTTTTAATTACAGGTGCAACTGGTTTAGTTGGTAAAAGTGTTGTGGATTTACTTTTGCAAAATGGTGTAAAAATAAACTACCTCACTACTTCCAAAAATAAAATTCAATCCCAACCTAATTACAATGGTTTTTATTGGAATCCTGAGGCTGGAGTTATAGATGAAAATTGCTTAATAGGAGTTGATGTAATTATTAACCTTGCAGGCTCTACTATTGCGCAAAGATGGACGCCCAAGAACAAAGAAACAATTCTAGAAAGTAGAATTCTTTCTGCTAATCTTTTATACAATACTTTAAAACATAACCCTCACAGTGTGAATCAGGTTATATCGGCGTCAGCTATTGGTATTTATCCAAGTGATCTTAATTATCTTTATACTGAAGAGTTTACTGATTTTAAAGATACTTTTTTAAGCAAAGTCACTTTAAAATGGGAAGATTCTATTAATCAAATAGAACGATTAGGAATAAAGGTATGTAAATTTAGAATTGGATTAGTTTTGTCTAAAGATGGTGGTGCATTGTCTCAAATGATTAAACCTATTAGAATGGCTATGGGGGCTCCTTTTGGTTCTGGTAAACAAATGCAATCTTGGATTCATATAAAAGATTTAGCTGCTATGTTTTTATTTGCTATAAATAAAAAACTAGATGGAGTTTATAACGCAGTTGCTCCCAATCCCATTACGAATAAAGCACTAACATCTGAAATAGCAGAGGTATGTGATGTACCTTTACTTTTGCCAAATATTCCTAAATTTACACTTAAACTTATTTTAGGTGAAATGCATTTATTACTAACAGAAAGTCAAAATGTTAGTTCTTCAAAAATTCAAGCAGAAGGATTCGAATTTAAATTCAATTATATCCGACAAGCTTTAGAGGAAATATTAGATAAATAAATTATTTTTTAGCTTTTACATAAACCTGTACTTCAATTTCATCTGAAATGAATTTATCTCCAATGTCAGCAAAAATAGATTTTGAAGCATAATTTACATTCCAAAATGTTCGATTAAGTCTCAAAGGTTCACTGTTCAAAGATATTTCATCATCTAACACTTTAATTGTTGCAGGAAAATTTACAGCTTTAGTGACTCCTTTAATAGAAAGATTACCATATACAATAAATTTTTCTCCATTTTTCTCTACTTTACTAATTTTGAAATCGCTAGTAGGGTATTTTTTTACATTAAAAAAGTGATCTTTTTTCTCATTTTCACCAGTTCCTTTCAAATGATTTTCTAAATCTTCTTTACCATCACCAGCTTTTAAATCGGTGACCGTTATTGTATTCATATCAATAAAAAAGTTACCGGCAGTAATAACGCTGTCTTTTAAACTTATAAAACCTTCTTTTAAATGAATTGTACCATTGTGTTTTCCAGTAAGTTTAAAACCAGTCCAATTAATCACTGATTCTTTTGTGTCAACATTAAACTTAGTGCCAATAGCATTTGTGATTTCGATAGGTTCTTCTATAACTTCCGTTTCATTTTTTTCTTTCTTACACGATAAAAAGAAAGCGCTGAAAAATAGAGTAACACAAATTATGGTCTTTTTCATAGTGTCTTTTTTTAAAAATTTGACTGTCACTAAGTTACTTATTATAATCTGTCTTTACAAGCTTTACATAAAAATATTAATGACAATTTGGCATTTTTAAACCTTTGGCAGTACATTTGCAATCGATTATTGAGAAAATAATTTTCATAAAGAATTAATCTATGAATACCATGAATAAAGAGATGGAGCAAGAATTGAATGAAACTAACCAAGAAATAAATCAGGAGCAAAATCAAGAAACTGCACCAGAAATGACTGTGGAAGAAAAATTAACCCAAGAGTTAGCAGCAGAAAAAGATAAGTTTTTGCGTTTATTTGCAGAATTTGAGAATTATAAAAAACGTACATCTAAAGAAAGAATTGAACTTTTTAAAACTGCTGGACAAGAGGTTTTACAAGCAATGTTACCTGTTTTAGACGATTTTGACAGAGCATGGGTTCAAATTTCAAAATCTGAGGATGAGGCTTTAGTAAAAGGTGTTGAATTAATTCAAGAAAAACTAAAATCAACCTTGATTTCGAAAGGTTTAGAAGAAGTTGAAATTAAACAAGGTGATGCTTTTGATGCTGATTTTGCAGAAGCTATTACTCAAATCCCAGCAGGTGATGAGCTAAAAGGTAAGATTGTTGATGTAGTAGAAAAAGGATATAAACTAGGAGATAAGATTATTCGTTTTCCTAAAGTTGTTATTGGTAATTAATATTAAATTGTCATCCTGAGTAAAGTCAAGGATAAAAGTTATGAGCAAAAAAGATTATTACGAAATATTAGGGATTAGTAAAGGAGCTACAGAAGCCGAAATTAAAAAAGCATATCGAAAGAAAGCTATTGAATTTCATCCTGACAAAAATCCTGGTGACAAACAAGCAGAAGAAAATTTCAAACAAGCTGCTGAAGCTTATGAGGTCTTGAGTGATGCAAATAAGCGTGCTCGTTATGATCAGTATGGTCATGCAGCATTTGATGGAGCTGGTGGTTTTGGTGGAGCTGGTCACATGAATATGGACGATATCTTTAGTCAATTTGGAGATATTTTTGGAAGTGCTTTTGGAGGTGGTTTCGGAGGCTTTGGAGGAGGTGGCGGAGGTCAACGACGTGCTAAAGGGAGTAATTTGAGAATTAAAGTCAAATTAACTTTGGAAGAAATTGCTAATGGAGTTGAAAAGAAGGTTAAAGTAAAACGTAAAGTTCAGGCCCCTGGTGTAACATATAAAACTTGTGGTACATGTAACGGTCAAGGTCAGGTAATGCGTGTTACTAATACAATTCTAGGTCGCATGCAAACTGCAACTACGTGTCCTACATGTGGCGGTATTGGTCAATCTATAGACAAAAAACCAAATGAAGCAGATGCTCATGGAATGATTACTGAAGAAGATACAGTATCAATCAAAATTCCTGCAGGTGTTGTAGATGGTATGCAGCTTAAAGTTTCTGGAAAAGGAAACGATGCGCCAGGAAATGGTATTGCAGGCGATTTAATTGTTGCTATTGAAGAAATTGAACACGAATTTTTAAAACGTGAGGGAGAAAATCTTCATTACGATTTATATATAAGTTATCCAGAAGCTGTTTTAGGAGCTTCAAAAGAAATTGAGGCGGTAAATGGTAAGGTGCGTATTAAGCTTGAAGAAGGAATTCAATCTGGAAAAATACTTCGCTTAAAAGGAAAAGGAATACCAAGCTTAAATAGCTATGGAAGTGGAGATTTATTGGTACATGTTAATGTTTGGACACCAAAAAATTTATCTAAAGAGCAAAAGAAATTCTTCGAAAGTAATTTAGAAGATGCTAACTTTATTCCAAAACCAGAAAAGTCGGAAAAGTCTTTTTTTGAAAAGGTAAAAGATATGTTTTCATAATTTAAGTGAATATCAAATAAGGATCCCACAAGATTGTGGGATTTTTTTGTAACATTTTCAACCTATTTGCATCTAATTTTATAGTAACAGAAATACTTATTTTATAAAAATCTATCATTTCTAATGAGTAACATACTTGAAGTAAAAAACGTAGTTAAACAATACGGTGATTACACAGCATTAAATTCAGTTTCGCTAGAAGTGCCTAAAGGCAGTATTTATGGGCTTTTAGGTCCTAATGGAGCTGGAAAAACATCATTAATTCGTATTATCAATCAAATTACTATGCCAGATTCTGGTGAGGTAATTTTGGATGGAGAAAAATTAGCGCCAAACCATGTCTCCGTTATTGGGTACATGCCTGAAGAACGAGGTTTGTATAAAACAATGAAAGTAGGAGAGCAGGCTCTTTATTTGGCACAATTAAAAGGGATGTCAAAGGCTGATGCTCAAAAACAATTGAAATATTGGTTTGAAAAATTTGAAATTGAAGGTTGGTGGAACAAAAAAATCCAAGAACTTTCTAAAGGGATGGCCCAAAAAATTCAATTTATTGTAACCATTTTACACGAACCAAAATTATTAATTCTTGATGAACCATTTTCGGGATTTGACCCAGTTAATGCTAATCTAATTAAAGATGAAATTATAGAGTTAAATAAAAAGGGGACATCAGTGATTTTTTCAACACACAGAATGGAAAGTGTTGAAGAAATGTGTGATTATATAGCTCTAATTCATAAGTCTAATAAACTAATTGAAGGGAAATTAGTAGATGTGAAACGTCAATACCGCACACACAAATTTCAGGTGGGGATAGTTTCAAATAATGTTGAGGGATTAATGTATGATTTGACACAAAAATTCACTGTTGGGCAAACTAATTTTAAGTCTTTAAATGATGATTTAAAACTAGAGATTGATTTAGGCGGTGCAACACAAAACGAATTATTGTCAATTTTAACTAAAAATGGTCAGGTGACTCATTTTACTGAAATGATTCCAAGTGTTAATGATATTTTTATACAAACAGTTACAAATAAAAAATAATGGGAGTTTTAGCATTAATCATAAAAAGAGAATTTATTGCCAAAGTGCGTAATAAATCATTTATCGTAATGACTTTCTTAAGTCCATTATTATTTCTTGGAATGTCTTTTTTAATTGGATATCTTTCAAGTATAAATAAAGATCAAGCAACTAAAATAGCAGTTTACGACAGTGCTTCATTATTAAAGAAAAATTTGATTTCAGATAAAGAGTTTACTTTTGTAGATTTATCTGCGATGCCTTACAAGAATGCAAAAGAAACAGCAAATAAAAGCTACGAAGGTTTATTGGTTGTTCCAAAAGTAGCTAATATTCAGGAGCTAAAAGATAAGGTTGAATATATTTCTGATGAAAGCGCAACTTCCGAATTTATATATAAAGTTGAAAAAGTAATCGATTCTACTCTAACAAAAGATAATTTAAAAATTAATGGAATTGATGTTTCTAAAGTTGAAAATTCTAAAGTTGAATCAAACTTAAAATTATCTAAGTATTCAGGAGAAACAAGCGTGAAAGGAGCCAATTTAATGAAGGTTATATTAGGTTTCTTGTTTGGGTATTTGATAATGATGTTTATTATTATATACGGTAATTTTGTAATGCGAAGTGTTATTGAAGAAAAAACGTCACGTATTATAGAAATTATTATTTCGTCAGTAAAACCTTATCAGTTAATGATGGGTAAAATTATTGGAAATTCATTAGCAGGAATACTTCAATTTGTAATTTGGGCTATTGTAGGAACATTAATTTTCTTCATAGCGAGTACTATTTTTGGAGCCGATTTAGCTTCACAGTCAATGACAAATCAACAAGCAGTATTAAATGCAGCTTCTCAAAATGTAGACAAATATTCAGAAATTGCAGGATATCTTAACGAGTTAAAAAATCTGCCTATCATTACAATAATAATAAGTTTTGTATTTTATTTTATTGGAGGTTATTTTCTATACAGTTCACTTTATGCAGCTATTGGAGCAGCCGTTGATTCAGAAACTGATTCCCAGCAATTTTTATTACCAATCATTATGCCATTAATGTTAGGTGTTTATGTTGGGTTTTTTACGGTAATGAATGATCCTCATGGAACAGTAGCGACTGTATTTTCAATGATTCCATTGACTTCACCAATTGTAATGTTGATGCGAATTCCTTTTGGAGTGCCTGTATGGCAATTAGTAGTATCAATTGTCTTGTTATTTGGAACTTTTTTAGGTGTAGTTTGGTTTGCTTCAAAAATTTATCGTGTAGGTATTTTAATGTATGGTAAAAAACCTACTTGGAAAGAATTATATAAATGGTTAAAATATTAATCAAGTATTAAACGTTTTAAGATTAAAAGGATGTAAAGATTTTTGTCTTTAAATCCTTTTGTCTTTTTATCTTTATACTCAAATTAGAAAATAAATGTCAAAAATATTAATTATAGAAGACGAAGCGGATATTCGAAGAGTATTAGTTAAAATTCTATCAGAAGAAAGCGAAACATATAAAGTTGATGAAGCTGAAGATGGCATTAAAGGTCTTGAAAAAGCCACAAATGAAGATTATGATTTAATTTTGTGTGATATTAAAATGCCTAAAATGGATGGTGTTGAAGTTTTAGAAGCAATTAAAAAAATTAAACCCGAAATTCCAATGGTAATGATATCTGGTCATGGTGATTTAGATACTGCTGTGAATACCATGCGATTAGGAGCTTTTGATTACATCTCTAAACCGCCAGATTTAAATAGATTATTAAATACGGTTCGTAATGCTTTAGATAGAAAAAAGCTTGTTGTTGAAAATAAGATTTTAAAGAAAAAAGTTTCTAAGAACTATGAAATGATTGGTGACAGTGAGGCAATTAATCATATCAAGGATATGATAGAAAAAGTTGCTCCCACAGAAGCTAGAGTGCTTATTACTGGACCTAATGGGACTGGAAAAGAGCTAGTAGCTCATCAAATTCATGAAAAAAGTGAACGTAGTGCTGGACCAATTGTAGAAGTAAATTGTGCTGCAATTCCATCTGAATTAATAGAGAGTGAATTGTTTGGTCATATTAAAGGAGCTTTTACATCTGCTGTAAAAGACAGAGCAGGAAAATTTGAAGCCGCAGATGGAGGAACAATTTTTCTTGATGAAATAGGAGATATGAGTTTGCCAGCACAAGCTAAAGTTTTACGCGCTTTACAAGAAAATTTAATTCAAAGAGTAGGAGCAGATAAAGATATTAAAGTAAATGTTCGAGTTGTAGCAGCAACTAATAAAGATTTAAAAAAGGAAATTGATGAAGGTCGTTTTCGAGAAGATTTATACCATCGTTTAGCGGTAATACTAATAAAAGTTCCTGCATTAAATGATAGAAGAGATGATATTCCTAGCTTAATTGAGCATTTTGCAGCTAAAATTGCTGGTGAACAGGGTAGTGCAGTGAAATTATTTTCTAAAGGAGCAATTAAATTATTACAAGAATACGATTGGACAGGGAATATCCGTGAATTAAGAAATGTTGTAGAACGTTTAATAATTCTAGGAGGCGCAGAAATTTCAGAAAATGATGTCAAATTGTTTGCATCTAAATAAAGAACTATGCAATTAAAAAAAATAAATCAAGACTTACAGCAAGCTTTAATCGAAAATGGAATCACTGAGCCAACAGATATTCAGGCAGATTGTTGGAGTACTTTAAAAAGTGGTGCAGATGCAGTTGTAGTAATGCCGCAAGGAGAAGGTAAAACAACGGCTATAGTATACACTGTAATTCAAAAAATAGAAAAACCTATAGGAGAATCTACTCGAGCTTTAATCATTGTAAAAGATAAAGAGGCTGTTTTGCAAACAGTCGAAATGTTTGAAAAATTCGGGAAATACTCAAATTTAAGAGTTATTGGAGTAAATGATAAAACAGATATTGATGAAGAGAAAAACATAATCTCAGCAGGAATGGATGTTTTAATAGGAACTCCTAATAAAATAAACGCAATGTTTTCTGGTGCAGGTTTCAATATGAATACTATAAAAATTTTTGTAGTTGACGATGCCGACGAACTTTTTAAATTAAGACAAGAACCAATTGTACAAAGATTATCAATGAGTGTTGATAAAACGCAACGATTATTTTTTGCTTCGCAATTAACAGAAAGGATAGAAATCTTAGCAGATAAAATCATGATTGATCCATTTCTATTTGGAGTAGATGATTATGAAGAGGAAGATGACCAATAAAAATTAATTGAAATAAAGTAGTATGGCATTAATGAAAATATTTTCTGGCAGTGAAATTTTAGCACAGGCATTGCAATCAAAATTAGAATCTGCAGAAATTTCTACAGTAGTAAAAAACAATATACAATCAGGGCTCATTGCTGGTTTTGGGACAGCAGGTCAGGCTGTTGAAGTTTTTATTGAAAAAATTGATTTAGTAAAAGCAAGTCCAATAATTGAAGAGTTTAAGATGAGTATTTAATACTCAAAAAGATCAAAATATTTTAAGACTACTATTAGTAGTCTTTTTTTGTATTTTTAAGTTTTATCATACATATGAAACAGTTCAAGTTTTTATTGCTTTCTTTTCTCGGTATTTTTGGATTCCTTTATCTTATATATGTAAGTTACTTTTACTTTAATCAAACAGAGATGGTTTTTGTTCAATATAAATTGGATGAAAATTACAAGTTCAATTTTGAAAATGATTTTGAAGAAGTAAAAATAAAATCGTTTGATGGGAAATACCAACACGGAATTTTATTTAAAGCAAATGCTCCTAAAGGTTTGATATTTTATCTTCATGGTAATGCTGGTGCAGTAGACAGATGGGGGAAAATAGCTAAAATCTATACTGATTTAGGTTATGATATTTTTATTTTAGATTATAGAAGTTTTGGAAAAAGTCAAGGAAAAATCGAAAATGAAGAACAGGTTTTAAAAGATGTACAAATAGTTTTTGATACTGTTTCAAAAAAATATAAAAAGAAGATTATTATAGGTTATTCAATTGGTACAGGAGCAGCTTCCTATTTAGCATCAATAAGAAAAAACGATCTCTTGATTTTAAAGGCACCATTTGATAATTTTTTAAAATTCACAGAAGGGAGAGTTCCATATTTTCCTAATCCTTTAAAGAAGTTTCGTTTTGAGACTGATAAAAATTTAAGTAAAATAAAAACACCTATTTATCTTTTTCATGGGGATAAAGACCAATTAATTTCACTTGAAAATTCTAAAAGATTAAAAAAAATTCTAAAGTCAAAAGATAGCCTTTTCATACTTGAAGGGCAAAACCACATTGGTATAAATGATAACTTAGAGTATCAAGAAAAATTGAAAAGTATTTTAAAATAAATTCTCGTTTTCAAATCCGTTCATTAATTCTATCTTTGCACCTTCAAAAATTTGGTTAACCAATAATCAAATGCTTAAATAAAAGAATTATGATTACAGTAAACGATATCGCTGTTGAGTTTGGCGGTACTACTCTATTTAGTGATGTTACTTTTGCTATTAATGAAAATGATAAAATTGCCCTTATGGGTAAAAATGGAGCTGGTAAATCGACTCTTCTAAAAATAGTTGCTGGTGAAAATAAGCCTTCTCGTGGTGGAATATCCGCACCAAGTGATGCTGTAATTGCTTATTTGCCTCAGCATTTGCTATTAAATGACGATTGTACTGTAATGGAAGAAACATCTAAAGCTTTTGCAGGTGTTTTAGGAATGAAAAAAGAAATTGATGAAATCAATGAGCAATTGACAATTCGTACTGACTATGAAAGTGATGATTACATGAAGTTAATTGAGCGTGTTTCAGAACTTTCTGAAAAATACTATTCAATTGAAGAGGTAAATTACGAAGCTGAGGTCGAAAAAGTATTAAAAGGTTTAGGTTTTGAGCGTGAAGATTTTACGCGTAAAACTTCAGAGTTTTCTGGAGGATGGAGAATGCGAATAGAGTTAGCTAAAATCCTTTTGAAGAAACCAGATTTGATTTTGCTGGATGAGCCTACAAACCACTTGGATATGGAGAGTATTCAATGGTTGGAAGAGTTCTTAGTGAATTCGGCAAAAGCAGTAATGGTAATTTCGCACGACCGTGCATTTGTTGATGCAATTACTAATCGTACTATTGAAGTTACAATGGGTCGTATTTATGATTACAAAGCTAAATACTCAGATTATTTAGAGTTGCGAAAAGACAGAAGGATTCATCAGCAAAAAGCATACGACGAACAACAAAAGTTTATTGCAGATAATCAAGCGTTTATAGAGCGATTTAGAGGTACTTTCTCTAAAACTGAACAGGTGCAGTCGCGTGTACGTATGTTAGAGAAATTAGTTTTAGTTGAGGTGGATGAAGTAGATACATCAGCGCTTAAGCTAAAATTTCCACCATCACCTCGTTCTGGTCAATATCCAGTAGTTGTTGAAGAATTAACAAAAACTTACGGGGATCATGTAGTGTTTCAAAAAGCAAACATGGTGATTGAAAGAGGACAAAAAGTAGCTTTTGTAGGTAAAAATGGTGAAGGTAAATCTACCATGATTAAAGCTATTATGAAAGAATTAGATATTGATGGTGGTAAATTAGAAATTGGTCATAATTCACAAATTGGCTATTTTGCACAAAATCAAGCATCTTTATTAGATGGTGAGGCTACTATTTTTGAAACTATCGATAGAATCGCTGAAGGTGATATTCGTACTCAAATTAAAAATCTTCTTGGTGCATTCATGTTTAAAGGTGATGATATTCAAAAGAAAGTGAAAGTGCTTTCTGGAGGAGAGAAAACACGTTTGGCAATGATTAAATTATTGTTGGAACCCGTAAATGTTTTGATTTTGGATGAGCCTACAAACCATTTGGATATGAAAACTAAGGATATTATCAAAGACGCTTTAAGAGATTTCGACGGTACTTTAATTCTTGTATCGCACGATCGTGATTTCCTTGATGGATTAGTGACTAAGGTTTTTGAATTTGGTCACAAGCGTGTAAAAGAGCATTTTGAAGATATTAAAGGTTTCTTAGCCCGTAAGAAAATGAATGATTTAAAGGAGATAGAGGATAGTACCTTTGAATAGTTAATTCTATAAATTTTGATTATTTATTTTTTTTTTATTTTTTTTGTAGGAAAATAAAACAATTAAAAAATGAAGAAATTTAGTTTATTAGTGAGTATTATTGCTCTTATTTGTAGTTTAACTTCATGTAACAACAGTGAATCTCTAAAAGATCTCCAATTTGAAAAATTTAAAAATGATGAAAATTTAAAAGTATTGGTTAAATATTCCGAGGAATTGAATACTTTAAATAAAAATCAGCAGCAAAATTTTTCTATAAGCGAAGAAGAGTTATTATCGGCTTGCCTAGAAATGGAGGTTGATTATGGAGAGCAATTAGTCCTTGATTATATTGACTTATTAGAAAGGCAGAATTATGATAATGTTCAAATCGATGGAGATGACTGTCACAGAAATTCAAATGGAACAGTTAATATGACAGGATGTTCATTCTGGGGAAAAGTAAAAGCGGTTTTTAGTGCAGCTATAAATTGTGGACCTGGAGAGGCAACAGATTGGTATTATGATTGTGTTCAATCATCAGTTTGTAGAAATTGTTAATTTAATTATTTAGAAATGATGAAATCAAGAAGTATAAAAATATTAGTTGGAATTTTAATTTTTGTAATAATAAGTATATTAATATATAACAGAGTTAATAAAGTGATGGACACAACAAAAATGAATCCAGCAGAATTTGAAAAAAAACATTCAGATAAATAAAAATAAAACCCTGAAAGAAATCCTTTCAGGGTTTTTGCAACCAAACAATTAAAACAACTTAACTTAAATTATAAACTACTATTACTTTCAATTAATCTTATCAACTCCGCTTTATAACCATCGGTATCGTTAGCCAATCCTTTTTTAGCCAAATTCACGATATCTTGGATTGCTTTCTCTTGAATCAATTTAGATTCTCTTAATTTTAATCCGAACCAAGCAACTGCCGTTGCAAATTTGAAATCTCCTGAAGTAGCTTCAAAAGCTTGAGGTTTATTATCGATAACTTCGACCATTTCTATACTTTTATCTCCATCAGGTTTTTTATATCTGAATTTGATTGTTGCCAGCTCATCTGCATAATTATTTTCAGATGACTTTGGCTGAGAATATTTTAAATCAGTTGGTTCTTTAAAGAAATCACTTTTAACTCCCGTTGGAATGATCTCATATAGCGCTGTTACGGTATGACCACTTCCTAATTCTCCAGCATCAATGGCATCATTGGTAAAATCTTCGGCTCTTAATTTTCTGTTTTCATAACCAATTAATCGGTATGATTGAACGTGCTTTGGATTGAATTCTATTTGAATTTTTACATCTTTTGCAATAGCAAACATCGAACCTTTAAACTCTTTACTTAAAAAACGATTGGCTTCTTGAATGTTATCAATGTAAGCATAGTTTCCGTTGCCTTTGTTGGCCAAAGTTTCCATTTTACTGTCTTTGTAATTACCCATTCCGTAACCCAAGCAAGTTAAGAATACTCCTGATTTTCTTTTTTCTTCTATTAAACGTTCCATATCATTATCAGAAGAAGCGCCTACATTAAAATCTCCATCAGTAGCTAAGATCACACGATTGTTTCCGTTTTTAATGAAGTTTTCCATTGCAATTTTGTAAGCTAAATTGATTCCTTCCCCACCAGCAGTGCTCCCGCCAGCTTGCAATTGATCTAATGCATTGATAATGGTTTCTTTTTTGTTGCCAGATGTTGGAGGTAAAACCAAACCTGCAGCTCCAGCATATACCACAATAGAGACCTTATCTTCAGGACGTAATTCGTTTACTAAAATCTTCATTGATTGTTTTAATAATGGTAATTTGTTTTCGTCACTCATAGAACCAGAAACATCAATCAAGAAAACAAAGTTTGAATTTGGTAAGTTTTCTGTTGGAATGTTTTTTCCTTGTAAACCAATTCGAACCAATTTATTTTTAGGATTCCAAGGGCAATCACTATAATTTGTAGTGATTGAAAAAGGATGTTCTCCTTTAGGTTGCGGATATTGGTATTTGAAAAAATTCATCATTTCCTCCACACGAACAGCATCTTTTGGTACTTGTTGCCCATTATTTATAAAACGACGGATGTTGGTATATGAAGCATTATCAACATCTATTGAGAAAGTTGAAAGAGGTGATTGTTTTGGACTTTCAAATTCATTTTCTACAAAAACCCCATAATCTTCGTCATTTGTAGAAATTGGTTTTTTTTCATCGTTTTTCTTTCCTTTAATAACTAATTTGTTATCTTGTTCGTAAGCTATTGCAAGGCCAGATACTTTTCCAGGCAGTTGATTCTTATCAGCTTTAGATTTTTTGGTTCTCCTTGGTGCTGAAGAATAATATCCTTCTTCTCGTGAAAGTCCCACAGCTGTTACCACAACTTCTTGTAGGTTTTTAGAATCATCTTTCATTTTTACATTAATGATGTTTGATTTACCCACAACTCTTATTTCTTCTTGCATTCCTAAGAAACTAAAAACTAGTTTTTCTCCTTCTTTAGCTTTGATATTATAAGCTCCATCAAAGCCAGTTTGTACTCCTCTTGTTGTTCCTTGTACAACAACATTAGCCCCAGGTAACGGACCAGATGCGTCAGATACTATCCCTGTTATCGTTCTCTCTTGTGCCATTGCCACGAAACTTATAAGCATAGTTATGGCTAATGAAAATAGTTTTACACTTTTCATAATAGTAATTTTTAATATGTTAGTACTTTATTTTTTGGTTTGGATATTTTTAATTCCTGTTTGTTTTAGAAGTTTTTTTAACTTTTGCCTACTTAGTTTTGAAGTGATGATGATTACTCCATTCTCTACTTTTTCACCATATTTAGCTTTAGCTTGATCTTTTTTCAGAACTTCAACAGATTTAATGTCGTTTGGATTGATCATTTCAAGCAATTTAGCATTTGCAAAATGACCATCGATTACGATTAAAACAAGATTTTTATTTAGATTACAAAATCTAACTTTATCTCTTTTGACAGGTAAAATAGAATCCCTTTCTTCTTGTCCAAAAGTTATGATAGAAAAGAGCATAGTTATGGCTAATGAAAATAGTTTTACACTTTTCATAATAGTTAGTTTAATATGTTAGTACTTGATTTTTCTAGCTATTTCTTTAGATTAGCTGGTTTTCCGTATTTAGTTTTAATGACTACAACTCCTTTTTTCCCTTTGTCTCCATAAAGTTCTATGGCTTCTTCATCTTGGTAAATTGACATCGATTCAATTTCCTGTTTGTTTAAAGGATTATAGGGTGAAGTAGGATTTGGTCCAAAAAGCTCCTTTTCGGAATATTCTTTCCCGTTTATGATGTATAATGGTTCTTTAAGTTCTACAATGGTTTCTAAATCATCAGAATTTTTAATGTCAGACACTTTTTTGTCAGTAGCTTTTCCATCAACAACTACTAATGGTGGTGCTTTTTTGCCTAGAGTTACTGATTTAGCAGGCTCTTGTTTAATATTGTAATCACTTTCTTTAGTCTCTGAACTTTTTGCAGCATTAGCATCATAAAAACCAGAGTTAACATCAGCTCTTTTTTCTTCTAATACTGGAGTAGCAGCCATGGCTCTTATTGGCATAGAATCTTTAGAAATAGGCTTGTTTTCTGAAATCACAACCTGATTTGTTCCGTTTATTTGTTGTTCTAATATTTTTTCGTTTTCCTTATTATTAATTACTTGCTCTTCTGTAGATACGATTGCACTGGAATCATCAGCTATAACTGAATTGATTTCTTCCTGAACAGATTCTACAACCGAATTTTGAATTGGTTCTTTTGTTGTGTCAAATTCCTTCCATAACTGAAAAGCAAATACACTTCCTACAACAACTGAAGCTGCAACGGCAAACTTTTTCCAATTAGTATTGGTTTTCTTTTGTGTTTTAAAAACTTCTGTATTGAGTTTAGCATCTACACGGGACCAAACTTTTTCCATTCCAGGAAAATCTTGATTGTCCTGGTTTTCGGCAGCTTTTTTAAATTGTTCGAATATTTTATCTTGATGTTCCATTACTTACTTTGCGTTTTGATAGTAAAAATTATTCACTAAATCTTTCAATTTGGTTTTTGCTACATTCAATTGTGATTTTGAAGTACCTTCTGAAATTTTAAGCATTGCAGCAATTTCTTTATGTGAATAGCCTTCTATGACAAATAAATTGAAAACGGTTTTACAACCTTCTGGAATATAGTTTAATAGTTTTAATACATCTTGCTCTTCCAAACTTGTATCTTGGGCTACTTCAGGCTGAATTTTAAAACTAGATTCTTCCAGATACAAATTAAAGTTCACATTTTTCTTTAATAAATGTAAGCACTCATTCACTGTAATGCGTTTTGCCCAACTGTAAAAAGCGGCATTTTCTTTTAGCTGATCAATTTTTGTAAAAATGATTACAAAAGCATCGGCAAGCACTTCTTCTATTTCCTCTTCCTTTTTCAAATAGCGTTTGCATACCTGATAAAGTTTGGGTGCCATTAATTCATACATCTTACGCTGAGCGTCTCGATGCATTTTTCGGCAGGCTTGTATTAATTGTTCGTCTATCACAATAAAGGTCTTTATATGTAAAGAGGCTATTTTTTATAAAAAGGTTGGGAAGGTTGTAAAAAAATATTTTTTATTGCAAGGTTTAGCTTTTAAGTTTAGCAAAACACCTTGATATTGTTCGGTTTAGTTTACTTTACTATTTTTAAAATTTCTTTTTCTAATCGATCAAAATTTTCTTCATTTTTTGGCTCAGCAAACTTTCTGATTTTTTCACATTCTTCAATGGTATCAAAAGTCATTAGAAATGAAATCTCAGTTTCTGAATCATTAATTTTTTTAAAACCTATTTCCATGTCAAAATAAGGTTGTGAAACCCTTGTCCAAGCTATTAATTTATATGGCTCTACAATTTTAAAAACAGATGAGTTTTCATAATTGCCTTTTTCGGGGCCATGCATGGTAAGAATCCATTTTCCGCCTGGTTTTAAATCAAATTCATGTATTGTATTTGTAAAACCTTCAGGTCCCCACCAATTTTTTAAATGTTCAGGATTTGCGAAAGCTTCATATACAATCTCTACTGGATAATTTAAAATTCTAGAGCTAAAAATTTTATGATCAGAATCTGAATTCATGTTTCTCTATTTTAAGGTTTTACATTTAGAGTTAACTTGTATATGGTAGCATTCAAATCTTCGGTGTCGTTGTCTTCACACAATAGAAAAGTGAGTTGGTTTCCGTGTTTTTTAAAAAGTGTTAAACCTTCGAGTTTATGGGTTGGTGATAATTGAATGTGTTTTTCCACTTCAAATGTTTCAGGATTCATTATTCCCATTATAGTTCCTAATACTTCGCCATCTTCATAAGTTGATACCGTATCTTCTGCGGCAGCCAAGAAATAAATTTTATTTTCAATTAGCAAAGCATCGGTAAAACTGGTTTCTACATGTTTTATTTTTGGTAATGATATTTGAGTAAATTCCATTTGATTGTTGGAACTTATTTTGAATATTCCATTTTTAGCAGTTAGACCATTTCCTCTTTGAAATAAAAATAAAGTCTCATTTATATATAATGCTCCTTCGATGTTTAAATCATCATCAGACATTTTAAATTTCGATTTTAATCCCTGATAAGTAGGAGAAAAATCGATTTCTTTTACATCTTTTGTGTTTAAGTCGTAAATAACTTTTTTATTCCTGTTTATAGTAGATCCAGAACCAAAAATGTGAAGTTCATTTTCTTTTAATGTTATTGCTTCAAAATCTGGTTTTCGTTTTTTTTCAATATTTACTGAAGCATCACCGACTAATGTGTGTTTTATTAATGGTGATTTATCTAGTTTTTGTTCAAATAAATAACCAGAATTATCACTTACAATAAATAATGAGTTGTTGTGAAATACTATTCCTGAAGCGGCTCCAATGCCTTGGATAGTCAAAAAGGCAAGTAGTTGAATTTTTTCCATATATTTACTTCTATACAAACAAATATACTTTAAAACTATGACAGCTTTTAATTCTCAAGACTTTAAAATTACTAAGCCTTTCAAGTTATCTGATTTTCCTACCGAAATAGAAACTTCATTAAAAGATAAAGAAAAAGAGAAAATGTTAGATGAAGTACAAAAACCATTGAGTGAATGGCAAGATATAATGTATGCTCATAATCGTTATGGTGTTTTAATTTGTTTGCAGGGAATGGATACTTCAGGAAAAGATAGTTTGATTCGTGAGGTTTTTAAAGAATTTAATCCGCGTGGGGTAGTGGTGCATAGTTTTAAGACTCCCAATTCAACCGAATTAGAACATGATTATTTATGGCGTCATTATTTGGCTCTGCCAGAAAAAGGAAAATTTGCAGTTTTTAACCGAACGCATTATGAAAATGTACTAGTAACTCGTGTACATCCTGAATATATTTTAAATGAATATCTTCCTGGAATTGAAAAAGTAGAAGATATTACTCCTGAATTTTGGGAGAATCGTTTTGAACAAATCAATAATTTCGAAAAGCATATTACTCAAAACGGGACTATAGTGCTGAAATTCTTTTTTTATATGAGTAAAGAAGAGCAACGCAAGCGTTTGTTAAAGCGTTTAGAAGAAGAAGAACATCACTGGAAATTCTCTCCAGGTGATTTAAAAGAACGTGAGCGTTGGGACGACTACATGAAATACTATGAAGAAGCAATTAATAAAACGTCCAAACCTAACGCACCATGGTATATTATCCCTTCGGATGATAAGGAAATGGCGCGTTATATGGTTGGAAGAATTATTTGGGAAGAGATGCAAAAATACGTTGATGTAAACGAACCGCCTCTAGATGAAAAGATTAAAGCAAACTTTGCAGCGTATAAAAAACAATTAGAAGATTAATTATAGCTTATAACCGTAAGCCAAGCGTAAAGCTAATTGACCAGAGTTGAAGTTTCCTACGTTTTCATAACGAAGGCTTATATCTATGTGTTTAGTAGCTACCCCTATTCCAGGATTCCATAAGAAAGAAACTCCTTCACCAGTAGTACTAAAAGCTGCGCCTAGCTCACCAAGGATGTATATTTGATCTCCTATGTGTGACTTAAAACCGGCCTTTGCAGGAATGTATGCAATATCAGAAACTGTATTGCTAAAATAATGGGTATAACCCGTTGTGCCAATTAATGAACTCTTTAGTGTAATGTCATATTGTATACGCCCATCAATTCCGGCAGCAAAAACATAATCTTTGATGGGAATTCCGCCATTAAATCCATAGCCTAAGCGGATGTCACCTACTTTTTTTTGTCCGTAATTGGATATTGAACATAGAAAAAATACCAGTAGTAATAAGTTTGTTTTAAATAAATTCATAAAAATTTTTATTAAAGAATTGGGTATACTGTTAACTCGATTTCCTTTTTAATTATTGTATTTTTGCCAAAATTTTTTGCCATGAAACTTTCTGTATACACCAGAGAATTTAAAGAGAACATAAAATTAGCTTACCCAATTATATTAGGAATGTTAGGTCATACCCTAGTGAGTATAGTAGACAATATTATGGTTGGACGTTTAGGGCCAACAGAGCTGGCGGCAGTTTCTTTAGCTAATAGTTTTGTGTTTATAGGTATGTCATTAGGAATTGGTTTTTCGACGGCAATTACCCCTTTGATTGCAGAAGCAGATGGAGAGAATAGTTTAGTTAAAGGAAGAAGTGTTTTTCATCACGGATTGGTGCTTTGTACTATTCTTGGTTTAGTGTTATTTGGAGTTATTTACGCTGCAAAACCACTTATAGTTTTGATGGGACAACCTGCTGAGGTGGTTGAAATGGCAAGACCTTTTTTAGATTTAGTTGCTTTTTCATTAATTCCTTTAGTTGTATTTCAAGGATACAAACAATTTGCTGATGGCAAAAGTGAAACAAAATATGCCATGTGGGCCAATTTGCTTTGTAATGTAGTGCATTTATTCCTTAATGTGGTTTTGATTTATGGAGTTTGGATTTTTCCTAAAATGGGAATGTTAGGAGCAGCAGTTGGAACAGTTATTTCTAGAATTGTGATGGTAATTTACATGCATTTTGCTTTAAAATCTAGAGAAAAATTCAAACCTTACTTTGACGGATTTAGTATTAAAGGAATTGGAAAAGCAATGAGTATAAAAATCATTAATTTAGGATTCCCTTCTGCTATGCAAATGTTTTTTGAAGTAGCATTGTTTACAGGAGCTATATGGTTATGTGGAAGAATAGGTACTACAAGTCAAGCGGCAAATCAAATCGCTTTAACATTAGCTACATTTACTTTTATGTTTGTTTCAGGATTAAGTGTTGCTGGAATGGTTCGTGTGGGTAATCAAAAGGGTATAGGAGATTTTATCAAATTACGTATTGTAGCAAGATCAATTTTTTTATTAGCAATTATTGTACAAGGAACTTTTGCATTATTATTTGTTTTGCTTCATACTATTTTACCTCAGTTTTTTGTGAATGAAAATGTTTTGCAAACAAGTGAAGTCATAACAATAGCCTCAAGTTTAATTTTAATTGCAGCTGTTTTTCAACTTTCCGACGGAATACAAGTGGTAGTTTTAGGCGCATTGAGAGGGATTCAGGATGTGAAAATCCCAATGTATATTACCTTTGTAGCTTATTGGATAATTGGATTTCCTATTTCAATTTATTTAGGATTGTATACTAATTTAAAGGCTATCGGTGTTTGGATAGGTTTGCTATCTGGCTTAACGGCCGCTGCATTATTTTTGTACCTTCGCTTTAATAAACTTTCAAAAAAACTAATAATTCATAATATATAATAAGAACTATGGAGTTACCAAAATTTGTACTAGCAGATAATTCAGATTTTCCAGATGATATCTTTATCATTCACCTAGAGTATCCTCGTTTTTTAATCAACTTAAAAGATGATTCTGTAGAGTTTATAGAAGAGCTTGACGATGAAGATGAGCAAGAATTAGAATCTGAAATGGAACATTTAATTACATTAGCAGGTGAATTTTACGATCGCGAAATGGAGCGATACGATGAGTAAACTAAAGATTAGCAGGTAAAAATCTTGTTTTTTATGGCATAAATCACAAGTCCAATTCTGTTTTTTACATCTAGTTTTACAAACAAATTATCACGATAGCCATCTATAGTTTTAGGACTTAAATTCATTTTATTGGCTATTTCTTTATAAGTCATTTCACTACAAAGAAGTTTTAAAAATTCAATTTCAGTATCTTTTAGAGCTTCTTTTGTGTTTGATTTACCTGTTATGGAGTTTACTAATACATCTACAACAATATTTGAATGATAAAATCCAGTTTCGATGGTTTTTATAAGTGCTATTTCTAAAGTTTTTTTGTCAACATCTTTCAAAAGATAACCTTTAGCTCCAGCTCTGATCATTTTTAGTATTGTACTTTCGTCTTCTTCAACCGTCAAAGCTATGACATAAATATCAGGATAGTTTTCGCTCAGCCATTTAGTGGTTTCAATCCCATTCATAATGGGCATGTTAACGTCCATTAAAATTATTTTTGGGGCACTACTAGTTTTGAGTTTTTCGATTAGTTCTGCTCCATTTTTGCATAAAAAATCTACCTTAAACAAATCAAATTTGTTTATTACTTCTGCAATCGCTTGAGAAAGTAAAGTATGATCTTCAATTATTGCAATAGAGTATTTTTCCATGGTTAGTTTTGATGATAATTGATTGAAAGGCTGGTACCAATATTTAATTCTGATTCAATGTTAACTTCGGCATTAATTAAATGGCCTCTTTTTTTCATATTAATTAATCCAATACCTCTTTCATTTGTGCTATTAATGTCGAACCCTTTTCCGTTATCTTTAGCTATAATTTCAACTCTGTTTTTGTCGTTTTCTTTAAGATAGTTTATAGAAACTGACAATTTTGTTGCTTTTGAATGCTTAATTGTGTTTGAAAAAAATTCTTGTAGAATTCTAAAGATAATGGTTTCTGATTTTGGATTAATAGTGAAAGAATCTCCTTCTGTTATTAATGACGCTCCAATATAGTTTAATCTATTAAAGCGATCAATTTCTAATTTTACAGCTTCTTCAAGACTAATTTTACTAACATAGTCAGGATTTGTAACTTTAGATAAACTTCTAACTTCGTTAAGGATGTTGGTTAAGTTTTCGTTTAATTCAATAGTGTCCTGATCTTTAATTTTTTGAAGTTGAATTTTAGCCAAAGTAATTAATTGACCAATATTATCGTGTAATTCCCAACTTATGTTTCGTAGTGTTTGTTCTCTAATTTCGATTTGTGATTCGACTAGTTCCTTTTCAAATTGTTTTTGAGCTTCAACTTGACGATTGATTAAAATATTTTTCTTTTTTTGAAAAATTAGAAACAGCAGAATTATAACAAAACATAAGCCTGCAAGACCTAGTGTTGCAAATATTACTCCTTCGTTTCCGGTTTGCTCCATATGAATCCAATAATATGAATTATATAATAGCTCAAAAGTAAGAAATAATTGACGATAAAAATATAAGGAACAGTATTTGAATCAGAATAGTACTTTCTTACTATGTAAAAAGGAATATTTGGAACAAAATAAATCAAATAAGCAGAGCTTATCCAAAATATTAATGATTCAGATATGTATAATACTTTTTCGGTTCGCAAAATTTCAAACATAAAGAGTAAAACAGATATCGCAATAAAAGTTGCGCCTATTATGAACGTATTTAAGAAATATTCATCCCAAAAAGATTCAACAAAAAAGTTGATTACAACAGAAAGACAGTAGGCAATAATAAAAAAAGAAATTATTTTTTTCGAAATTCTACTTTCTATGTATACTTTATAAATAAAAAGTATGATAATAAACCTTATAATTTGATATATATTATAAATAAAATAATTGCTAGAAGCGTTATTGTAGCTTTGATACAATAAACCAAACACATCATTAATGCTTGTATACCAAAGTAGTACTAAAAAATATTTTAATACTGTATTTTTAAATTTATAATAATAAATACTTCCAATAATTGCTGTTATAAATTGCAATACTATTATTAAGTACTTAATGTCTTCTGTTGTAATGTTCTTAAGGGGCATAAATTATTTGCATGTTACTGTTTTGGAGGAGGAAACATGGCTACTTCATTAAGTAATAAACTAGTTTCTTGTTCCTCTAAAAATCTTTGCTTTTGTAAAGTGTCTTTCGTTTGTTCACCTTTACCTAGTAGTCTTGTAATTACCGTAAAATCTCCTTTTAATTTATTTTCACGAGTATTTTTTATACTAAATGGTACATTTTCTAAAATTGGAAACCTTCTTGATTTTTCACTTGGAGCTGCTGCCATTGTTGGAGCAAAGAAAATAGTTTCTCTTCCTGGGATTAACTTTTCAATTTGATCCTTGCTGTAATTTCCAACTTTTGGATATTGTGAAAAATAAATCCTCACACCAGTGATCTCTTTTTTATTTAATTCAGATACTTTATCTAACAATTTGATGTAATTCTTTAGTGAGTCTAAGTCAATCCAAGCGAATTCAGTTCCTTGGTATGTCCCATTTTCTCTATTTCTTTCAATTATTTTTTGAACATCATTTTTATAGGTTTCTTTCATCATTATTCCTTTATTAACAGGTATAATGTTATGTGGCATTTTTACAACATCAGTGTCCTTTTTAGGTTCACATGAGGTTAACAATTGTAGCATTAAAGCTACAAGTAAAGTGACGTTTCTTTTAGTTTTCATTTTGTTTATGTTAATTTACTTGCGAAATTATTGCTTATATCACAAATCTGTGACAGGAAAAACACCCTTTTTTGATAATCTGATAGATTTAATTTTATTTCTTTTTTTAATTTTTAATACCAAACGGTATTTTTTTTATACATTTGCATCAAAATTAAGTAGTTAGATGTCTAAAGCTGACCGTACCAAGCAATATATAATAGAAAAAACAGCATGTATTTTTAATACAAAAGGATATGCAGGAACTTCTATTAATGATTTGATTGAAGCCACTGGATTGACCAAAGGTAGCATTTACGGTAATTTCGAAAATAAAGACCAAGTTGCACTTGCAGCCTTTGATTATAATTTTGAAAGGTTAGTGAATTACATAAGAGGAATTATGGATACTAAAGATTCATCTATTGAAAAGCTTTTAGTATACCCTGAAACTTACCGCAATTTTTTAACGAACTCAATTTTGATTACAGGTTGTCCTATAACGAACACTTCTACTGAAGCAGATGATACCCATCCACTGTTAAAAGCTAAAGTAGAAAGTGCTTATAATTTCTGGGAAGAAACTTTACTAAATCATATTAATAATGGTATCGAAAAAGGAGAAATCATTGCCAATATTAATAAAAAAGAGTTTGTTTCAGTATTCATGTCAATAATTCAAGGAGGTATTTTGCAAGCAAAAGTAACGAATAAGATGGATTCTCTTGATTCAGCAATGAGTTATTTAGAACAGTATATACTTTCTGTAAAAAAATAAATTTTAAACAACAGTATGCCGTATGGCATTTTTTAATAATAGATAATTGGAAATATGAAAAATGTTTTAGTTGCTTTAGGTTTAATCTTAGGTTTTTATAGTTCAAATGCCCAAGAAGTAAATAAGGTTGGTGGTTTTAATTACCCAGAAAGTGTAGCATCAGATGCTTCATTTTTATATGTTGCAGATATAGGTGTAAAAATGAGACCTACTGATAAAGATGGTGATGGAAAAATATTGAGACTTGACAAAGCAGGAAAAGTAATTGATAGTAATTTTTTTCAAGAAATTTTAAATGCGCCTAAAGGATTAGCGATAGAAGATAATATTTTATTTGTTGCTGATGTTGATAGAGTAGTAGCATTTGATACTAAAACAGGAAAAAAGTTATATGAAATAGATTTTGTGCCTCAAACATCGTTCTTAAATGATATCGCTATTTGGGATAAAACAACTTTATATGTTTCAGCTACAGATAAAAGCAAACTTTTTAAAGTGAATTTAACTAATAAATCATTTGAAGAAGTTCCTACTGATGTAGCAATTGATGGGATTAATGGATTGTATGCTGATAAAGGCGCTTCAAGATTATATGTAAACGGTTTTGGAACAAATAATAAAGTAAACGGTACAATAGGGTACATTAATTTAAAAGATAATAAATTTACGCAATTAATTCAGTTAGAAGGTCTTTATGATGGTATCACCATTTATCAAGATGTTTTATATTTTACAAACTGGGTTGCTATGGAGAAAAAAGGAATTCTTGTTTCTATAGATTTGTTGAATAATCATAAAATGACAGTTATGAAGCTTCCTGAATTTATTGGTGGTCCTGCTGATTTAACAGTTTCTAGAGATCATTTAATAATTCCAGGAATGTTAGAAGGTACATTGTACTTTGTAAATATTCGAAAGGAATTAATGTATATTCACTAAAAGTATGACAAAAATTACTTAAAGTATTTTTTTAATAACTCTTGAGCCGCTGCAAAAGGTGATATTTCATTATTTTGCACGGCTTTTTTGTTTAACTCAAGAAGATTATAGATTTCAGGATTGTTGTAAAAATGGTTTTTTAATTGGTCATTAATGGTTTCTAATAACCAGTATTGATTTTGATTAGCTCTTTTAGTGTCAAAATAGCCATTTTCTCTAGCTAATGATAAATATTCTTCAATAGTTTGCCATATAGTGTCAATGCCTTTTTTTTGAATTGCGCTACAAGTAGTTACGCTAGGATTCCATCCTGAATTTTTCATTGGAAACATGTGTAAAGCTCTATTAAATTCAGTTTTTGCAAGTTTGGCCTTAGTTATGTTATCACCATCAGCTTTGTTGATGACAATTAAATCAGCCATTTCCATAATACCACGTTTAATACCTTGTAATTCATCGCCAGCTCCAGCCAAATTTAGCAGTAAAAAGAAATCGACCATGCTGTGAACTGCCGTTTCACTTTGACCAACACCAACAGTCTCAATCAAAATTGTATCAAAACCACTAGCTTCACAAAGTATGATACTCTCTCGTGTTTTACGAGCAACTCCACCCAAACTTTCTCCTGAAGCACTTGGTCGAATAAAAGCATTTTCGTCTTTTACCAATTCTTCCATTCTAGTCTTATCTCCTAAGATACTTCCATGACTAATTGATGAACTTGGATCGACAGCTAAAACAGCTACTTTTTTTCCAATGGAAGTCAAATATGTACCAAAAGCCTCAATAAAAGTTGATTTTCCAACACCAGGAACACCAGTAATACCAATTCTCACTGATTTGTTGGCATAAGGCAAACATCCCTGAATTACTTGATTTGCTTTGGCGATATGATCCGGATTGGTACTTTCAATTAAAGTTATTGCTCTGCTTAAAGCAGTTTTGTCTCCTTTTGTAATACTTGTAATTAAATCATCTGCAGTAGGTTGTATTCGTCTAAGTTTCTGAATTTGCTGGACAGAGTTATAGCTGATGACTTCAGGTTGTTCGATGCCATCATTTTCTTTTAAGGCCGAAGGATGTATTTTTTTTAAAGACACATTGATGATTTATGAAGTAAAAATAAAGAAAAACTGTACAACATTCAATAGGAATCAAACATTGTACAGTTTTGTAATATGAAATTAATAATTAGTATGCTGCTGTAAAGCGTACTTGATGATGTTTTGGATTTTCTGTTTCATCTGCAATTACTACTGCTAAATCTTCGACAGATAATATGCTTCTATTGTTTTCATCAAAAACTGGATTTTCTAAACCTAATCGATAATTCCCTGTTCTTCCGGTTGTTATTCCTGCATGCATTTCGAAAGCAGGACTAAAAAAAGCCCAATCTAAATCTTTTTCTTCTTTAATAATGTTTAAATAATCTCTAGCTGCCGATGCTCCTGCATGAAATTCTTTTGGGAAATCTGGTGTATCTACGGCTTGTACGTTTGGCGCTACAAATAGGCTTCCAGCGCCACCAATCGTAATAAATCTTTTCAACCCAGATTTTTTAACTGCTTCTTGAATCGATTTAGATCCCGAAATAAAGTCATCATAAATATTAGGATTTGTCCATCCCGGATTGTAGGCATTAATAACAACATCATTTCCTTTTAAGACATTTGCCAATTCGTCTGTATTAAAAATATCTGCTTGTTTCCAATTTGCTCTAATATCTTCTTCTTTGATATTCCTAGCAATGGCTGTGATTTCATGATTTCTATTTGAAATCTCATTTAAAATTGCTGAACCAACAAAACCTGTGGCTCCAATAATTGCTACTTTCATAGTATAAATATTTAATTGTTATAAAAAATGTTACAGTTTAAATTAAAAAAATAGATTAAAATCTTTCAACAAATTCAGCCAATGTGACCTTTTGTAATTGTTGACTAATTGTGTGATTAAGATTAGTGTATAGATCTTCCAAATTGTGATTGATTTTTTTTCCAACGGGACATTCAGGATTAGGTTCATTTTTAGAAAAACCCAAACTTGCTTTATCAAAAGTAATTTTAAAAATATCTTCTAAAGTAATTTTGGAAGGAGAAACAGATAGTCTGACACCGCCATTTTTACCTTCTTTGCTTTCTACTAAATTGTGTTTTTTTAGGTTTGCTATTTCTTTTCGAACCAATACAGGATGAATATTTAAGCTGCCAGCTATATAATCTGAAGCCATAAATTCTGTTGGGAATTTCCCTAAAAGAGTTAAAATATGAGTTGTAATGGCAAACTTACCGGTTATCATAACTGTAATAAAATATATTGCAAATATATGACAATTTTGAAATTGTAAAATTAAATTTTGTTAAAAATTGTAAATAGCTTGAAAATAGGGGAGTTCCTCGTAATATTGTAGTTCAGTTTTTTTTATGGATAACATTATACTCATTTTTGTTTGTATGATTTTGGGATTTGTGCTCAAAAGAAACACTGCATTTCCGCCATTAAGTTATAAAACACTCAATCAGTTTGTAATTTATATATCACTTCCTGCAATTGCTTTATATTATATTCCAAAACTAGAAATTAGTTCTAAACTATTATTCCCGCTAGGAATTGCGTGGTTAGGTTTTGCTTTATCCTATTTGTTTTTCTCAGTCTTTTCTAAAATGTTTGGTTGGTCCAAAAAACTTACTGGCTGTTTAATAATTGTTGCAGGTCTGGGGAATACTTCGTTTGTTGGTTTTCCAGTAATAGAAGCACTCTACGGCAAGAAAGCTCTTGAAACTGCAATAATTGTAGATCAACCGGGTTCTTTTGTAGTAGTTTCAACATTAGCATTATTGGTGGCAACGATGTATTCAAGGAGTACGACAAGTAGTAGTGAAATTTTTAAAAAAATACTCTTTTTTCCTCCTTTTATAGCTTTTGTAATTTCTTGTTTTTTAAACGTTTTTAAACTCGATTTTCCAACCGAATTACAATCTGTTTTTCAAAGATTAGGGAGTACGGTTACACCAATTGCTCTTGTTTCGGTTGGAATGCAATTAGAATTCGATAGCAAAAGTAAACACTGGAAATTTCTCACTTTGGGATTACTGTTCAAATTATTTATAACGCCTGCTTTCTTTTATCTTTTATATGTAATCATATTAAAAGGAAATGGTTTAGAAGTGCAAGTATCACTTTTAGAATCAGCCATGGCACCTATGATTACAGGAGCTATCGTTGCCTCAAACTATGGACTAAAACCAAAGTTGGCAAATATGATGATCGGTTTTGGAATTCCACTTTCGTTTCTTACACTGATGTTTTGGTATTTTGTACTTAAATTTATTTAGAAGCTTTTTCCCGCTGTTGGCTATATCTTTTTTTGCTGGTCATTGAGGCTCTCGAAATGAACAGTAAAAAAGTATGCTATTTAGATTGAGGCGAGTAGTGTAACTTTATTGTAAGCTTTATTTTCTTTATTATTAAGTTTGCTAAATTTGTTTAAAATAAACTATTATGCAATTCACACCCGAAATAATAAATAAACTTGAATTAATTGTTGGTTCTTCTTTTGTTTTTACCGATGAAGAAATACGTAAACACTATGGTCACGATGAAACCGAAGATTATAATTTTCCTCCTGGAGTAGTAGTAAAACCAGCTACTACTGAAGAAGTTTCAGAAATAATGAAATTGGCTAATGAATATTATTTGGCAGTTGTTCCCATTGGAGGAAGAACGGGTTTAAGTGGTGGCGCATTAAGTTTATTGCAAGGTATTGGTATGTCGATGGAACGTATGAATAAAATTTTAGAAATTGACGAACAAAATCTTCAAGTAACTACAGAACCTGGAGTAATTACACAAGTTTTACGTGATGCAGTTGCTCAGAAAGGGTTGTTTTATCCTGTTGATCCAAGCAGTATGGGAAGTTGTTTTATTGGAGGAAATATTGCTGAAAATTCTGGAGGTGCAAGAGCTGTAAAATATGGCGTTACTAAGGATTATGTGTTAAATCTTGAAGTAGTTTTGCCAAACGGAGAAATTATTTGGACTGGTGCCAATACTTTAAAAAATTCTACCGGTTATAACTTGACACAGTTAATGGTTGGAAGTGAAGGGACATTGGGAGTTGTTACTAAGGCTGTTTTAAAACTTTGGCCTAAAAATTCACATAATGTCCTAATGTTGGTTCCTTTTTATAAAGCAGAACAAGCTTGTGAAGCGGTATCGACAATTTTTAGAGCAGGAATTGTTCCAAGTGCGTTAGAGTTCATGGAAAGAGATGCAATCGATTGGAGTTTGCAATATGTTGATGGAATTTCTGTAAATGTAAAACCGGAGCATCAGGCACATTTATTAATTGAAGTAGATGGCAATTATCCAGAAATTTTAATGCTCGAAGCAGAGAAAATTATGGAAGTTGTAGAGCAGTTTGAAATCGATGAAATACTTTTTGCAGATACCGAAGATCAAAAAAATGCTTTATGGCGAATGCGTCGTGGTGTAGCCGAAGCTGTGAAAGCAAATTCTATTTATAAGGAAGAAGATACAGTGGTGCCTAGATATGAATTGCCTAAACTTTTAAAAGGAATTAAAGAAATTGGCAATAAATACGGATTCAAATCGGTTTGTTATGGTCACGCTGGTGACGGAAACCTACATGTGAATATTGTAAAAGGTGATATGAGTGATGAAAATTGGAAAAAGGAAGTACCTAAAGGAATTCGTGAAATTTTTGAATTGACAATTTCTTTAAAAGGAACACTTTCAGGAGAGCATGGGATAGGTTTTGTTCAAAAAAACTACATGGATATTGCATTTTCAAAATCTCATTTAGAGCTAATGGAACAAATCAAGTATATTTTTGATCCAAACAATATTATGAATCCAGGAAAAATTTTACCTGACAAAGTATAAAGTAGTTTAAAAATTCTTTTTTTATTTATTTGAACATTACTTTTGCAATGTGAAAAAAGCAATTGTCGTCGTCGTGTTTTTATTTATTCTAAAACCAGTATTCCCGTGTTTAGAATATATAATTAATTACGATTATATTGTAAAAGAGCTTTGTGTGAATAGAGACAAGCCAAAAATGGCCTGTAACGGGAAATGTCACTTAATGAAAGAATTGGCAAAGGCTTCTGAAAAAGAAGCGCCAATTTCATCTGATAAAAAAAATGCTCATCATGAATTTGAAGTTTTATTTTTTGAAGATAAAAATTACTCACTTAGTTTAAACCAAGAGTTTTCGACTGAAAGCAAATTGAATTCAGAATATTCAAACTTGTATTTTTACCAAGATTCTATTCTTGTTTTTCATCCTCCCACAGTTTAATTATTGACTAATGAATTTTATTTCTGCTGTTTTTACAATAGCAGGAAACTGCTCATTGATTTATTCAATGCAGATTTCTATGACAATAATTTAAATACAATGAAAAAAATATTCCTTGCCTTATTGGTATTAGGGCAAATTATGTATGGTCAGAGCCCAATGCATAAAGACTCTATCAAATCAAATCATTTAGAAGATATTGTTGTTACGGCAAACAGATCACAAACTAAGAAAAATGAAGTGCCAGTAGCAATTTCAAAATTATCTTCAAAAACAATTAATGAAACAAAAGCGGTTAGCGTTTATGAAATAATAAACAAAACACCAGGAATTCTAATGGTCAATTTAGGGAATGAGCAACATTCGATGGCCATTCGTCAACCTATGACCACTAATCCGTATTATTTATATTTAGAAGATGGATTACCCATTCGTCCAATGGGAATTTTTAACCACAATGCCTTGTTAGAGATTAACCAGTTTAATTTAGAAAGTATTGAAGTGGTAAAAGGACCAGTGTCATCTCTTTATGGACCTGAGGCTGTTGGAGGAGCAATTAATTTAATATCGTTGCAACCTTCTTTTCAGCCAGAATTAAAAGTTGGTGTTCAGGCTGATCAATGGGGTTATAAAAGATTTCAGGCTGCAGGCGGAACAACAATAGGTAAAGTTGGTTTTTATATTGCAGGATTGTCTAGTTCACAGCGTGATTCTTGGATGACTTTTTCCGATTATAATAAGGATAATATTAACGCTAGAATTGATTATACTATTTCAGATAAGGTAAAGTTGTACGGAACCTTTTTTTACGGTGAATATTATTCGGACATGAGCGGATCTGTAAACGAAGCCGATTTTTATAATAGAACCTATAAAAGTACTACCGACTTTACGTATCGAAAATCAAATGCTTTACGTAGTAAAATAACTTTTGAGGGAAAATGGGACGAAAATTCAGGCTCTTCAGTAACAGTGTTTGCCAGAGATAATAAATTGGGTCAAAATCCTTCGTATGGAATTCGTTGGACACAAGGACAAACTACCGCTAAAGGAGAAATAAATTCTAATAACTTTAAAAGTTATGGAGTGCTTGCACAGCACAATCACAATTTTAAATTTTTAAATAGTTCATTCGTTATTGGAGGCTTGTTTGATTATTCTCCTGTAGATTATAACGCATATCAAATAGATTTAAAGGTCAATTTGAATCCAGGAGGTCAAACAGTAAACAATTATCAAATTGTAGCTGTTAGACCTGATATTCGTCTTTCAGATTATGAAGCAAACATCTATAACAAAGCTGGCTTTGCTCAGTTGAATTTCAAACCTTTTCAAAATTTTATCGTTACCCTTGGAGCTAGATATGATAATATGAGTTTGGACTATGTAAATGATATTGATAAGTCTGAAGGGGATAAGGTATACGACCAATTTACCTTTAAAGCTGGAGCCAATTATAATCCATTCAATTTTGCAGGGTTTTATGCAAATTACTCACAAGGTTTTGCTCCTCCAGCACTTACCTCTATTTTTAGAGCTAGACCTGGAACAGGAGGGACAAGCGGAAAGCCTGCGGAGTTTTATTATAACCTTGAATCGGCAAAGTTTAATAATTACGAAGTAGGAGGTTGGTTGAGTTTGTTAGATAAAAAAATACACTTCGAATACTCTCTTTATTATATGGAAGGCAAAAACGAATTGCTAAACATTCGTCAACCCGATAATTCAACCGATTATCAATCGGCAGGGAAAACATTGCATAAAGGAGTTGAGTTTTCGGTAAATTATATGGTCTGTCCTCAATTAAAAATGAGATTGGGAGGAACAACAGCTCAACATATTTTTGTTGATTTTAAAGTATCAGATAAGCCATCAGATCCTGTTAAGAATCTAAATGGTTTCGAAATGCCTTCTGCTCCTAAATGGACTGGAAATTCTGAACTAAGTTATTATCCTAAATGGATGCCTAATTTTAGAGCATCGGTAGAATGGCAAATGGTTTCAAGTTGGTATCAAGATCAAATCAATACTTTTAAATATCAAGGATACAATGTTTTTAATGGAAGAGTTGGTTATCAATGGAAAAGATTTGAATTTTTTGTAAATGCAATGAACTTTACCGATAAACTTTACGCATATAATGTGACTAAAGGAAATACAGCGAGTTCGCCTGCAACGTATACTGCCGCAGCACCACGAACCTTTGTTTTTGGTTTACAGTATAATCTTTCACTTAAAAAGAATTAAGGATGATGGAAAAATCTAAAAAGAAAAGTTTTGGTGAAAAACTGAAGAAAAAACTAAAGCAAAAAATTTATAAATGGCATAGATCATTAGCGTTTATAACTATAATTCCGATGGTATTTTGGTGTTTATCAGGAATTATGCATCCATTTATGGCTCACTTTTTTAAGCCTCAAATTAAAAATGAGGTACTTGTAGATAATATTATAAAGCCATTTGAAATTAAGGTTACGTTACAAGATGTTTTACATCAGAATAAAATTGAAGAGATTAAAAATTTTAGAATTATCTCGTTTGATAAAGGGCAATACTATCAAATCAAGTTGAAGAATGGACAAGTTTTATACTTTAATACTAATGATGGTAACGAACTTAAAAGCGGAGATAAATTATATGCGAATTGGTTATCGAGATATTTTTTAGATGATTGGAAAACAAAAATCTCTAACAATGAAGAAATAACTGAATTTAATTCGAAATATAAGTATGTAAATCGTTATTTGCCCGTTCATAAAGTTAGCTTTGATAGAGAAGATCAAATGGAAATTTATGTAGAAACTACGACAAGTAAGTTGGCTACTTTTAACCCAAAATCAAGACAATTTTTTATCTGGTTTTTTGATGTATTTCATAATTGGTCGTTTCTTGATGCTATAACTAATAACTCTTTGCGAATTATTTTAATGATTTTTTTACTGTCAGTTATAGGACTTTCGGCTGTTTCAGGAATAGTTATTTATGGACTTTTTTGGAAACAATTTAAAAAAGTTAAAACAGAAGACAATCAATCAAAGTTTAGAAAATATCATAGACAGACAGGATTGTTTTTAGCTTTGTTTACAGTTTTATTTGCTTTTAGTGGAGGTTATCACGCATTAAAGAAATGGGATCCGATTCAATTTGAAAAAATGGTTTATGAACCAGATTTTAAATCGAAAGATTTGGATTCTGAAGTGATGAATCAGTTAATTGAAAGTAAAGATTTCAAAAATATTGGTCTTATTAAGTTCAAGGACACTCTTTTTTATCGCGGTGAATTTACAGAAGGAGAAAATAATAAAGTTGTTTATGTAAATTCATTGACTAAAAAATCTTCAATTAAAACGGATGTTGATTATGCCGTTTTTTTAGCTAATTATTTTAATGAAAAGGTAAGTTCAAAAAGTAAGACTAATTGTTGTGAAATGTCTGATGATTTTTCTCAAAAATCTTGTAAGAATGAAGTTGTAAAAGAAACTGCTCTAATAACAGATTTTAAAAATAGAGAATATGAGTTTGTGAATAAAAGATTGCCTGTCGTGAAAGTTGCTTATGAATCAGAAGTTAATAAAACCCTTTTTATAGAAACTGCTACTTCTCGATTAGCAGCATTTATTACTGATAGTGATAGGGTAGAAGGTTATTCATTTGCTATTTTTCATAAGTTTTTGTTTATGGATTGGGCAGGTAAACCAATTAGGGATTTAACCATGACCTTTGCAGCATTAGGAATATTCATAGTTGGAATTTTTGGACTAAGAATTCTTCTAAAGAAATAATTAAAAAAGCCTCATTAAGAGGCTTTTTTAATTTGTAAAAATAATTAATCTGTTTTCTATTTCAACTGAAGTAAAACCAAATTTATTAGCAATCCATTCCATTGTTTCTTTTTGGTATAAAAAAACGTGAGTGTGGTCTTTTATATAATACCATGAAGGAAAATCAATTTCAGGGTTATACAAATGCGTCATGATGTATAACTTGCCTCCTTTTAATAAAAGATTCTTTAGTAAGGCAAATTCTTTATTTGGATGATGAAAATGCTCTACTACTTCGCAACTTGCAATGTAACTATATTTGGTTTTTAATAATTCGAGCTTGTTATGGAAGTATGGATCGTATTCATCAATCTGATAAGTGTTGTCTCGAAGCACTTTAGTAATAGGAGAACCTGTTCCAGCCCCAAAATCCAATCCAGAATCTTTAGGTATAAAATCATTTAGAACTCTATTAGTTATAGGAGATACAAAGTTTTGATATCCTTTATCGTTTGCATCATTATTGTGAAAGCGATAGTGTTTTTCTTCATTTTCAAAACTCATGTACTGTGAAGAATCCATAAAAATACCCTTGCACTCAGGGCATTTGTAGTAAATACGAGTTTGAACTTCTTCGAAAAAAGAGCTTTGTGTATTGCAAAGAGGGCAGGTTGAAATCAATTTTAAAAACGTAATTATAGTCCTAATTCTTTTTTGATGTTGTCATTAAAAATCATTGTGAAAATTTTACCACTTTTATCATCATTCAAAAATCTCCATTCATTATTTGTTGTGTCATCTGCCACAGCTACCATGGTTGAAATTAATTTAATATTTATTGAATTAGTTTTTTCATCAAAAGTTATATCACTTGCTTTCATTGATTCTTTAAATAGACTTATGTACATTTCTGGAGTTTCAATTTTTTCTGTGAAAGTCATCGACATTGCATTGTTGTGTTTGATTACACAAAATGTCTTATTTTCAACCTTTTTGATTTCACCAAACTGAAAATTAGGTTCAACAGTTATCATTTTAATTTTAAAGTCAGGGTTTCCACCAAAGCTATTTTCAAGAAATTTTAACATTGTTTCTCTAGGTGCAATGGTAAAAAGTTTTGGGTATGAGAAATCCAAAATGCAATTAAAGTCTTGTTTTATAGTGCATTCATATATTTTTTCTGCATTTGTTTTTAAAGATTCAATGTTTTGGGCGTAATTGTAAAAGCCAATAAATAATAGTAGTAGAGTTATAGTTTTTTTCATTTCATTTTTTTTCAAATATAAAATCCCTAATTGTTTTTTAATTAGGGATTTTATTTATTAGTACTTGATAAATATTATTCTTGTACAATTACCCACTCACCAGAAGCTAAAAGAGATTCAGCTTTTTTGAATTTCATTGTTTCAGTTTTACCGCTCATAATATGTTTAATAGTCACATTGTCATTACGGTTAATCTTTGGTTGATCACGAACAATAGTTTCTGTAACGTGGTGTTGTGGTTGACCTGCATTTTGCATCGCTTCTCTGTTACGTTCAGCTTGCTCTTCCATGTTTAACACTTCATCTTTACTTTCTATGTAATTTTCTTGGTGAACTTCTTCAACTGCTTCTTGAATGTTAGTGTTTTGTTGAGGTAAATCTCCTTTAAAAAGGAAAGAAATTACTTCTTTATTAATTCCATCTAACATGTTTTTGAATAAGTTAAAAGCTTCGAACTTATAAATCAATAATGGATCTTTTTGTTCGTGAACTGCTAATTGAACAGACTGTTTTAATTCGTCCATTTTGCGTAAATGCTTTTTCCATGCTTCATCAACAATAGCAAGAGTGATATTTTTTTCAAAGTCAGCTACTAATTGTCTTCCTTGACTTTCGTAAGCTTTCTTTAAATCTGTTACAACGTTTAACGATTTAATGCCATCAGAGAAAGGAACAATGATTCTTTCGAATTGATTATTTGGATTCTCGTAAATATTTTTAATAATAGGTAAAGCTTCATTAGCATCTCTTTCGTTTTTAGCTTGATAGTATTCTGATGCTGCTTTGTATACTTTTCCTGTAATTTCTTGATCAGATAATTTTCCAAAATCAGCTTCACTAACAGGAGATGTTATTGATAAATAACGAATTAATTCGAATTCGAAATTTTTAAAATCTTTAGATAATTTGTTTTTCTCTACAATGTTATCACAAACATCGTAAATCATATTTGCAATATCTAGTTTTAAACGTTCTCCGTGTAAAGCATGACGACGACGTTTGTAAACCACCTCACGTTGAGAGTTCATTACATCATCATATTCTAATAAACGTTTACGAACACCAAAGTTGTTTTCTTCTACTTTCTTTTGAGCTCTTTCGATAGATTTTGTCATCATTGAGTGTTGGATAACTTCACCTTCTTTTAAGCCCATTCTATCCATAACTTTTGCTACTCGGTCAGAACCAAATAAACGCATTAAGTTATCTTCTAATGATACATAAAATTGAGAGCTTCCTGGATCTCCTTGACGACCAGCACGACCTCTTAACTGACGGTCTACACGACGAGAATCGTGACGTTCTGTACCAATGATGGCTAAACCACCAGCAGCTTTTACTTCATCTGTTAATTTAATATCGGTACCACGACCAGCCATGTTTGTTGCAATAGTTACTACGCCTGGTTTACCAGCTTCGGCAACGATTTGTGCTTCTTGCTTATGTAATTTTGCATTTAATACATTGTGCTGAATGCCTTTCATTTTAAGCATACGGCTTAATAATTCTGATATTTCAACCGAAGTTGTACCAATTAACACTGGACGACCTTCGCTTACTAATTGCTGAACATCTTCTGCAACAGCGTTGAATTTTTCACGTACAGAACGGTAAATTAAATCTTCTTTATCTTTACGTGCAATGCCTCTATTTGTTGGAATTTCTACTACGTCTAATTTGTATATTTCCCAAAACTCACCCGCTTCAGTTACAGCTGTACCCGTCATACCTCCTAATTTGTTGTACATACGGAAGTAATTTTGAAGTGTTATCGTAGCGTAAGTTTGAGTAGCATCTTCGATTTTTACATTTTCTTTTGCTTCAATAGCTTGGTGTAATCCATCAGAGTAACGACGACCATCCATGATACGTCCAGTTTGCTCATCAACAATCATTACTTTGTTGTCCATGATAACATATTCAGTATCTTTTTCGAATAAAGTATATGCTTTCAATAATTGAGTTAATGTATGTATACGCTCACTTTTTACAGAAAAATCTGCAAATAATGCTTCTTTTTGTTCAGCCTCTTCTTCTTTAGAAAGATTTAATTTTTCAATACGAGCAATTTCAGTTCCAATGTCTGGTAAAACGAAAAATCTATCATCAGTAGTTTTTGATAATTCTTTGATTCCGCTTTCTGTTAATTCTACCTGATTGTTTTTCTCTTCAATAACAAAATATAAAGCCTCATCAATAATTGGCATTTTACGGTTGTTATCTTGCATGTATTCATTCTCAGTTTTTTGAAGTAATTGTTTTACTCCTTCTTCTGATAAGAATTTGATTAAAGCTTTGTTTTTAGGTAATGCACGGTGAGCACGTAGTAATTGAACACCACCTTCTTTAGTATTACCTGATGAAATTAATTTTTTTGCTTCAGCTAAAAATCCATTCGCTAATTGACGTTGAATTCCAACTAAATCTTCGATTTTTGGTCTTAATTCATTGAATTCGTGACGGTCACCATCGGTAACTTGACCAGAAATAATTAAAGGTGTACGAGCATCATCAATTAATACTGAGTCGACCTCATCTACAATGGCAAAGTTATGTTTGCGTTGAACTAAGTCGTTAGGTGAATGTGACATGTTATCACGTAGGTAATCGAAACCAAATTCATTATTCGTTCCATAAGTGATGTCGGCATTATATGCTTTTTTACGAGCGTCTGAGTTTGGTTGGTGATTGTCGATACAATCAACAGTTAAACCGTGGAATTCAAACAAAGGAGCTTTCCATGTACTATCACGTTTTGCAAGATAGTCATTCACAGTTACTAAGTGAACACCATTACCTGTAAGTGCATTTAAGTATAAAGGTAATGTTGCTACTAATGTTTTTCCTTCACCTGTTTGCATTTCGGCAATTTTACCTTGATGCAATACAACACCACCAATCATCTGAACATCATAGTGGATCATGTCCCAAGTAATTGCTTTTCCTGCAGCGTCCCATGAGTTTGCCCAAACAGCATTGTCACCTTGTATTGAAATATAAGGTTTTGTAGCAGATAATTCTAAATCTTTTGGAGTAGCAGCAACTGTTATTTCAGTATTTTCTTTAAAACGACGAGCCGTTTCTTTAACTACAGCAAATGCTTCTGGAAGAATTTCGTTTAATGTTTTCTCTGAAATTTCATAAGCTTCTTTTTCAAGCTTGTCAATTTCATTATAAACATCTTCTCTAGCGTCAACGTCAGAAATGTTTTCAACATCCTGTTTTAATGAGGCAATTTTTGTGTCTTTATCAGCGCGAGCTTGTTTAATTTTTTCTTTAAATTCAGCTGTTTTTGCTCTTAACTGGTCATTTGATAATTGCGAAAGTGCTCCTTCAAATGATTTTATTTTATTTATAATAGGTTGTATCGCCTTTACATCTTTTTCAGATTTATCTCCAACAAAAACCTTTAATATGCTGTTTATGAAGCTCATAGTATTTTTTTTAAAAGTGTGTAAAATTAACCAAAAAAAAAGTCTCCAGAGAGACTTTTTAGTAGGTTTTATTTTTTATTAATATTCATCCTCGTTCCAAAGATAATCTTCGTCTGTTGGATAATCTGGCCAAATTTCCTCCATCGATTCGTAAATTTCTCCTTCATCTTCGATAGATTGTAAGTTTTCTACCACCTCAAGAGGTGCACCAGTTCTGATGGCGTAGTCGATTAATTCGTCTTTAGTAGCAGGCCACGGAGCATCACTCAAATACGATGCTAATTCTAATGTCCAATACATCTCAGTAAAAATTTTAATTTGTGCAAATATAATTTTTCTACAAAAAAAATCAAGTTTTTTTTGATTTATTTTCAGTTAAATTTAAGAACGTCTTTTTTTGATTGTTTAGTCTTAGTTTTTAAGGATTAAAACTTATAATCAACAGCTATTTTCTAGGTATCCATGGTACCTCATTAGCGTGCAAATCATGTGACAACTTTCGTGCCAGTACAAAAAGGTAGTCAGAAAGTCGGTTTAAGTATTTTAAAACAAGCTCATCAGTAGGTTCTATTTCGTGTAAATGTGTTGCTAAACGCTCAGCACGACGGCATACACAACGTGCAATATGACAATATGACACTGTGGTGTGTCCTCCAGGTAATACAAAATGTGTCATAGGAGGTAAATCGGCTTCCATTGTGTCAATTTCTTTTTCTAAGTATTCAATATCTACTTCAGTAATTCCTAAATTTTGAAGTCGTTTTTCTCCGTTTTTTAAAACCTCTTTCTCAGGAGGTGTAGCTAAAATGGCACCAAGTGTAAATAATCTATCTTGTACTTCGATTAAAACATTTTTGTATAAGGTGTTGATGTCTTGGTCACGGATGAGTCCTATATATGAATTTAATTCATCAACAGTGCCATAACTTTCAATTCTGATATGGTGTTTAGGTACACGAGTTCCTCCAAACAAAGCTGTGGTTCCTTTATCACCAGTTTTTGTATATACTTTCATTTAAATGTAAATTTTCTTTTTAAATATATATAATCCAACTATTTGGCCAGTTTTGTCAATGGTGATTTTTATAGTAAGTTCACCATTTTCATTCTGAGAATCATATATTCCTTGGGTTGTGTTTTGTTTATTTTCTTTATACTTTAAAATCTCTAAATTTAAAATTGCTCCATTTTCATTTCTTATCCTTGAAAAAAAATCAAGAAAGTATTCTTTAGTTTTAGCTTTTTGCATTTTTTCTGAAAAGGAATGAAATATGCTTTCAAAATTATAGCTATTGAAGTTTTGGACAAAAGTATTAGTTGCCGATTTATGAATTTCATTTTGTGAAAAACAAAAGTTAAAGCAAACTAAAAGGAATAAAACGAATAATACTTTTTTCATTTTATGAATAAATGTTTCAAATATATTACATTATCAGAGAAACTAAAAGGATTCAATATTGATTGTTTCAATTTCAAAAAAATAAGAGACTGCTTTTTCAAACAGTCTCTCATAAGATTAATTTTAGTAAGACAGATTAATATCCGAAAAGTTCTTCTAAAGAAATTTTCTTCACTTCGCCTAATTTTTTCATATCATCCATTGAAACTTTTTTCTCTGAAGCTACAATAGCATATGTGTATGGTTTTCTGGAAAGATTGTTTTTGTGGAAATTTTGTACATCTTGCATAGTGATAGCATCAACAGAATTGTAAATTTTCTTTCTAATATCTGTAGTTTCTCCTAATTGTTTGTTTGCTAGATAAGTGAAAATAATATTGTCTTGAGTAATGCGCTCAGTTTGAATATCTTTTTTCACTCCTGTTTTAGCTAAACTTAAATTATTAGGTAATTCTGGCATTTTCGTTAATAATTCATTCATTGCTACAGTTGCTTCATTGAATTTATCAGCTTGACTACCTACATAACCTAACATATAATATTGTTGTTCCTTTTTTTGTGGAGCTACATAATATCCATAAGTACTGTATGCTAAAGCTTTACTTTCTCTAATTGTTTGAAATACTAATGACCCCATTCCTCCTCCAAAATAATTATTAAAAACATTTACTATTGTCGATTTGTTAGAATCATAACTTTCAGTATTTCTAATCCAACGAGTTTCAGCTTGAACCATATCATAATCAGTAAATAAAACTTGATTGGATGTTTGAGCTATTTGTTTGAATTCTTTTGTAGCAGGTGCTACAGCAAATGATGCAGGTACTGTATGAATTGTTTTTAGTCTACTAACTAAATCTGTTAATTTTTGCGGACCATAATAAATAATAGTTTGCTCGTAATTGTTTAAGTTTTTGATACGATCTAATAATTCTTGAGAAGTCATTGCTTCTAATTCTTTGTCAGAAAAATTATTATTGAATTTATTTTTAGGCCCATACTGTGCATAACTTGTCAATGCTTGAAGAATAGCTCCTTTATTAGCTTTAGAGTCTTTACGAGATTTAGCAATACGTGCTTTAAGTGCTTTTAATGCATTTTCATCAGCTTTTACTCCATTGACAACTTCTTCATATAATTTAACTGCTTTTTCAAAGTTTTCTTGAAGTCCTTCAATTGTTACAGTAGTGTATTCTTCACCAGTTCCAATGTTGAAACTACAAGCAATTTTGTAGAATTCTTTTGATATTTGCTCAGCAGTCATTTTATCTGTTCCTAAAAACTGAATATACTGAGAAGCAATAGATTGTTTTAAATCATTTAAAGAACCAATTTTATAGCGGTATTTCAAACGGAAAATGTCGTTGTCTTTATTAGCTACATATAAAACTTCGGCTTTACCAATTTTAGATTTTTCAATGTCTTTGTTGAAATCTAAGAAAACTGGTTGCGCTGGAGTACTAGGCATTTCATTAACCATCTTTACAAAGCTTGATTGTTTATCAGCATTTGTTTCAACAGGTGTAATAGAAGGTTTATCAATTTTATTTGATTTTGGAGCTTCTCCTTTACGTTTTAAAATTGCAACATAGTTATTTCCTAAATATTTATTTGCAAAGGCTACGATGTCTTCTTTTTTAATTTTTGATAAATCATTTACATAAGCAACTTGATCTTTCCAATCTAATTCAGAAGTAAAGGCATCCATTAATATACTTGCTCTGTCTGAATATTTTTCAGTTTCATAAATTTTAGATTTTTTGATGTTATTGATAATTGATGGAATCAAATTGTCATCAAAATTTCCTTTTTTCAAGTTTTCTATTTCAGCTAAAACTAAAGTTTTTACTTCTTCTAGTGATTGACCATTAGTTGGAGCAGCCGAAAAATAAAGAACTCCATGATCGATTAATGAATACGTGAAAGCGCTAGCTCTAAGTAGTTTTTGCTGTTTAACTAAGTTTAAGTCTAATAATCCTGCTTTTCCGTTAGTTAAAATTTGCCCAACTAAATCAGCTAATAAAGCATCTTTGTCTTTGTTTCCTGGTAAGCGATATCCAATTGTTAAACTTTCTGCGTCTGGACCTACAATTTCTTTTACAATTGGAGCTGTAATTGGGTTTTCTGGTTGGAAAGTATATTTTTCAACTGGTTTATTTTGCATTGCACCAAAAGCCTTGTCAATCTTCACAATAATTTCATCCGGATTGAAATCACCAGACAAAATAACACCCATGTTGTTAGGAACATAATATTTATTGAAATACTTACGAATCTCTACTAACGAAGGGTTTTTTAAATGTTCAACTGTTCCAATGGTAGTTTGTAAACCGTAGTTGTGTTTTTGAAATAAATTAGCAAATAAGGTTTCAAACACTTTACGACCATCATTATCTAAAGTACGGTTCTTTTCTTCATAAACAGCTTCTAATTCTGTATGGAAAATACGTAAAACTGGATTACGGAAACGTTCTGCCTGAACTGCTAAATATTTATCGATTGAACTACTTGGAACATCATCTGTGTAAACTGTTTGTTCAAAAGAGGTGAAAGCATTTGTTCCTTGAGCTCCCATTGCGCTCATCATTTTATCGTATTCATTAGCAATAGCATATTTACTTGCTACACCTGAAATTGAATCTATTTTTTTATAAATTGCTTTACGTTGAGCTTCATCAGTAGTTTTGTTGTATTGCTCATATAAACCATCAATTTTGCTCAATTCTACTTGCTCTTTTGCCCAATCTAAAGAACCATATTTATCTGTTCCTTTAAATAACATATGTTCTAAGTAATGTGCTAATCCTGTGTTTGTTGATGGATCAGTTTTGCTACCAGCTTTTACAGCTACGTAGGCCTGAATTCTAGGATCTTTTTGTGTTGGACTTAAAATAACTGTTAAGCCGTTTTTTAGTGTGTAAAAACGTGCTTTTGTGGGGTCATTAGTCACATATTTATACTTGTAACCGTTTCCAGTGGCTTCTTTCCACAGGTGCTGATTTTGAGCAAATGCAACAGTTGAAAATACTACTGCAGCAAGAGTAAACTTAAATTTGTTTAGCATTTTTAGTTTAATTAATTTAATTGAGTCAAAATTAAGTTTTTTCTTATGTAAAAAGTTAATAAGAAAATGTTAATTGTTATTTATTTGTATTGTCACTTTCGATAAGACCGTCTCTAAGACGGATAATTCTATGGGCATGTTGAGCAATATCTTCTTCGTGAGTTACAAGAATTACGGTATTCCCATTTGCATGAATTTCGTCAAAAAGTCTCATGATTTCTACAGAAGTTTTACTATCAAGGTTCCCGGTAGGTTCATCGGCAAGAATAATTGAAGGTTTGTTTACTAAGGCTCTTGCAACCGCCACACGCTGACGTTGACCTCCAGAAAGCTGATTGGGTTGATGATCCATACGATCGCCTAAACCAACTTGATTTAATACTTCTTTAGCGCGATTTGTTCTGTCTGTTTTTGAGAAACCCGCATAAATCATTGGTAGTGCAACATTGTCAAGAGCAGTTGTTCTTGGCAATAAGTTAAAAGTTTGAAAAACGAATCCAATTTCTTTATTACGTATTTCTGCCAATTCATCATCGACCATTTGACTTACATCTTTGTTGTTTAAGATATAAGTTCCAGAAGTAGGCGTATCTAAACACCCTAAAAGATTCATTAACGTAGATTTTCCAGAACCTGAAGGTCCCATTAATGCTACATATTCTCCTTTATTGATTTTTAAATCAATACCTTTTAAAACGTTTATAGTTTCGCTTCCGAGTTGGAAATCACGTTTAATGTCTTTTATGTCAATTAATGAATGGGTCATTTAGTTTGAAGTTTAACTTTGGCATATTAGACATAAAAATAAAAATTTGTTACAATTTTTAAGATTTGTATTTGATAATTTATACTCTAATTGTAAAATGCTCTTTTTCTTGTTCTTTTCTAAAGAAAACTAATCCCCATTGAAATGTATCAATCGTTACTTTGACTTTAGGATGATTTTTTATTATTTCCCAGGCTTCTTCCATGTCTTGCGACCAATGAATGTCATCGAAAATCCAAACAGCATCATTGGTTATAGTAGGAAGTAATAATTCGAAATATTCTAAAGTAGCCTTTTTAGAATGGTTGCCGTCAAAATAGATGACTTTCCAGCTTTCAGGATTTAGTGAGCAGTTGGTGAAATAACTTGAAAATTCAGTATTTACCGATTCAATGTTATTGAAATTGAATTTTTGAAATTGAGTTTGCGCTTTTTTTAATGTTTCTGGACAACCTTCTAATGTAGTAATTTTAGTATTTTGATTTCCTAAAGACAATGCAGTTGTAGCTAATCCTAGTGAAGTTCCAATCTCTAGAATGGTTTCAGGTTGAAAATATTTTACAATTCGGAATAATAATTGGGCTCTTTTTTTAGAGACACCAGCATTTTTTGCAATAGCCGAAATTTGTCTTTTGTTTGATTTGAATACTCTAGAGCCTGCCCCAAAATCGGTTACTTCTATGTAATCTTTGTTTTGAAGTAAGCTGTTTCTATATTTTTTTAAAATTTTATATTCAGGATAATTAGTCTTATCATAAAAGCATTTGGTCACTAAACTAAATACAAAAGGAGAATGGACTCCGTGCTGATTAGTGGAGTTTTTTAGAAATTTTAGGTAGGATTTTATTTGTTGTAACATTTTAATTAACAGTGAATAGTAAAAAGTGATTAGTATTTAAAAATGTTGTTTACTATTCACTTTTTACAAATTACTTTTATCCTTCCATTTTAGCACTCAACTCAAACCAACGCTCTTCTTTTTCCTCCATCTTTTTGATGATATTTTGTAATTCGTTGGCTTTCTTTTCAATATCTGCATCGGTTACTTTTCCATCTGAAAATAATCCTTCAATTTCTTTTTTCTTTTGTTCCAAGTCTTTGATTTCGCGTTCAATTTTCTGAAATTCCTTTTGCTCGTTAAAAGATAGGCCTGACGTTGTTGGGTTGTTTTGTTTCCAGTTAACTTTTTCTTTTGTTTCTTCTTTTACCGGTTCGATGCTGTCTTCATAGGCTCTAAAATCAGAATAATTTCCAGGGAAATTTTCTATTTCTCCTTGACCTCTAAAAACGAATAAATTGTCAACTATTTTGTCCATAAAATAACGGTCGTGAGACACTACTACCAGACATCCAGGATAATCTAATAAGAAACTTTCTAATACATTTAAAGTTACAATGTCCAAATCATTGGTTGGCTCATCTAGAATTAGGAAGTTTGGGTTTTGAATTAAAACGGTACATAAATACAACCTTTTTAGTTCACCACCACTCAATTTTTCTACATAATCGTATTGCTTTTTAGAGTCAAAAAGGAAACGTTCTAATAGCTGTGACGCCGAAATAATTCTGCCTTTTGCTAATGGAATGTATTCTCCATATTCTTTTATGATATCTATTACACGTTGGCCTGGTTTTGGGTCGATACCACTTTGGGTGTAATAACCAATTTTGATAGTATCACCTTTAATCACTTTTCCACTGTCTAAAGGAATAGTGCCAGTAAGTAAGTTTAAAAAAGTTGATTTGCCAGTACCGTTTTTACCAATGATACCAATTCGTTCACCACGTTGGAAATCAAAACTAAAATCATTTAGAATTATCTTGTCTTTGAATTTTTTAGAGATTTTATGAAGCTCGATAATTTTGGTCCCCATTCGCTCCATGTTAATTTCGAGCTCAACTACATTTTCTTTACGACGACTTTGTGCTTTTTCTTTGATAACATAAAAATCATCTTGACGAGATTTTGATTTGGTGGTTCTCGCTTTAGGCTGGCGACGCATCCATTCCAATTCTTTCACGAACAGGTTTTTGGCTTTGTCCACACTGGCGTTTTCGGAAGCGATTCGCTCTTCTTTTTTCTCCAAATAATAGGAATAATTTCCTTTGTATTGGTATATTTTTCCGTTGTCCAATTCGATGATTTCGTTGCAAACACGCTCCAAAAAGAAACGATCGTGCG
>CAZMCP010000013.1:0-52141 GCA_964565035.1 uncultured Flavobacterium sp. | reverse complement strand
TGATCCTCCGTATTTTTCACCAGTGAATCCTTTTGGACCAATATTCAAACGAGAATCTTTGCCTAAATAAGTTTGGTTTAATTGAAAAATATTAAAACGAATTCCTTGTTGGGCTTTTACATCACCATCAATAGTAATGTCACTCATTTCCCAAATTTTTGCCCAAGCTTGTTTTTGATTTCCAACTAGTGTTGTAAAACCAAGAGTAGTTGCTCTTTCAATTACCTTTTGAGCAGAAGAAATCAAATCTTCTTCTTTGTGATTAAATGAAACTGTATAACCTCCAAATTTTTGGATTGAAGCAGTTTGCCCTTTTTGAATCTTTACTTCATAAGAAAAAGCAATTTTGTCCATACTTTCTTCAACATCATCGGCTATGCCTTCTTGCAGAACACCATCTACATAAATACTGTTTTGCATGAAAGTAGTTGCTGTAAAATGTGTTTTAAAAGTACGTGCAGTAACAAATGCTTTATTATCACCATGCTTTACACCTTTAGGTTCCCAAAACTTTTCTTCCCAGTTGGCATCTTCATTATGAACACCAGCATCTAAATATGGTTTAAATACAATTTTTGCATCTTTGTTTTTTGAGGTTACTTGATAACTAATAACACCTAATTCATCAATATCAAGAGAAAGAAATCGAGTAACATTAACTGTTATTTCTGTTCCATTTTGCAAAACTGCATCAAACGAACGATAATAAATTCCTTCTTGCATGTTTAGCTCACGACGGAAATTACTAATCGATTGGCATTTTGCTAAGTCCAAATCTTCTCCATTTATCTCAACATTTATTCCAATCCAATTGGGAGCGTTTAGTACTTTAGCAAAATATTCGGGGTAGCCGTTTTTCCACCATCCCACTTTGGTTTTATCTGGATAATAAATTCCAGCAATATAACTTCCTTGAAAAGTTTTACCTGAATAGGCCTCTTCAAAATTCGCACGCTGCCCCATGGCTCCGTTACCAATACTGAACAAACTTTCAGATGATTTTACTCTGTCTGCATCAAATCCTTCCTCAATGATGGACCAATTATCAGGTTTAATATAATCTTGGTTCATTTTTTTAAATCTTAAATCTTAATTTTTAATCAGTGTTTCGATGAAACTGGTATCCATGTGTAAAAAATTTGGGAAACAATATTTAGCTTCCTTTAATACACTTTTTTCACCAATTCCAATACTTAGCATACCTGCAATGTTTGCTGCCTGTATTCCAGCCACTGAGTCTTCGAAAACAATCGCGTTCTCATTACTAACACCTAACAGTGTTGAAGCTCTAACAAAAACTTCTGGATCTGGTTTAGCATTTGTAACATCATTACCGTCTACTATAACATCAAAAAAATGCAATAGTCCTACTTTTTCAAGAATAGGTCTTGCATTTTTGCTAGCCGATCCTAATGCAATATGTTGACCATTTTCTTTGATAAATTCTAAAGTTTCTCTAACATCTGGTAAAATTTCAGATTCATCCATCTTTTCGATGTATGATAGATAATCTTCATTTTTTTGAGTTAACCAGTTTTGTTTTTCTTCTTCTGTTGCAGTTACATTCCCTAATCCTAAAATTATTTCAAGTGAACGTACACGACTAACTCCTTTTAATTCTTCGTTGTGTTCTGGTGTAAACAAAATATCTAAACTATCTGCTAATTTTTGCCAAGCCATAAAATGGTATTTTGCCGTATCGACAATAACACCATCTAAATCAAATATGAAAGCTTTTTTATTCATTATCCTTTGATTACTCTTTCTTCTGTGATTAAAAAATTACTAAATCCTGCCAAAACAAGTGATGTACCTGCTAATAACATAGGCGCAATTGCAGTTTCTCCAAACAGTCTTGAAAGACTATTTACCCCTCCTAATGCTGCTATGATTTGAGGAATTACAATAAACATATTGAATAATCCCATCATCATTCCCATTTTGTTTTCATCAACAGAACTAGAAAGCATTGCATATGGCATTGATAATATACTACCCCATGACAATCCTATTAGTAAAAAACAAACATTAAGCATGGATTGATCTTTAATAACCCCCATCAGTAAAAACCCTAGCCCTCCTGCTACTAAAGAAAACATATGAACATATTTTCTATTCACACTTTTTTTAGCAGCATAAAAAGTTAGTAGTAATGCAAAAGCCATTGACGATAATCCGTATAAACCCATTGCAGAACCTACTTTATCAGAAGCTGTCTGAAATAGTTTGTTTGCTGTATCAAATGCTTCTTGTTGTCCTGCTATTGCAAAATCAAAAGCCTCCTTATTAGGTGCAGGTGCTTTAAAAATATGTTCTGTTAATGCCGGAGTAGCCATACTCCACATGGTAAAAAAAGCAAACCAACTAAAAAACTGAATTACTCCAAGTTTTTTCATTGTGGATGGCATTTGTCCCAATGAGTGAAATAAATCTTTGAAAAAAGTATTTTCTTTTTTTTGTGACTTAAAGGCTTCTAAATCTTTTGGCGGATATTCTTTAGTAGTTAAGATGGTATAAAGTATACTGATTAAAAAAATCAATGCTCCTATCCCAAATGCAATTTTTACATATTCTGGAATAACTCCAGGAGCAGCATTATCTTCAAATCCCATTTTATTTACTAACCAAGGTAAATTTGAAGCAATCCAAGTTCCAATACCAATGATTAAAGTTTGTAGCACAAATCCGTATGATCTTTGTGAATCTGGCAACTTATCAGCAACTAAAGCTCTGAAAGGTTCCATACTGATATTTATGGACGCATCTAGAATCCATAGAAAACCTGCAGCAATCCACAAAGTAGATGAGTAAGGCACAAAAAATAGTGCAAATGAACTTAAAATAGCTCCAATTAAAAAATAGGGTTTACGACGACCAAAGCGTGTTGACCATGTATTATCACTTAAGTAACCAATGATAGGCTGAACTATTAATCCAGTCAAAGGCGCTGCAATCCACAGTCCCGGTATATCGTGTGACTCTGCCCCTAGCGTTTGAAAAATTCTTGACATAAATCCTCCTTGCAGGGCAAAACCAAACTGTATCCCCAAGAAACCGAAACTCATGTTCCAAATTTCCCAGAAACCTAATTTACGCTTTTCCATTATCGTAATTTAAAGTTTATACTACGATAAGCGATATGTGCTTATCAATACATATTTTTAGTTTCGAAGTAAAAAAGTATGTGCTTGATAATATTACGTAAATATAATAAAGAATTAAATTAGTTGTATACCTTAAATGTGCAAAAGCCCTAAAAATAAGGCACTACAACGTTATAGTCTTAATAACTTTATTTTGTAGACTCTCTTTCTACTAAGTGAGTGTCTACAATTTCTGTAGTATAAAATTCGTCTTCTTCGTCATTTTCCAATCTGTCAATAAGTAATTTCGCAGCTTTTTGACCCATAATGACCCCATCTTGACTAACTGTGGTAATAGAAGGAGTTGAATAATTAGAAATGATGCCATCTGTAAAACCGATAACTGATAAATCTTCTGGAACTCTTTTACCTAATTTCCTTGCTGCTTTTATAGCAGTAACTGCAAAAAGTTCATTAACTGCAAAAATTCCATCAATATCGTTTTCTTTTATATATTTCTCTATTTCTACAGCACAATTTTCTATATCTTCTATTTTTAGTATAAATTCCTCTTTAACTATTAAGTTATTTTGTTTTAATGCCTGAATATAACCATCAGTTCTATATTTTCCTACACTAACATAATCTACAGTAGTAATAAGACCTATTTTCTTTTCTCCTTTAAATATCAAATAGTTTACAGCATCCTGAGCAGCTGTTTTGTCATCTATGATTACTTTATCGCAAAATATGTCATTTGTAATTCGATCAAACATAACCACAGGCATACCTTGATTAATAACTTCTTGAATATGATGGAAATCCCCTTTGGACTGCGTTCCTTTTGACAATGACATAATAAATCCGTCTATACTACCTCCAGCCAACATCTCCATATTAATCACTTCTTTATCAAAAGATTCATCAGAGAGACAAACAATAACATTGTATCCATTCTCATTAGCCACACTTTCTATTCCACTAATAACAGTGGCAAAAAAATGATGAACAATTTCAGGTATTATAACCGCAATAGTCTTAGTTTTTCTATTCTTCAAACTCAAAGCAATATTATTAGGTTTAAAATTATACAATTTTGCAAAAGCTTGTACTTTTTCACGAGTATCCTCACTAATTTCTGTACTATTTCTTAACGATTTAGAAACCGTTGATATTGAGACATCTAGTTCTTTCGCAATCTGTTTTAAAGTAATTTTCTTTTTCATTAATTTTTTTCAAAAAATAGTGATTCGGAAATAAAAGTAAATTATATTTTTTGGAAAGGCAATTTTACCTACAAAAAAATGATTTTTATTAAAAGTTTTTAACACGAAAACGTTTTCGGTACATAATTAACAAGTGTTCGTGAAATTTATTGGAAATTTTAATTAAATTTAACAATCGAAGTAAAAAATATGTGTTTTAAAATCAATTTTTAACCTAAACAAATTGTATGAAAACATTGTATAATAAGTTTTTACTTTTACTGCTCTTACTGCCAGCTACTTTGTTAGCCCAGAGCAAGTTAACAGGAATTGTTACCGATAAAAAATTAGGTGAACCATTACCTGGAGTAAATGTACTTGTAAAAGGAACAACAAATGGAGTTTCCACAGGATTTGATGGAAGCTTCACCTTAACAAATTTAAAACAAGGAGACATTATCACATTTTCCTATTTAGGATTTACTGAACAATCAATAACATTTACAGGACAAAACAATATCACGATTGGTTTGCAAGAAGAATCGTCTAAACTCGATGAAGTTGTTGTAATTGGTTATGGATCTGTTAAAAAGAAAGATGCAACAGGATCAGTGGATCTTATCACAAGCAAAGATTTTAACAAAGGACCTGTAGTATCTGTAGACCAGTTATTAACTGGTAAAGCTCCTGGAGTTAGAATTACTACTGCTGGCGGAGCTCCAGACTCTGCTCCTAACATTCGTATTAGAGGAGGATCTTCTTTAAGTGCTCAAAACAATCCATTAATTGTAATTGATGGTGTGCCTATCGATTTAGTAAATGCTGCTGGAAACGGCAATCCTCTTTCATTAATTAATCCAAATGATATTGAAACTTTCAATATTTTGAAAGACGCTTCTGCTACTGCAATTTACGGATCAAGAGCATCTAATGGAGTAATTATTATAACAACCAAAAAAGGAACTTCTGGAAAACCTGAATTTAACTTCTCAAGTAGTGTCGCAATTGGCAATGCTAGAGATAGAGTTAAAATGATGGGTGGCCCTGAATTTGCAGAATTCGTAAGAACAAGATTCTCTTCGAATTTCACATCAGCTGATGCTGGTTATCCTTATGTCAACTCTTCATTAACAAATAATCTAGGTATTGATGACCCAAATGTAAATGATAACCCATCAACTCCCAATGTAAATGAAGGATTAGACAATGTACTAACTCCTCAAATTGAAGGAAGAATTTTATACGATACGAATTGGCAAGATGCCATTTACCAAAACTCTGTAACTACTGATAATCATTTTAGTGCAAGAACTAATTTATTCAAAAAAATACCTCTTAGAGCTTCTGTTGGCTACACAAATGCTGAAGGATTAGTTATAACTAATGAATTTGAAAGAGTTACTACTTCATTGAAATTAAACCCTACCCTTTTAAACAATCATCTTAAAATTGACTTTAATGCTAAAGGACAGTGGTCAGAAAAAAATACTGTTGATGAAGGAGGTATTTTTGGCGGAGCTATAAATATGGATCCTACAAAACCTATTTACGCTTCAAGTCCTAACAACCTTTTTGGCGGTTATTACCAAGGATATAGATTTGATTCAGGTTTAAATGCTTATACTCTTGATGGACCAACAAACCCACTAGCAATTATTGAACAAAGAAAAAGACCCGAAGAAATTAAAAAATTGTTAGGAAATATTGAATTTGATTACAAGCTTCATTTTTTTCCTGATTTAAGAGCTGTACTTAATTTAGGACTTGAAGCTTCTAGATCAAACATCAAAGAAGAATATTTTGGTAACGCAATTCAAACCTACAGACCTCAAAGTGGTGGCGTATTCAATCCAGGCGTAAACTATAGTGAGAGACAACATATCACTAACAAAACTATGGATGCCTACTTAGTGTATACTAAAGAATTAAAAGGTGTTTTAAGAAAATTTGATATACAAGGAGGTTATTCATACCAAAATTTTAAAAATGATGGTAATCAAACCAGATACCAATATAACGCTACTACTGGTTTAAGAGAAGTGGTAATCAACGCGCAAAATCCAACTAATAGATATTATAATGTTTTAAACTTACAATCGTTCTTTGGGAGAGCTAATATTGACTTAGCGAATAAATATTTATTTACCTTTTCGTATAGAGCTGATGGATCTTCACTGTTTAGAGAAAACAAACGTTGGGGTTATTTCCCTTCAGCAGCTTTTGCTTGGAAAATCACAGACGAATCTTTCCTAAAAGAAAACAAAATTGTAGACAATTTAAAACTACGCTTAGGTTGGGGTAAAACTGGTCAACAAGACATTACAGGAGCAGTTGGATACTATCCGTCAGTACCTTTATTTACTGCAGCTGGTAGTAGCAGTCAATATTTACCAGGCTTTAACTCGTATTCTGCTAAACCGTTTGATCCAAATTTGACATGGGAAAAAACAACAACATATAACGTTGGATTAGATTTTGGCTTTTTTAAAGATTTTATTTCAGGAAGCCTAGACCTTTACAAACGCAAAACTGATGACTTATTAGCAGAGGTTACAACTTCTCCTGGTCAAGCATTAATTAATGAGTTTGTTATAAACGTTGGGTCAACTGAAGGAGAAGGAGCTGAAGCTAGTCTAAACATAAAACCTATATCAAATGATAATTTTACTTGGGAATTAAATGGAAATCTCGCTTTTAATCACTCAGAAGTAACTGATCTTAAAGGAAAGACATCTGTTCCTGCTCCAGAATCTGTACTACCTATTGGAACAGGTGTAAGACTAGCAAGACATGCAGTTGGCTTCCAACCCTATTCAGCTTGGGTATTTGAACAAATATATGATTCTAATGGAAAACCAATTGAAGGAGCTTTTGTCGACAGAAATAATGACAATGTAATCAATGATGAAGATAGAGTATATAGAGCAATGAGACCGAACTGGACTTTTGGTTTTGGCACAACTGTTACTTATAAAAATATTGATTTATCAGCTAGTTTTAGAGGACAAGTTGGCGGTTTAACCTACAATGCTAGAGCAATGCAAAGTGGCAATGCAAATCAGGTAGTTCCAGTAAACAGTAATGCATTGACTAATATTCTAAGTGGAGAAACGTTGTTTCAAGACAACAATGATCCACGATATTTTTCAGATTATTTCTTAGAAGATGCTAGTTTCTTACGATGTGAAAACATCACTTTAGGCTATAAAGTAAATAATGCTATCAAAGGCGGATCATTACGTCTTTATGTTGCAGCAAATAACTTGTTTTTAGTTACTAAATATTCAGGTCAAGATCCTGAAAATTTTAACGCAATTGACAATAATTTCTATCCAAGACCACAAGTATACAGTTTTGGTGTAAATGTTAACTTTTAATAAGTAAAAATGAAAAACATAAAATTAAAACTCATAGGATTTAGCTTAATTGGATTGCTATTCACCTCTTGTTTAGACGAATTAGAGACCAAACCCGTTGTTGAATTATCATTAGAACAATTATTAGCAAATGATCCACAAGCCGTTGAAGGATTACTTTCAAAAATGTATGGTACTTTCGCTTTATCTGGGCCAGATGGGCCAGGAAGCTCAGATATTAAAGGCCCAGATCCAGGAGAAACAGCTTTTTTAAGAGGAATTATAAATTTACAAGATTTTACTGCTGATGGCATAAAAAACAGATGGGGTGATGATGGATTAGATCAATTAACAACCACAAAAGGCTGGACTCCCAATAATAAGTTTTTCAAATATTTATATGATAGAGTGTATTATACTGTACCACAAACCAACAATATTATAAAAGTCTTAAAAGAAGGAGTAGATATAGCAAATGAAGAACAATATGTAAGTGAATTACGATTCTTAAGATCATTAGCCTATTACTACATGATTGACTGCTTTGGAAAAGGAGTTATTGTAACTGAAAATGATTTGGGATCAACAACACCTGTTGCAGAATCAAATAGAACTCAAATGTTTAATTTCATCGAAAGTGAGCTTTTAGATATTGAAGGTAAAATTGCTGCAACAAACACGTATGGTAGAGCAAACAAATCGGTAGTTCGCATGCTATTGGCTAAACTTTATTTGAATGCAGAAGTATATACTGGAACTGCGAGATATAATGATGCTGCAACATACATCAAAAAAGTAATTGATGAAGGCGGATACAGTTTAGCTCCTAATTTCTTAGCAAATTTTTCAGGTGATAACAATACATCTCCAGAAATTATCTTTCCATTATTAGCAGACGCTGTTTCGAGTCAAAGTTATGGAAACACAACTTACATAGTAAATGGTAGTTTAAGTACAGACACTATGACATTGAGTAATTACGGTGCATTACAAGGATGGGGGGGACATAGAGCCACAAAAGCATGGTATGGCCTATTTGGTAATTCACCTGCTGCATTAGATGCTTCACCAGACGCAAGAGCACATCTTTTCTGGAAAAGTGGACATTCGTATGAAATGAATGATTATAAAGTTTGGACAAATGGGTATCCTGCAATAAAGTTTAGAAATTCAAATTTATCAGGTGGATCTGGATCAACTGATTTTTCAGGTACTGATTTCCCATTATTTAGATTGGCAGATGCTTACTTAATATATGCAGAATGTGCTGTTAGAGGGGCAACTGGAACAACAACTGCTCAAGGATTAACTTATGTAAATCAAGTAAGAACTAGAGCTGGTGCTTTGCCAATTACGCTTGCTGAATTAAATCTTGATTTTATTATTGATGAAAGAGGTAGAGAATTAAACTTCGAAGGACACAGAAGATCAGATTTAATTCGTTTTGGAAGATTTGCTGGAAATACATACATCTGGCCTTGGAAAGGCGGTGTTGCTGCTGGACAACCAATTTCTGCTGCATACAATTTATTCCCAATTCCAACTACTGCTTTACAAGCTAACCCTAATTTAACACAAAACCCTGGCTATTAATTTTTAATACAATGAACAATGAAAAAAATATTTAAAATAGTTTCGTTAATGGCTTTACTTGCAGGATTTACTGCTTGTGAAGTAGAAGATAAAAATCCTGTTGTTGAACCAGGCGACTCACCTGTTCTTGTTTCACCAGAAGAAGGAACATCTTATGTACTTGATCCAGCAAATCCATCAAATCCATCAATAACAGTGGTTTGGAATCATGCAAAGTATTCTGTAAATACAGAAATAAACTATAACGTAGAAATAGCACAAGCAGGAACTAATTTTGCCGACCCTAAATCTTTGCAAATAACTACTGCTAGACAAATTTCACTGAGCAATGAACAGTTTAATGCTAAAGTACTTGAAGCTGGTCTTATACCATTTTCAGTTGGCGGTATAGACATCAGAGTTAAAGCATCATTAGGAACTTCTAATGTTATGGAAGTCATTTCAAACAAACTTACTATCAATGTAACACCTTTTACAACTGATTTACCCAAACTTGCTGTTCCCGGAAATCACCAAGGCTGGAATCCTCCTACTGCACCATTATTAGCTTCATCTGCATATGGCGCAACTGATTATGAAGGATTTGTATGGTTAGATGGTGAATTTAAATTTGTTGCTCCTAATGCTTCAGGGCAATTTGAATGGGGTAATACCGATTATGGTGATGATGGCACATTCGCAGGTGTTTTAGTAGCAACAAATGAATCAAACTGTCAAGCTTCTGCTGGATACTATTTAGTAAAAGCAAACACAACCGCTGGCACTTACTCAACTCAAGCTGCAAACTGGGCTATAACAGGTTCTGCTACACCTAACGGATGGCCTGATCCAGCTCCAGATCATGATATGACTTATAACCCAACAACAAAAAAATGGGAGATTACAATTGCATTAAGTGCTGGTGAATTTAAATTCAGAGCAAATAATGGTTGGTCATTAAATTTAGGAGCTGATAATGATGGTGATGATTCTATGGATTATGGAGGACCAAACTTAACTGTTTCTACTCCTGGAACTTATACAGTAATTTTAGATTTAAGCAATCCTAGAAAGTACACCTATAGTATACAGTAAATAAAAAGAGGCTGGTTTAACCAGCCTCTTTTAACATATATACAAAATGAAAAAAATTATACAACTATTACTTTTAGCTTTTTCAACTGCAACTTGGGCACAACAACAAACTATAAGCTATAGTGTAAACCCAACAGCTTTTGAAGAAAACCAAGCAATAACACTTACTTTTCAAGGGAATTCAATTAATGAAGCGACTTGGGGTGTCGTTGGAAATGCTTTATATCTATGGGCTTGGTCATATGACATCAATGATTCTAACATTCAAGATTGTCCAACAAATGGATCATGGACTAGTTCGAGTGAAACTAATCGTTTGACCTATAACTCTGGTAATGACACCTACACTATCACATTCACTCCCAACACATTTTACAATAGATCTAACATTGGAAGGATAGGTTTTCTAGTGAAGGCAAAAGACGGAACTGGTGATAAAAAAAGTCAAGATATGTTAATTGAAGTTGGATTGTTTAATCTTACCTTATCTTCTCCAACAGAAAATTCTGCAACAATCATAACTTCTGGAGGAAACTTATCGATTTCTGCAAATAATACTAATGGTATAGCAAATTATAACTTAAAAGCTAATGGCACTAGTATCAATACTAGTAATGGGGTTTCAACATACAACTTTAATCACACTAACATAACTGCTAACACATCTTATGTGCTTGAAGTAACGCAAGCAAGTGTAACAAAATCAAAAAAGTTTAGTGTTATTGTAAATCCAGGAATTATCTCTCAAGCTATGGCTGGAGGTTTAGTAGACGGTATTAATTACAACGTTTCAGATCCAACAAAAGCAACTTTAGTTTTATCAGCTCCTGGAAAGGATTTTGTTTATGTTGCTGGAAGTTTTAATAACTACCAACCAACTGCGGCTTATGCAATGAAAAAAGATCCTTCCTCTGGAAAATTTTGGTTGGAATTAACAGGTTTAACATCTGGGCAAATTGAACATTATCAATATTGGGTTGTTGATCAAACTCCAATTGCAAATTCACCCTCTTTAGTTAAAACTGCTGATCCATTTTCAACTTTAGTTTTATCCCCTTTTGATGACCCATGGACTCCTGCTTCGACTTATCCTAACATGCCTGTTTATCCAGCTGGACAAGAAAGAGAAGTAACAGTTTTACAAACTGGTCAAACAGTTTATCCTTGGATAAACACTTCATTTACAAAGCCTAAAAAAGAAGATTTGATTGTTTACGAAGCATTAGTTAGAGATTTTGATTCAGATAGAAACTATCAAGATTTAATTGATAAAATGGATTACTTCAAAAACTTAAAAATCAATGCAATTGAACTTATGCCAGTAATGGAATTTGAAGGCAATGAAAGCTGGGGTTACAACACTGCTTTCCATATGGCTTTAGACAAACATTATGGTCCTTCAAACAAATTAAAGGAACTTATTGACTTATGTCATACAAATGGAATTGCAGTAATTTTAGATATTGCTTTAAATCATGCTTTTGGAAGAAATCCAATGAATAGAATGTGGATGAATGACCCTGATGGAGATGGTTGGGGAGATCCAAGTACTGAAAATCCATATTTTAATACTACAGCGAGACATAGTTATAGTGTAGGCTCTGACTTTAATCATTCTTCAACATATACAAAAGACTATGTAAAAGCAGTAACTAAGCATTGGATTCAAGAATATAAAATTGACGGATTCAGATGGGACTTAACAAAAGGTTTCACTCAAAATTGTACTGCTGGTGACGACTCATGCACAAATTCTTATCAAGCAGATCGTGTTGCTATATTAAAAGAATATGTAGATCATTGTTGGTCTTTAGACCCAACTCATTATGCAATTTTCGAACATTTAGGTTCTGAAAATGAAGAAAAAGAATGGGCTAATTATCGAATAGCTGAAAACCCTAGTAAAGGTGTTATGATGTGGGGAGAAATGACCTATCAGTATGAAATTTTAATGAAAGGAAATGCAGGCGCTGATATAAGCGGTATTGGTCATAAAAGCAGAACCACATTTTTAGGAAAAAGATTATTAGGTTATCCTGAAAGTCATGATAAAGACCGATTAATGTATACTGGACTTACTAGCGGTAATGCAGGAGGAGCATTCCCTGTATTCAATAATTTACCAAATGCGTTAAATAGAATGTCAACTATTGGGGCTTTATCTATATTAGTTCCAGGCCCTAAAATGATTTGGCATTTTGCTGATTTAGGTATGGATGATTCCATCTATACTTGTTCAAATGGAACAGTTAACTCAGAATCTGACCCAACTCCTGGCGATTGTAAATTAGCAACCAAACCTCAACCACAGTGGGTTGAAAATTGGTTAGCAGATACAAATAGAAGTGCTATTTACAATAACTGGAGAAAATTTAATATCCTTAAAACTCAAGAAGCAGTTTTTGAAGGAGATTATACAATAAACAACGATGGTAGTACTGTAAAACAAAGACTTTATGTTTTTGACAACTCTTTACCAACAACTACATTAAAAAATGTTGTTGTTTTAGGCAACTTTTCTGTAGCCAATTTGACTATTAATCCAAATTTCCCTTATACAGGAACATGGTACAATTTAATGGACGGTTCATCAATTAATGTAACAGATACTCAAGCTGCTATTTCTGTGCCCTCTGGAGGATTTAGAGTTTATGGCAATCAACCTGCTCAGAGTTTATCTACAAACCAATTTGATTTAACAGAAACTATAACTCTGTATCCAAACCCTTCAAGTGATTACTTTAGCTTATCTGATGCAATCAAAAATGTAGACATATACACTATTACTGGTCAATTAGTAAAAACTTATAAAGGAGGTTTCACAGCAGAACATAATTTTTCTGTTTCTGACTTATCAAAAGGAGTGTATTTTGTAAAAATTACAGATGATGCAAATAGACAAGGAACAATAAAATTCATAAAAGAATAATTTAAGTTTGAGTTGATTTGTACCCCAATTCTATTACAAAAGGCTCTTATAGAGCCTTTTGTTTTGTTAAATTTTTCTTTATTTCATTTGAATTAAAATATTAATCGTAATATTGCGATATATTTATCATGGGAATTACTAAAACTGACATATTTAACGAAAAACAAAATAGGCTAGCATCTATACTTAAAGCATTGGCTCATCCTGCAAGAATTGCAATTCTAGAACATATCATAAAGCAAAACGCTTGTATTTGTAATGATTTAGTAAATGAATTAGGGTTAGCTCAAGCTACAATATCTCAACATCTAAAAGAATTAAAAAATATAGGAATTATTAAAGGGAACATAGAAGGCGCAAGTGTTTGTTATTGTATAGACCCTATTGTTTGGCAAGAAATAAAAACAGAATTAAATTTATTTTTTACAATGGATTTTAAAACCAATTGTTGTTAGTATTTTTTTAAAAATAACCATCGTAATAATACGATATAAAATTATTGATTATGAAATTATCTGAAGTAAAAAACATTTTACCATCATTGGAAAATGTAGAATTTCAATTAGAAAATGGAAAATTTGTACCAGAACATTTTCATGTGACAGAAATTGGTACTATTACAAAAACATTTATTGATTGTGGTGGCACCATAAGAAATGAAAAAGTAGTTAACTTTCAGCTTTGGGATGCCAATGATTACGAACACAGATTAAAACCAATGAAGCTGATGAAAATCATTGAATTATCAGAAGAAAAACTAGGAATTGAAGACAATACTATAGAAGTAGAATTTCAAGGAGAAACTATTGGTAAATATGATTTAGACTTTAACGGAAAAAACTTTGTTTTAAAGAATAAATCAACAGCATGTCTTGCAAACGAATCTTGTGGTGTGCCAACAAGTAAAACAGAAATAAAAGAATCCTCTTGTTGTACAACTTCAAATTGTTGTTAGTATGAAAGAGAAATTTTTAAAATATAAAAAACCAATTATCATTACCTCATCAGTTATTATTTTACAAGCTTTTTTTGGGTTTGATCCAAAGTTTTGCATCATTAACATTATCTGGTTATTTGTTTAAAAATGGAGAAAAAGAAAATTTTAGTTTTATGTACAGGCAACAGTTGTCGAAGCCAAATAGCCGAAGGCTATCTGAGATACTTTGCTAAAGATAACGCCATCATATATAGTGCAGGAATAGAAACTCATGGTGTAAATCCAAAAGCAATTAACACTATGAAAGAAGATGGAATAGATATTTCAAATCACACATCTAATCATGTTGATGAGTACAAAGACATCGATTTTGATTATGTCATTACAGTTTGTGATAACGCTAAAGAGAGTTGTCCAATTTTTATTAGCAATTCTAAAAAATCTCATTACAATTTTCCTGACCCTGCAAAAGCTACTGGTGATGAAGAAGAAATAAAAAAAGAATTTTCTAAAATAAGAGATTTGATTAAATCTTACTGCAAGAATTTTGTCGATGCAAATTTAAAATAAAAAAGAGACCTGATCAGGTCTCTTTTTTATTGAATACTATAGAAACTATTCTACTTTTTCATCATCAATATAGGTTTTATTACCGTTTTTATTAATGTAGTATTTTCCTCCTCGAGGTCCCTCATATACTTTTCTATCATTGTATTTCCCAATTACCTTATCTGTTGTATTTGGATTTGCTTTTTCTTGAGAAACTCTTTCTTTTTTAGGCTTAATGGTTTTTACTGCATTAGATTCTGTTTTAACTTTAGCATCAGCTTTGTTAGTAACCGCTTTAGTTTTGCTTGTTGCAGATTTAGCTTCATCTTTCACTTTGGCATCTGCCTTATTAGCTGTTGCTTTAGCTTTGCCTTTTGTTGATTCAGTCTTACCTTTGTCAGAAGCACTGTTTGCTTTTTCCTTAGCTTCTGACTTTGCCTTGGTTGATTTAGCCTTTACAGACTTTGCTTCATCTTTAATTTTAGCATCAGCTTTATTTTCAGCAGTTTTAGCTTTTTTCTCTTTAGCTTCTGCTTTTTCTTTAGCAATCTTAGCTTTTTCTCTTTTTTCTTTAGCCAATTTTGCTTTTTCAGCCTTTTCGGCAGCAGTCAATGTTTTTGCTGTTGCTGATTCTTGTGCATAAAAACTATTAGAAAAAACAAATAGTAAACACAGTAATACTAATTTTCTCATTTCTTTAATTTTTTAGATGTATGCTAAATTTACTAATTTTTTAACAGAAAAACATAACTACCTAAAAATAAGCTCTCAACTGAACATTACCAGTGTGAATTACTTTACTCAATTCAGATTTTCTTCCTTGATAATTAATATTTATATCTAAATAATCGGTTAACCCTTTTTGAAGTAATAATCGCCAAGTAAGATTTTTACCAGCCTGTAATCCTTCAAGCATTTGAAAACCTACAGGCGAAAATTCATTACCCGTAAAATCATTATTTACAGATGAAATTTCACCATTCGCAGTAAACTTCTTCTCACTTAAAAAATTAAAAGACATACCAAATCTATTTTGCTTTAATACTTCTTTATCTCCAATTGCATTGGTTTTATTTTTATACTCATAAAAGACATCTAAACTTGCATTTTTATTGAATATGTAAGAGATTTTAGGCTCAAACTGAAGTCCATTTATTTTAAAATTTCTAGCAAAATAATTTTCGGAACTTACTCCTGAAGTAAACATTTTATCTGAAAGGGTAAATAACCAATATTTCTTAAGTAAATGAATGTACTGCATTTCGTGAGAAACATTCTTGGCATCTTGTTGTCCAGAGGATTGCAAACTAGTTAATTGATTATAAATAAAACTATAACTTACAGAATGGTTTTGTTTTCCTCTGTTGTAAAACAAACTATTTCTAAAACTTGTATTCAAACCAAGTAAATCTTTACTTTTTGTAGAAAAAGGATTCAAATCAAAATTATCATTTTCTCTTTTTATTTTTCTTTCAATCAAATAGGATGTCTGGTTATAAAAATGAGAAAGAAACTTCTTAATTCCATCATTATTTTGCCAAATAGATGGATTTAGAGTTATTGATTCTGAGAATTTATTTTGATGCGTTTTAATAAAAATCTGGTTAGGCAAAAATATCTTTACATACTTAGCTTGATCAGGAAAAGCTGCTATTTCAAACTCCTGAATTTCTTGTATACCATTATTATTATAATCGTTCCAAGCATAAACACCTTTTCCAGGATCTACTTCTAAAAAACTAAATTCTTGTTGTGGAATTGTGCCCGAAGTTGTTTCATATACTGTTGTGTTTTGAATGAGTTGATTAAAAAATCGGTCATTATACAAAATTCTTGAATTAAGTGATGGCTCATTACCTCTTGCATCTTTATATTTTAAATTTCTATAATTAACAAAAATTGACAAATCACTGGTTTCATTTTGTATCAATTTAGATTTTACATAATATGACTGAGAAGTATTTACTCTTTGCAAACTACCTAAAATAATACTGTCATTAACGCGATTTAAATAACCAAGCTCAACAAAAACCTTAGTCGAGTCGCCTCTTCCTATAAAAGCTCCTACTTCAGAAAAACGCTGGCTCAAATTAGATAATTGGCTACTTGTTTTGTCTTTCTCTTGATTGTTTTCATGTCTAAAACTACTTCCTACCCAATTTTTAGCAAAATGATATTTAACATAGGATTGATTACGTATAAATTTTGAAGTAGTAGAATTACCATCACTACTCATAAAACTGCCATCATTTTGAAACAACCACCCTTTGTTTTTATAAAAACCTGAAACTAAATGCCTTCCTCCTGAAAAACTTTCGGAAAAATCAAGTTTCTCAAATTGATATTTCCAATTTGATTTCTCAGCTAATGAAAAATCTACTCCAGTAATCACCAAAGTCTGATTCCCAAGAGGATTTAATAGATTCCAATCACGATTAAATTCAATCGCAAACAATCGCTCGATTGGTTTAAAACTTTTTTGAATTAGCTGGTAATTACCATAAACATCTACTTTCCATTTACCTGTAAACAGTCTTTGCTTAAAGTTTATTTTTCCAGCAAGTCCTTGATTGTTTTTATCATCAATATCTGAAAATAAGTTTTGGTCGTTATTACTGATACTAACTTCAAAATCAACAAGTGTTTTTTCATTTGGATTAAATTTCCCAAGAACTGTAGCGATTTGAATTTTTGTTGGAGCTATCAATTTCACCACAGGCTCATAACTACCTTGCATAACACCTGCAATAGGCTCAACATACTTAAAAACTCTTCCGTTAGTAATCGTATTTGAAACAATATAATTCCCTTGATTTTGACCTAAAAAAGTAAATTTAACACTATATAAAACATCGTTAGGGTTATTTGAAAATTCAAAAGCTTCAACACCACTAATTAATACTTTCTTATATAAAATTTTATTATCCGAATAGGCTTCTTGAACTGCAGATGGAGCTATCATTAACGTTTGGTCATCACCAGCATTTGCTAAAATCTGAGCTTGTTCAGTAGATAAATTTTGCTGAAGCGGCTGGTTTTTAACGTCATTTTCAGAATATACATATCCTCCAAGACTCCATTTTTCTTGTTCATGATTTACACCTCCATAAGCAACAAATCGTGTGAAATTTCTATCTGAATATTGATATTCGACTGATATCCTCATCTCTGAAGTAATTGGATATAAAGACGTAAATGTTATTTCTCCAGCATTATAATCAATTACATAGTCGTTGTTTTCTCCTCTTTTCAATAAAATACCATTTACAAAAACTCTTTCTGAACCTGAAATAACCAATATATACAACTCTTCATTAGGACCTTTTAACTTATATGGTCCTTGATTTCCCTCTTGTCCTACAAAAGTACTTTTAGCATATTGTCCTCTTACTAATGCACCAGACGCAAAGACTTCGGTCTTTTTCTCTGGAGTCCCAAAAGTAAATTGTGAGGCAATACCTTGCACCTTTTTATTAAAGTTTAAGAATCTTGATTTTCTATTTTCTAAAAATAAATCACCTCCTCTTACATTCCATTTATCGCTAAAAAGCTCAATGAAAATTTGGTCAAACTCATCTAATTTTTGAGAATATCCTCCCTGCTGTAAAGGAATATTACTATCCTGAATAGATGCTCTTAAACTTACTTTATCAGATAATTTGCCAACTATTTGCAAATCTAGATTAGAACTCACCGAAGTATTTTGATTATTCCCTATAGAAACTCCTCTTGATATACTTCCTGAAGTAGTTAATCCATCAAAAGGGGTGAATTTTTTTACACCTACATTAGATACTTTATACAATTTATCTAGGCCATTTTCGCTACTCACAACCTTATTCTTGTCATAAATCATATACTCTTTAGTCAAAAAATCAGGAAATTTTAAATACCTAATAATCAATGTATCACTAGAATTATATCCGTTTTTAAAAACCAATTCAGCCTTTTGAAAATTAACTTTATAAAAAGAGGTATCAATCTCTTCTCCTTTTATAGTTTGAAGTTTGAAGAAGCTTTTGTTAATGCTTACACTGTCAATTTGTATTGAATCTTTTTGAGCAATAACTTTTTTTAATTGATACGGCGTTTCTTGTGCTAAAGTATTTAGCGTTGTAAAAAATATGAATATAAATAAAAGTGCCTGTATCTTAGACATATAAAAGAAACTCCAAAACATCAAAGATATTGCAATTAAGCCAAATATCTCCCTTTGATGTTTTGGAGCAAATAGTTTTTTAAAAAAAATTATTCTTTAGTCACAACTTGAAGTGTTTCACGACTCATTTGACGAAGTAAAACCGTTTTACTTTTTTCAACTGTTTTCATAGCCTTTTCATCAAAATGTCTTACTGTGTAAAGAGAAACATTTTCGTTATAAGACACTTTGAATTTTTTTGACAATATCTTCACTAATTCCTTAAATGTTCCAAATTTATCTTCGATACATACCGAGAAACTTATGGCAGAGTTTTGGATTAAACTTACCTTTAGCTTATGCTGATGTAGTAAAGCAAAAATTTCACTTATGTTCTCCTCCATTATAAATGAAAAGTCGATTGATGACAAGGACAATAAAAGCTGGTTTTTCTTAACAATGAAACAAGGTAATTTTGGTTCTAAATCTTCACCTTTTGAAACGCTAGTTCCAGGTAAAAGTGGATTTACAAATGATTTAACATAAAGCGGAATTTCTTTTCTTTGAAGTGGCTGTAAAGTTTTAGGATGAATTACACTCGCACCATAAAAAGCAAGCTCGATAGCTTCGCGATATGATATTTGATTAAGTAAAGTTGCATTTTCGAAATAACGTGGATCAGCATTCATCACCCCAGGCACATCTTTCCAAATAGTTACACTCTCTGCATTTAAACAATATGCAAAAATTGCAGCAGTGTAATCTGATCCTTCTCGTCCTAAAGTTGTTGTAAATCCGTTTTCATCAGATCCCACAAAACCTTGTGTGACAAAAAGCAATTTCTTTTTAGCAATTTTTGCAATATTTTTTTGTGTTATCTCCCAATCTACGTTAGCATCTCTATAAGTATTATCCGTTTTGATATAGTTACGCACGTCAAGCCATTGCGAGGTAACTCCTCTAAAGTTCATATAATGACTTAAAATTGTAGTCGAAATAATTTCACCATAACTTACAATTTGGTCATAGACAAAATTATAATTTGGCGATTTATTACTTCTTACAAAATATTCAAAATCTGCAAAATGACTATCTACATCCAGAAAAACCTCGTGTTCTTCATCTTCAAATAAATCTAAAAGTATTTGATAATGATATTTTTTAACTTCTTGTATTGAAGCATTCAAATCTGGTGATTTATCAAAATAATTTTTAATAACAACTTCAAGTGCATTGGTAGTTTTACCCATAGCCGAAACTATCAATAACACTTCTTCATAACCTACTTTTTGTAAAACGTCAAAAACGTTTTTTACACCCGAGGCATCTTTTACAGATGCTCCACCAAATTTGAAAATTCTCATAACTTAATATTTTCCTAGCTAAAATCAATTTTTAGCAAGCTAAGGTTTTATAATTTATCTATAAATTTATTTATTCCTATTTCATCCATTTGAACAACTCTCCAATCATCTAGAATTCGTGCTCCAGACTTTTCATAAAACTTAATTGCAGGAGTATTCCAATCCAAAACATTCCACTCAATTCTACGAACATTGTCTTTTTTTCCTTGCTTTATAATTTCAGAATATAATTCGAAACCTATTCCGGTACCTCTCATTTCCTCTCTAACGATTAAATCTTCTACATGAATTGTTTTTCCTTGCCAAGTAGAATAACGGTAGTAATACAAAGCTACACCCACAATTTTATGATTTACTTCTGCCACAAAAGTGTAAAAAAGTGGATTATCACCAAATCCGTCTCTAATTAAATCAGATTCTTTTATTACTACTGCATCAGGTTCTTTTTCGTATATGGCCAGTTCTTTAATAAGTTCAAGAACATTTGCCATATCTTCTTGTGTTCCTTTTCGGATTATCATCTTATTTTTTCTTTTTTACAACTTTTTTTGTTGTTGTTTTTACAACTGCTTTTTTTACATATGGCTTATATAAACCATCTGCAACTGCTCTTTGTTTAGCATCTTCAGCTCTTTGTTTGGGATCAGGATGTGAACTTAACATTCTAGTTAAAAAGTTAGATTCTGTACCTTCATTCATTTTAGCTAGAATATTAAACGCAGATTCAACTGCATTTACATTATAACCATGACGTTTCATAAAATCATACGAAAAAAGATCTGCTTCAGATTCCTGTTGGCGACTATGACGACTGTCTATCATTGCGTTCCCTATTTGAACGTATTGGTTTTGAGTTAATTTCTCTACTTTATTTGATTGAGATGCTGCAGCATCTATTAATGCCTCTTTTTTATAAGCAGCTTTTACTGCATCACGTGTATCGTGATTAGCAACGTGGCCAATTTCGTGACCAATAACTGCTAACAATTCGTTGTCATCCATAATATCCATCAAACCAGAAAAAACGCGAACACTCCCATCAGCAGTTGCAAAAGCATTTACATCTTTTGTTAAATACACTTTGTAATTTAACTTTAATCCGTTTTCATTACTATGCTTGCCAAAAATTTTATTCAATCTTACTGTATAAGGATCTTTAGGTCCAGCTACTTTATTTTCAGCATCCATTTTTACTACTGCTTCCTTAGATAAAGTTGCAGCATCTTCATCACTAAACGTAAAACCTGCCACTCCTTTTTGTACTGCTCCTAATGCTTTTTCTCCAAGATTTATTTGTGCATTCGAAGTTCCTGTTAGGAATAACACAAATAAACCCACTAATTTCATTGTTTTCATGGTATGTAATTTTCTAACAAATATAAAATATCTTAAGGTGATAAAAATGGCTCACTTTGAAGTTTTTTGTGATTTAATTTAAAAAATAAATGATGATATTTGCCTCACTAAACTACAACGATTTCTTACATGGAAGAACGCAATAAAACATTAGGTGAATTCATCATCGAAAAACAAAGTGAATTTCAATACTCATCAGGAGAATTATCAAGAATTATTAACTCTATAAGACTTGCTGCCAAAGTTGTTAATTACAAAGTAAACAAAGCAGGATTAGTCGACATTGTTGGAGCAGCAGGAGACCAAAACATTCAAGGAGAAGACCAACAAAAATTAGATGTATATGCTAATGAAGTTTTTATCCAAACTTTAATAAATCGAGAGATTGTTTGCGGAATTGGTTCTGAAGAAAATGATGATTTCATTACTGTAGCCGGTTCAGACAATAGTCATAATAATAAGTATGTAGTTTTAATGGATCCTTTAGATGGCTCTTCAAACATTGATGTAAATGTTTCGGTTGGAACTATTTTTTCTGTTTTTAGAAGAATTACACCTATAGGAACACCTGTTCAATTAGAAGATTTCTTGCAACCTGGAATTAATCAAGTTGCTGCTGGATATGTTATATATGGAACTTCAACAATGTTAGTTTACACCACAGGGCACGGCGTAAATGGTTTTACTTTAAACCCAGCTATAGGAACGTTTTATTTATCACACCCTAACATGCAATTTCCAAAAGACGGAAAAATATACTCTGTGAACGAAGGAAATTATATTCACTTCCCTCAAGGTGTTAAAGATTATATTAAATATTGTCAGCTTGAAGAAGGAGACAGACCATATACTTCTCGCTATATAGGAAGTTTAGTTTCTGATTTTCACAGAAACATGATAAAAGGAGGAATCTATCTATACCCAACTAGTTCAAAAGCTCCTAATGGAAAATTGCGTTTATTATATGAATGCAATCCAATGGCATTTCTTGCAGAACAGGCTGGAGGAAAAGCATCTGATGGTTATAAGCGTATAATGGAAATACAACCAACAGAATTACATCAACGTGTTCCTTTTTTCTGCGGAAGCCAAAATATGGTTGAAAAAGCCGAAGAATTCATGGAGAAAAACAAATAATAAAAAAGGACTCATTTTGAGTTCTTTTTTTATCTTATTCATTTTCAAATCTTTTGAAATAAAAAAAGCTCTGATTTCTCAGAGCTTTTTTGTTGGCTCACTAGGACTCGAACCTAGAAAGACGGCACCAAAAACCGTAGTGTTACCATTACACCATGAGCCATTAAACCTGCATTAATTCCTTAATGCGAGTGCAAATTTACACCCATTTTTTATTTCTGCAAGTATTTTTGAAGAAAAAATTAAAAAAATTTTTTTTAACCTTTTCTTTAGACAAAAAAATAGTTTCTTTGTGTCATCAAACACAAACTGAAACATAATTATATGTCATTCAATTTCAATAAATGGAACACTATCCTTGGATGGGTTTCTTTTTTCATTTCATTATTAGTTTATTCTTTAACTGTAGAGCCCACAATGAGTTTTTGGGATTGTGGGGAATATATTGCTACAGCTGCAAAACTTGAAGTTGGACACCCTCCAGGAGCACCATTATTCCAAATGATGGGTGCTTTCTTTTCAATGTTTGCCATTGGAAAAGAAAACATAGCTTTAATGGTTAACATGATGTCTGTTTTTTCAAGTGCATTTACCATTTTATTCCTGTTTTGGTCACTAACCATCATTTTACGCAAAGTAGTTTCATCATTCACAGAAATAAATAAAGACAATAGCATTGCTATTTTAGGAAGTGCTTTAGTAGGTTCTTTAGCTTTTACATTTTCAGATAGTTTCTGGTTTAATGCTGTAGAAGCAGAAGTGTATGCAATGGCAACTTTTTTAATTGCTCTTTTATTTTGGCTTGGTTTGAGATGGGAACAAGAAATGCATTTACCAAAAGGAAATAAGTGGTTATTATTAATTGCCCTAGTTGTTGGATTATCTTTTGGAGTTCACTTCATGGCTTTATTAACCATTCCTTCTATTGGATTCTTATATTATTTTAAAAATTACAAAAACATTACCATAAAAAACTTTATAGTAGCTAATATCGTAGTTGTTTCAATCTTATTGTTCATCTTTAAGCTTTTATTGCCTTGGACAATGACATTCTTTGGAGCCACTGAGGTATTCATGGTAAATAATTTAGGATTACCTTTTAACTCAGGAACCATTTTTGTTTGTATTTTATTAGTGGCTTTTTTTCACTTTGGCTTAAAATACACAAGAGAAAAAGGTAAAATATTCTACAACACACTTATTCTTTGTGTATTATTTATACTTATTGGATTTTCAACTTGGATAATGTTACCAATTAGAGCAAATGCTAAAACTCCTATCAATGAAAATAACCCTTCTGACGCTAGAGAGGTTCTTGCTTACTACAATAGAGAGCAATATGGTGAACAAAAACTATTTTATGGCCCACAGTTCTCAGACACTTATGCTGGATTAGACGAAAACAATCCTTACACTGACGAAAAGCCAAACTATGAAAGAGATTATAAAAAAGGCCAATATGTAATTGTAAACAACTACAAAAACGGAGCTCAGAACACTGATGATAATCATAAAGCTTTTTTACCTCGCCTATGGAGTAGTGAACACGCAGTGAATTATATGCGATTCACTAATGTACTTGATTTTAAGGTAAAACCTGATTATGCTGAAGAAGAAGAATTACTTCAAGTTGTTTCTGAATTTAGAACAGCTTATGCTTCTGGAAAATTAGAAATTGAAGATTATGACAAGTTTCTTAAAAGTTATGGTCAATATTTAGACATTGAAAAACCTAAGACTTTAGACAATTTAAGATTCATGTTTGAATACCAATTTGGCTACATGTATTGGAGATACTTAATGTGGAATTTTGTTGGAAGACAAAATGACAAGCAAGGCGAATATGATTTAAAAGATGGAAACTGGCTTAGCGGTATTAATTTTATTGACGCAATTAGACTTGGCTCACAGGAAAACCTACCTGCTGATTGGAAAAACAATAAAGGAAGAAATACCTACTTCTTCTTGCCTTTCATCATTGGCTTAATAGGCTTCATTTTCCATGCAAGAAAAGATCTAAAAAGTTTTTATGTAGTACTTGCACTATTTCTATTCACTGGACTCGCATTAAAAATCTATCTTAATGAACGTCCATTTGAACCGCGAGAAAGAGATTATGCTCTTGTTGGTTCATTTTATGTATTTGCCATTTGGATTGGAATAGGAGTTTACGCCATTTATGATACTATAAAATTATTTCTTCAACCTAAAATTGCTGCTCCTATAGTAGTTTCAGCATGTTTGCTTGCAGCCCCTGTTCTTATGGCCTCTCAAAACTGGGATGACCATGACCGATCAGGTAAAAGAACCGCAGTAGCTTCTGCAAGGGCTTATTTAGATTCTTGCGAACCAAATGCCATATTATTTACCATAGGAGATAATGACACTTTCCCTCTTTGGTACTTACAAGAAATTGAAGGCTACAGAACAGATGTTAGAATTGTAAATACAAGTTTATTAATGACTGACTGGTACATAGATACTATGAAGACAAAAGCTTATGAATCTGATCCTGTACCAATTTCTTTTTCACATGAAGACTATGTCTCTGAAAAAAGAGATTATTTAGTTTTTGAGAAAAGAACCGATGCGCGTTTGGATGTTAATGAATTTTTTAAGTTTATTTCTAGTGATGATCCTCGAACATTAATTGAGTTGAATAATGGACACCATGTTCAATTTTACCCAACTAATAAAATAAGAATTCCCGTTAACAAGAATGAAGTCCTTAAACACAAAGTGGTTAATTCAAAATTAGCAGATTCAATTGTACCTTACATTGATGTTGACATTAAAGGAAATGCTATCTACAAAAATAGACTAATGATGCTAGACATCGTAAGAAACAACAACTGGAAACGTCCTATTTATTTTTCACCAGGTGCTTTTGCAGATGATGACTATATCTGGATGAAAGAGTTCTTACAACTTGACGGTATGGTTTACAGACTAGTCCCTATAAGAACTCCATTGGCAGAAGATGCTTATACATTTGATATGGGCAGACTAGATTCTGATATAATGTATAATATAATAATGAAATGGGATTGGGGTAATGGTGAAAGCCCTAAAATTTATCATGATCCTGAAACTAGAAAAGATTGTATTTCACACAGAACCAATATGGCTAGGTTAATGAACCAGCTTATTATTGAAGGCAAAAAAGATAAAGCAAAAAAAATTATTGAATTAGCATTGACAAAAATGCCAATAGATTTATACGAATTTTATAGTACTGTAGATCCTTTTGCTGATGGATATTATAAAATAGGAGAAAATCAAAATGCTCAAAAGCTACTTACAAAACTAGCATCTAAATACCAAGATGAGTTAAGATATTATAGTGAAATTCATCCTAGCGAGCAAAATGACATGGCGATTGATATAATCACTGCCATTGAAAGATATAGAGGCTTATTAGAAATTGCTAAGAACAATAATGATATAGAATTCTATACTAAAATGAAAACTACTTTCAATGCTACAAACAAACGTTTTGAACGTTTTGGCAGAGATATGGAATAATTTTTCAAACTATTCAAAATAAGGCTTTCAGAAATTTACTGAAAGCCTTATTTTTGTTTTATGAGTTTCTATTGGATAAAAACTTCTTCATTCATAAAAAGGTTATTTTTTAACCAAGTTTGGAGTATCCCAAATAATGAGCAAAAAATATATTTAACCTTTGATGATGGCCCAACTCCAGAAGTAACCCCATGGGTTTTATCAATATTGAAAAAAAACAACATAAAAGCAACTTTCTTTTGCATAGGCAAAAACATTGAGAACAATCCTGATATTTTTAATCAAATAATTTCAGAAGGACATTCATTAGGCAACCATACTTTTAATCATCTTAACGGATGGAAAACAAATACAAAGGAATATATTGAGAATGTTGAGTTATGCGAAAATCTTTTGCCAAAAAATAAAAGTAAACTTTTTAGGCCTCCTTACGGAAAAATTTCAATTAAACAATCCAGACTCGTTCGAAAATTAGGATACAAAATTATTATGTGGGATGTTCTTTCAGCTGATTTTGACCAAACCATAAGCCCTGAAAAATGTTTAGAAAATGCAACTCAAAAAGTAACTCCTGGAAGTATTATCGTTTTTCACGATAGCTTAAAAGCATTCAATAATCTAAAATACACTTTACCCAGAGCTATTGCTCAATATAAAGAAAAAGGATTTGTGTTTGATGTTTTGTAGATTAGATCTGCTCTTGAACAAGACTAATAAGTGTGTTAGCATCTAACTCTCCAGACTGTCTCCATTTCATTTGCCCTTCTTTATAAATCATAAGAGTAGGCAAACCTTTTATACGAAGAGCTTCGGCTAATTCTTGATTTTTATCTACATCAATTTTGATTACTTTGGCTTTATCACCAAGTGCAGCTGCCACATCTTTAATCACAGGATTCATAGACTGTGATGATTCGTTCCAATCTGTGTAGAAATCGATTAAAACAGGTACATGTGCATTAATAAGCTCTCCAAATTTTGACATAAGCGTACTAATTAGTTATAGTTTGCAATACAAATATACTATTTTTAACGAATTACGCTATTTTTTCACCTTTTTTTAACGTGATAACAGTAATTTCAGGCATAATCCCAACTCTACCTGGATAGGCATGAAAGCCAAAACCGCGGTTTACATAAACATATCTTCCTAAATACTCATAACAACCTGCCCATTGTTTGTACATATATTGCGCCAGACTCCATTTAAAATATCCAGGGATTTCAATTCCAAATTGCATCCCATGTGTATGACCACTCAAGGTTAAATGAAAATTTTTATGATGATGTTTAACGATTTCTTCCCAATGACTTGGATCATGGCTCATCACAATTTTAAAATCCTGATTAGTTAATCCTTCAGAAGCCTTATCAATATCCCCCATCGAGCCAAAATGCTTACCCCAGTTTTCTACTCCCACCAAAGCCAATTCTTGATCTCCTTTTTTAATTTTAATATGCTCGTTCAAAAGCAACTTGAAATCAATTTGACGATGTAAATCTTTGATATCTTCAAAGTTTTTAGCTTTAGCTTCTTCAGAGTCCCAATCTAAATAAGCCCCATAATCATGGTTCCCTAATATGGAATATTTCCCAAAAGCTGGTTTTGCTAAACGATTAAAAGTATCTATCCAAGGGTGCATTTCGTCGGCCTTAGCATTAACAATATCACCTGTAAACAACAAAATATCTGAACCTTGCTCGTTAATTAAATCTACAGCATAATTAATTTTTTCTTCATTATCAAAGCTTCCAGAATGTATATCGGAAATATGAGTAATAGTAAATCCGTCAAAAGCATCTGGCAAGTCTGGAAAATACAAATGCTGATTAAAAACTTTAAAATTATACTTCCCTTTTGTCACTCCGTAAAGCAAAGACAAGAAAGGAACTGCAGCTAAACCTAAAGCAATTTGACTAACAAATTTTCTTCTTTCTGGCAAAAAAGTAGAACGGTTATCGTATTCTATAAAATAATTTGTCACACCAGAAAAGAAACGAATAACGTCTTCACCAAACATAACAGTCATTAAAACCATTTTTGGTAAATAAATAGTTAGCAGCAGTCCTAGTGCAAACAAACTCTGTTTAGTTTGACCTACTTTTCTATCAAAATTAAAAATGGTATAAAAAATATACACATAAACAACAAAGCTCACAAGAATATAAGCCCATAAAACCCATTTTGATTTGACTAATGTTCTAAATGCCTGTAAAGCATACACTTCTACCAACAAAAGAACCAAAGCAACTATGATAAAACGAAATAACATCTTTAGAAATTTTGAACAAAGTAACGAATAAAGGAAACACAATAAGATTTTGTTAATCAAATTTTAACTATTGATTGACAACTTCAATTTCGATTGATTATTTTTACAATTCAAATTACAAAATAATGTCACAAAAACGCTTATTTCTGCTTGATGCATACGCTTTGATTTTTAGAGGCTACTATGCCTTCATTAAAAACCCAAGAATCAATTCTAAAGGCATGGATACTTCTGCCATTTTAGGATTTATGAATTCATTAATTGATGTTATAAAGCGTGAAAAACCAGATCATCTTGCTGTTGCCTTTGATAAAGGAGGAAGTGATTATCGTTTAGAAATGTACACAGAATACAAAGCAAATCGTGACGAAACTCCTGAAGCTATAAAGATTGCTGTTCCTTATATTCAGCAAATATTAGAAGCTATGCATATACCCATTATTGAAAAAGCAGGTTTTGAAGCCGATGACTTAATAGGAACCCTAGCAAAACAAGCTGAAAAAGAAGGTTACCAGGTTTTTATGGTAACTCCCGATAAAGATTTTGGACAATTGGTCTCAGAAAATATTTTCATGTATCGTCCATCTCGATTAGGTAACGATATCGAAATTTGGGGGGTTGAAGAAGTAAAAGCTAAGTTTGAAGTTCAAGACCCACTACAAGTAATTGATTTCCTAGCCATGATGGGCGATGCTGTGGATAACATCCCAGGTTTACCAGGAGTGGGTGAAAAAACAGCCAAGAAATTTTTAGCAGAATACGGATCAATAGAGAATTTATTAGACAACACTCACCAACTAAAAGGTGCCATAAAAGATAAAATTGAAGCGAATAAAGAACAAGGTATACTTTCAAAAAAACTAGCCACTATCCTACTCGATTGTCCAGTAGAATTTGATGAAGAGGCTTTTGAATTGTCAAGACCTGATGTTGAAAAAACTGATGCTTTATTTCAAGAATTAGAATTCCGTCAGTTAAAAACACAATTTGACAAGCTTTTTGGTTCTGGAAAAGAATATGACGAAATTGACACTAACGGAAGTGACAATAGCAAACCGCAAGCTAAAAAATCTACAGTAAAGAAAACAGCCGAAAATCAAATGGATTTGTTTGGCTTCTCTGATGATGATAGTGACGAACCAAAATCACATTCCTATTACGCGACTCTGGAAAACACTTCCCATTTTTATCAAATAGTACAAGGAGATTTACCTGTAAAACTATTACTTCAAAATCTTCAAAATCAAACTTCTGTCTGCTTTGATACCGAAACTACAGGAATTGATGCCATCAATGCAGAATTGGTTGGTTTAGCACTTTCATGGGAAAAAGGAAAAGGTTTTTATGTGCCGTTTCCTGAAAATCAAGAAGAAACACAAGCTTTGATTGACAAATTCAAACCCTTTTTCGAAAATGAAAGCATTGAGAAAATTGGTCAAAACATAAAATACGATTTGAAAGTTTTAGCCAATTATGGCATCGTAGTTAAAGGCAACTTATTTGACACCATGATTGCGCATTACCTCATCAATCCTGATATGCGTCACAATATGGATGTATTATCTGAAACGTATTTAAAATATTCTCCAAAATCTATCGAAACGCTAATTGGAAAAAAAGGAAAAAACCAATTATCAATGCGTGATGTGGCTCTTGAAGACATTAAAGAATATGCCGCAGAAGATGCCGATATAACTTACCAATTGGCAGCACATTTCCAACCTATTTTAGAACGTGTAGGAACTAAAAAATTATTTGATGAAATTGAAGTTCCATTAATACAAGTTTTAGCCGACATGGAACGTGAAGGAATAAATCTTGACAAAGAATTCCTAAAATCGATGTCAGGTGAAATGCAAAAGGAAATAGAGACATTTGAAAACAAAATTTATGAAGAAGCCGGTGAAAAATTCAATTTGGCTTCTCCTAAACAATTAGGTGACATCTTATTTGATAAATTAAAAATTGGCGGTGCTAAACAAAAGAAAACCAAAACTGGTCAATATGCTACTGGTGAAGAAATTTTAAGTTATCTAGCTAATGAACATCAAATTGTTCGTGATATTTTAGAATGGCGCCAATTAGTAAAATTAAAGAGCACTTATGTAGATGCTTTACCAGAACAGGTGGATAAAAAAACCAATAGAGTTCACACCGATTATATGCAAACAGTGGCTGCTACTGGACGTTTAAGCTCAAACAATCCGAACTTACAAAACATTCCAATTCGTACCGAAAGAGGTCGCCAAATTCGTAAAGCATTCATTGCTCGCGATGAAAATTACACGTTGCTTTCTGCCGATTACTCACAAATCGAGTTACGCATTATCGCAGCATTATCAGGTGAAGATAACATGATTGCTGCTTTCCAGAACAATGAAGACATTCACCGAAGTACTGCTGCCAAAGTATTTAATATTTCTCCAGAAGAAGTAACTAAAGAACAACGTAGCAATGCTAAAACAGTAAACTTTGGAATTATCTATGGTGTTTCGGCCTTTGGATTATCGAACCAAACGTCACTTTCAAGAAAAGAAAGTGCTGAATTAATTGATGCTTATTACCAAACTTATCCAAAGCTAAAAGCTTATATGGCTAATCAAGTAGATTTTGCCCGTGAAAATGGTTATGTGGAAACAATTTCTGGTCGTCGTCGTTATTTAAAAGATATTAATTCTGCTAATGCAGTGGTTCGCGGCGCTGCCGAGCGAAATGCTGTGAACGCACCTATCCAGGGAAGTGCTGCTGATATCATCAAAATCGCAATGATCAATATCCATAAACGATTAAAAGAAGAAAATTATAAATCAAAAATGTTACTTCAGGTACATGACGAATTGGTGTTTGATGTGCACAATTCTGAAATAGAAAAAATCCAACCTATGATTAAACATGAAATGGAAAATGCTTTTAAAATGGTAGTCCCGTTAGAAGTGGAAGTTGGATTAGGTAAAGATTGGCTGGAAGCGCATTGATTAATGTGCTTCCAGTTTTAAGTCCTCATTTCTCCCTTTGGTCGAAATGACAAAAAATGAATTATTCATCAATTTTAGGCATTGAAAATCTAATTTTCTTCTTATCCCATTTTATTTCTTCTGGATAATAGTCTTTTTTATTTTTGAAATAATATAGAACGGAATCTTCTTCTTGAGTAGTTGCAAAAACAGCATACATATCTCTATCCTCATTTTTATCCAAGTACTTATCAAATGCTTTTATCAAATCAAAATATTCTTTGGAATTTAATGTATCCTTCTGAGAAGCAATCTTAACTTTATTTCTTAATCCTTTTTTGAAATTTAATTTAACAAATTCAACAAGACTCTCTTTAGGAATTTGTATCAACAAATTGGGTCTTATATCTTGGAAATATGGTATATCATCATCATAGGAAGGAATACAACTTTCAACAAACTGAGGCTGAAATTGATAATAAAAAACATTTAAACTATCATCAATAATAAAATTTTGATAACCATAACCCCAATTCATTCTTGGCGGCGGCGGCGGATAATTATCCTTGCCCCCATTTTCACTATGATTTTTAAGCAATTTCTCATATGCATTCCATACTTCAGAAATAACGTATGGCTTATTCTTCTTTCCATTATCTTTCTTCTCACAAGAAAAAAACACAATTACAAAACATATACAATAAACTATTCGCATAAAATAATAAATAACAAAATATAATTCAATTATTTGGGTTTAAATATTAAATTTGATTAAACAAATTAAAATTGAAAATACTACAACCCTTATTATATTTCAGCATATTTAATCATCCATTAAAAAAGGAAGAGGTGTTTTCTTTTTCTTCAATTGAAGATCTAAAACAACTTGATGAAGATCTAAATATAGCACTCAACAAAAACATTATTTGCAAAACAAAAGACTACTACCACTATCATCAGCTAGAGAATACAATACAAAAAAGAGAAGAAGGAAATCTCAAAGCTGAACAAGCACTAAAAAAGGCAAAAAAAAGAGCTCGATTTATATACAAACATTTCCCTTTTGTCGAAGGTGTAGCAATTTCAGGATCTTTATCTAAAGGTTATTTTGATTCTAACAGTGATGCAGATTTTTTTATAATTACTAGTCCAAACAAACTTTGGACTTGTAAAATGATTTTAATATTGTTTAAAAAAGTATTTCTATTAAATTCTAAAAAGTTTTTCTGTATTAATTATTTAATAACCTCAGACAATTTAGAAATACCTGAAAAAAATAGATTTACAGCAACAGAAATAGCCACTTTATTGCCTATTTATGGTCAAGTTTTTAATGATTTTTTTACCCAAAATAATTGGTATAAAAATTATTTACCCAATAAATGTGCAAATCGAGAAATTGAAGAAACACCAACAAAAAACAAAATAATTACTCGTATTGAAAAATCGAACTTTAATTTTCTTGGAAACTGGATTGAAAATACCTGTTTCAGAATTATCTTTTTTACATGGAAAATAAAATACAGACATAAAATGTCTGACGAGGATTTTGTCATAGCCTTTAAATCATCCAAAAAAGTTTCAAAACATCATCCTTCAAATTTTCAAAAAAAGGTGATTGATTCTCTTAATAACAAATACAAAGAAGTTAAAGAAAAATATTTAATAGAACTCCCTGAGGAACATGTCTAGCATATTATTTTCTCACTCATACTACTATCAATTAGACCCTAAACAATGGAAAAATAAAACACCTTTTCCTCCATTAGGGACTATATATGCAGCATCTTTATTACGAAAAAACGGTTACGATATAAAATTATTTGACACCAATCTAAGAGATAGTCCTTCAGAAATTTCAACTGTTTTAAAAAATCACAACCAGAAATACTTAGTTATCTATGATGATGGATTTAATTATCTAACCAAAATGTGCTTAACCAATATGCGCGAGGCTTGTTTTGAGATGATTAAAATTGGGAAAAACAACAATTGTATCGTCATTATTAATAGTTCTGATTCTTCAGATCACTTCGAAAAATACTTAGAAACCGGTGCCGATTATGTAATACAAGGAGAAGGTGAAATTACATTGTTAGAATTGATAAATGCTATAGAAAAAAAAGAATCTGTTGATCAAATTGAAGGCATCGTTTTTAAAAAAAATCAAGTAATTATAAAAAACAAATCTAGAGCTGTACTACAAAATTTGGACGAATTACCTTTGCCTGCATGGGATTTAATTGACATTAATAAATACAAATCTATTTGGAAAGAAAGCGGTAAAGAATTCACTTTAAATATTGCAACCACCAGAGGTTGTCCTTACAAATGCAATTGGTGTGCTAAACCCATTTATGGCAATCGATATAATGCCCATTCTCCTCAATATATTGTCAACGAAATCAAGTTTTTAAAAGACACTTTTGGAGTTACTCGTTTTTGGATGTGTGACGATATTTTCGGTTTAAAACCAAATTGGGTTCAAGAATTTAATACCCTTCTAAAAAAAGAAGAAATTAAGATTAAATATTTTATTCAAAGTAGAGTTGATTTACTCTTAAAAGAAGACACTATAGATTGTCTCTCTGAATCTGGTCTTGAGGAAGTTTGGGTTGGTGCCGAAAGCGCTTCTCAAAAAATTCTAGATGCTATGGATAAAGGCACAACTGTAGAACAAATATATAAGGCTACCTATTTATTAAAAGATAGAAAAATAAAAGTTGCCTTTTTTCTTCAGTTTGGTTACTTAGATGAAACTCAAGAAGACATTCAAAAAACCATAGCAATGGTTAAAGAATTATGTCCTGACAATATTGGAATTTCAGTTTCTTATCCTTTACCTGGAACAAAATTTTATGAAAAAGTAAAAGATGATTTAAAATTAAAAGCCAATTGGACCGATTCAGATGATTTCGACATGATGTTTCAAGGAAATTACAACACAAAATATTATAGAAAATTACAACGATTTGTACACAAAGAATTTAGAAAAGCACAAGGATTAAAGCATTTAAAGTCTTTTACATTTTCGAAAGAAAAAATAAAATCCATTGCTAAATTAGGTTATTACATTCCAAGTGTATTTATTGACAAAATTATTCTAAACCAACTAAAAAATGAACGCTAGTTTTGATGCTGAAGCCTTACATTATGATACTAACTTTACTCATACTCTTATTGGTAAAGCCCAACGTAATATGGTATATTATCACGTCAAAAAACACCTAAACAAGCCCTCATATATCCTCGAAATCAATTGTGGTACTGGTGAAGATGCCATTTGGTTTGCCCAACAAAACCATAAAATTATTGCAACCGATATTTCAGAAAACATGATTACACAAGCAAAAAGTAAAGGTAATTATGAAAATCTTCAATATCTACAATTAGACTGTTTGGAAATCCATAATAAGTTTAAAGAAGATAAGTTTGATTTTCTGTTTTCAAACTTCGGCGGTTTAAATTGTTTACATCAAGAAGAGTTAAAACACTTCTTTGAAAACATAAACTCTGTTTTAAAACCAAAATCAAAAATAGCCTTAATTATCATGCCTAAAAATACTCTTTGGGAACAATGCTATTTTTTACTCAAAGGCAAAGCCAATGAAGCTTTTCGAAGAAAAAAAGATAAAGCAATTGCTACAGTAGCATCACAATCAATAAACACATATTATTACAATCCCAAAGAAATTGTATATTTAGCTGATAAGAATTTCAACTGTATTACATATAAACCAATTGGTTTTTTTGTTCCGCCATCGTATTTAGAGCCTTTTGCAAACAAAAATAAATTTACATTCAGAGTTTTAAAAAAATTAGATTATTGGATTAAAAACGTGTCTTTTTTATCAAAATATGCTGATCATTTTATCATTATTTTAGAAAAAAAATGAGTTTACTTTTTACACATGCCTATTACTTATCTGATGATGTAAAAGAACAGAAGATAATGAAGCCCTACCCACCATTGGGATTATTATATGTATCGGCTTATTTGAAAAGTAAAAACATTCCAAATGATGTTTTTGACACTACATTCTCATCTCAACAAGAACAATTAAATTTCATTTTAGAAAAACAACCCAAAGTAATTTGTATTTACACTAATTTAATGACCAAAATTGAAGTTGTTAAACTGGTAAAAATCCTAAAAACTGAAAAATACAGTTACCCAAAAATTGTTTTAGGTGGACCAGATGTAACCTACAATATTGAAAATTATTTAAAAGCAGGAGCTGATTTTTTAGTTATTGGCGAAGGCGAAGAAACAACTTTCGAGTTATATCAAGCCATCATAAATCAAACCAATTTAAAAGAAGTTGATGGGATTGCGTTTTTAGAAAACAATCAAGTAATTGAAACCAAATCGAGGACAAAATTTAAAGAATTAGACCAATTGCCATTACCGAATCGGGATGCGATTTCGATGCAAAAGTATTTAGATACTTGGAAAAACAATCACGGACAAAGTTCTATGACAATTTCCACACAACGCGGTTGTCCTTATACTTGTAAATGGTGTAGTACGGCGGTCTACGGACAAAGTTATCGAAGAAGACCAGCCCAATTAGTTGCGTCAGAAATGAAAACGCTTAAAGAAAAGTACAATCCAGATGCAATATGGTTTGTAGATGATGTCTTTACGGTGAGTCATAAATGGTTATTAGACTTTCGCTCGGAAGTTAAAAAACAAAATGCAATTATTCCATTCGAATGCATAACCAGAGCAGAACGACTAAACGATGAAATTTTAGAACTTTTAAAAGAAATTGGTTGTTTTAGAATCTGGATCGGAGCCGAAAGCGGTTCGCAAAAAATTATTGATTTGATGGATAGACGTGTAGATATTAATCATGTTAAAACTATGATTCAAAAAACCAATGCTATCGGTATAGAAACTGGAACATTTGTGATGGTTGGTTATCCAGAAGAAACGCAAAAGGATATAGAACAAACCATTCAATATCTAAAAGAAGCTAATCCAACACATTACACCATTACTATTGCTTATCCAATAAAGGGCACGAGTTTATATAACGAAATTGAAGACAAAATAACCCATCGCCCTAATTGGGAAACCTCAACCGACAGAGAAATTGATTTTAAAAGAACATATCCACGCAGGTTTTATGATTATGCTGTTTCTAAGGTGGTAAATGAAGTTGAATTCTATCACTTAAAAAACAAAAAAACGCTTAGCGCTATTAAACTAAAAATAAAATCTCTAGTAGCATTAGGACTAATGAAAATTCATAAATAAATGTACAATATATTAGAACATTATAGTATTTCTGCTACTGGCTTCTTACATCCAAAAGGAGAAAATGCAACTTTAAGTTTAATGGACGAACTTGATTGCAAGGAGAAAGAAAATGTTTTAGAATTAGGTTTCGGGACTGGAACTAGCTTAGTATTATTTTCATCTATATATGAAAAAACTATTTTTTTTGGCCTTGAGTTAAATTCATTTATGTTTAAAAAAGCTAAAGAGAGAATAAACTTTTGCAACTCAAAAAACATAAAATTATATTTTAATGATAGCAAGACTAAACTACCATTCGAAAATAACTTTTTCGACAAAATATATATAGAATCTGTTTTAGCAATACAAGAAGAAGATGATTTACAAACTTTAATACAAGAGCTTTTTAGAGTACTAAAACCAAATGGGAAATTGGTTTTAAATGAAGGAATATGGAATCCAGATTTTCCTTTAGAAAACATAAAGAGAATGAATATATTTTGTAAATCTAATTTTGGAATCATTCAAGCTAATGAAAAGTATCCTTATATTGATAATTGGTTAATGCTTTTTGAAAAAAACGATTTTAAGGTTTCTAAAATTATTAATCTTTCTTTCAGTCAAAAAAATAAACAAAAAAATCTAAATAAAACAAAGAGACATACCCTCTCAAAACTTTTTACTTTAAAAAACACTTTGGTTTCCAAAACAAAGTTAACCTACATAAAAAAAGAATTAAAATATAAAAAAGCAATTAAAACAATTTCCAAAGAAGGATCATTTTTAAATAGCTATTTAATTACCCTCATTAAAAAATAAATGGCTAATTCTAAAAATATTTACATATTATCATTTCTTTACTTTATAGTTGGCTTAGCTGGCATTTCCAATCACGAACTTTGGTTAGATGAAGCTCATCATTGGCTATTAGCCCGAGATAGCTCTTCAATAATTGAGCTAATTAAATGCACAAGACAAGAAGGACACCCCCTATTGTGGAATATATTATTGTTTGCAATAACAAGATTTACCTCAAATCCATTTTGGATGCAAATTTCACACATCTTAATTTCTACAACTGTAGTTTTCATTTTCGCTAAAAAATCACCTTTCCCACTGTTTTTCAAAATATTATTCACTTTTGGATACTTCATGATATTTGAGTACAACATAATTAGCCGGAATTACATTTTAGGAATGTTATTCTTGTTTCTAGCGTGCTCAGAGTTTGCTAAAAGAAAAGAAAAAAATACATTGTTTTTCATTTACCTTGGAGCTGCAACAAATGTTCATTTAATTTTTAGCATTGTTGCTTTTGCCTTTTTTTTGGTTTTCATAATTGAACAAATTCAGAACCAAAATATATTTAATAAAAATAATATAACAGGTTACACTTTATTTGGAATAGGTCTATTGTCACTTGCAATACAAATTCAAACTACTCAATCCGATTGGCTATTAAACTCATTTAGTTCGATACCTTTAAAACATAGATTTACTAAAGGTTTCATATCATTATTTAAAGGAATTTTTGTTTTACCAGATTTTAGAAGCATTCAATTTTGGAATACTAATTTAATTCTTAGTTTTAATAAAGTAATAGCTTCAATTATTGGCTTAGCTCTTTACATTTTGCCAATGTTGCTCTATTTAAAAAACAGAAAAACACTATACTTTGTTTATTTATCATTATTTGGGATACAAATTTTCTTTTTTATCACACAAAGAAGTGCTATGCGATTCAACGGCATCACTTTCCTTGTTCTCATTATGGCACTTTGGATAGAAAAAAATTATGATGAAGAAGACTTTAAATTGAAACAATTGCTAAGTCATCTGAAAATAAACTTATTAAAAAAACCAATAATCTACTGTATCCTACTCATTCACTTTTGCAGTGGTCTATATGCATATGTATTAGATTTTAATCTTCCTTTTACTTCAGCAAAAAGAACATCCGAATATCTTAGAGAAAATAAAATAGATCACTTGCAAATCGTTACACTTTCATGTGAAGGCACTCCTATTAGTGCTTATTTAGAGAAAAAGATATATTTTTTATGTAGTGAACAATATAGTAGCTACTGTAATTGGGTTTCTACATGCTCAGAGAATATTACTCATCAAGAAATCAAACAAAAAATCAGTAATCATGCAAACAAATACAATCATTTTATTTTAGTAACAAATAAATTCATCTCTTTTGATACTGAAGCTCAAAAAGCAAACGAACTAAAAATTTCGATACAACTACTAAAAAGCTTCAACCAAGAAATAGTCAAAAATTCTAATTATTATATTTACGACGTTCATAAAAAAATATAATGAAAAAAATAGTTTTTATTTTCATCCTCTTTCTATTTTTAAACTGCGAAAACCATTCGTATTCTGATTTAATTGAAACACCTGAAAGTAGCATTATTCTTAAATGGAATAAAGCATATACTGATGATAGTATTGACAAATCTTTAATTGGTTTAAAATGGGCATTATCTTATATAGGAGCTATTTTACCTAGCAATCAAAATGGTTTCTTTGTAAAAGAAAACACAATTTCTATTGACATAAAAAAATTAGGCTTTAGCACAAATACTTTAGAAAGGTTAAATAATCTTCATTCAAAAATTATTGCATCAGATGAGTATCAAAAAAACAAAGCTATTGACTTGGGAAGATATATCACCTTATTACTTGGAGCTTCGGAACATTATTATAAACTAGTAGAAACTCCAATTTCATTATCAGAGCTTTTAAATAAATATAATTTAAAATCAGAAAAGGGTTATATCAATAATTCAAGCGTTTCTTTAGAACATCGCATCATACGATTTTCAGAACAAAATGGCTTAAATCAAATTTTCTTATCTGAAGAAGTAGATCCTATTACAGGTGAAATATATGAATATGAAACAATTGAATTATTACCTAACGGCCAATTACGATTTGGAATTTTTGATGCAAATGGAAACAGAATTTCAAACGCAGACCCTTCACATTCAAATGCAGGTAAACCAGCAAAATGTATTTGGTGTCATGAATCTACCATCAACCCTCTTTTCAACTCTCAACAAGATTACTCCGGTTATTTAACTGCATTTGAACTTCAAAGCACGTTAACAGGTTATAAAAATTCACACTATATTTTAAAAACCTCTTTAAATGATGGTGTGGATTTTAAAGAAACACAACAACATACTTTAACAGAATTATTGTATATTTCATTTATGGAACCATCGGCAGAAAGATTAGCTTTTGAATGGAATATACCATTATCAGAGGTTCAAACTAAATTAGCAGGATTGACAACTCACAATTATCCTGAATTTCCGTTTTTAGGAAATTTATATAACAGAAATGAAGTTGAAAACTTTGCCCCATTTGAAGGATTAGAAGTTTCTAGCAGTGTTCGAGAACAATCATCTACCGAAGTAAATCATATAAATTAATGCTGAACAATAAAAAAATAATTGTTGTTTTACCAGCATATAATGCAGAGAAAACACTTCAAAAGACTTTCGAAGAAATTCCCTTTGAGATTGTAGACGATGTTATTATTACTGATGATTATAGTAACGACAAAACCATTGAAATTGCAAAAAAAATTGGCATAAAACATATCATCATACATGATAAAAATAGAGGATATGGAGCCAATCAAAAAACATGTTACAAAAAAGCAATTGAACTTAATGCAGATATTGTTATAATGCTTCACCCTGATTATCAATACACTCCTAAATTAATTCCTGCTATGGCTTCTATAGTAGCAAACGATCTTTATGATATGGTTTTAGGTTCTAGAATTTTAAGTAAGGGTGCATTAAGCGGCGGAATGCCTGTTTATAAGTATTTTTCTAATCGGTTTTTGACATTTTTTCAAAACATCTTAATGAATCAAAAACTATCTGAATACCATACTGGATACCGCTGTTTTAATTTAAACTTACTCAAGAAAATTGACTTTAACTCTAATTCAGATGATTTTATTTTTGACAATGAGATTTTAGCTCAATGTTGCTATATAAATGCTAAAATTGGTGAAATATCTTGTCCCGCAAAATACTTTGATGATGCATCATCTATCAATTTGAAAAGAAGTATTATTTATGGATTTGGGGTCTTAAGAGTTTCATTTTCATATTTTTTACAAAAAAACAAACTATTTAAATTCTCAATTTTTAAAAACCTGTGAAACATTTCATTCTTAAATATTACCCATATTTATTCATGATTTTGCTTTGTGTACATTACACTTTTAAAGCAATAATGTTTCCTATTCATGATTTTGCCAATTATTATTTTAGCAGTCATTTACTAATCGACGGAAATTTAGACTCTACTATATATTTTCCCTTTGAGTTCAATAAAGAAATTTTTAATTTAGGCATTCAAGGTTGCTATGTTAGTTATGCCCCAAATACGCCTTTTCTTTCTATTTTATTTTTGCCATTAACAATAGTTCCCGTTTTAAAGGCAAAACTAATTTTCAACATAATTAGCTCTTTTTTATACATATACTCTTGTTATCGATTAATCGACTTTTACAAAATAAATAATAAATTCATAATTCTCATTCCTTTAATTTTTCTCATTCCAATAAAAAACAATTTACTTTTTGGACAGGTTTATTTTTTTTTATTGTTTTTATTATCAGAATGTTTAATTGCTTATGAAAAACAAAATATAAAAAGAACAGCATTATTTTTAAGCTTATCTGTCTTTTTAAAAGTCTTTCCATTTTTGCTAATTTGTATTTTCATTTTTAGAAAACAATGGAAATATTTTTTCTATACTATATTCTTTTGTTTTATTTTTTTAATACTCTCAATTTGTATAACCGGAGTAGATATTTGGTTTTTCTTTTTTAAAACGATTTTACCAAAAGCATCAAATGGAGAAATTGCAAATTCATTTGTAGACAATTATCAATCATTATTCATGTTTTTAAAAAGAATATTTGTTTTTGATAGTGTAGAAAATAAAAATGTAGTATATAACAATCCTATTTTATTTAAGTCTTTAATTCTTGGTATAAAAATTTTTGTAATAAGCATTGGTTTTTACATCACCACAAATATCAAAAACAACTTATTTATATTTTCTTTTTGGACACTTATATCAATAATTCTAACGCCTTACGGAAGTACTTATGGTTATATTGTACTAATTTTTACATCTATTAACATATTAAAAGTTGAAATTTCTAAAACTAGAAAAGTCTTATTATTTCTTATATTATTTTTAATAAACAATTTCCCTATTTCATTTTTCATAGAGAATCGATTCCCGTTTTCATATTTGAGGTTATTTGGATTTCTTATTCTTTTCTTAATGATCATTTTTTTATATTCTAAAATCATTAATTGGAATAAAGCCTTAGTTATTTCTCTCTTTTCAACTTTAGTAATCTTCTTTACAAAACCTCAAAAAACAATTTCTTCATTAGCAACAAAAGAAAGCCAGCCAATTTTAGTATATGATTATAAATTGGAAAATAGTCAATTAACTTATTTTTATTGGAACGAAAGAGGTGAAAACTCAAAAAAAATCTTCTTTAAAAATAAAAAAAGGGAACAACTTTTACTTTTAAATAATCAAATTTATTATAGAGGAAAGCAAATAACTTTTGATAAGAGTTATAAATTAAAACCTACCTTAATAGACGATAAAACTATAATTTATTTATCTGATTTCGATAAAGGAATTGGCTTTTATTCTTTAAGAAAATTTGAATTAAATTGAACTTTAAATTTCTAAATAGAATTAAATTAGTATCCTCTAATGCTTTAAGACAAGCATTTACATCTTTGTACAATATTCTAATCCCTTTATTAGTAATACATCTTTCTTCAAAAATTATTTGGGGACAATTTGTATCATTTCTTCTATATATTTTGTTTTCACAACAACTAATAAATTGGGGAAATAAAGAATATTTAATCCGTCGATATAGCGAAAATCCAAGTAAGATAAAAGAATTATCCGCTTCAACCCTAATCACAAGAATTCCTATATTAATAATCTTTATAATAGTAGATTTCACTTATTTCAAGCCTATAGAGGGGGTCTTTTTATTTTTTTGGCACTTAGGATTATTTTTTTCTAACGCTACGGAGTCATTAGTTATCTACAATAAAAAATTTCTTAGCGCTTTATTTATAGAAACTTTCTGTTTTCTATTTTTTTTTATTAGTATTTTTTTTACAAATAACGCAGAGGTAACGCAAATCATAAAACTGTATAGTTTTTATCAATTCATAAAGGGAATATTCTACTTTTTATTATGCAATAACGAGTTTTCTAAAAAAGGTTTGAAATTTAATTTAACCTATTTCCAAGAAACCGTTTGGTTCTTTTTTTTATCAATTTTAGGTTTTTTATGCTCACGCATAGATGTATACATAATTGAACGTTTTAACAACAAAACAGCAACATCCAACTATCAAATAATGAATACTTTATTAGTATTTATTATGTCATTACCTGTATTTCTCTATATACCGTACATAAAAAACATCTATAGAAATAATGTAAGCATAATCCATAACGCTAAAAAAAAATTGGCCATAATTGGTTTAATTCTAGTACCTATATCTCTAATTTTCATCTCTGTATTGCAAAAGAAATATTTAATAAATAATTACTCCCTGAAGACATACACAATAGCTTTCTTTTATGTATTCCCTTCTTTTATATATGGAATAGATATTTTATATTTATTTAAAAATCACAAGGAAAAAACTGTGGTATTTGTTTTAATGACTGGAGCGTTTATAAATTTTATTTTAACTTTTTTATTTGTAAAAAATAATTTTAAATTGGAATCAGCATTATTAGGTAGTGCAATCGCTCAAATATCAACTTTACTATTATTTCAACTAACTATCAAGATGGAAAATGAAAAAAATTAGCACTTGCATCTTAATCTTTATAGTTTTGATATTATCATCTTGTTCAAATAATGATGAGTTAAATATTGACAATTCTATAAGTTCTATTGAAATCTCAACAGGCGATATATATCCAGCATTTAACCCAGATGTTAAAAATTACTACATAAGCTCACTTAACGCCTTAAACAGTATTCAAGTTAAACTACAAGGATTTGATACAAGTAAGACAATTTACATTAACAACATAAAAGTAACAAGTTCCATTACCAATATAAAATTAAACAAAGGTGAAAATATTGAGATAAAATTCAAATCATTAGAAAATAAAGAGGTAAAATATACAATTAATTATATCCCTCAAGATATGCCTAAAATAAATATCATTGCTAAAAACAATCCTAGCGATGGATATATATTTATCAATCTATTTCAATTATCCAACTCAGGCAATAACAATATAAACTACATAGCCATTCTAGACAACGATGGCTTTCCTGTATATTATAAAAAAACAACCCATCAAATTATCAATTTCAAATATTTTTTAACCACTGATAACAAAAGAAGATTCACTTACAACGATCATACATTAGGTAAAGTAATTGTTATGGATGAAAATTTCAATGAAATTAAACAATTAGAACTCCTAGCTTATAATGGACATGGAAATTATCCCACAGATAATCATGACTTTATTTATTTAAATGACAATCACTACATTATTCCAACATATTATACTAGAAATGATGTTAACATGACTACATATGGTGGCAGCAACTCATTAGCCCTAGTAGAATTTTTATTTCAGGAAATCAAAAACAATCAGGTTATTTTTGAATGGAATACAGCCGATTACCCTGAATTATTGTCGGCTACTGATCCTATTTATTATGCACAATATGCCTCAGAGACTAAAGTCGATTATTTTCATTTCAACTCTATAGCAATTGATCCAATAGATCAAAACTTTGTGATATCTGCAAGGCATACTAACCAAATTTATAAGATTAATAGAAAAACAGGCGATATCATTTGGCGATTTGGAAGCAATTCAAATGATTTTAATTTAAATGGCGCAGAAACTATTTCACATCCACACCATGCAACAATTCTAAAAAATGGAAATTTATTATTATTTGATAATGGTGTCACTAAAAACCCTCAACAAACAAGAATTGCTGAATTTAATTTAGACCAAACAAATCATAGTGCTAATTTAGCTTTTGAATATAAAGATTTTGGAAGGTATTTTGATATAATGGGCTCTGTGCAAAAATTAAAAAACGGAAACTATTTTATCGGTTGGGGCGGAAATATTAACTCACAAACAAATGCCAACAAGTCTGACATCACGGAAATAGCACCAAATGGAAATATTTTGCTTGATATTAGTTTTAGCAACTATCCTAATAATTTTACTTACTCATATCGTGCTCTCAAATATGAAAATGTTTTTTAAATAATATTTTTTTTAAATAATATAACAATACTGGCGGACAAATATTTATCAAAAACAGTTTAATTTTAGTTTTAACAGAACTAAAATCATATCCTAAAACAAAATCTTGCTCCTTATTGGTTAATGAAGTTTCACTAATTACATGTTTTGCTAAACTAAAATACCCTAACCAAGACAACAATAAAGCACTTTTAATTTTACTTGACTCATTAAGATCCGTTGTGTTTAAAATGTAAATAGCATCTCCACAAGGAGCATAATGATTGTTATTATTTAATGTTTTGCCTAACAAAGGTTTATAAACATTACGATATGTTAAAAAGTCAACTAAAACATAATTATTTTCTCTTAAAAACAAGTCAATATCTGAAAATAAAGCCTGATTTTTATATATAGGAATTGTAGAAACTTCAACTTTTACAATAAGGATTCTTTTATTTTGTATTGAATTTAAAGCACCTTTTAGGATTCTCAACTCTGATCCTTGAGTGTCTATTTTTAAAAAATCTATATTATTAATCCCTTTGAAGTAATTATCAATAGTTGTAGATTCCACTATTACTTTACTTTCAATTTCTACATTTTTTTCCCATGTTTGATATTTTTCATATGACCCAAAATTTTTTTTATAATTATGTAAATCAACTTCTAAAAGACTACTCATAGAAGTTTGTTTCATTATATTAAACTCAAATTCTCCCTCTACATCCAACAAGCATTTTGTGTCTAAAACAAAAGATTGAAAATCCTTTTTCTCATATTTTTTGTTTACTTTCTCAGCTTCTTCCTTATTAGGTTCAAAAGCAAAAATGCTGGTCAATGGTTCTAAACCCTTTATGTATTCAATAGAATCCTTCGCTCCTACATCAACAAAATTTAATTTTTGTATCTCGTACTTTTTCAACAATTTTATCAATTCAAATTTCATTGGCTTTATTTTGTTACATCATCAAAAAAACTACATCTCTATTTTTTTAAATTACATAAAAGAAAAGAATAATATTTCATATTTTCAAACATATTTCAAAATCAAATAAACTAAATTTATTCAAAATTTAAACAAATACTTTAAGATAGGTTTAATGCAAAAAAATAAAGTCATAATTTTCAATCCAAAAAGTGCGAACAGTAAACACAGAATTCCCAACTCTATATTGCAAGTTGGCGCTTCCATTCATGGAAAATATGACTATGTTTTTGTTGATGGAAATATTGAAAAAAATCCTTGGAAAACCATTGAAAATTACTTAAAATCAGGTGAATTCAAATATTTTGGCTCTACAGTTATGCCTGGTCCACAATTGCGTCAAGCGATTCCTTTTACTAAAAAAATTAAAGAACAATTTCCTGAAATCATTACCATATGGGGTGGTTACTTTGCTTCTAATCAATATAGAGTTTGTTTACAATCTGGATATGTCGATTTTGTGATTAATGGCCCAGGTGATAATACATTTCCAGAGTTACTTCGTGTGATAGAAAACAATAATTTAGAGCAATTGTCTTCTATAAAAAATCTTATTTTCAAAGACAAAGAAGGAAACATTATTAAAAACTGTGTCGAAGCTTTGCTCGATCAAGATACGTTGCCAAAACTCCCATATGATTATTTGAATACTTTTTATCCTGTTCGAAATTATTTAGCCAAAACCTTTATGGGAAACAAAACCTTGTCGTATCATTCCAGTATGGGTTGTCCGTTTTCATGTTCGTTTTGTGCTGTAGTTCCAATTTATAATGCGAAATGGAAAGGCATGTCGGCAGCTAGAATTTACGAAGATGTAAAATACTTCAAATCGAGCCATAACATTGATGCGATTGAGTTTCACGACAATAATTTTTTTACCTCGAAAAAACGTGTGTTAGAATTTTCAGAACTCATCATGAACGACAATATCAGTTATTGGGGAGAAGGACGAATTGACACCATCAATATGTATTCGGATGAGGAATTGAAATTGATGCGAAAAGCGGGTTGTAAAATGATTTTTTTAGGTGCAGAAACAGGTAACGATGCAGTTTTAAAACAAATGAACAAAGGTGGTACGCAAACCGGACAAATGATTAAAGATTTTGTATTGCGAATGAAAAATGCCGACATCATTCCGGAATTGTCTTTTGTCTTGGGAATGCCTGCTCCCACTGAAAAAGAAGTGTATGATCAAATTTTATGGGATATTAATTTCATTAAAGAAATTAAAACCATCAATCCGAATGCAGAAATAATTATCTATTTGTTTAGTCCGGTTCCAACAGAAGGTTCCGAATTATACCAACAAATTTTAGATGCAGGCTTCCATTTTCCAGAACAATTAGAAGATTGGATTTCGCCAAGTTGGGAAAACTTCGATTTGCGAAAAAACCCACTCACACCTTGGTTAAAACCATATATGATTGATACCATAAAAAATTTCGAAACCGTTTTAAATGGGTATTACCCAACAGTTTCTGATTTTAGAATTCACGGGTATAAAAAGAAAATTTTACAAGCCATATCAAGCATACGATACAAAACAAACTTCTACCATTATCCTCTAGAAATTAAAGCATTACATAAAATATGGAAATATCGTCAACCTGAAATTGAAGGCTTTTATTCTGAATAATGAGAAGTATAATTAAAAAGATAACTCATCCTTTTTTAAAACTTGGTTTAGGTTTATATTATCTGAAACCAAGAAAATATTGTTATGAAAATATTTGTGTAAAAGTGCATCCTGATGTTTTTCCTCCCCACTTAACCTTTAGTACAAAGATTCTTCTAGATTTCATCTCAAATTTAGATCTCAATACTAAAAAATTACTCGAATTAGGTTGTGGTTCAGGAATAATCTCTATATATGCTGCACAAAAAGGTGCGCTAGTAACCGCCACAGATATTAATTTAAAAGCTTTAGAATTTTTACATAGAAATTCTATTCAAAATAATGTTCAATTAAATATTCTTTATTCCAATTTATTTGACAAAATTGAAGATCTAAATTTTGATTACATCATTATTAATCCTCCTTATTATCCTAAAGATCCAAAAAACACAAAAGAACAAGCCTGGTTCTGTGGTGAAAACTTTGATTATTTTCAATCATTATTCTGTCAGATTAAAGAAAAAAACATTCAATCTAAAATATATATGATCTTATCACAAGATTGTAAAATTGAAAACATTTTAAAAATTGCAAGAGAACAACAAATTTTCCTCAATTTAATAAAAGAAGTTAAAACCTACGGAGAATTAAATTTTATATTTGGAAATTAAACTGGTTTCTTCACAGAATCTCTATAGCGCAACTCCGTTTTTATGACTGTTGTTTTATAAACTCCTTTTTCGGCTTTTTTCTCAATACGTTCTATTAAAAGTTTAGCTGCTTCAGCTCCAATTTGTGGTCCATGCTGACTTATAGTTGCTAAACTTGGCGTTAAACGTCTAGACCAAACTCCATCGGCAAAACCTACAATTTGTAATTCATCAGGAATTTTTATTCCTTTTTTCACAGCCAATTTCATTGCTAAAGTAGAAGCGTGTTCATCCAAAGCAAAAATTCCGTCGAAGCTAACATTATCAATTAAGTAACTTAACCTTTCATCATATTCTTTAACCGTATCTGTCATAATTACCAATTCATCTGCTACCTCAATATTGTTTGCTTTTAAAGTATCATAATAACCATTGGCTCTCAATTGAGAAACACTTAAGCTAGCATCACAAGTCAATAAAGCTATTCGCTTACAACCTGAATTAATTAAATGTTGTGTGGCATGCACCGCCGAATCATAATCATCCACAATTACTTTATCACATTCTACATTATCTGAAGTTCTATCAAACATCACAATAGGAATACCATCTTTGATAGCTTCTTTAAAGTGTGACATTTCATTTTGAATCTGAGTTTGTTCAGCAATAGATAAAATAAAACCATCTACAGTACCATTACTTAACATATGCATGGCCTGTTTTTCCTTTTCAATAGATTCGTTAGATATATAAGTAATTACATTGTAGCCTTTATCATTAGCATACTTTTCTATACCACTAAAAACCTTTGCAAAAAAAGGATTCAATATATTAGGTATAATCACACCAATAGTATTAGTACGCTGTCTTTTTAAGTTTTGCGCCATGCTATTAGGTTTATAATTCCTAAGTTTTGCAAACTCTTTTATTTTATCTCGAGTAGCAACACTAATTTCTGGACTATCGCTTAGCGCTTTTGAAACAGTAGATACTGAAACACCTAAATCTGTAGCAATTTGCTTTAATGTGGCTTTTGGCTTCATTTATTACATTATATATAGCGTAAAAATACTAAAATAAAATTTCTTATAATCAAACAGAATTGCTTTCTCAATAATAAAACAAAACTGCTAAAAAAGAAGATCTAAGAATAAAACATGTAATGACTTGAAACGCAATAAAAAAAGAAAATTTAAAATGCTATTTGCTTTATAAATAAATAATTGTACTTTTGCACTCCCTTAATTGGGAATGGAATGTTTAATTAAAAAGTAATTATTGTGAACACATTAAGCTACAAGACAATTTCGGCAAACAAAGCTACTGTAAACAAACAGTGGATTGTTGTTGATGCTGAAGGTCATAACTTAGGTCGTCTTGCTACAAAAGTTGCGATGCTTTTAAGAGGTAAGTACAAACCAAGTTATACACCGCACGTGGACTGTGGAGATAACGTAATTGTTATCAACGCAGAAAAAATCAATCTAACTGGAAACAAATTGGCAGACAAAACTTACGTTCGCCACACAGGTTACCCAGGAGGACAAAGATTTTTAACAGCTAAAGTAATGCAACAAAAAAACCCTGCATTATTAGTAGAGAAAGCTGTAAAAGGAATGCTACCTAAAAACAAATTAGGCGCTGAGTTATTCCGTAATCTAAATGTAAATGTAGGTCCAGAGCACAAACATGCTGCTCAACAACCTAAAACCGTTAATCTAAACGATCTTAAGTAATGGGAGTTATTCACAAAATCGGTAGAAGAAAATGTGCCGTGGCACGTGTTTATGTATCAGAAGGTACAGGAAACATCACTGTAAACAAAAGAGCATTTAATGCTTATTTCCCTACTGCAACTTTACAGTACAAAGTTATGCAACCTCTTGCAATGACTGAAAACGCTTCAAACTATGATGTAAAAATCAATGTTTATGGTGGTGGTACTACAGGTCAAGCAGAAGCTGTTCGTATGGCTATTGCTCGTGCTATGTGCGAAGTTGGAGAAGGAAACAGAGCTATCTTGAAACCTGAAGGATTATTAACGAGAGACCCTAGAATGGTTGAACGTAAAAAATTCGGTCAGAAGAAAGCTCGTAAGAGATTCCAATTCTCTAAACGTTAATATTTATTATTATTTATTAAAACTAAGTTATTGTTGCTCTTCCGTACTGAGGTCGGAAATTAGTTTAGCATCTAAATGGATAAGACCTGATTCTAAATCGCTACTTACCCATTGCTAATTCAACAGAACGTAAACTATTACAAAATGGCAAATAAAATAGAAGTTAAAGACTTACTAGAAGCTGGTGTTCACTTTGGACACATGACTAGAAAATGGGACCCAAACATGGCTCCTTATATCTATATGGAGCGTAATGGTATTCACATCATTAATCTATATAAAACTGCAGCTAAAATCGAAGAAGCGAACGAAGCTTTAAAGAAAATCGCTGCATCTGGTAGAAAAGTACTTTTCGTTGCTACCAAAAAACAAGCTAAAGACATCGTTGCTGAAAAAGCAGCGGCTGCAAACATGCCTTACATCACTGAAAGATGGCCTGGTGGTATGTTAACAAACTTCGTTACTATCCGTAAAGCTGTTAAAAAAATGGCTTCTATCGACAGAATGAAGAAAGACGGTACATTTGACACTCTTTCTAAAAAAGAGAAATTACAAATCGAGCGTCTACGTGCAAAATTAGAGAAGAACTTAGGTTCTATCGCTGATATGTCAAGATTACCAGCTGCATTATTTGTAGTTGATATCAAAGCTGAACACATCGCAGTAAAAGAAGCTCAAAAATTAAACATTCCAGTTTTTGCAATGGTTGATACAAACTCTGACCCACGTCAAGTTGACTATGTAATCCCTGCAAACGATGATGCTTCAAAATCAATTGACAAAGTATTATCATTAGTTACTGCTGCTATCACTGAAGGTTTATCTAACAGAACTTCAGATAAAGAAGTAGAAGCTACTGAAGAAGCAAAAGTTGAAACTACAACTGCAGCTTCAGAAGAATAAATAAAATAGATTCCAATCTCAATTCCAAGTTCCAACGAATTATCAAATTTGATGATTTCTTAAAATTGGAACTTGGAATTTGAAGATTGGAATTTTTTACTTTTAAAAAACTTAAAAATTTAAAACACTATGGCAACAATCACTGCTGCAGACGTAAATAAATTAAGACAAACTACAGGTGCCGGAATGATGGACTGTAAAAAAGCTTTAGTTGAAGCTGACGGAGATTTCGACAAAGCAATTCAAATCCTTAGAGAAAAAGGACAAAAAGCTGCTGCTAACCGTTCTGATCGTGAGTCTTCTGAAGGAGCTGCTGTTTCTTTCATCAATGCAGACAACACTAAAGGAGCAATCATCACTTTAAACTGTGAAACTGACTTCGTAGGTAAGAATGAAGCATTCGTAGCTTTAGCAAAAGATTTAGTTGAAAGAGCTATTAACTTCTCTTCTAAAGAAGATTTCTTAGCTTCTGACTTCAACGGAATTACAGTTGCTGAAAAATTAATCGAACAAACTGGTGTAATCGGTGAAAAAATCGAAATTGGTGGTTTTGAAATTTTAGAAGGTGCTTTTGTTGGATCTTATGTTCACGTAAACAAAATTGCTGCTTTAACTGCAATTTCTGCCCCAATTGCTAATGCTGATGTTTTAACTAAAGACATCTCTATGCAAGTTGCTTCTATGGGAGCTGACACACTATCTTACAAAGATTTTGACCCTGCTTTCGTTGATTCTGAACTTGCTGCTCGTATTGCTATCATCGAAAAAGAAAATGAAGAAGCAAAACGTTTAGGGAAAACTTTAAAAAATG
>CAZMCP010000012.1:0-53485 GCA_964565035.1 uncultured Flavobacterium sp. | reverse complement strand
GAACCACCACCACCAGGGATAACACCAACACCAAATTCTACTAATCCGATGTATGTCTCCGCAGCAGCCACCACTTTATCAGCATGCATAGAAAGCTCACAACCACCACCCAATGTCATTCCGTGAGGAGCAGCAATAACAGGGATTGATGAATAACGCGCACGCATCATAGTGTCTTGGAACATTTTGATAGCCATGTTAAGTTCATCGTATTCTTGCTCGACTGCCATCATGAAAATCATTCCAATGTTGGCACCAACAGAAAAATTTGAAGCTTGGTTACCAATTACCAATCCGTTATATTCTTTTTCAGCTAAGTCGATAGCTTTGTTTATACCTTGTAAAACACCGCCGCCGATGGTATTCATTTTAGAATGGAATTCTAAGTTTAAGATTCCATCTCCAATGTTGTGTACCGTACAATCTGCATTACCCCAAACTTTTTTAGTTTCACGGATATTGTTTAAGATAATAAATGCATCTTGTCCAGGAACTTTGGTTTGTGATTTTGAAGTAATATTGTAGAAATGAGTAGCACCATCTTTTACTGAATAGAAAGAAGTATTTCCTGAAGCTAACATGTCATTAACCCAAGCAGCTGGTTCGTAACCTTCCGCTTTCATCATTTCTATACCTTTTTGAACTCCAATGGCATCCCAAATTTCAAATGGACCATTTTCCCATCCGAAACCAGCTTTCATGGCATCGTCAATCTTGTAAAATTCGTCTGTAATTTCAGGAACTCTGTTAGATACATAAGCAAACATTGATGAGAAGTTTTTGCGGTAAAATTCTCCTGCTTTGTCAGTTCCTTTCACTAAAACTTTAAATCTATCGATAGGTTTTTCGATAGTTTTTGTCATTTCCAGCGTTGCAAATGACGCTCTTTTATTTGGACGATATTCTAAAGTATTTAAGTCTAATGATAGAATATCTTTTCCTTCTTTTTTGTAGAAACCTTGCCCAGTTTTACTTCCTAACCATTTGTTTTCCATCATTTTGTTTACAAAATCAGGAAGTTTAAATAATTCGTGAGCTTCGTCGTTAGGGCAGTTTTCGTAAATTCCGTTAGCTACGTGTACTAATGTGTCTAAACCTACTACATCAACAGTACGGAAAGTAGCCGATTTAGGACGGCCAATTACTGGACCTGTCAATTTATCAACTTCTTCAATAGTTAATCCCATTTCTTTTACTTGGTGGAATAAACTCTGAATTCCGAAGATTCCAATTCTATTTCCAATAAAAGCTGGAGTATCTTTAGCTACAACCGAAGTTTTTCCTAAGAATTGTTCACCGTAGTTGTTTAAGAAATCCAATACATCTTGAGAAGTTTTTGGACCTGGAATAATTTCAAATAATTTCAAATAACGAGCTGGGTTGAAGAAGTGTGTTCCGCAAAAGTGTTTTTGGAAATCTTCACTACGACCTTCACTCATAAAGTGAATTGGGATACCTGAAGTGTTTGAAGTAATCAAAGTACCTGGTTTTCTGTGTTGGTCTAGTTGTTCAAAAACTTGTTTTTTAATATCTAAACGTTCTACAACAACTTCTATAATCCAATCTACATCCTTAACTTTTGCAATATCATCTGTTAAGTTACCCGTAGTAATTCGATTAGCGAATTTTAGATCATAAATAGGAGAGGGCTTCGATTTTAAAGCGTTAGCTAAACTGTCGTTTACAATTCGGTTTCTTACCACTTTGTTTTCAAGGGTTAAACCTTTTTTCTGTTCAGCTTCGTTTAGTTCACGTGGTACAATATCAAGTAGTAATACTTCTACTCCAATATTTGCAAAATGGCAGGCAATGCCTGAACCCATAATACCTGAACCAACAACAGCAACTTTTTTAATTACTCTTTTCATTTTAATTACTCTGGTTGATTGAATATGTTTTTATCTTGTATTAATTCATTTATTACTTCAGCCACTTCGACAAAGTGAAGTAATTTCTCCTCTGGAATATGCTGTTTTACAGTTTCATTGAATTTTAAAACAGTTTGTTTGGAAAGTTCTCTTTTTAGTTTTCCTTCTTCTGTTAAATAGATTAATACACCGCGACCGTCGTTAGGATTTGGTTTTCGTATTATTAATCCTTTTTCTTCTAAAGTTTTAAGTGTTCTGGTAAGGCTTGTAGCTTCCATTCCCATACGACTACTAATTTTTGTAGACGGTGTTCCTTCTTCTCTTTCTATACTTAAAAGAGCAAAACCAATAGCCATCGAACCTTCGTATTTTGAAGCCTCTTCATTATACATGCGAGCTACAGCTTGCCAAGTAGAACGAAGTATGTAATCGATAGTTTTATCTTTCATATTTGAGTTTGAAAATTCAAATATAATAAAAAATACTATGCATGCATAATAAATTAAGATTTTTTTATGCGTGCATATAAAAAAATAAAAAGACCTTGTGAAATAAGGTCTTTGAGGTTAAAATTTATTTTTGTTTACATCATGTAGGAATTTGATAACCCCTGGTATGTATATTTTTTGATCATCATATTGAGAAAGATGACTTCCGTTAGGACAGTACAGAAATCTTCCGTTTTTAACTTGAGTTGACATCCATTTCATGTGTTCGGGGTCCATGGTGTCATGTTTTGAGCCGATAACTAGGGTAGGTACAGAAATAGTTTTTAGTTTATCTCTTACATCCCAGTTTTTTAATGTGGCATTGCCAGTTATTCCAAATTCACTTGGTCCCTGCATATATATGTAGACATTGGGATTTAAGTGTTTAAAACATCTATTGACTGCTTCTGGCCATTCATTTAATGGTTTTCTTAATATATGTTCAGTATAATAGTATTTGAATAATAAATCTTGGTATTTCGGATTGTGGTAATCTTTGTTTTTTTCGAAAGTTTTGATTTGTTCAAAAACTTCTTTTGGAAGTTTAGGTCCTAAAACTTCTTCAGCATATTTATTATATAGAGGAGCGCTCGACATCATATTCGATATAATCAATCCTTTTAGATTGTGTTGGTATTTGAAAGCGTATTCCATTGCTAGTATACCACCCCAAGATTGCCCTAATAAATAAAAATTATCTTTATTCAAGCCAAGTGCTTTACGAACTTGTTCGACTTCATCTACAAAACGTTCATTTGTCCATAGTCGATTATCGTTAGGTTGGTCGCTATAATAGGAACCTAATTGATCATAATAAATGTATTCGATTCCTTCTTTTGGGAAATAGCCATCAAAGCATTCGTATAATTCGTGTGTAACTCCTGGACCACCATGAAGTAGTAGCACTTTTATTTTTGGGTTATTACCAATTCGTTTTGTCCAGACTTTAAATTCTCCAGCTGGTGTTTTTATAGGAATCATTTTGATACCACCAGAATATTGATCTTCAGGATTAGAATAATCATAATAGTCTAAACTAGAAACTTCCTCTTTGTTTTTACAATTAGAGAAAGTAATCATAATTAGTGTAAAACAAAGAAGAAGTTTAAGTTTCATAACAAAAAAGTTTTAGTTATATATTTTATGGTAAAGGTCTTTGTATTTTTCTAAGATTACTTTACGTTTCATTTTAAGTGTTGGAGTTAATTCTCCGCCATCAATAGACCATATTTCTGGTGTTAATTCAAACCTTTTAACTTGTTCCCAGTTACCAAATTTTGTATTGAATTGATCAACCTCTTGTTGTATGCGTTTTATTACTTCAGGATTACTAATTAGTTCTTGATTGGTATTTCCAATGTTTAAATTATGAATATTAGCCCATTCTTTAACAAATTCAAATGATGGTTGAATAAAAGCTCCAGGCATTTTTTGGCCTTCACCAATTACCATGATTTGTTCTATAAAACGTGATTGCTTGAATGTGTTTTCAAGAATTTGAGGAGCAACATATTTTCCTCCTGAAGTTTTGAACATTTCTTTTTTACGGTCAGTAATACGTAAAAAACCATCTTTGTCAAATTCACCGATATCACCAGTATGGAAATATCCGTTTTTGATTACATCAGCAGTTTGTTGTTCATCTTTGTAGTAGCCCATCATGACATTAGGACCTTTGCAAAGAATTTCTCCATCTTCAGCAATTTTGACTTCAACATTTTTGATAAGTTTACCAACACTTCCTATTCGGAACATTTTGTTGCGCATATCATTTACAGAAATTACGGGAGAAGTTTCGGTTAGACCATATCCTTCCATAACTGGCATTCCAGCTGCTGCAAAAACTCTTGTTAATCGTGTTTGTAATGCAGCACTTCCTGAAACTAATATTTTTACATTACCACCAAGTGCTTCTTGCCATTTACTAAATATTAATTTTCTTGCAATTTTTAATTGAAATTCATACCAAAAACCATTTTGGCCGTAAGGTTCATATTTTAGACCTAAATCGATTGCCCAAAAAAATAATTTTTTCTTTATACCGGTTAATTCGGTTCCTTTTGCATAGATTTTATCATATACTTTTTCTAATAGTCGAGGAACTACTGTAAATACGTCAGGTTTAACTTCTTTAAAGTTATCTGAAATTTTATCTATGGATTCTGCAAAATAAATTGAAATAGAGTAGTACTGATATATATAAAGAATTACTCTTTCAAAAATATGGCAAATAGGCAAAAAGCTCATTGCTCTAGCTTTACCTTCAGCAATAGGAATTCTATCAGAGCTATCAATAACGTTAGAAACAATATTGTTGTGAGAAAGCATTACTCCTTTAGGTTTTCCTGTAGTTCCCGAAGTGTATATGATAGTTGCTAAATCTGATGGGAGTACATTATTTTTTCTTTCTTCAACTAAATATTGTGTAGAAATATCTTTTCCAATGATTAGTAGGTCTTTCCAGTTTTTTTCTCCTGATATTTCATCAAAAGTGTAAACTTCTTTAAGACTTGGTACATTAGATTTAATTAAGTTTAGCTTTCTTAAAACTTCTGAATCAGAAACAAAACAATATTTAGATTCAGAATGGTTTAAAATATATTCATAATCTTGTTCTGAAATAGTAGGATAAATAGGTACAGTTTGAGCACCAGTTTGTAAGGCGCCAATATCCATTATATTCCACTCTGTTCTATTATTGGATGAGATTATGGCAATCTTGTCATTTTTTTCGACTCCCATTGCTATTAAAGCTCTAGAAACAGCATTTGCTTTGTCTAAATATTCTTGGGTTGAAGTTTTAATCCATTCTCCATTGTATTTAGTTACTAAAGCATCAGGTAAGTTGTTTTTTTCTAACTGATAATATGGGAAATCAAATAGACGAGTAATTTTGGTCATTATAAGATAGGTATAGTTAATACTGCAAATAAAAGAAATTTAACTAAATTATTAATAAATCTTTTATTTTTTAAAATCAACAGACAAAGAATTTACACAATATCTTGTTCCTGTTTTAGTGGGGCCGTCATCAAAAACATGACCTAAATGTCCACCACAATTAGCACAAAGTATTTCAGTTCTTGACATTCCAAAGGAATTATCTTTTTTGTATTCTACTTTTCCGGGTAAAGATTCATCAAATGAAGGCCAACCACAGTGTGATTCAAATTTTGATTCTGAAGAAAAAAGTGGTTCCCCACATCCGCCACATACGTAAGTACCTTTTTCAAAATGTAAATTATATTCGCCAGTATGGGCATATTCTGTTCCTTTTTCACGTAAAATTCGATAGCGTTCCTCTCCAAGTTGTGCTTTCCACTCTGCTTCTGTTTTTTCAACTGAATATTTCATGCTTTTACTTTCTTTATTTACAATTGTTTTCTTTTCTTGCCCTCCACATGAAGTAATAATTAAAATTATTAGTAGTAAGGTATATTTTACAATTGTATTCATACTTTTATTGATTAATGAATGACATTGTTTTTTGAATTACAGTTGTATCTCCTAAAATTTTACGATGACCTAATTTTTTAGTTTTAAAAAGTTCACCATTTTTTAGGTGTTTGTATATATTTTCGGCACAAAAAATAGGTACTTCATAATCATTTTCATCATGGATAATTAGTGTTGGTATTTCCACTTTTTGAGCTGCGACATGTGCTGCATAATTTTCCATTGGTTCACCAAACTTTTCTTCAAAAAGGTTTTTCATTTTTAAAGCTATTTCAGGTTTCAATTTTAATTTTTGAACAAAGTCATTCAAAATATCTTGAATTTTATCTGCACTTCCTATGGTAACAAGTTTTTTAATTTTTAACCCTTGCTTTACAGAATTCAATAAAGACATGCCGCCAAGTGAATGACCAATAGCATAATCAAATGGACCAAATTTATTTTCCAATTCTAAAATGGAAGCAATAAATTCAGGCATTAATGTTGTTGAACTTCCTGATTTCCCATGTGCAGGAGCATCAAAACTGATTGTACTAAAGTCTCTCTTTACAAGTTCTTCTGCAAATTTAACTAACTGAGTTCCTCGTCCAGACCAACCGTGTACTAAAAGAACTTTTTTTGTGCTATCACCATAACGATATACTACAATACTTTTATTTATTTTAGGAATAAAAACCGTTTCTTTTATGGCGATTTTATCCATTTCATGTTCACGCTTTGGTATTTTATGTTTAATGGGAGTGGTAAAAATTTTAGCTCCAACTTTTGTTACTAAATTTTTAGAGAAAAATTCAATAATCTTAACACTATAAATTATTGCTTTGGGAACTTCAATTCCTTCTTTTTTTTTGGCTTTCAAAATTTTTTGCTTTAAAAAGTATGCAATTTAATGTTTTTTTGTTGTTTGGTATAGAATTTGAATCTTAAAATTATGATAAATTTCGTTCAGATTTTGTAAAAATGAATAGATTGAAAGTAGTAATTTTATCATGTATAACAAACATTTAACTAAGATGAAAAGAATAGTCGTTTCAATTGGGTTTATAGCTTTAGTATATTCTTGTGCTACTAATCCGTTTACTGGAAAAAATACTATGGCACTAGTCCCTAATAGTGAAATTTTTCCAACTGCATTTCAACAGTATAATCAGTTTTTATCTGAAAATAAGGTTATAAAAGGAACTAAAGATGCTCAAAGAGTTGAAGCAGTTGGTATGAAAATTAAAACAGCAGCAGAAAGATGGTTAACAGCAAATGGTAATCCTACTTATCTTAAAGACTACAAATGGGAGTATAATTTAGTAGAAAGTAAGGAAGTTAATGCTTGGTGTATGCCAGGAGGAAAAATTGTTTTTTATACAGGAATTTTGCCCATAACAAAAGATGATGCTGGTATGGCTGCAGTTATGGGTCATGAAGTGGCACATGCTCTAGCTAATCATGGCCAACAAAGAATGAGTGCTGGTCTAATTCAGCAAGTTGGAGGAGCTGCGGTTGCTGTAGCTACATCAAATCAAACAGCTGAGAGTCAACAATTATGGATGCAAGCATATGGAGTAGGAAGTCAAGTAGGTGGTATGTTGCCTTTTAGTAGAGCTCATGAGAGTGAAGCAGATATGATTGGATTAACATTAATGGCTATAGCTGGATATAATCCAGAAAACGCAGTTTTTGTTTGGGAAAGAATGTCAGCTCAAGCTGGTGGTCAAGCACCACCAGAAATCTTAAGTACACACCCAAGTAACCAAACACGTATTAATGAATTAAAGAAATTGTTACCACAAGCAAAGGCAGAAGCTGCTAAGTTTGGAGTTGTTTTTAAATAACAAGTTTTTTTAAAAAATAATTGTATTTTCGAGCCACGCTTAATGCGTGGTTTTTTCATTTTTAAAATTTTAATTATGCCACAACTTCAAAAAGGAGATAAAAAATTATTAAATGCTTGGGCTTTTTATGACTGGGCTAACTCAGTATACAGCTTGGTAATTGCATCGGCTATTTTTCCTATATTCTATAATTCTTTATTTAAAGATAGGGGGAATAATTATGTAGATGTTTATGGCTATCATTTTAAAGATACTGCAATGATTACATTTGTAACAGCATTAGCCTTTTTGATTGTTGCTTGTATTTCACCAATTTTATCTGGTATTGCTGATTACATTGGAAATAAGTTAGCTTTTTTACGTTTCTTCTGTTATATGGGAGGATTATCATGTATTGGATTATACTGGTTTAATGTTGAAAACTTCTTTATTAGTTATACCATTTATTTATTTGGACTAATAGGTTTTTGGGCAAGTCTAGTATTTTATAATTCTTATTTGCCAGATATTGCCTATCCAGAGCAACAAGATAAAGTAAGTGCCAAAGGTTTTTCAATGGGATATTTAGGAAGTACTCTATTGTTAATTATTAATTTAATAATGGTAATGTTTTTTGCAACTAATGATGAAGAAAGAATGCAAATGATGAAATACTCATTTGTTATGACTGGTATTTGGTGGATTGGTTTTAGTCACATAACCTATTATTATTTGCCAAAAGGGGTTTCATCAGGGCATAGAGTAACAAAAGCAGTTGTTTTGGATGGTTTTAAAGAATTAAGACTTGTTTGGGAAGATGTAAAGAAAAATATTGTGCTTAAGCGATATTTGATGAGTTACTTTGTTTTTATAATGGCGGTACAGACCGTAATGCTTGTAGCTACTTATTTTGGCGCCGAGGAAATTGCATGGGAATCCGAAAGTCAAGCAACTACTGGTTTGATAATAAGTATATTGTTAATTCAACTGGTTGCAGTAATAGGAGCTTTTTTTACATCTAGAGCTTCAGGTAAATTTGGAAATATAAAAGTATTAATATTTTTAAATGCTTTTTGGGCAGTATTATGTTGTTTTGCTTATTTTGTTGAAACTCCTAATGAATTTTATGCTACAGCGGGTTTTGTTGGTTTAGTAATGGGGGGGATTCAATCAATTGCTCGTTCGACATATTCAAAATTTTTACCAGAAACGACAGATACAGCTTCTTATTTTAGTTTTTATGATGTGACTGAAAAAGTAGCCATTGTAATTGGAATGTCAGTTTATGGTATTATTGACCAAGTAACAGGTTCAATGAGAAATTCAATTGTTTTTTTAGGGGTTTTCTTTATCATTGGTTTAGTTCTTCTACTAAGAGTTCCTAAAAAGAATGAAAATTAATTATATATTTGACAAATTTTAAGATTTAACCTATAAATATGATGAAAAAAATACCCACTCTTTTAAAAATTATTACACTTTTTTCAATTCTAATCTTATCTTCTTGCTCCACAGATATAGAGCCCTATGAAGGAGGAATTCCTGCTTCAAATCAAACAGGAAATAATTCAAGTAATCCAACTACATCATCAGTTTTTAAAGCAGATTTTGATGGGCAAACTTTTAATGCTAATTCTACACAGGCAATAGTTAATTCTGATTACATGTCTATTACTGGAACAAAATCAACAGGAGAATTTTTTCAAATAACTATTCCAGGTGTTGCTGTGGGTACTTATACTATGGATTCACCAACTACATCTGCTATGCCTTTTGGTTTATTGTATTCACCAGGATCAGGGAATGTTCCTTTTTTAGCAACTGATGATCAAACAGGTCCTTTTGCTAGTTTTCCTAATTATGTTGATACATCTGAAATTGTAATTACTAATATAGACCAGGTTAACAAAAGAATTGTTGGAACTTTTAAGTTCACAGGAGCAAGATTTGTAGGAACTTCAGGAACTTCAATAGAAACTAAAGTTTTTACAAGCGGTGTTTTTAATTTACCTTTTACTAATGATGTGCCAGCTCCAGCAGGAAATAGTTTTACTGCAAAATTAGATGGAAGTAATTTTATTCCAACAAATATTTCTGGAGTAAAAATGAGTGGAATGATATCATTAATAGGAAGAAGAGGAAATGTTGAAAACATAGGAGTTACTGTTCCTGATAATATTACTGCAGGTACTACAATAAATTTTACAGCTTTTAGTTCAAATGCAAGAGGACAATATGTTTTAAACTCTTCACCAACAGGTGTTTTTGGAGGAGTTGGATCAGTTACAGTGACTTTTCACGATCCAACTGCAAAGCGTATCAAAGGAACTTTTAATTTTGTTGCAAGTTCAATTATTCCGCCAATTGTTACTTATAATATAACTGAGGGTACTTTTGATATAACATATATGTAATCATCAAATTGATCTAATAATTTTAAAATCCCGAAGCATTCGGGATTTTTTTATGGCACAATACTTGTCCTCAATCAACTGTAAAATCTATAAAAAAAACTTTATTTATTGATTTTCAGTTTAATGATTGTTTTTAATGTGATAACTTTGCATTAAGACTTTCTTTGTTTAATGACAAAATGACTTAAAAAAAATATGTCTCAACAAAAAATCATAACACTTGACAGTTTGTCACTTCAAGAAATCGATGCCGAAGCAGATTTAATTCCTTTATTGACTCCCGAAGATGAGGAGGAAATGAATAATGAAGAACTTCCATCAGATTTACCTATTCTTCCACTACGAAATACTGTTTTATTTCCTGGTGTTGTAATTCCAATTACTGCAGGCAGAGATAAATCGATAAAATTATTAAATGATGCTAACGCATCAGATAAAATCATTGGAGTAGTTTCTCAAAAAAATGAAGAAGACGAAGATCCAAATGAATCCCAAATTAATAAAGTTGGAACTGTAGCTAGAATACTTAGAATTTTAAAAATGCCTGATGGGAATGTTACTGTAATACTTCAAGGGAAGAAGAGGTTTGAAATTGATAAGATAACTGCAACAGAACCATATTTAAAAGCATCTATTAAAGAAGTTGCAGAACTACGCCCAAAAGAAAAAGATAAAGAATTTCAAGCTATAATCGATTCGGTTAGAGAATTAGCAATTCAAATAATCAAGGAAAGTCCCAATATTCCTACTGAAGCTACTTTTGCAATTAAGAATATTGAGAGTAATTCTTTCTTAGTCAATTTTGTTTCTTCTAATATGAATTTGAGTGTTGTTGAAAAACAAGAACTACTGGAAGTTAATAATCTTAAAGATAGAGCTTTAAATACATTAAAACACATGAATATTGAACTCCAAAAATTGGAGTTAAAAAACGATATTCAGTCTAAAGTACGTTTTGATTTAGATCAGCAACAACGTGAATATTTCTTGCAACAGCAAATGAAGACCATTCAAGAAGAATTGGGAGGTGTTTCTCATGAAGCTGAGATTGAAGAAATGAAAAGCAAAGCTAACGATATGGACTGGGATGCAAAAACCAGAAAACATTTCGACAAAGAAATTTCTAAATTACAGCGCACAAACCCAAATTCGCCAGATTTTGGTATACAAAGAAATTACTTGGAGTTATTTCTAGAGTTGCCTTGGAATAAATTTTCAAAAGATAATTTTGATTTAAAAAGAGCTCAAAAAATATTAGACAGAGATCATTTTGGTCTTGATGATGTTAAGAAAAGAATTATCGAGCATTTGGCTGTGCTTAAGCTTCGTAACGATATGAAATCACCAATTTTATGTTTAACAGGACCTCCAGGAGTTGGTAAAACTTCTATTGGTAAATCGGTTGCAGAAGCTTTAGGAAGAGAATATGTTCGCATGTCGTTGGGAGGTTTGAGAGATGAAGCAGAAATTAGAGGACATAGAAAAACCTATATAGGTGCTATGCCAGGACGAATCATTCAAAGTCTTAAAAAAGCAGGTACCTCAAATCCAGTTTTTATATTAGATGAGATAGATAAATTATCAGTGAGTAATCATGGAGATCCCTCATCAGCATTGTTAGAAGTTTTAGATCCAGAACAAAACAAAGAATTTTACGATAATTTTCTTGAAATGGGCTTCGATTTATCTAAAGTAATGTTTATCGCTACTTCGAATAATATAGCTAATGTTCAGCCTGCATTACGTGATCGTATGGAGATTATAACAATGACTGGTTATACAATTGAAGAAAAAATTGAAATTGCAAAGCAACATTTAGTTCCTAAACAAATTAAAGAGCACGGATTAGATAATACTCAAGTAGTAATTGGAAAAAAGCAAATTGAAAAAATTGTTGAAGGATACACAAGAGAATCAGGAGTACGTGGATTAGAAAAAAAAATCGCTCAAGTAGTACGTAATACTGCAAAATCTATTGCACTAGAAGAAGAGTACAATGTAAAAGTAACTGATGAGGATATTGTAATTGTACTTGGGCCAGCAAAATTAGAACGCGATAAATATGAGAATAATGATACGGCTGGTGTTGTAACTGGATTAGCTTGGACTAGTGTAGGAGGGGATATCTTATTTATAGAATCTATTATTTCTGAAGGAAAAGGAACATTGACTTTCACTGGGAATATGGGAACTGTTATGAAAGAATCGATTACTATTGCAATGGAATATGTTAAGGCTAATGCTAAAAAATTAGGAATTAGTACCGAAATATTTTCTAAATACAACATTCACGTACACATACCGGAAGGAGCAACTCCTAAAGATGGACCAAGTGCTGGAATTGCTATGCTTACTTCTCTTGTGTCATTATTGACTCAAAGAAAAGTGAAAAAGAATTTAGCAATGACAGGTGAAATTACACTTCGAGGAAGAGTACTAGCAGTGGGAGGTATAAAAGAAAAAATATTAGCTGCAAAAAGAGCTAAGATTAAAGAAATTATTCTTTCTGAAGAAAATAGAAAAGACATCGAAGAAATTAAGAAGGAGTATGTTCAAGGTCTCACATTTCACTTTGTAAATGATATGCAAGAAGTCTTAGAACTAGCTATAACAAAAGATAAAGTAAAGTTTGCAAAAACACTATAATTTAAAACGGCTATTTTTTAGCCGTTTTTTTGTAAAAAATAAATATATTCGCCATGCGTTATATATAGTATAACAGGCTTCATTCATGCAAAACAAATTAACCGTTCTCTTAGTGTTTTTATTGACTTCTTCAGCTTTTTCGCAAGTTGGAGGAGAGAATGTGTATCAGTTTCTAAATCTTATATCTTCACCAAGACAAGCGGCTTTAGGAGGTAAAACCATTACAAATTATGATTATGATGTTAATCAACCGTTATTTAATCCAGCTTCAATAAATGAAGAAATGAATGGGAGATTAGCGCTTAATTACTCAAATTACCTTGGTGATGTTAATTACGGAACAGCATCTTATGCTTATACACATGACAAGCACGTAAATACTTTTCATGCAGGAGTTACTTATATTAATTACGGTAAGTTTGATGGTCGTAATGAATTTGGAGAAGAAACAGGAACATTTTCAGGAGGAGAGGTTGCCTTGTCTCTTGGATATGCATACAATGTTCCTTGGACAAATCTATATTTAGGGGCTAATGCTAAATTCATTTCTTCAACACTTGAAACCTATCAATCCTTTGGAGCAGCAGTAGATTTAGGCGCTATATATGTAGATGATAAAAATGATATAAACTATGGTTTAGTGGTTCGCAATTTTGGAACACAAATCACAACATATAATGGTGAAAAAGAAAAATTACCATTTGAAATAATTGCTGGAATTTCACAAGAGCTCGAAAATGTTCCGGTTCGATGGCATTTAACACTTGAAAATCTTCAAAAATGGAAAGTAGCATTTGCTAATCCAGCTCGAAGTGAACAAACTATAGACGGTGGTGTTCAAGAAGAAAAAGTAGGATTTTTAGCCAATGCATTTCGTCATGTAATCTTTGGTTTAGAGGTTCTTCCTCAAAAAGCCATAAATATCAGATTAAGTTACAATTTCCGTAGAGCTGCCGAGCTTAAAATAATCGATCAAAGAACTTTTTCCGGTATTTCTGCTGGATTTGGGATTCGATTTAATAAATTCAGATTTGATTATTCTTACTCACGATATACATCAGCATCCAATACAAGCCAATTTGGTTTAATGATTAATTTGTAGCCAATCAATAGGAATAGTACATTTGTAATTCCCGCTGTACACTTAATCTTTTTGTTGCCTGCGAAACCTCAGTCAACAAAAAGGATATCGTTTCCATCGGGGCTAGACACAAACTTTAGGCATTTTTTAAACAAATGAAAAAAATTACAATAGCTATCGATGGTTTTTCATCAACAGGTAAAAGTACATTAGCTAAGCAAGTTGCTAAAAAATTGGGTTATGTTTATGTAGATACGGGAGCAATGTATAGAGCAGTTACTTTGTTTGCAATGCAAAACAATATAATTGATACTTTTGACTTCGATAAAGAGCAACTTATAAAACGACTTCCAGAAATTCATTTACGCTTTGAGTTTAATTCACAACTAGGATTTGCCGAAATGTATTTAAATGATGTAAATGTAGAAAAGCAAATACGAACTTTAGAAGTATCAAATTTTGTAAGTCAAGTAGCCGAAGTATCTGAAGTACGTGCTATGTTAGTAAAACAACAGCAACAAATGGGTAAAGACAAAGGAGTTGTTATGGATGGAAGAGATATAGGAACAGTTGTTTTCCCTGATGCCGAATTAAAAATATTCATGACAGCCAGACCAGATGTTCGTGCACAACGTCGTTTTGAAGAACTTTCAGAAAAAGGTCAATTAGTTTCATATGACAGAGTTTTAGAAAATGTTCTTCAAAGAGATTATATTGATACTCATAGGGATGACTCTCCATTGGTAATGGCTAAGGATGCTGTAGAAATAGACAATTCAGAATTAACTAGAGAGACTCAATTTCAAAAAGTACTACAGTTAGTTGAAGAAAAATTGTAATTATTTTAAAATTAACAGTATAAATTTCACTTCGAAAACGTTGTAAAAACTATTTTTTTTATAGATTTACCGGCTTTTTTAAATCAAACAAAAACCAAAACAAAATTATGAATATTAAATTTAGATTAACACTCATGAGCTTTTTTCAATTCTTTGTGTGGGGAGCTTGGTTAATTACAGTAGGAAACTATTGGTTCGGTACAAAACAATGGAGCGGAGCAGAATTTGGAGCCATTTTTTCTACACTTGGAATTTCTTCTATTATTATGCCTGCTATAACAGGTATTGTTGCTGATAAGTGGTTAAATGCCGAAAGATTATATGGAATCCTTCATATTATAGGTGGTTTATTTATAGCCTATCTTCCTCAAGTTGAAGATCCTTCAACTTTTTATTGGGTTATCTTTGGTGCAATGATGTGTTATATGCCAACTATTTCCTTATCAAATTCGGTTGCGTATACGATTCTTAAAAATAGTGATTATGATGTAATTAAAGTTTTTCCTCCTATTCGAGTTTGGGGTACTGTTGGTTTTATTGTTGCTATGTGGATTACTAATTTAACAGGGAACAAAGCCTCTGTAAACATGTTTTATATCTCTGCTTTTGCAGCTTTTGTTTTAGGAGTCTATTCATTTACATTACCACAATGTAAACCTCAAAATTTAATAGATGAAGATGCTTCTTTAACTAAAAAATTAGGATTAGACGCTTTTAAATTATTTGGAACATATAAAATGGCTTTATTTTTCATTTTCTCAATGTTCTTAGGTGGGGCTTTACAATTAACAAACATGTATGGTGATACTTATTTGTCTGAATTTGAAAAAATACCACAATATGCAGATTCGTTTGTTGTAAAATATTCTACTATAATCATGTCAATATCACAAATATCTGAGACATTATTTATTTTGGCAATTCCATTTTTCTTGAGAAGATTTGGTATAAAACAAGTAATGTTGATCTCAATGTTAGCATGGGTATTGCGTTTCGGATTGTTTGCTTATGGAGATCCTGCAGGAGGATTATGGATGATTATTCTTTCTTGTATTGTGTACGGTATGGCTTTTGATTTCTTTAATATTTCAGGGTCTTTATTCGTTGAAACGACAACAAGTTCTAGAATGCGTTCATCTGCTCAAGGTTTATTTATGATGATGACTAATGGTTTTGGAGCCTTTTTTGGAGGGTTAATCAGTGGAAAAGTTATTGATGCCTATTATACTGTAGATGGTCAACGAGATTGGCACGGAATCTGGTTTGCCTTTGCCATCTATGCGTTAATTATAGCAATTGCTTTTGCTGTTTTATTCAAGCACAAGCACAATCCTAAAGATGTTGCAAGTATTACTCATTAATATGTTCTAGTATACAAATACCTAAGCCTTTTGAAATTCAAAAGGCTTTTTTTATATTTGAGAATATACTTTTTGTAAGTTTTTTAAGTTATTTATTTGTCAATTAAAATTTTTAGTATGGAATTAAAACCTGCTGATATTGTTTTTTCAATTACCAAAGAAGATTTTGTAAATAATTATTTCAAGACTCAAAAACCATTACTAATAAAAGGATTTGCGAAACAATGGTCTGAGTATGAAAAATGGAACTTAGATTATATTAAGCAAAAAGCAAATGAACAAGAAGTGCCATTGTATGACAGCAAGCCAGCAGATGCTAGTAAAAGTACAGATACTCCTGTGCAAAAAATGAAATTTAAGGATTATATAGATTTGATAAAATCAAAGCCTTCAGATTTGCGCATCTTTTTCTATATAATAACAGATAAAATGCCTGAATTGCTTAACAATTTCACTTATCCAGATTTAGGAATGAAGTTTTTTAAGCGTTTGCCTACATTGTTTTTTGGTGGTAGTGAAGCAAAAGTTTTAATGCATTATGATGTGGATTTAGGTGACTTTTTGCACGTTCATTTTCAAGGTAAGAAAAGGATTTTATTGTTCGATCAAAAGCAATCACCTTTCTTATATAAAGTACCTCTATCAGTTCATACTATTTATGAAGTCGATTATGAGAATCCAGATTATCAAAAATTTCCAGCTTTGCGGTATGCTCAAGGTTATGAAATTTTTATGGAACATGGAGACGCTTTGTATATACCTGGTGCTTATTGGCATTTCAATAGATATTTAGAAGCTGGATTTTCACTATCATTGAGAGCTTTGCCAACAAAACCTTTGCAGTTTACCAATATGTTGTATCATGTATTTATAATGAGATACACAGATAAGCTAATGCGAAAATTATTGAAACAAAAATGGGTCGATTTTAAACAAAAATGGGCTTATAAAAAGACTAATAAAAAGCTTAAACAACATTTAAAACAATCTGCTTAGTTTTGATTTTTAAATTTCCCGAACTTCTCTGATTTTATGAAGAGACATAAAATACGTCTCAATGCTAAAAGCTTGTAAATAAAATCTTTGGTAATTAAATATTTATTACTACTTTTGCACACCTTTTGGTGAGTAGGGTTTCCATTAGGTATCAATCATTTATGTAAAACACTTCTGTTGTTTTCTATCACTTTTAGAAACTCAAGAAAATACAGAATACAAATTTTTATCAGACATGTCTGAATTAAACAAAACACAAGAGGATTTTTTATCAACTTTTAACTGGCATAACTATGCTGAAGGTATTGATGCGGTTGATGAGAAAAACTTAAGAGAATTTGAAGAATTAGTAGCTAAAACTTTCATTTCAACAGATCAAGAAGAAGTTGTAGAAGGAGTTGTAGTTAGAATCACTGAAAGAGATGCTATCGTTGATATCAACGCTAAATCTGAAGGTGTAATTTCTTTAAATGAGTTCCGTTACAACCCTAACTTAAAAGTAGGAGACAAAGTAGAAGTATTAATCGACGTTCGTGAGGACAAAACAGGTCAATTAGTATTATCTCACCGTAAAGCTCGTACTATCAAAGCTTGGGATAGAGTAATCGCTGCAAACGAATCTGGAGAAATCGTTAATGGTTTCGTTAAGTGTCGTACTAAAGGTGGTATGATCGTTGATGTATTTGGAATCGAGGCTTTCTTACCTGGATCTCAAATTGACGTTAAACCTATCCGTGACTACGATCAATATGTGAACAAAATGATGGAATTCAAAGTTGTGAAAATCAACCACGAATTCAAAAACGTTGTTGTATCTCACAAAGCGCTTATCGAAGCTGATATTGAAGTACAGAAAAAAGAAATCATTGGTCAATTAGAAAAAGGACAAGTATTAGAAGGTGTTGTTAAAAACATTACTTCTTACGGTGTATTCATTGACTTAGGAGGTGTAGACGGATTAATCCACATCACTGACTTATCTTGGTCAAGAATCAACCACCCATCTGAAGTTCTTGAATTAGATCAAAAATTAAACGTTGTAATCCTTGATTTCGATGATGAGAAAACAAGAATCCAATTAGGTTTAAAACAATTAAACGCTCACCCTTGGGATGCTTTAGATGCTAACTTAAACGTTGGTGACAAAGTTAAAGGTAAAGTAGTTGTTTTAGCTGATTATGGTGCTTTCATCGAAGTTGCAGAAGGAGTAGAAGGTCTAATCCACGTTTCTGAAATGTCTTGGTCTACACACTTACGTTCAGCTCAAGATTTCGTGAAAATTGGAGATACAGTTGAAGCAGTTATCTTAACTCTTGATAGAGAAGAAAGAAAAATGTCTTTAGGTATCAAACAAATGACTCAAGATCCATGGACAGACATCACGTCTAAATATCCAGTAGGTTCTAAGCACACAGGTACAGTAAGAAACTTTACTAACTTTGGTATCTTCGTAGAATTAGAAGAAGGTATTGATGGTTTAGTATACATCTCTGACTTATCTTGGACTAAGAAAATCAAACATCCATCTGAATTCATCAATGTTGGTGAAAAATTAGATGTAGTAGTATTAGAATTAGATGTTGACGGACGTAAATTATCTTTAGGTCACAAACAAACTACTGCTAATCCTTGGGACAAACACGAAGATGCTTTCGCTGTAGGAACTATCCACAACGGTGTAATTGCTGAAATCGTTGACAAAGGAGCTACTGTAGATTTCGGAGATGATGTAGTTGCATTTATTCCAACTCGTCACTTAGAAAAAGAAGATGGTAAAAAATTGAAAAAAGGTGAAGCTGCTGATTTCAAAGTAATTGAATTCAACAAAGAATTCAAAAGAGTAGTAGCATCTCACACAGCTATCTTCCGTGAAGAAGAAGAGAAAAATGTGAAATCATCTAATGAAAACACTACTTCTTCAAGCAACAATGCACCTGCATCTACATTAGGAGATATCGATGCATTAGCTGAATTAAAAGCTAAAATGGAAAAAGGAGGAAAATAATTCTTTCTTATCTAAATAAGCAAAAGCCTCACAGAAATGTGGGGCTTTTTTTGTTATTTTTGCACCACTAAATTTTTCAAAATGAAAAAAATCTACTTTTTGTTATTGGCTTTATGCTTTTTCCGTAGTGTAAATGCACAGATTGTTAATATTCCGGATCCTAATTTTAAGACGAAGTTGTTAGCGTCTAGTCCAAGTAATACAATTGCAAAAGATTTATCAGGAAATTATTTTAAAATTGATGTAAACAGTAACGGGCAAATTGAACAAAATGAAGCTTTAAATGTTAAAGAATTGGATGTGTCACTTTCAAGTATTACGAATTTAATGGGAATTGAGTTTTTTGTTAATTTGACTTATTTAAATTGTTATTATAATCAGATAACAAGTTTAAACATTAGTAATAATACGGCTTTAACAAATCTAAATTGTGTCCAAAATCAATTAACAAGCTTGAATGTAGATAATAATACTTCGCTTAAAACTTTAAATTGTGCAGCTAATCAATTATCTAGTTTGAATGTCAATAACAATACTGCGTTAACATTTTTGCATTGTTCAAATAATCCATTAATGAACTTAAACGTCAGTAACAATGCAGCATTAATATATTTGTTTTGCTCTCAAAATCAATTGTCAAATTTGAATGTGAGCAATAATATTGCGTTAAAGTATTTGGAGTGTGATTATAATCAATTAACGAGTTTAGATGTAACTCATAATACTTTATTAATAGAATTAATTATTAAGAATAATCAATTAACAACTATTGATGTTAGTCATAATAAAGCGATGACAAAGTTTATTTGTAATAACAATCAATTAACGAGTTTAGATTTGAGTAATAATGGCCCATTTTCTGGAAGTATTTGGGTGTATGATAATCAATTAGAAAGTTTGTTTTTAAAAAATGGCTATAATGATACTGTAGCTATGAGTAATAATCCAAACTTAAAATATATTTGTGCTGATGAATCGGAATTAGTTAATATTCAGGGTTCAATTTCAAGTTTAGGTTATACCAATTGCCATGTAAATTCTTATTGCTCATTTACGCCAGGAGGAATATATTATACTATTCAAGGAAATCACAGATTTGATAGTAATAACAATGGATGTGATGCGGCAGATAGTTCATTACCAAATTTAAAATTCAATATCACTAATGGTACAAATACCGGAAGTTTGATTGCTAATACTTCTGGTAATTATTCAATTTCAGTGCAATCAGGAACTCATACAATCACTCCAGTTTTTGAAAACGCATCTTATTTTAATGTTTCACCAAGTAATGTTGTTGTTGATTTTCCAACGCAAACAAGTCCGTTTACGCAAAACTTTTGTATTACAGCAAACGGAGTTCACCCAGATTTAGAAGTTTCTATTTTACCAATCGATTCTGCAAGACCTGGTTTTGATGCTAAGTATAAATTAGTTTACAAAAACAAAGGAAATACTACACAATCAGGAACTGTGAATGTTGTTTTTAACGATGCAGTTTTAGATTTTGTTTCAGCAAATCCTACTGCTACAGTAACGCTTAATAATTTAGCATGGACATTTGTAAATCTTGCTCCATTCGAAACAAGAGAAATTACTTTTACTTTGAATGTTAACTCTCCAATGGAAACACCAGCAGTTAATAGTGGTGATGTTTTAAATTATACTGCCACAGTTACTTCACCCGCAACAGATGATATGCCAAATGATAATACCTTTGTATTCAATCAAACAGTTGTAAACTCTTATGATCCAAATGACAAAACGTGTTTAGAAGGAGCAACAATTCCGCCAAGCAAAGTAGGGGATTATGTCCATTATATGATTCGTTTTGAAAATAATGGTACTGCAAATGCGCAAAATATCGTGGTTAAAGATATGATTGATACTAATAAGTTTGATATTAATTCATTAGTGCCAATTAAAGGAAGTCACTCGTTTGTGACTAATATTTCTGCTGGAAATAAGGTTGAGTTTATTTTTGAGAACATTAACCTTCCTTTTGATGATGCTAATAACGATGGTTATGTTTCTTTCAAAATTAAAACGAAACCAACTTTGACCAACGGAGATACTTTTAGTAATACGGCTAGCATTTATTTTGATTATAATTTCCCAATTGTTACTAATACTGCAACAACAACCATCCAAGCGTTAAGCCGTCAGGATTTCAATTTCTCAAGTTATTTTAAGTTGTATCCAAATCCAGTACATAATGTTTTAAATATTGATTCTAAAAAAGATATAGAAATTTCTTCAATAAGCATCTATAACACTTTAGGACAATTAGTTTTAGTAGTTCCAAATGCTCAAAACATAAAAACTGTTGATGTTTCTAATTTATCATCAGGAAATTATTTTATCAAAATAAATTCAGATAAAGGAACCTCAAATACGAAGTTTATCAAACAATAATTTAAGTCCCGAGTAATCGGGACTTTTTTTATCCAAAAAAATCCTTAATTTTACATTCCAAACACAACTAACTACAATGAGTCAAAAAACTTTGCTCACAGCTACAGAAGTCAATATCATACTTCATCGTTTGGCTTGTCAATTAATAGAAAATCACCTCGATTTTAGTAACACGGTTTTAATAGGTATTCAGCCTCGTGGTACACAATTAGCTTCACGTTTAAAACAAATTTTGAAAGAAGAATATCAAATTCCTGAAATTGCTTTAGGTTTCTTGGATATAACTTTTTTTAGAGATGATTTCCGAAGAGGTGAAACTCTTGAAGCGAATAAGACCCAAATTGATTTTTTGGTAGAAAATAAAAAAGTCATTTTTATTGACGATGTACTTTATACTGGAAGAAGTATTAATGCAGCACTTTCGGCAATACAATCTTTTGGCAGACCAAGTGAAGTAGAGCTACTAGTACTTATTGATAGACGCTTTAGTCGTCATTTGCCCATTCAACCCGATTATCGAGGTAGACAGGTAGATGCCATCAATAACGAAAAAGTAGTGGTAAAATGGAAGGATACTTCGGCTCCGCTCGGTGCACAAGGTGAGGACTCAGTAGAATTAATAGCAAAATAAAATGAAAGAATTAAGTGTAAATCATTTATTAGGAATAAAATACATTACAGAAGAAGATATTCAACTGATTTTTGAAACTGCTGATCATTTTAAAGAAGTTATTAATCGTCCCATTAAAAAAGTTCCTTCACTACGAGATATTACTATTGCCAATATTTTCTTTGAAAACAGTACTAGAACAAAATTATCATTTGAATTAGCACAAAAAAGACTTTCTGCCGATGTAGTAAATTTTGCTGCTTCAAGCTCATCGGTAACTAAAGGGGAAACTCTCATTGATACTGTAAATAACATACTTTCCATGAAAGTAGATATGGTTGTTATGCGTCATTCCTCACCAGGAGCTGCTGTATTTCTTTCTAAAAATGTAAATGCAAGTATTGTAAACGCAGGAGATGGTGCTCATGAACATCCAACACAAGCTTTGCTAGATGCTTATACCATTCGAGAAAAGTTAGGTGATGTTTCAGGAAAAAAAGTGGTTATTGTAGGTGATATTTTGCATTCACGAGTGGCGCTTTCAAATATTTATTCGTTGCAAAAACTAGGTGCTCAAGTTAAGGTTTGTGGGCCAAATACATTAATACCTAGATACATAAGAGAACTTGGGGTAGAAGTAGAGTCAAATTTAAGAAAGGCTTTAGAATGGTGTGATGTTGCCAATATGCTTAGAGTTCAAAATGAACGATTAGATATAAGTTATTTTCCTTCAACAAGAGAATATGCTATGCAATATGGTCTTGATAAGCAACTTTTAGATTCTTTAAATAAAGAAATTGTTGTGATGCATCCTGGACCAATAAATAGAGGAGTTGAAATTACAAGTGATGTTGCAGATTCTAAACAATCAGTAATTTTAAATCAAGTTGAAAACGGCGTGGCAGTTCGTATGGCTGTAATTTATTTATTAGCTTCTAAAATAAAACAATAAAATAAATGTTCAGATATATAACCATAATTCTATCTTTCCTATTAATTTCTTGTAACTTAAAAAAAGAGATAGATAATGCCGTTGAAGAAATAAATGGGGAATCATTTCAATTATTCAAATCAAAAAATCAAAAAGCAATACTTATTCTATTTCCAGGATTTGGAGGAGGAGGAGCTGAGAATACTAAAAATGAATTTAAAATTTTAAAGAAAGCTTCAGAAAATAACGTATCTGTTTTGCTAATGGATTTTGATCATCATGTTTTTTTGAAAGAGATTGAGAAAAATTCATTGAAAAAGAAATTAGAATCAATATTTGAAGAGAATCAGCTTAATAGTAAAAATGTTTGTATAGGTGGTTTTTCAGCTGGAGGAAATGTGAGTTTGATTTTAAGTAATTATTTGTATGAATCTAAAAGTAAAATAGTTCCTAAAGAAGTTTTTATTGTTGACTCTCCTATTGATTTGTTGAAGATTTATCAAGTTTCTGAAAAAAATATAAGACTTAATAGTAACGAGGAAACGATTGAGGAAAGCAAATGGATTATTGAAAATTTCAATAAGGATTTTGGAGATCCTAAAGCTGGAATCCGAAATTATGAACTCAATTCTCCTTTTACTTTTAAAACATTAGATGTTCATAATGTTTCTGCTTTAAAAAATATTAAAATTAGATTCTATACTGAGCCTGATATAGAATGGTGGAAAGAGCACAATGGTAATGAATATGAGGATTTAAATGCTTTTTCGATTTCTAAAATAGCTGAAGTAATGAAGAAACAAAATTTTGCAAATGTAGAAGTTATCAAAACCAAAAATAAAGGATTTAGAGCTAACGGAAACAGACATCCACATTCTTGGTCAATTGTTGATGTAGATAATTTAATAAATTGGATGTTAAATAAATAAACTATTTGTTAAGACTTAAATTCTCTTTAAATTAGCAAATACTTGAATTAAATATTATACAATGAAAGTTGAACATAAAGGACATACAACTATAATTAAAGACACTGAAGGAGATTCATTAATTTTTTTAGAAAAAGTGAGTAGTCAATTTCAGACTTATAAAGAAACAAATGTAATTTTAGATATTTCACACGATAAATCTGTAGATATAAAGTCAATTAAAAATTTTGTTGATTTAGCTAAAAAATTCAAAAAAGAAAAGAAATCTTTTGTGATTGTTGCCGAAGGTATCGATTTTAATGAAGTTCCCGCCTCTTTACATGTTGTACCTACAGCTTTAGAAGCCCATGATTTAATTGAGATGGAAGAAATTGAACGTGATTTAGGATTTTAGGATTTAATAAGGCCACAGAACAATACAATAAAAAAGGAACTCAATTGAGTTCCTTTTTTATTGTCATTTATTCGTCTTCGTCTTCATCTTCATCATTAATTCGATCAGAATCATCTTCGTCATCATCTTCATCGTCATCAATATCTTCTTCTTTAGAAGTTTTTTCATCATCGTCATCGTCATTAGAATCGATTTCTAATTCTTTTAATGCGTCTAATGTGTCATCTCCACCATTTTCGATATCATCGTCTTCATCATAGTTTTCGATTCTATCAGCCAATTTAGTACTAACTTTTACAAGATAGATTGTATCTTCAGTTTTTACTTCTACAGCTTCAATAGTTTCGTTTTTAGCATTTTTGAAACGGATAATATCTGAATCATCGTAACCATCAGGAAACTTTTCTACTAATAGGTTTAAAATTTCACTTGTTAATTTTGAATAATCAACTATAACTCTTTTCATATATGGGGTATTCTAATTATTGTCCTAAAACGTATGCAAATATAAGAGGTGCAACGATAGTTGCATCAGATTCTACAATAAATTTTGGAGTAGTTATGTCTAATTTACCCCAAGTGATTTTTTCATTAGGAACAGCTCCTGAATAAGAACCGTAACTAGTTGTTGAATCTGAAATTTGACAGAAATATGCCCAAAACGGAACGTCATGCATTTCCATGTCTTGATAAAGCATTGGTACAACACAAATTGGAAAATCTCCTGCGATTCCTCCTCCAATTTGGAAGAAACCAATTCCTTTTCCTTCACAATTGTCTTTATACCAGTCAGCTAACCACATCATGTATTCAATACCACTTTTCATTGTTGTAGGTTTGAATTCTCCTTTAATGCAGTAAGAAGCAAAAATATTACCCATTGTGCTATCTTCCCACCCTGTAACAACTTTTGGTAAATTCTTTTCTGCAGCGGCAACCATCCATGAATCTTTAGGATCTATTTCGTAGTATTGTTCTAATACCCCAGAATTAATCATTTGGTACATGAATTCATGAGGGAAATATCTTTCTCCTTTAGAATCTGCATTATTCCAAATGTTGAATAAGTGTTGTTGTAATCGACGAAAAGCTTCTTCTTCCGGAATACAAGTATCAGTAACGCGATTATAATGGTTTTCTAATAAATCCCATTCTTCTTGAGGAGATAAATCACGATAGTTAGGCACTCTTTTGTATGAATTATGAGCTACAAGGTTCATAATGTCTTCTTCTAAATTAGCACCAGTACATGAAATAATATGTACTTTATCTTGACGAATCATTTCGGCTAATGATTTTCCTAATTCAGCAGTACTCATAGCACCAGCCAAAGTAATCATCATTTTTCCGTTATCCAATAAATGCTCTTCATACCCTTTTGCTGCATCTACTAAAGCGGCGGCATTAAAATGAAGATAATTTTTCTCAATAAATTGACTAATTGGTCCTTTGCTCATTTTGTTTGTTTTTTGCTAATATAGCAAGTTATTATTTTTTATTGTAACCTAATATTTCTAAAATTTGTTCTGCATTTTGCTCTTCTGAAAAAACTTCGTGAGCAAAAATTCCATTTTTATCTTTATCTATCAAGATGTGTTTAGGTTGTGGTAAAATACAGTGGTGTAATCCTCCGTGTCCGCCAATTGTTTCTTGATAAGCACCTGTATTAAAGAAACCAATATACAAAGGTTTTTCTTTATTGTATTTAGGAAGATATATCGCATTCATGTGTTGTTCAGAATTGTAATAATCATCACCATCACAAGTTAATCCGCCTAATAGTACGCGTTCATAAGAATCATTCCAACGATTTACTGCTAACATAACAAATCTCTTGTTAATTGCCCAAGTATCTGGAAGAGCAGTAATGAACGAAGAGTCAATCATGTTCCAATTTTCTCTATCATTTTGCTTTTTCTGATACAAAACTTGAAAAATAGCTCCTCCTGATTCACCAACAGTAAATGATCCAAATTCAGTAAAAATATGAGGAACCGGAACTTCTGCTTCATCACAAGCGATCTTGATTTGATTCAAAATTTCTTCCACCATATATTGATAGTCGTAATCAAAAGCTAATGAGTTTTTGATTGGGAAACCACCTCCAATATTTAAGCTGTCTAATGAAGGGCACTCTTTTTTAAGATTAATATAAACCTTCATACATTTTAGAAGCTCATTCCAATAGTATGCAGTATCTCTAATTCCAGCATTTATAAAAAAGTGAAGCATTTTAAGCTCAACTTTTTTATTATCTTGAATGTTTTTTCTGTAAAAAGGAACAATGTCTTTATAACCAATACCCAAACGAGATGTATAAAACTCAAACTTAGGGTCTTCTTCGGCTGCAATACGAATTCCAATTTTAAATTTTCCTTCTATTTCTTCCTCTAATAAATCTAATTCTTCAAAATTATCTATTACAGGAATAGTATTTTTATGACCGTTATTGATTAATCGAGCTATGTTTGTTATGTAGGCTCCTCTCTTAAAGCCATTACAAACTACAAATGTATTTTTGTTTATTTTTCCTTGCTCCATTAAGTTTTCAACAATGTTGATGTCAAAAGCAGAGGATGTTTCTATATGGATATTATTTTTTAAAGCTTCGTTCAAAATAAATTCAAAATGAGAACTTTTTGTACAATAGCAGTAAAAGTATTTAGCCTCGTAGCCTTGCTTTTCCATAGCATTACGAAACCACATTTTAGCTTTATTTATATTTTCTGAAATCTTAGGTAAATAAGTGAATTTTAAAGGAGTTCCATATTCTTCAACTAATTTCATTAAATCGATTCCATGAAATTGTAAATGGTCCTTGTTAAGTGAGAATTCTTCTTGAGGGAAGTAAAATGTCTGATTGATTAGGTCGTAATATTTCGTATTCATTTAGTTATCAGTAATTTGTAATTAAAATTAGTAAAAAAATTTAACACAAAATTTTTCAAACTCTAATATTTGCAAATTCTATTTCCAACTCGTTATGATTTTTTTTGCTACTCGCAAAGAGTCCATTAGTTAAACACTTTTTAAGCTTTATGGCTCTTATGTTACTATTGAATACTTCGAAAAAAGATCCTTGGAAGAAGTAATGTATATTTCTCTTATAGTGTTTAAACATGTGGACAAATTTAAAAAATTATATTTCTGATATAAAAACAAATTTTCAAAAAAAGTTTAGTTGTTATAATCTTCAAATGACTTCATAATTGTTTCGTTGTCAGTTGTTTGACTTATGCTAACGTTTCCAATTCCATTTAGTAGAGCAAACTGAACCTTACCGTACTCATTTTTTTTGTCATGAACCAGTAAATTTATGATATCAAATTTGTCGTTTTCTTCAAAAATTATTGGTTCGTATATTGAGAATAAATGATTTTTAATTTCCAAGTATTCTTCTTTACTAATTAGACCTTTAGTTAAAGAGATATAACTTTCTAAAATCATACCTGAAGCAATGGCCTCGCCATGAAGTAAAATTTCTTTGTCAGGATCTTCTAAAAATAAAGTTTCTATAGCATGTCCTAATGTATGGCCAAAGTTGAGGGCTTTTCGTATTCCGTTCTCAGTTGGGTCTTGGGTAACAATATTATTTTTAATTTCAACAGATTCTGAGATTAGTTCATCAAAACTATCAAAATCAATTTCAGATAAATTTTTGAATTTTTCCCAATGCGTTTTTTTAGCAATTAAACCATGTTTAAGCATTTCCGCTAAACCTGATCTCATTTCTCTTTGGGATAAGGTTTCTAAGAAAGCAGTGTCAATAATAACCATTGCTGGATTGGTTATTGTTCCTATTTGATTTTTTAAACCATCTAAATCTACTCCATTCTTTCCCCCCACAGAAGCATCTACCATAGATAATAGAGTTGTAGGTATGTTTATAAAAGGAATTCCTCTTTTGTAGGTAGAAGCTATAAAACCACCCATATCTGTGATAACCCCGCCACCTACGTTAATTATTAAACTTTTTCTATCGGCGCCAAGTTCAATTAAAACTTTCCATACTTGAGAGCATGTTTCAATTGTTTTGTTTTCTTCACCAGCTTCAAGTTCAATTATTTCAAAAGGGACTTCTGTTTCTAATAAAGGTAAAATTTTAGGCAAACATAATTCGTTTGTGTTCTCATCAGCAATAAAGAAAATTTTAGAAAAACTATTATCCTTTAAGTAGTTGTTTAAATGGGTGTAACTTTCTTTATTAAAGTGTATTAAATAATTATTGGCCTGAATCGATTTCATTTCACAAACATGTATTAAAATGTTGCACAAAATAAAGTAAAAATACTATAATAAAATAGTGTGGTGTTTTATATTTGCATAACATTTACGTAATACACAATGAATAAAATATTTGATAATACACAAAACGCTTTTTCATTAAAAAGTGATACCGAATTAGAAAGAGCTTATTTCCTTTTTAAATTGATTGATTCTGAACCATTGGTTAAAATAGGAACAGCGGTTACAAATTTTGCTTTAAAAGCTCATTTACCAGTTGAAGGCTTAATTCGTGCAACAGTTTTTGATCATTTTTGTGGAGGTGTATCTGAAGATGATTGTATTCCTGTAGTAGATAAAATGTATAATGTGGGAGGAGTTTCCTCAGTGTTAGACTACTCTGTAGAAGGTAAGGAAGATGAAGCTGCATTTGATGACGCTATGAACAAAACATTGAAGATCATTAATTTTGCAAAAGAGAAAAAAGCAATTCCTTTTGCGGTTTTTAAACCGACCGGTTTTGGACGTTTTGAATTGTATGAAAAATTAGGGGAAGGTAAAACCTTAAATGAAGCAGAACAAATAGAATGGAATAGAGTAGTGGAAAGATTTGAAAGAGTTTGTAAAGCGGCTCACGAAAATGATATTGCTCTTTTAATTGACGGAGAAGAAAGCTGGATGCAGGACGCTGCTGATGATTTAGTTGCTGATATGATGCGTAAGTATAATAAAGAGAAAGCAATTGTTTATAATACATTACAAATGTACCGTTGGGATCGTTTGGATTATTTGAAAAAATTACACAAACAAGCAGAGCAAGAAGGTTTTCATATAGGTATGAAATTGGTTCGTGGGGCTTACATGGAAAAAGAAAATAAACGTGCAGAAGAAAAAGGTTATAAATCTCCTATTTGTCCTTCAAAACAAGCTACAGATTACAATTTTGATGATGCCGTTGCTTACATGATGGAACATATTGAATCAATGGCAATTTTTGCAGGAACTCATAATGAAGACAGTTCATATAAACTTATAGAATTAATGTCACATAAAGGAATTGCAAAAAATGACTTTAGAGTTTGGTTTGGACAATTATACGGTATGAGTGATAATATTAGCTTTAACCTTGCAGCCGAAGGGTATAATGTAGCAAAATACCTTCCTTTTGGTCCTGTTAAAGATGTGATGCCTTATTTAATTAGAAGAGCAGAAGAAAATACCTCGGTTGCTGGACAAACAAGTAGAGAATTAACTCTAATAAAAAGAGAAAGAGATAGAAGAAAGGGGAAAAATTAATGAATTTAACCATTTTAGGATGTTATGCGGCAACACCTAGGACTTTTACAAATCCAACATCACAAGTATTAGAAATTAACAACCGTTTATTTTTAATTGACTGTGGCGAAGGAACTCAGGTTCAGTTACGTAAGAATAAAGTAAAATTTTCAGCCATCAATCACATATTTATTTCTCATCTTCATGGAGATCATTTTTATGGATTAATTGGACTCATTTCAACGTTTAATTTATTGAACAGAAACAATCCGTTGACTGTATATGGGCCTGTAGGTATAAAAGAAATAATTAAGTTACAACTTAAATTATCAAATTCTTGGCCTCAATATGAACTTAATTTTGTTGAATTATTTTCTAATCAATCAGAGGTTATTTTTGAAGATGATAAAGTTGTTGTTAAAACTATACCGTTGAAACATCGTATATATACTAACGGATACTTGTTTCAGGAAAAACCAAAAGAACGAAAGCTTAATATAGCAGCAGTGCAAGAATATAAAATTGAAACTTGTTATTACCAAAACATTAAGAATGGTAAGGACATATCATTAGATAATGGAGGAACAATAGCTAACGAATTATTAACCTTTGACCCTCCAGCGCCTAAAAGTTATGCTTTTTGTTCAGATACAGTGTACAATGAAGATATTGTAGAAATAATAAAGGGTGTAGATGTTTTATATCATGAATCTACTTTTTTAGATTCTGAAGAACCTCTTGCAGAAAAAACGATGCATTCAACAGCAAAACAAGCTGCCAAAATTGCAAAACAAGCTCATGTGAAGCAATTGCTTTTAGGGCATTATTCTACTCGATACGAATCGATAGATTCCTTTAAAGATGAAGCTATAACAGTTTTTGAACAAACATTGCTTGCTAATGACGGAGTTACTTTTCAGTTTTAATCTCTAAATTATATAGTATGGAAGATTTAAGTGATTACAGAAAATCATACAATAAAAGTGAATTATTAGAGACGAATCTTCCAGAAGATCCTATTAATTTATTCAACAAATGGTTTTTTGAAGTTAAAGATTTTGGCGGAGTAGATGAAGTAAATGCTATGACTGTGTCGACAATTGGTCTAGATGGTTTCCCTAAATCACGAGTAGTTTTATTAAAGCAGTTTTCATACGAAGGATTTATTTTTTATACTAATTATAATTCTGAAAAAGGGAAAGCTATAGCGGCAAATCCAAATGTTTGTTTGTCTTTTTTTTGGCATTCTATTGAAAGGCAAGTTATTATTAAAGGAAAAGCAAAGAAAATTTCAGAAAGCATATCAGACAATTATTTTGATTCTCGACCAGAAGGAAGTAAGTTAGGCGCTATAGTTTCTAATCAAAGTGAAGTAATTCCTTCAAGAGAATATTTAGACAATAAGTTAAAAAAATTAGAAGAAGAATTATTAGGTAAAGAAATTTTACGACCAAAATTTTGGGGAGGCTACATGGTTGAACCCCAAGAAGTTGAATTTTGGCAAGGTCGTCCTAATCGTCTTCATGATCGAATTAGATACCAACTTCAAAGTGATCAAAGCTGGAAAATTGAAAGATTGTCTTCTTAAATTGTAAGAAATTTTTCAGTAAAATATAAAAAAAGCGCATTTCATCGATTTTTTTTGGTATTTTATCGATAAAGTTTGTAATGTTGTCATGTCAAAATGAGAAATCAAAATGACAAAAGTAACACACACACAACACAAACTATTATTGATTATGAAAAAGACTTTTGCTAAAATTGTTTTATTTGGGTTATTATCAATTTCTTTATTTTCTTGTTCAAAAGATTCAGTCTCTGAAGATCCAAAAGATACTGTAAGTGTAAATGCAAGTTATGCATACAGAGCTGATGAAGATGAAGTTTTAAATTTAATTAATAATTACAGAGAAGGAAAAGGTTTAGTTAAGTTACAAAAAATAGATTACGTTTCTGTTAAATCAGAAGAACATACAAATTATATGATTTCTACTAATTCAGTGAATCATAATAACTTTGCAGACAGATATTCAAGTATTATGAGTGCATTATCTGCAAAGAATGTAAGTGAAAATATTGCTTACAAATATTCAACTTCGCAAAGTGTTATTAATGCATGGTTAAATAGCGAAGGACACCGAGCAAATATAGAAGGTGATTTTACTCATTTCGGGATTTCAATTAGAACTAATTCTGCTGGAGAAAAATATTACACCAACATATTTGTGAAAAAATAGTTAGTTTTTTAGTTTGTTTATTTGATTGTAAAAAGTGCCGTAAATCCCCAATTTCGGCACTTTTTCATCTTTTAGCTAGTACCAACGTTTCTTTTTCTTTTTTGAATTTTCTGATTTTCTAGAATTATTTGATTTGCTTTTACCACTTCTATTATTCTTTTTAGGTGCAGTATTTTCTGTTGGTTTTTTATCCTTTGTTGTAGATGGTGCTTTGCCTTGCCAAGGAAAAGGATGATCTTCAATAACTTTAAAAGTTGATCTAGTTAATTTGATAATATCTTTCCAATAGACTTCTTCATCTTTTCCACAAAAAGAAATAGCAATTCCATTGTTTCCAGCACGACCTGTTCTACCTATTCTATGTACATAGGTTTCGGGAATATTAGGTAAGTCAAAATTAATTACATAAGGAAGTTGTTCAATATCTATTCCTCTGGCAGCAACATCAGTTGCAACTAATATATCAATTTCTTTATCTTTAAAAGCATTTAAAACCCTTTGACGGGCACTTTGTGATTTATCACCATGAATGGCTTCAGCACTAAAATTATTTTTCTTAAGTGATTTAACTATATTATCAGCACCATGTTTTGTTCTTGAAAAAATAAGAACGTTTTTTAATTCATCTTCTTTTAAAACATGTAATAAAAGTTGTTTTTTTTCTGGTTTATCTACAAAATAAATACGTTGTTGTACCATTTCTGTAGTCGAAGAAACAGGGGTTACTTGAACAGTTTCAGGTTTTTTTAGAAATTGTTCTGCAAGTTCACGTATTGCAATAGGCATTGTTGCCGAAAATAGTAATGTTTGTCTATCCGTAGGAGTTAATTTAATAATTTTTTTTACATCATTTATAAAACCCATATCAAACATTTGATCTGCTTCGTCTAACACTAAGTGATATAAATGATCTAAATCTATAAATCCTTGTTTGTGAAGGTCTAATAATCTTCCTGGTGTAGTGACTAAAATATCAACACCTTTTTTTAGTTCATCTACTTGTGGAACTTGTGAAACACCTCCAAAAATAGTTAATTGTTTTGTATTTAGGTACTTTCCATAAGTATCGAAACTTTCCCCTATTTGAATTGCTAATTCTCTTGTAGGTGTAACAATAAGAGTTCTTATTTTTTTTCCTTTAGACGATTTACTAACTACAGGATGCAAATGACTTAAAATAGGAATTGCAAAGGCTGCAGTTTTGCCAGTTCCTGTTTGAGCACAACCTACTAGGTCTTTCCCATCAAGAATTATGGGTATAGCTTGCGCTTGAATAGGAGTTGGAATAGTGTAACCTTCTTCGGTTAATGCTAGTAAAACACTTTTGGAAATAGAAAGATCTTCAAATTGCATATAAAAACTTTTATGCAAAGATAGATTAATTTATTTGGGTGAGTTGGCTTTAATAAAGTCAGTTACTAAATATCCTATAAGTTTTCCTATCAAGTGATTATTTTTTTCTTCTCCAAGTGAAGGCGCACCTTCGCAAATATGCAAATAGGCAGCATTTTTATGTGCGCCAAAATGGTGAACAAAAACTCGGAGCTCCTCTACAGAAAATCCACTTAAAGTCATGGCACTTGATGCAATATTAGGTACAGCATCTAAATCAATTTCAATCCCAAAAGAGTCATATTTGATATGCTCCAGAGCATTAGTCATTTCTTGATAAAATCTCTTCTCTTGTCTTATTTTAATTTCATCATAGGTATTGTAACGTACACGATCACTAATTTTTTTAAGACTATCTAAAACACTTTTAGAGGTATAGCTTTCATGTAGCCCAAAAACAAAATAGTTTTTTAAAAATCCTTCTTCATATGCATAAGAAAAACCATTGCCACTATGTCTTCCTTCAAGAATTCTAAAATCAGAGTGAGCATCAAAATTTACTGCGCTAATTGGTTTTCCTTTTGCTAGAGCAGTTCCTTTAATATTTCCATATGCGTTATTATGACCACCTCCAATAATAATAGGAATTTTTCCAGCTTTAACTATAGAAAAAATAATATGAGAAACTTCTTTATCAATTTGTTCAACTATTTTAAAAAGTTTCTTTCTTTCTTCAGGATCATTTTCATTTAAAGTACTAGCTTGTTCAATTTCTTGTGATACATCAACCTGACCTAAAACTAAAATTGAACTTCCTTTACAAAATCGATTATGTTGAATATTTGCAATACTTTGGATAGCACTTTTCCAAGCACTTTCAGCACCAGGACGTCCTAAATTTGCTCTTACACCAACATCTTCTGGAATTCCTAGTATAACATATTTTGCTTCACAGTTAAGTATAAAATTGGAAATGTCTTCGTCTTTAGGTACAACATACATTTTTTCACCAAATTTTACTTCTCCATTTCTAAAATTGGTGATTTTTGCTAAATCAGATTGCTTAAAGCGAACTAAATTTTCCATTTTTTGTTTTTTCTGTAAGCCCAAAAATACTATTTTTATCGAAACTTGCGTTATACATAAATAATTCAATAACAAATTAAAATTAACCAACACCAAAAAAGATGAGTTCCCAAAACAGTAACAATTCTGGATTAAAAGCAATTATTGCTATTTTATCACTATTATTAATAGGTAGTTTAATTTATATGTATAAGTTAACTTCTGATTCTAAGCAAGTTGAAGAAGTTTTAATTACAGAAAAGGATGCCGTGCTAAAAGATCTTGCAATTGCTAAAGATTCACTAGAGTCAGCAATTTCTTCGAATACTACTTTGTCTGAAGAGTTAGTAGCAGAAAGAGATAGAGTACAAAAACTTATTGCAGACATTGAAAAATCACAAGGAGATGCCCAGGCAATGGCTAAATACAAAGAAGAAGCTTTAAAATTAAGAGGTAGCATTGCTAGGTTAATGAAAGAAGTTGAAGTTTTAAAGAAAGAAAATAAAACTTTAGTAACAAGAATAGATAGTACTAATGTTGTTTTAACAGATGCCAGAAGAGTTAATGATACTTTAGTTTCTCAAAATGATTACTTGGCTAGAACAGTTGAAAGAGGTTCTAAATTAACGGTATTGAATTTGCAAGCTACTGCTTTGAAACAAAGAAGTTCTGGAAAACAAATTGAAACAGATAAAGCTAGCCGTGCAGATGTACTTAAAATTAGTTTTATGATTGCTGAAAATCAAATTGCTAAGTCTGGAGATAAAACGTATTACGTTCAAGTAATTGATAGTAAAAATAATGTTGTAGGTGAAAAGAAAATGGAGACATTTGGAGAAAAAGCTTTAACATACAGTTTTATTGCTACCGTTAAGTACGAAAATAAAACTGTAAAAGTAGAGAAAGATTTACCAGTTAATGATGTTCAATCAGGAACTTATTTTGTAAATATTTTTGATAAATCTGATCTTGTTTCTAAGACTAGTTTTACACTAAAATAATTGTACATTACTAAATTTAATTGGCCTCATTTAGAGGCCTTTTTTATTTTGTAAGAGTAATAATATGAATGATTTAAGTTAATGTAACTAAATTTAGTTAGAGAAAAATAACTTAATTCTAAGTGATTATCAGAATAACGATTTTATTTGATAAACAACGATTTTTTTGTGTTCATAATTAGCTTGCAGTTACATTTGATTAAACAAAACAAGAAGCAAACTAATATAATATGAAAGTATTTATTAAAAATTCAATTTCAAATATAACTCGAGTAGTAGTTGCTTTAACTTTATTTAGTTGCTTAAGTTTTACATTTAAATTTTTAGCTGGTATTCAACAAGAGAAAAGAGACACAATTTTCTCAAATAAAAAAGAAAGAACGATTAATACCTCAAGAAAAGGTTTAACAATTTCAGAAAGTAAGCAAGTTTTTAAAGAAAGATATACTAATATAAATTTTCAATCTAAAATTACTGAAATCGAAAGTTTAAAAAGTGAGTTGGCTACTTTAAAAGTTCAACAGGAACATTTAGAAGAAGAAAATAGTTCTTTACGTAAAGAAAGAGATAGTGCATTATCTGTTATTGAAAATTCTAATGAGTACTATGGAATTTTAAAAAGTACTATTAAAAAAGCCTCTAAAGTCTGGATTTCAGATATAAAATTAAGCTTTCTTAAAGAACTAGGTAATGGTAAATTTAAATCTACTTTAAAAGCAAAAAATACAGATGTTATTCAAGTAGGCTTTACAGTTAATGGTAGCAAAATTTCGTTAGCGACTGATAAGAATTATTACATTCAAGTAGTCGATAGCAAAAATAACATTGTTGGAAAAAAAGAAAGAAAAGATTTTGGGAGTATGACAATAGAATACAGTGATCTATTAACAGTTATGTATATTGATAAAGATATTGATGTCAAAGCAGACATACAAACATATGATCTTAAAAAAGGTGTATATAGAGTATATATTTTTGATGAGAAAGAGTTAGTAATGAAATCTTCATTCGAATTAGAATGAATTTGGTTAGGTTAGGTTTGAAGTGCGAAGAATATGAAGATATATCCTTCGCACTTTTTTATTTTACTGCTTTGTAAATGCAATATTGAGTTGCATAATATATTGGGAACGAAAAAATGAAACCAATGAAAAATACAAACACTCCTAAGTAGCTTATAATTAATGAAATGAATAATAATAATGCTATTTGGAAAAAATTAATTGATGAAGTCTTAACACTTTTATAAACTGCTTTTAAAACATCTATGTCTTCAAAAATTATTAAGGGGATCACCAAAGATAAAAGCACACCTAATATTCCAGATATTACAAGAGAAATTATTGTTTGGATAACATTGGCCTCCAAAATTGATTGCAAACCAAAATTGATAATAAATGAGAGGGAAACATTAATAAATGTAGCAAATACTATATCTAAATAATGTTTACTATTTACATAAGTAAAAATATTAGAGGTAGCAATTTCTTCACCTTTATTAGCATTGTCCATTATTTTTAAAATTCCAGCATTAAAAGGAGCAATTAGTATAGAAAATAATAAAACAACAAAATAATAAATAATGGATGCTCTTAAATCCATAGTTTTTGGATCAATTTTTTGAGCTAATTCTTCAATATTATCAAAACCAACAAAAAATTGAATTCCAACTATTGCCATTGCAACTACGAAAAACATTAATAATCCAAAAGCTAATCCAGCAGTTAAAAATGTCTTTTTGAATAACTCAAAAGATTCGTTTAATGTATTTCCTATGTCTACTTTTTTAATTTCTTCCATATTTTTACTTAAATCCAGTTTAAAATTCGTTTAATCATTTTTAATTTTCCTTTGTAAGGTGCGTAACGTAAAGGAACATCTAACCAATTAGCTTTTTTTACGATTGCTTTTTTGTGTGAAAAAGTATCAAAACCTAATTTACCATGATAAGCACCAATGCCACTGTGTCCAACACCACCAAAAGGCAAGTTTTTATTAGCAAAATGAGTCAATGTATCGTTGATACAACCACCACCAAAAGAATATTTGTTTAAAATTTCATTTTGAAAAGTGCTATCATCAGAGAAAATATATAATGAAAGAGGTTTTTCGTATCGTGATATTATTTTGTGCAAATCGGCTTTGTTTTCATAAGTTATTATAGGAAGGATTGGACCGAAAATTTCTTCTTGCATCACAGCACTTTCAGGCATAGGTTCGTCTAAAAGAGTAGGAGCAACATATAGGTTTTCTTCATTGTATTGGCCTCCGTATAAAACAAATTGATTTTCAATTAAGGCTACTTGTCGTCTCCAGTTTTTTAGATTCACTATTCGAGCAAAGTCTTCGGATTGTTCAGGGTTTTCTCCCAAAGCATTCTCAATTTCTTTGATTAATAATGGAATCAATTTTTTCTTCATTCGGTAATGAACCAAAATATAATCAGGTGCAATACAGGTTTGACCGGCATTAAATAATTTTCCCCAAATAATACGTTTGGCTGTCAAAGGTAAGTTGGCTGTTTCATCTACAATACATGGACTTTTTCCACCCAATTCTAAAGTTACTGGAGTTAAATGTTCAGCAGCAGCTTTGGCCACAATTTTGCCCACAGGCACACTACCTGTAAAGAAAATATAATCCCAACGTTTTTTTAATAAATCTTGAGCAATAGTTGCATCTCCTGTAACCACTAAGGCTTGCTTAACATCAAAAGATTCTCTTACAATTTTAGAAACTATTGCCGATGTATAAGGTGTTAATTCAGATGGTTTTAGAGTGACACTATTTCCTGCTGCAATAGCTGCAATAAGAGGTGAAAAAGCCAACTGGAAAGGGTAATTCCAAGGAGAAATAATCAATACTTTTCCATAAGGCTCACTATAAATTTTATCAGTAGATGGAAAATTTAAAAGTGAAGGAAATACTCTTTTAGGTTTTGACCACGAAGATAGATTCTTGAGTGTGTATTTTAAATCAGCAATTACATAGGATGTCTCAGAAATAACTCCTTCGAATCTCGGTTTTTTAAAATCTTTATATAAAGCTTCTAAAATTTCATCTTCATGAATAATAATATTCTTTAAAAGCTTTTGTAAGGCTAATTTTCTTTCGGATACTGAATACATGGTGTTATTTTTTTCTAAAGATAAAAATTATATTGATTTCCAAATGACATCATCGGGAACTGGAGCAACGATTTCAATGTTTTCTTTAGAGACAGGGTGAATAAATTTGAGTTTTCTGGCATGAAGATGTATTCCTCCGTCAGGATTACTTCTGTCGAAACCATATTTTAAATCCCCTTTTATTGGACATCCAATGGCAGACAATTGTGCTCTAATTTGATGATGACGTCCAGTGTGCAAATTAATTTCTAGTGCAAAATAGTTTTTTAATTCGGCTATAATTTTATAGTCTAAACTTGCTTTTTTACTGTCTGAAGTTTCTTTTAAATGTGCTTTTGAAGTATTGTTTTTCTCATTTCTTTTTAAGAAATGTACCAAATTATCTTCTTGCTTAGGTGGTTTGTTTTTAACTACTGCCCAATATGTTTTTTGAGTTTCACGTTCACTAAACATTTTATTAAGTCTCTCCAGTGCTTTACTTGTTCTTGCAAACACTACAACTCCTGTAGTAGGCCTATCTAATCGATGTACAACACCTAAAAATACATCACCAGGTTTGTTGTATTTATCTTTGATATATTCTTTAACAACATCAGATAGGGGTTTATCTCCTGTTTTATCACCCTGAACAATATCGCCTACACGTTTATTGACCACAATAATGTGATTGTCTTCGTGTAGAATTTGGAGATTATTTTTGGTTGAAACTATTTTAGACATCTTAGACTGAATTAGAATTCTTAGATTTTTAAGGTTGAGCGAAATTTTGATGTCATCTTTATGATTTCATCAAGTTGTTTGATTAATGACTCTGATTTTTCTTGACTAATAAATCCCAAATCCAAAGCTATTAGAAGTTGTGTTTCTATTTCATAACCTGATCCAATTGCAATTTCTAAAAATCTTGAAAAATCTTTATTAGAATTTCTCGAGGAACCTTCAGCGATATTTGAAGGGATAGAAACTGAAGCTCTTCTTAACTGATTAGTTAGTCCAAACTTTTCATCATTTGGAAAATCTGAGGTGACAGCATAAATTTCAGTACAAAATAATCTACTTTTTTTCCAAATTCCCAATTCTTTAAACTGATGCATATATAATTTTGAAAATATCGAAATTGTCAAAGAAGTCTAAATATCTAACTAGTCTAATAATCTAATTAATACTGTTCATTCGCATTAGGAAAGTCTTTAGCTTTGACATCCGATACATATTGACCTATCGCTTTAGTCATATCTTCAAAAAGATTCATATAACGACGTAAAAAACGCGGACTGAATTCATGTGTCATTCCAATCATATCGTGTAAAACCAATACTTGTCCATCCACACCACCTCCAGCACCAATTCCAATTACTGGTATTGAAATACTTTCAGCAACTTTTTGTGCTAATGTTGCAGGGATTTTTTCAAGCACTAATGCAAAACAACCTATTCTTTCTAATAATTGAGCATCTTCAATCAATTTTTCTGCTTCTGCATCTTCTTTGGCACGTACGGTATAAGTTCCAAATTTATAAATAGATTGTGGAGTTAGGCCTAAATGTCCCATTACAGGAATTCCTGCCTGAAGTATTTTTTTGATGGATTCTTTAATTTCTTTTCCACCTTCTAATTTAACTGCATGACCACCACTTTCTTTCATTACACGAATAGCAGAACGCAAGGCTTCTTTAGAATCTGATTGATAAGTTCCAAACGGTAAATCAACAACTACCAAGGCTCTTTCGCATGCTCTTACAACTGAAGACGCATGATATATCATTTGGTCAAGAGTAATAGGTAAAGTAGTTTCATGCCCTGCCATCACATTACTAGCAGAATCTCCTACTAGAATGACATCAACTCCTGCTGAGTCAACAATTTTAGCCATAGTGTAATCGTATGCTGTTAGCATCGAAATTTTTTCACCTTTGGCTTTCATATCGATTAATGATTTGGTGGTAACTCTTTTGTAATCACTTTTTGCAGTTGACATATTTTGAATGTTTAGGAAGTGTAAAATTACTAAAAAGAATGGTTTTGTAACAAAATACTTAAGTTTTCGTCAAACGATTAAAAATCAAAAAACTATGAAAAAAATAATTATCTATTTGTTGATATTGCTTCCGTTTTACAGCAATGCACAAAACCTAGAAGTTGAAAATACAATTAAAACCTTTTTTGAGGGATTTCATGCAAAAGATACCACAAAGATAAAATCGGTTTGCCATGACAAAATGCTTTTACAATCTATAATGGAAGGCAAAAAAGGAACAAAATTGGAAGAAGAAAAATCATCAGAATTCATCAAGTCATTTTCTACCTTTCCTAAAGACTTAAAATTTGAAGAACGAATTTTAGGATATAAAATCCAAATAGATGGTGCTATGGCGCATGCTTGGACGCCTTATGAATTTTATATTAATGATAAATTAAGTCACAGTGGTGTAAATTCATTTACTTTGTATTTTGAAAACAATCAATGGAAGATTGTACACATTATAGATACAAGAAGAAAGAAATAATTTGAATTCTAAACTTTTAAATTCACTTAAAGAAAGACCTCAATATTTAGTAGTGTTGTTCATTGTTGCAATAACAACACTTTCTTTATTTGTGGTTAAATCGTTTATAGGCTATAAAATTGTGGCATTAATTTACTTGCTTATCGTATCGATAAAAGCAATGTTTTTAGATTTCAAGCCAACCTTATTATCTGCTTTTTTAAGTGCATTGTTTTGGAACTTCCTATTTATTCCACCAACTTTTACCTTTCATATTTCAGAACCTGAAGATGTTTTAATGTTTATTATGTTTTTTGTAGTAGCATTAGTAAACATTGTTTTTCAGAACCGGATTAGGAAAATTGAAGCCAAAAGTAGACAAAAAGAAGAAAATGAAAGAACTTTAAAGTTATATAGCACGTTATTAAATTCTCTTTCACATGAATTAAGAACCCCAATTGCTACGATTATAGGTGCTATAGATACTATAAAGGACAATAAAGATAAATTGAGCTCCACTAATTATGATTTGTTACTCAATGAAATTGAAATTGCTGGTAACCGATTAGATTATCAAGTCGGAAATTTATTAAATATGAGCCGACTTGAATCAGGCATGGTTCATCTGAAACTAGATTGGTGTGATATTAACGAGCACATATATTTATTAATTGAAAAACAATTTGACGGAAACAAAAGAATTCTATTTCATGAAGTGAATGACTTCCCTTTGTGTAAAATCGATATAGGTCTTAGTGAACAAATTTTAATCAACTTAATTAGTAATTCGTTGCAGTATAATGAAGATGATAAAGTAGTTGAGATTAAAATTGCAGTGCAGGATAATAGGTTGATTTATACAATCCAAGACAACGGAAAAGGTGTTGAAAATGAGTTTTTGTCAAGTCTTTTCGATAAATTTTATAGAGTTCCTAATAGTAAAGCAGGAGGGACGGGATTAGGACTTTCCATAGTGAAAGGTTTTGTAGATGCTATGAATGGAACTATTTTTGTCGAGAATGTTAATCCAAGCGGATTGAGTTTTACAATAGAAATTCCAACGGAAATGACCTATCTAAATAACATTAAAAATGAATAACGCCGAAGTATTACTAATTGATGACGAACCTCAAATTCGTAAGTTGCTTGAAATTACTCTAGAAAGTAATGGCTTTAAAGTTATTCTTGCCGAAACTGGAAAACAAGGTATTCAGTTAGCTGCTAATCATTCTCCAGATTTAATATTGTTAGATTTACAATTACCAGATAAAAGTGGTCATGAATTGCTAAAAGAATTAAGAACTTGGTATAATAAATCCATTATTATTTTATCAGTTTTAAATAATGAAGAGGATATTGTAAGAGCCCTAGACAATGGAGCAACCGATTATTTGACTAAACCTTTCAGAAATGCCGAATTAATGGCAAGAATTCGTTCAGCCATCAGAAGAAACTGGAATGATAATTTCGATTCTATTTATAAAAACAATGATTTGGAAATTGATTTAGTAGCCAGAACCGTTAAAAAGAATGATGACTATATAAAACTTACTTCAACAGAATTTAATCTATTGGCTCTTTTTATAAAAAATGAAGGTCGTGTGCTTACCCATCAATATATTTTGAAAGAAATTTGGGGTGTGGGTTCGCAAACCGAAACGCAGTATTTAAGAGTATTCGTGGGTACACTTCGTAAAAAAATAGAAAATGACCCTAACAAACCTTTATATATCATTACTGAAAGTGGGGTAGGATATCGTTTTTGTTAATCTTTATATTTTCTTTATACTTCTCGATTTAATCTTTACTTTTTACCAACACTTATCACCCGAAATTTGTCCTGTTAAATTAAACGTTATATGGATAAACATCACGGGCACGGTATAAATAGTAAAGTTACCGTTGCATCATTATTAGTAGCATTAGGAATTATTTATGGGGATATAGGAACAAGCCCTTTGTATGCTTTAAAAGCCGTTATTGGAACTAGGAAAATTGATGAAATTTTGGTCTACGGAGGTCTTTCCGCTATTTTTTGGACCTTAGTGATTCAGACTTCAATAAAATATATTTGGCTCACACTTCGAGCAGATAACAATGGAGAAGGAGGGATATTTTCTCTTTATGCATTGGTTAGACGATACGGTAAAAAATTAGTTATTCCAGCTATTTTAGGAGCTACAACATTATTAGCCGACGGAATTATTACACCACCTATTTCAGTCGCCTCTGCGGTAGAAGGACTTGGTATGGTAAAAGGCTTTGAAAGTAGTATTGTTGCAGGTAATAATTTAACTGTAGGTATTGTTGTTGTTATTTTATCACTGCTTTTCTTTTTTCAGCGATTTGGAACACATATTATAGGTCGTTCATTTGGTCCAATTATGCTCGTTTGGTTTACGATGCTTTTAATTGTTGGAATACACCAAATAACAATTCACCCCGATATTTTAAAAGCATTAAACCCTTATTATGCTTATGAAATGCTAACTCAATATCCTAAAGGTTTTTGGTTATTAGGTTCTGTATTTTTATGTACAACAGGAGCAGAAGCTTTGTATTCAGATTTAGGACATTGTGGAATCAAAAATATCAGAATCAGTTGGATTTATGTTAAAACATGTTTGGTTATCGCTTATTTAGGTCAAGCAGCTTGGTTAATGCATCAAGGTCAAGATTTTTTAAATGGTAGAAATCCATTTTTTGAAATTATACCTTCATGGTTTTTAGTACCAAGTATAATAATTGCAACCATGGCAACTATTATTGCTTCACAAGCATTAATTAGTGGAAGTTATACTTTAATTAGCGAAGCTATGAACCTGAATTTCTGGCCTCGAGTTGCGGTTAGACAACCGTCAGAATTAAAAGGGCAAATCTACATTCCTAGTGTAAATAATGTGCTTTGGATGGGTTGTATTCTAATGATTTTATATTTCCGTTCTTCAGAGCATATGGAGGCTGCCTATGGTTTTTCGATAACCATTACCATGATGATGACTACTTTGCTGTTAGGTTATTTCTTGTTGTATCGATTAAAATGGAATAAGTTTTTAGTTTTTTCCATTGTAGGAGTATTTTCAGTAATTGAGTCTGCCTTTTTTGTAGCTAATGTGGCTAAAATAAAAGAAAGATGGATGTTTTTATTCTTCGAATTAGGAATTTTTATGGTAATGTATATTTGGTACAATGCTAGAAAAATTCATAATCGATATACCAAATTTACTGAGTTGGGTAAATACAGTCAAAAATTGGCTGAACTGAGTGAAGATGATTCGATACCAAAATTTGCTACCCATTTAATTTATCTAACGAAAGCCGACAGAAGACATAATATAGAAGAAAAAATTATCAAATCTATTTTTTCTAAAAAGCCTAAAAGAGCAGATGTATATTGGTTTTTGCACTTAAATAGAACTAATGAGCCGTATACATTGTCTTATAATGTTTCTGAATTAATCGATGATAAAGTGATAAAAGTTAATATTAATGTTGGATTTAGAGTGCAACCTAAAACTGAACTTTATTTCAAAAGAATAGTTCAGGAGTTGGTAAACAATAAAGAACTTAATCTTCACATTAGACCTGACGGATCAACAAAATATAACAATGAACCAGATTTCAAATTTGTTGTTTTGGAAAAATATTTATCTGTGGAAAATGAATTTGAAATTAAAGATAGTCTTCTGCTTAATTCATATAAATATTTAAAACGAATGGGAGTAAGTGATGAGAAAGCATTTGGTTTAGATAAAAGTGACGTGATTACAGAACAAGTTCCTTTGGTGTACCAACCTACTTCAAAGATTGATTTAATAAGAGAAGAATATGAAAATAGATACGTCTAAAATACTTTTTGAAACTTACGATATGCTTTGTAATAAACTTATTAAACTTACTTTGAAAAATGGTGAATTTTATAGGTGTGTTATTACAGGACACTATTATGGTTCGTTTCATTTTATTGAAAGATGGTCTGTTCATGAAATAGATGAAAAAATCAATTTTATATCGGATGAATCCTTTTTTTTCGATGATTTAGAAATAAAGCATATAGACATTAAGTCAATATATTTTTATGAAAATAACTCAACATTACAATTTTAAAATGAATAAAATTTTAACTGGAATTATATTAATAAGTTCCTTATCACTATTAGCTCAAAATGATTCAATTCACAATAAAATACCTTTTGATCACAATAAAATACCTTTTGAGAACTATAAATTAACTTGGATTAATGGTCAAAACAGACAAACCGATTTTCCACTTGTTTTAAAAGATAAGTCAGGGGAGACAATACTTACAGGAGTAGTTTATTTGGATGGTCATTTCAATTACAATTTTGCTCAACCTAAAGATAATACGCAAACTATTTCTGCTGTAACACCAAGAAGTAATGAGTTTAGTTTGGCTTTAGCGAGTATAGGTATTGAATCCAATTATAAAAATACGATTGGTCGTTTATGGTTGCAAACCGGAAGCATGTTGAATATTATTCAAGAAACTGATGGTTCAGTAAACAGAGGAAGAAATACGAGTACAGGAAATTTAAAATTTATTCGTGAAGCCGCTGCGGGTTATCATTTTAACGTAAATTATGGACTTAATTTTGAGATGGGTATTTTCATGAGTTACATTGGTCTTGAAAGTTATTTAACCCAAGAAAACTGGAGCTATCAAAGAAGTATGGTTTGTGATTTTACCCCTTTTTATTTTCAAGGTGCTAGAGTACAATATTACCCGACTAAGAACTACAAAACAGAATTATGGCTTTTAAATGGTTGGCAATCCTATAACGGGTGGAGTAAAAATCCTGGAGTTGGAAATTCTAATTATTTCAGACCAAATGAAAATTTACAATTAGTGGCTAATTTTTATTACGGTAGAGACAGTAAAAGTGGTACTCCCGAATTGTCCAAAATAATGCGTTTTCATCATGACAACAGCATTGTATATAGATATATCAAAAATAGTTCAAATAGGAGAGGTTTATCTCAAGCTGCATTTAGTTTAAATAACCATTATGGTTTTCAACAAGGCGATGGGTTTAAAGCTAAAGACAATTATATGATGGGTTCTTCTTTAGTAAATCGTTTGTGGTTTAATCAAAATAAAATAGGTTGGACAACTCGTGCTGATTATGTAACAAATCCAGGTTGCTATTTATCGTTTTCTCCAGCCCAATCAGGAGCAATTCCAAACGATTATGAAACAGCTATTGCTAACAGAGAAGATTTAAAAATGTGGCAATTAAGCTCAACTTTTGATTTTATGCCCTCTGACTTTATTACACTTCGTTTTGAATATGCTTTTAGGAATGCTAATATTCCATATTTTACAGGACCTGGTGGAACAACATCTCAAACTGGTTTTATAAATGATCCAATAGATCCTACATGGAAAGCAGATTTAAAAAAATCTGAAAACAGAATTATTTTGGCAGTCAACTTTAGACTATAGAGAATTGTTTAAATAAAAATCAAAGGTAAATTAACCTTTGATTTTTTTATTTAATGAATAAGGTTAGTTTTGCAAAAAAATAACCCTATGAAAAAAATTATTACTTGTCTATTGTTGTTAAATTCTTTTTTTTCTAATGCTCAAGACAGTATTTCAAAGCCAAAAATTGAAATTTCAGGTTATATTGATGCTTATTATTCTTATGATTTTAGTGAGCCAAAAACTAAAGTGAAATTACCTTTTTTATACAGTTATAATCGTCAAAACGAATTCAATGTCAACATGGCTTTATTGCGTGCTTCTGTGAGTTATGAAAATGTTTATGCTAAATTATCTGTACACGCAGGAACATATGTTGATGAAAATTATGCCAATGAAGATTTGAAGCTTTTAAATGAAGCTTATGTTGGGGTTTACCTTAATAAATCTCAGAAAACATCTTTAGAAGCTGGTATTTTACCAAGTTACATAGGATTTGAATCTGCCACTTCACATTCAAATCTAACGGCTACTCGTTCTATTTCTGCAGAAGCCACTCCTTATTTCATGACTGGAATAAAGTTAAATCATCAATTTAATGATAAGTTTTCTGGTTCAGTTTTACTTACAAATGGATGGCAGCGAATTAATAAAGCAGATAAAACCTTAGCACCTGCTTTAGGAACTCAAATGGTTTATAAAGCAAATGAAGGATCAACTTTAAATTGGAGTACTTTTGTAGGTAAAGAGCCTTACGGAGAATATTTTGGAATGCGCTATTTTAGTGATTTGTATTGGGATAATACTTGGAGCAAGAAGTGGAGAACTTTTTTAGGGTTTGATTTTGGAGTACAAGATATTTCATCTGTAGATGATGATTATAAAACTTGGTGGACACCAACACTTATAACACAATATTCAATATCTAATAAATGGCAAATGGCTTACAGATTAGAATATTTCAATGATAAAGATAATGTAATCGTAGCTACTACAATGCCTTTTGAAAACATTGGAAATTCATTAAATTTTGATTTCTTACCTAACTCTAAATTCAAAATTAGAACAGAAGGTAAATGGTATCATGCTACTGAAAATATATTTGATGAAGAAAGTAAAAAAGATAACTTTTCTGTAACTACAACTTTGAGTTTTGAGTTTTAGTTTTTAAATCAATCCAGGCAGAAACAATAATTCCTTGGGTATAATAAATTAGATCAGTGATTAAGAATCCTTCACCTAAAATATAATGTCCTAGAACAGTTTTCCTTAAATTAATTAGCCATGTAGCTCTATAAAGTTGTGAAAACTCAATAGTATAACAAAATAATAAGGCTAGAAGAGTAGTTACAATTGCTTTATTAGTTGGTGATAAAAAGCAAATGCCAAAATAGATTAAACATGAATATAAAATATCACCAATAAATAAGGGAATAACATCAAACTGTCTTGATAAAGTACCAAGTACAATTAGAATTACACAAATTAAAAAGTAATTTTTTCGATTTTTTATCATCAACAATCAGCCATATTAACAGCTACTGCGAGACCTCCTTCGGAGGTTTCTTTGTATTTATTATTCATGTCTTTAGCTGTTTGCCACATGGTATTAACAACTTTATCTAAAGGTACTTTAGCGTTTTTAGGGTCTGTTTCAAGTGCTAATTCGGCTGCATTGATAGCTTTTATTGCTCCCATAGTATTTCTTTCAATGCATGGAATTTGAACTAAACCTCCAATAGGGTCACAAGTTAATCCTAAGTGGTGTTCCATCGCAATTTCGGCAGCCATTAAAACTTGTTCGGTTGTTCCACCCATTACTTCGCAAAGAGCTCCAGCAGCCATTGCTGAGGATACGCCTATTTCTGCTTGACATCCACCCATTGCAGCAGATATTGTTGCTCCTTTTTTAAATATACTACCTATCTCTCCAGCTACCATCAAAAATTGTTTCACTTGTTCTTCATTGGCCTGATGATTTTCAATCACCATATAATACATTAATACCGCCGGAATTACACCAGCACTTCCATTAGTAGGAGCTGTAACGACGCGTCCTAACGATGCATTAACTTCGTTTACAGCTAATGCAAAACAGGAAACCCATTTCAAGATTTGACGAAATTTTACTTCAGTTTTTCGAATTGTTTCAAGCCATTCTTGCGGAGATGAATAATTAGCAAGGCCAATTAAATTTTGATGCATATCAAAAGCGCGGCGACGCACGTTTAAGCCACCTGGAAGAATTCCTTCACTGTGACAACCTATGTACATACATTCGAGCATTGTGTTCCAAACTCTCATCAATTCATTGTGAATTTCATTTTCTGTACGTATTGATTTCTCATTATCATACACAATTTCAGAAATTTTTCTGTTTTGATTTTGGCAATATTCTAATAATTCCGAAGCAAAATTGATAGGAAAGGGAAAAGCACATTTTATTATTTCTTTTGCTTTTGCATTCGTTCTTTCTTCTTTAACAACAAATCCACCACCAATGGAATAAAAAGTTGATTCATATTTTGAATCATTATAAAATGCTGTAAAAGTCAATCCGTTGGCATGAAATGGAAGAAAATTTTTATTGAAAACAATTTCAGTTTCAGGGTTAAAATTTACTTCAATTAAGTTGGCTAACTTTAATTTATGGTTAGCTTTTATTTCTTTAATTATTCCATCAATATCTTGTACAGGTATATATTCTGGGTCTTGACCACTTAGTCCTAGCATTACTGCTAAATCTGTTGCATGTCCAACACCAGTTAGTGATAACGAACCGTACAAATCGACTTTAACTGTATTTGTTTTTTCAAGAATGTTTTCTTCTTTTAATTCATTTAAAAATCGTTCTGCAGCACGCCAAGGCCCCAAAGTATGTGAGCTAGAAGGTCCAACTCCAATTTTTAACATATCAAATACCGAAATACATTCTTCCATGACTACATCGTTTTAGTAAAGCAAATATAGTTTCTATGTTCTTAACAAAAAAGTATTAAACTTTTAAAACTAATTAAATTGTGAATACGCAATAAATGCAATAGAAATTAAAGAGAGTAATAGTCCAATATAATTTAATCTTGTTAATTTCTCCTTGAAATATAAAATACCAATTAAACTTCCTAATAATATTACACCCATATTCATCCCTATAAATACTGTTGATGGATTAGATGATAAGGATTGATGCGCTTTAATGTAAAATGATATATTACCAAAATTTAAAACACCTACAAACATCCCCCAGTACAAGTTTTTAAAATATTTTTTTTCTTTTTTTATTGTTGATTGATAAACTGAAATAAATGATGAAACTATAAATGAGCCGATGAAAACAATTAGTAATAGTTCAGTAAATTTTAAATCACCAATTGTAGCAACTTTTTTAAATAAAACATCGATAACTCCAAAACCTCCTAATACAAGTATGAGATAATAGGATTTATTTGGTTTATTTTCATTCGAATTTTTTTTATAAAAAGTTAAAAAAATAGCTAAGAAAGCAATAACTAAACCAATAATTTTATAAGAATTATAAACTTCTTTAGCGATAAATAACGAAAAACTAATTGATATAAATAGTGATAAACGTTGAACTATATCTGTTTTTACTATTCCTGAATGTTTTATAGCATTGGCTTGAAAAACAAAAACAATAGGTAAAAGCACAATTAGGCTCATTGTTATGATTGCTGTTTCTAATCCAAAGTTTATATTTAGTTGAGGTTTGTAAAATAGCAATAAAGAGAGTAGAGCAAACAGATAATTCCAAGAAATGATTTGATAGATATTTAGATTTTTTTTACGTGCTATTTTGAGTAAAACGCCAACAGATACGCTACAAACAATACTTAATAAAATAAAATACATTTTAAAGTTTTTTTTCAAATATACTAATCAGAAAGTTAATGTCACTCTCAACAATATTATCTTAGATTTATATCGAAAAAATATGTATATAAACTATAAAATTTGATTAGATATAATTAATGTTGTAAATTGATAAAAATTAATCAAATAGGTGAATTTAACAACTAAAATTATTTCTGCAAAAAAGGTAAGTGTGATGTTGAAAATTTTATCATCATTTTTTGTTGTAATTATTTATTTGAATTCTACTTATGTTTTTGCTTTCCAAGAACAAACTACTATTGATCCTAAGATTTTAAAAGAGTTTGAACATGCAATTAAAATTCTTGATTTTGATGATTATGAGCATTATCAACAAGGTTCTAAAATGATTAATCAATTAGAAGAAAGATTAATTAAGCAAAAAAACTTTGATCAGCTTTTATATTTATACCTTGAAATATCCTATTATCATGTTACTAAGTTTGATTATGCAACTAGTAAAAAAGTTTTAGATAAAGCTGGAAAAATTTTGAAAGAGCATAATAACAATTGTATAAGAGGTGAATATTATGAACATTTGGCAGTTTTTTATAATTCTCAAGGAAATGAAGAATTAGATGAAAAATATACATTACTTTCTGAACAATTTCTTAAAAAATATGCTCCTAAGATTAAGCAGGTTGATATGTATTATAATCTTACATTGTTGTATTTAAAAAAAGAAGATTGGAATAAAACATTAGAAAATGCTAAAAAATATCTTGAAATCAATAAGGAAACTGGTGGAGATTTAGATCAACCCGAAGTAAATTTACTTATCGCAGAAAGCTATTATAATTTAAACCAATTAGATAAATCTCTTGAGTATCTAAATATTGGAAAAAATTCCAATATTTTTAAAAACCAAGATGAAGATTATTTATTAAAATCTAGATACTACTTTGTTCTAGGAAAACTTTATGAAAAACAAGGTAAATACAAAAAATCTGCTGAAAACTTAAAAATTGCTAGTGATTTTTTTAAAAAACGTTTGATTTATAGAATTGCAAAAATGAACAAATCTTTGAATCAAAAAAGAGAATTACAGATAAAAAATATTGAATTTCAATCAATAATTAAGCAAAATAAACTTAAAAGTGAAAATGAAAGGTATAAAAACTATCTTCTTATTATTTTTTCAATTGCAATATTGACTTTAGTTGTTTTGTTATATTTCCAGTACCGCAATGCAAAGTTTAAAAGTTCAATAAATAATTTGCTTAATGAAAAAAATGAAATGCTTCATAAAGTAAATTCAGATTTAGAATCAGCGTTAAACATCAAAAAGAAATTACTAGATACCATTTCTCATGAATTAAGAACACCCATTTATACTCTAAATGGATTATTGCATTTGATGGAAGAAGATAAAAGTAATTATGAAAAAAACATTGAACAGTTGCAAGCATCAGTTCAAAACTTATATAGTTTATCTGGAAATATTATTGAAATAAATGTTATTGATAGTTTAGAAAATGATTATGTACCCAAAAAGGATATTATAAAACTAGAAGAGCTTGTAAATAATATTTTGATAACCATAAAAAAGAATAGAGGTAACAATAACACTGCAGCTTTAAAATATGATATTGATATTCCAGAAAAATTAATTTTTGATGAATCCAAATTAAATCAAATTCTTACTAGCTTAATTGATAATGCTTTCAAGTTTACAAAAAATGGAAATATTATAGTAGAATTGAAAGAAATGAGTAGAAATGATTCGAATGTTGAAATCCAATTTATGATCAAAGATACGGGTATAGGTATTGAAAGGAAAATTCAAGAAAAAATATATGATTTATTTTTTCAAGGTTCTGAGCGAATTAATTATGAATATGGAGGAACAGGTCTTGGACTTACCTTGGTGAAAAAAACATTAGAATTATTTAAAAGATCAATTTCGATACATTCTGAACTTGGAAAAGGAACGACAATATTATTCTCGCTAGATTTTGAAATTTATTCTGAAAGTTTAGATGAAATCCAAGTAAAAAAAGAGATTAAAGATCCTTCAAAAATTAAAATTTTATTAGTTGAAGACAATAAAACGAATCAATTAATAACCCAAAAGATTATTTTTAAAAAAGGCTATAGTTGTGAAGTGGCAAATGATGGATTAGAAGCTTGTAAAAAAGTCGATGAAAATGATTATGATTTGATTTTGATGGATATTATGATGCCTGTTATGGATGGTTTCGAAGCTTCTGACTATATCTCTAAACAAAAACCTCATATACCAATCATCGCATTGACTGCTATTTCTGAAGACATTAATAAAGAGTTGTTTTCTGCTTCAAGAATTAAAAAAGTCTTGAGTAAACCAGTAGATGTGGAAGAGCTTTATGAAACTATTTTAAATATAATTACTGTATAAAAAAAAACACCTTTAGAGGTGTTTTTTTTAATTTATTTTTGATTCTCAATCCATATACGTGCATTTACAAAAGCTTCGTGCCATGGAGTCACTTCGTCTTTTTGTCCGTTATCAGGATAGTGTGCCCAGTTCCAAGGGAAAGTAGAACGCTCAATATGCGGCATGGTAACTAAATGACGACCAGTTTTGTCACATAACATAGCTGTATTGAAAACAGAACCGTTCGGATTTGCCGGATAACCTTCGTAACCATATTTACCTACAATATTGTATTGATCTTCAGAATACGGTAAGTTGAATTTACCTTCTCCATGAGAAACCCAAACTCCTAAGGTAGCTCCTTCTAAAGAAGAAAGCATTACCGAATTGTTTTTTTGAACAGTTACCGAAGTAAAAATACTTTCATGTTTGTGGCTTTCGTTGTGTAGCATTTTTCCGTGTACCTCATGCTCAGGATTGATTAATTCCAATTCCATGAACAATTGGCATCCGTTACAGATTCCAACAGAAAGTGTGTCTTCTCTTTTGAAGAAGTTTTTCAAAGCCGTGTTGGCTTTTTCATTGTATAAAAATGCACCTGCCCAACCTTTAGCAGAACCCAAAACGTCGGAATTAGAAAAACCACCCACAGCTCCAATAAATTGGATGTCTTCCAAAGTTTCGCGTCCCGAAATCAAATCGGTTCTGTGAACGTCTTTGACATCAAATCCCGCTAAGTACATGGCATTGGCCATTTCGCGTTCGGAATTGCTGCCTTTTTCACGGATGATGGCAGCTTTTGGTCTGTC
>CAZMCP010000011.1:0-56007 GCA_964565035.1 uncultured Flavobacterium sp. | reverse complement strand
GGTTACGATATTATTAATACTTTGGTAACTGATATTGATCCAGATATTCAAGTAAAAAATGCGATGAACCGTATTAATGCTGCAGAAAGAGAGAAAACTGCTGCAATGTTTGAATCGGAAGCACAACGTATTAGAATTGTAGCTAAAGCTAAAGCTGAAGCTGAAAGTAAAAAATTACAAGGTCAAGGTATTGCTGATCAACGTCGTGAAATTGCTAGAGGATTAGTAGAAAGTGTTGAAGTATTAAATGAAGTGGGTATTAATTCACAAGAAGCATCTGCTTTGATTGTAATTACACAACATTATGACACATTACAAGCTATTGGTGCCGATACAAATTCAAATTTAATTCTATTGCCTAACTCACCACAAGCGGCAAGTGATATGTTAAATAGTATGGTTACAAGTTTTACTGCATCTAATATTATTGGAGAGCAAATGAAAAATCAACCTAAAAGAGTAAAATCTAAAGATCATACTTCGACAGATTATAATCCATCTGATACTTCAAACCCAACTGAAGAAGTTTAGAAATTTTATACTTAACAAAAAAGAGCTCCGATAATGAAGCTCTTTTTTTTGCAAAAAAAATTAATGAATAAAAATCAGTTTCGCTTTTAATGAATCTTTTTTTAGTCAAAATGAGGAAAAAAGACTAAAAATTAAAATAAGGTCATTTAACAAGCTTTTTAAATATAAAACAATAAAACACCTTAGTCTATTTTTTAAATCCTTTAAAATTAAAATATAAAGGTTAAATTTTTAATACAAAAACTATAGTTTTATATTTTTTGATAGATTTTATAAATAATAATAATTTTATATAGTTTTTAAAATATAAATAGTTTTTAAAAATAAAAGGCTGAAAGTAAAATTCACTTTCAGCCTTTTAAAATTATTTGATAAAAATTATTCTTTACTTTCAACTTTTGCCCAAGTATCTCTAAGGCCAACTGTTTTATTAAAAACTAATTTTTCAGCTGTAGAATCTCTATCTGTACAGAAATATCCAAGACGTTGAAACTGGAAATGATCCAACTCTTTTGTTGTTTGTAAACTTGGTTCCACGTACCCTTTTATTACTTTTAAAGAGTCAGGATTGATGAATTCTTTGAAGTCAATTTCTTTGTTTCCATCAGGACTTTCATGTGTGAATAAACGGTCATAGACACGAACTTCAGCTTCTAAGGCATGTTGTGTAGAAACCCAGTGAATTGTTCCTTTAACCTTACGTTTAGAGGCTTCTGTACCGCTTCCAGAACGTGTATCAGGATCATAAGTTGCATGGATTTCAGTAATGTTACCATTAGCATCTTTTACTACTGATTCACCTTTAATGATATAAGCGTTCTTTAAACGAACCTCAGTACCAAGTGTTAAACGGAAGAATTTTTTGTCTGCCTCTTCTTTAAAATCTTCTCTTTCGATGTAAATTTCCTTAGAAAAAGGTACTTTTCTGAATGTTAATACTTCCTCTTCTGGATTATTTTCAGCTTCTAACCATTCTTCTTGACCTTCTGGATAGTTTGTAATCACTAATTTAATTGGATCCAAAACTGCCATTACACGAGGTGCAATTTTATTTAAATCCTCACGAACACAGAACTCTAATAACGAAACATCAATTAGATTTTCACGTTTAGCAATACCAATTGTATTAGCAAAATTACGAATTGAAGCAGGCGTATAACCTCTTCTTCTCATACCAGAGATTGTACTCATACGAGGATCATCCCAACCTGCAACATGCTTTTCTTCAACTAATTGTAATAGTTTACGCTTAGAAACCACAGTGTGTGATAAGTTACGACGTGCAAATTCTCTTTGTTTAGGACGAACTTTTGATTCATCATAAATTTGATTTAAAAACCAATCGTATAATTCTCTATGAGGTAAGAATTCTAGCGTACAAAAAGAGTGTGAAATTTGCTCTAAATAATCACTTTCTCCATGTGCCCAATCATACATAGGATAAATACACCAATCGTTACCAGTACGATGGTGATGAGCGTGCATGATACGATAAATAATAGGATCACGCATCAACATATTGTTAGCGCTCATACTTATTTTAGCACGTAAAACATGAGTTCCTTTTTCGAACTCACCATTTTTCATACGTGTAAATAAATCTAAATTTTCTTCAATCGAACGGTTTCTAAAAGGAGAATCTGTTCCAGGAGTAGTAGGTGTTCCTTTTTGAATAGCCATATCTTCAGATGATTGACTATCAACATAGGCTTTTCCTTTCTTAATTAATTCAACAGCCCAATCATATAATTGTTGGAAATAATCTGAAGCATAACATTCTTTATCCCATGTAAAACCTAACCATTCAACATCACGCTTAATTGCATCTACATATTCTTGTTCTTCTTTTGATGGGTTTGTATCGTCAAAACGTAGGTTCACAGGAGCTTGATAATCAATTCCTAAACCAAAATTTAAACAGATAGCACTTGCATGACCTACGTGTAAATATCCATTAGGTTCTGGTGGAAAACGAAAACGTAATTTATCTTTTGACAAACCATTTTTTAAATCTTCTTCAATGATTTGTTCTATAAAATTCAATGATTTTTCTTTAGTAGACATTTTTCTAAAATTGAGAGAGCAAAGTTATCAAAAATGTTGGTTAATTGGTTATTCGTTTATTTGGTTATTCTCAAAATTTGTACTTTTATCGAACGAAAAAATTACCAAATCTTCAAATAATGGGAATAATAAAACTTAAAAATATACGCACTTTTTCTTTTCACGGCTGTTTAGTTGAAGAAAGTAAAATAGGGAGTGATTACAGAGTTGATTTAGAAATTGAAGCTGATCTAGAAAAATCATCACAAACCGACAAACTTGCTGATACCGTTGATTACGTTCATCTTAATAAAATTGTAGTTGAAGAAATGGCGATACGATCTGAATTATTGGAACATGTAGCACAAAGAATTATTGACCGAACTATAAACGAATTATTACCAGTATCAAGAGTTTTAGTAGAGGTTTCTAAGTTAAATCCTCCCATTGGTGGCGATGTAGAAGCTGTAACTATAGTCTTAGAAAAAAGTAGATTTTAATAAAAAAGCCGAAGATTAACTTCGGCTTTTTTTTATTTCTTTTGATCTCTTAATTTATACTTTCTTGACTTATATAAATCTGTCGCAGCTACTATATGTGCAAGAGCATCTTTAGCTAATTCTGGATCTAATTTTACAGGTTTAAAGATTGTATCGTGAGTAACTTCAAACTGTAAAGGCTCTTTAAATGGTTGCAAAACCACTACTTGATTATCAACTCTAAACGCATTTATATCGTGAAATTGCATGATTGATCTACCTTTTGTTTCAGCTGGAATTTTAAAGATATTTCTTCCTGGTGTTGGAATTTCAGCTTTTACACCAATTAAACTTAATAAAGTAGGTGGAATGTCTATTTGGCTACATAATTTATCATACGTTTTCCCTTTTGCAATCTTAGGACCAATGATTAAAGCTGGAATGTGAAACTTATGAACAGGAACCAAATGCTTACCATAGGTTCTTGTGTTATGATCTGCAATTACAATGAAAACAGTGTTTTTGAAATAGTCTTCTTTTTTAGCTAATTCAAAGAATTTACCTATTGAGAAATCGGCGTATTTCATTGCATTTTTAACTGTATTTTTTTGTTTGTCATACAGTTTAATTCTTCCATCAGGAAATTCAAAAGGCTCATGATTTGAAGTAGAAAACATTAAAGAAAAGAAAGGTTTGTTTCCTTTTGATTTAAAATATTCATTGGCTTTTACAGCTAAATCTTCATCTGAATATCCCCAAGTACCCTTGAAAGCATGTTTTTTTCCATCACTATCAAAATCAGTTTCATCGATTATATTTTCGAAACCATTTCCGTTGAAAAAAGAAGCCATATTATCAAAATTAGCCATACCTCCGTAGATAAAACTAGTATCAAAACCTTCTCTTTTTAAATTGTCTGCCAAAGTAAAAAATCCTTGTTGTGAATTACTCAACTTAACCACACTCTCTGATGGTGAAGGTAAAAATCCTGTAACAACAGCCTCAATTCCTCTAACACTTCTAGTTCCTGTGCAGTAAATATTGGTAAACAAAGTTCCATCTTTAGTCAATTTATCAAGCTCAGGAGTTAAAGAATATCCTCCAAGACTTCCTACAAACTCGGCTCCAAGACTCTCTTGAAGAAAAACAACTAAATTATAAGGTCTTTTTAAAACTGTGTCAGGTTGTTGAATATGTAATAAAGGTAAATTAGGATCTGTAAAATCTTCTGGTTTTGCAGTCATGTACTTTTTAACTCGGCTATACGCTTCGTTAATGTCCATTTTTCCATACATTTTTTCAGAGTTTCCTTCATTTTTGATAGAATAAGCAGCAAAAGCAACTGTATATAATGAATTAAGTCCTACACAGTTTGTTAATTGGTTTACCGAAAAAACTGCATTAGATGCGTTTATAGGTCTTTTTGAAGTTAAACTAGATCTAGCTCCTAAAAATAAAAGAAAAGCTACTGGAAGGAATAAAATAAGCTTATTCTTGTAATCATTAGCTACGGGATAAAATAGTTTTTTACCATGTTTAAATGCAAAATACAATCCAGCTCCTAAAACAATGAAAGTTACAATCATTGATGTCAAGTAACTTTTAATCAATGTTCCTATTACTTCTTTTGGATAAATTAAATAATCTAAAAATAATCGGTTAGGGCGTGTGTCGTATTGTTTGATGAAATCAGGTGTGCTCATTTCCATTAAAAGCAATAAAAACAAGAACAGGATGAAATAAATATTTAAAAACTTTTTGAAAAAATTAAGCCATTTATCAGGCAACAAACAAATTAATACTGCTGGTAAGAAAGATAAATAACAAAGTAGAATTAAATCGAAACGCAATCCGATAGGGAATATGTACCAATAGTCTTCGGTTTCTTGGATACGTTCTTTAAACATAAAGAAGATAATTATTCTACTTAATGTATTGATTAACAATCCTATTAGAATAAAATAGAAAATAGGTTTTAGATGTTGAATCTTTTTCATTGGTTTTAAAAGTTTTAAAAAAGTATTTCAAAAGTATAATTAAAACATGAAGAATTTTGCGGAAACAAATAAAATTTAATTGGATTTGCTTGTTTGAGAGTAAATATTATGTAAATTTGCCGTCCATACTGGTAATGGCGTCGTGGCCGAGCGGCTAGGCACCGGTCTGCAAAACCGTCTACCCCGGTTCGAATCCGGGCGATGCCTCTAAAAGAGTTACTTGAAAAAGTAGCTCTTTTTTTATATCTAATTTTTAAGAAAAATTAATTAAAAGATATGTCGAATCCGTCCCGAAATTTCGGGAGATACCTCTAAAAACCTTCCAAGAAATTGGGAAGTTTTTTATGTCTAATTTTTGAGAAAAATTAATTAAATATTTCGGGCTATGCCAAATAAAAAAGAGCAACTTAGAGTTGCTCTTTTTTGTTTATTCACTTATTAATATTTTTATTGGTTTAGCAAATTCATTACAATTATGACAATTGTAATTTTTTTTAATATTAGAAATTAGAAAATATGTTCCTTTTTTAGACTTCATTATTCTATTCTTAACTTCTTCATTAAAGGTATTACCACTTACAATTATTGAAGGAGTTTTATCAAAAAATTTTACGTTAAATTGAGAAACTGTTGGTTTATAATCAAATAAAAAATCAGGTATTATAGCAGAAATTTCAGCACTCAAAAGTTCTTTTTTAGACATTTCAATTATACAGTGTTCACAATTTTCTCCATTAATAGTACCTAATCCTTTTGGTAATCCTTTAATTCTAAAACTATGTTCTTCGACAACTTTAGAACCATTTAACCTTTCTATTTCAACAAAAACTTTGGTTTCAGTTCCAGGCCCTGGTAGAAGAATATATTTTCCTTCTTCGTTTTGAGAAACTCCAACTCCAGTAATTTTATAAGATTTTGCATTATTTACGGCAATAGAAATAGGATTAGGAACTCCTCTATAAACCACATTCATTCTATCTAAACCAATAACTGATAGTTTAGATTTAATATCTTTTATCGTATCATTTTGGGTAAAACCTAAAAAAGGAAGTAGTAATAATACAATTATTTTTTTCATCAATTGAAATGAGTTTTACAGCTTTCTTATCTTAACCACTGGGGTTTTTGCTATTGATAAATTTAAGTCTGATTCAAAGATAAACTTATGCAAAATGATTAAAGAAACCTTTGTGTTGGCCATAATTTCATCATACACATCTTGAGGTATTTTGTTTCCTTTTATTTCAAAACTATCTAAGAAATCACCTTTGCTATTCGTTAAATTGATTCTAAAACCTGTAACTGCAATATTACCTTCTAAAAGATAATCAATCAATTTTACAGATACTTCGGCATTTAAAAGTTCTTTATTGGGTATTTCTAAAATACAATCCCCATTAATACATCCTTTTTGGTTAACTAAAATAGCTGCGTATGGTAAATCTTTTACTCTAAAAATGTGCTCTTCAACAACCTTTGTACTGTCTGAAGTTTCAATTTCTAAAATTACTTTTGAATCTTTTTCTGCTTTTGGTTTTATAAAGTATTTGCCTTCATCGTTTCTAAAAACGTTATCTCCTTTTATTTTATAAGGTTTTGCATTAGATACTGCTATCGAAATAGGATTAGGAATTCCTCTGTATGCAATATTTAATTTGTTTAAACCTATTACAGATAAATTGCTTTTAGCAATAGTATCGTTTTGAGCATAAAAAGAGAAAGAAATCAGTAATAAAAATAGTAGGTGTTTTTTCATAAGTAGTTGGTTAGGTTTGGGTTTATTTTTTTAACTGTTCTATTTTCTTTTCAATCATTTCTTTTTCGTTAGGGAAAAAGCCTTGGGCAATTAAAAAGAAACCAAAAATCATTAAAATGACACTTATTACACGTTTAATTTTATGAATGTTATGTTTGTTTAAACGTGACTTTAATTGTTTGGCTACCAATATTTTTAAAATATCAATTGCAATATAAGATAAAATAATTGTAGTTATAAAAGTTATAATACGGCTTGTTTCCATATTAAGTTTAGGCGCAAAAACAATAATAACTCCCATCCAAAAAGCAAGCACTCCAATGTTTATAAAGTTTAAAAAGAACCCTTTAAAGAATAGTCCTAAGTAGTTCTTTTTATTAATATCGTCTACAACATCATCCATTTCTTCTTTTTGCTTTTTTTCATACTTCTTTTTTTCATTGATGTATGAAATTAAACCATAACCAAACATTAAAATACCTCCAAAAATGAAAAGTCTAGGGTTATCTTTTAATTTTTCTAAAATTTGATTGGTACTGAAATAAGCAATTAATATAAAAACTAAATCTCCTAAAACTACTCCTGCATCTAGAATCATTGCAGCTCTAAATCCCTTAGTTATACTTGTTTCAAGTAAAACAAAAAACACTGGACCAATTGTAAAAGCTAGTAAAAATCCCCAAGGAATTGCAGAAAGTATATCGTTTATCATGTATTATTTTTTAGAACTTGCAAGTTAAAATTATATGACTTATAAATAAAATTATCTTTTACTCATTATCACTTCTCCTCCAAGCATTGTTTTTTGGTTGACTTGTTTTGGATTACCGTAAATAACAATAGTACCACCAGCTCTTATTTTTGCATCAACAAAATCGGAAGCTCTTACATCTATTGAACCACCAGCATTAATTGATGCCGTAGCTTGTGTTGTTTGACACTTATCTGCTTCTATTTTTCCTCCAGAACTAACTACAAACTCAAGGTTTTGTGCTGTGCCAGAAATTTTTAAAATAGAGCCACTTGATGCTTTTGCTGCAATTCTTGTGGCTTCAATTTGTGTTTTAATTTGGCCACCTTCTTTTGCAATCATATTAAAATTAATCGCTTTTAAAACAGAATCACAAGAAATATAACTTCCTTCATTTGCCTCAAGAGCTTCTATTTTTTTAAAATATACTTTAGCAACAATATCTTCTCCTTTAAGAAGTTTTCCAAAAGGCATTCTAATTTTTAATTCGTCCTTAACAGTAACAATTTCAACTTCTTGAGATCTATTACCTGTAATTTCAATTTTGTTTTCTGTAGATGGAATAAGTTGTACCGAAATTTTATCGAAAGCAGTTACTTTATCAAAATCTCCTAAAGTTTTATTTACTTGTGCTGAAGCAAAAGCACTTACTAAAAAGATAGTACTTAAAATTACTTTTCTCATAATGAATTATTTACTCGTTTCTTCTAATGAAATGAAAGTCTAATTGTTTTTTAACTAAATCGGCGTTTTTCACTTTTACCCAAACTTCATCACCTAATTGCAATAAACTTTTAGTCATTTCACCAACTAAAGCATATTGTTTTTCGTCAAACGTATAGTAATCATCTTTTATTTCACGAATGCGAACCATTCCTTCACATTTATTTTCGATAATCTCAACATAAATTCCCCATTCAGTTACACCAGAAATAACACCAAGGAATTCTTGGTCTTGATGATCTTGCATGTATTTTACCTGCATGTATTTTATAGAATCACGTTCGGCACTACTGGCTGAATTTTCCATGTTTGATGAATGCACACATTTTTCTTCATACACTTCTTCATCAGCACTTTTTGCTCCGTCAAGATATTGTTGTAACAGTCGATGCACCATTACATCAGGGTAACGACGAATAGGTGATGTGAAATGTGAGTAATAATCAAATGCTAATCCATAATGTCCAATGTTTTCGGTAGAATATTTGGCTTTACTCATAGTTCGAATTGCTAAAGTATCGACCATGTTTTGTTCTTTCTTACCAATAACATCTTCCAATAATGTATTCAATGATTTTGAAATCGTTTCTTTTGATTTAAAATTTAAACTATATCCAAACTTAGAAATCACACCTTGAAGATTCATTAATTTATTTTCATCTGGTTCATCGTGAATACGATACACAAATGTTTTCTTTTGTTTACCTATGAATTCAGCTACTTTTCTATTCGCTAAAAGCATGAATTCTTCAATTAAATGATTGGCATCTTTGGCAATTTTGAAATATACTCCAACTGGTTCATCATTTTCATCCAACTTGAATTTTACTTCAACTTTATCAAAAGAAATTGCTCCGTTATTCATACGGTTTCTTCTTAAAATTTTAGCCAATTCATCTAACATCAAAGTAGCATCTTTGATTTCATCTTTTACAACATACTCTTTTCCTGTTAATGATATTTCGGCAGGAATTGTATTTGATTTCGTTTCAATAATATGCTGTGCTTCTTCATAAGCAAATCTTTGGTCAGAATAAATTACTGTTCTTCCAAACCATTGATTGACAACTTGAGCTTTTGGACTAATTTCAAATATTGCAGAGAATGTATATTTTTCTTCTTCGGGACGAAGTGAACAAGCAAAATTTGAAAGAACCTCTGGTAACATTGGTACAACTCGGTCTACTAAATAAACAGAAGTTGCTCTTTTGAAAGCTTCATCATCTAAGATAGTTCCTTCTTGAACATAGTGAGAAACATCGGCAATATGAACACCAATTTCAAAATTTCCATTTTCTAATCTTTGGAAAGAAAGAGCATCATCAAAATCTTTTGCATCTTTTGGATCAATGGTGAATGTTAAAACGTTTCGCATATCTCGACGTTTCGCAATTTCACTTTCCTGAATTGAAGTATCTAATTTTTTAGCATACGCTTCTACTTCTGGAGGAAAATCATATGGTAAACCATATTCAGCAAGTATCGCATGAATTTCTGTATCATGTTCACCAGGTCTTCCCAAAACTTTAAGAACAGTACCAAAAGGAGAATCCGCTTTTTTAGGCCAATCTTCAATTTTTACTAAAACTACATCACCGTCAGTTGCTTCTCCAATTTTATCTTTTGGGATAAAAATATCAGTATACATTTTAGCATTGGCAGTCGTTACAAAAGCAAAATTCTTTTGTACATCAATCACACCAACAAATTCGGTACGATCTCTTTCTATAACTTCAATTACTTCAGCTTCAGGTCTTTTTCCTTTTCGTCGATTGTATACATACACTTTTACTTTGTCACCATCAAGGGCATGGTTCAAATTATTCGTTGGTATAAATACATCTTCTTCAAACTCATCGGAAACAAAATAAGCTGTTTTGCGAGAAGTCATGTCGATTGTACCTTCGTAGTAATCTTGACTTTGGGCTTTAACAATATACTTACCAGGTTCTATTTCTATAATCTGCTTTTTTGAAGCTAAAATTTTAAGGTCTTTAATAATTTCGTTACGGCTTTTTGTATCATCTACTTCTAATTTAGCCGCTATCTGTTTATAGTTAAAAGGTTTATTCGCTTCTTTTGAAAGTATTTTTAAAATTTTTCCAGAAAAATCTTTTACTCCTTTACTAAATCTTCTAGGCTTTTTACTCATCTTCATTTTTAATTACAGCTGAAAATTACAAAATAGTTTACAGTTATGAGTAAAGAGTAGGCAGTTTTAAAATAAATATAACTTTTCAACTACTATTTAAACTTTAACATTTTTAATTTTTTTAAAATTCAAGAGTTTTCAACAATAACTAAAAACAACAAAAAGAGATTTTTTAAAAATTAAAATTTATGATGGTTATGATAGGGTGTTGATAAGGCTTAAAACTTTTCTGTTTTAAGTATTGTAAAGGAGTTATACAAAGTTATACAACGATATTAACAATGTTGTAAAGGGATAATGTTTTGAAAATAAAGAATATCTATTTCGTTATTAACAATTGTCAACAATTGGTTTTAGATTAATTTTTTTGATAAGTTAACTTGTTAATTTATGTTAATAACTGTCGATTTCTATTGGATAATTTTTCAAAAAGTTGACGAAACTTTTCTTGGATTTTAAATTTAGGTTTTGGATTACAATTTTAATTGATACAACCAAAAAATAGTTCTTATTTTCTTTCTAAAGTTATTAACAAAAGTTGTTAAATTAACTTTGCTTCATTTTCAACACTTTACGTTTTTTAATCAACATTTATTAAAATATTAATTGGTCTACTGAACAATATGTTGATTTTCAGCATTTTTATTGAATTATTAAAAGTGTTAAAACTGTCTTTATTTTGATTATCAATAAGTTAAGTATTGATCAAAAAAAAGAGCGCAAAGCGCTCTTAAATATTTTCAAAAAGGATCTTTATTTTATTAAAACCGTTTTAGCTGCTTTTCCTTTGTCTGTAATGACTTCAAAAATATAATTACCATTAGCAAAGTTGCACACATTTATGTTTTGATTCCTTTCGGATTTAATTAATTGACCAGATAAGTTATAAATATTAACTTTTTCTAATTCTAGGTTTTCATTTAGATCAATAGAAACATTTTCATTTGCTGGATTAGGATAGATGTTGAAATTCTTTAAAATAAATTCATCTGATGATAAAAGAGCTGATAAATCATACACACGTACATGACCGGAATTATTTCCGTTTTCATCGTTTTCAGGAGAACCTATAGCTATTACAGCGCCGTTTGCTGATAATGAAACACTATATCCACTATAGTCATTAGCTGCTTCTCCATTAATATCAGAACCTACTTGTGTCCAAACACCTGAAATGTTTTTATAAATACGGACATGACCAGAATTCGCACCATTTCCGTTATTATGAATAGCACCAATTATCACAACAGTTCCATCTGCTGATAATGAAACACTATATCCGCTAGAATCATTTGGTGCTTCTCCATTAATATCAGAACCTACTTGTGTCCAAACATCTGAAATGTTTTTGTAAATCCGTACATGACCAGATTCTGTACCATTTCCGTCATTACCATAAGCACCAATTGCCACTGCAGTACCATCTGCTGATAATGAAACACTGGTTCCGCTATAGTCATTAGCTGCTTCTCCATTAATATCAGAACCTACTTGTGTCCAAACACCTGAAATGTTTTTGTAAATACGGACATGACCTGAATTTGTACCATTTCCGTCATTACCATAAGCACCAATTCCCAGTATAGTTCCATCTGCTGATAATGAAACACTGGTTCCGCTATAATCATTAGTTGTTTCCCCATTAATATCAGAACCTACTTGTGTCCAAACACCTGAAATGTTTTTGTAAATACGGACATGACCTGAATTTGTACCATTTCCGTCATTACCATAAGCACCAATTCCTAGTATAGTTCCATCTGCTGATAATGAAATGCTAATCCCGCTATAATCATTAGCTGCTTCTCCATTAATATCAGAACCTACTTGTGTCCAAACACCCGAAATGTTTTTGTAAATACGGACATGACCTGAATTTGTACCATTTCCGTCATTACCATAAGCACCAATTCCTAGTATAGTTCCATCTGCTGATAATGAAATGCTAATCCCGCTATAATCATTAGCTGCTTCTCCATTAATATCAGAACCTACTTGTGTCCAAACACCCGAAATGTTTTTGTAAATACGGACATGACCAGAGTCAGAACCATTTCCGTCATTACCATAAGCACCAATAGCCAATACAGTTCCATCTGCTGATAATGAAACACTGGTTCCACTATAATCATTAGTTGCTTCTCCATTAATATCTAAACCTACTTTAATTTGCCCAAAAGTAATTATTGAACTAAAAAATAGTAAAAAGTATATTTTTTTCACAAGAATTTTTATACAAAAATAGAATTTAAAAAATAAAAGCTGACTTTATCTCGATTATTAGTGAGTTATGTTTTTAGAGCTTTGTAAAAACTTAATTTTTTATGATAAAGTTACTTTTTAGGCTTTAGTTAATTCTGTACTTTTGTCAAAACATTCACAACACAATAATTTGTAATATGACAATCTCAATAGGAAACGACCACGCAGGTCCTGACTACAAAAATGCAATAGTAAAATACTTAGAAGCAAACGGGCACACTGTTATTAACCACGGAACAGATACATTTGAAAGTGTAGATTATCCTGATTTTGGGCATCCTGTGGCGTATGATGTAGAAAGCAAAAAAGCTGATTTCGGAATTGTTATCTGCGGAAGCGGAAACGGTATTGCCATGACAGCTAATAAACACCAAGATATTCGTTGTGCTTTATGTTGGACAGTAGAAATCGCTGAATTAGCTCGCCAACATAACAATGCAAACATTATAAGTATCCCTGCAAGATATACTTCTATTCAACAAGCGGTTGAAATGGTTGAGGTTTTCTTAATTACTGAGTTTGAAGGAGGAAGACATGCCAACAGAGTGAATAAAATTGCTTGTAAATAAAAAACTAAAGACTTCTAAATCAAGAAGTCTTTTTCTTTAAAATTATATTGAAAATCATATGTCTCAAAGCCACAACCACGTCCATATTCACAAACATGAGGTAGAAGGAAAGAATCTTGTTTTTTCCATTATCTTAAATTTGATAATTACTGCAGCACAAGTAGTGGGAGGATTGATTTCAGGAAGTTTGGCATTGATTTCAGATGCATTGCATAATTTTTCAGATGTAATTTCATTAGTATTCAGTTATGTTGCTCATAAATTATCAAGAAGAAAGGCATCTATTAATAATACTTTTGGATATAAAAGAGCAGAACTTATAGCAGCCTTTGTAAATGCTTTTACACTTATTCTTGTTGCTGTTTATTTAGGTTATGAAGCTATTGATCGTTTCTTTAACCCACAACCTATTAAATCAGGATTGGTGATTTGGTTAGCACTTTTAGGTATTGTAGCCAATGGATTATCGGTTCTCTTACTTAAAAAAGATGCTGACCATAATTTAAACATGAAATCAGCATACTTACACTTATTAACAGATATGATGGCTTCTGTAGCCGTATTGGTAGGTGGTTTGTTAATGAAATTTTATGGATGGTTTTGGGTTGATAGTGTGATGACTTTGCTTATATCAATTTATTTAATCTATGTTGGTTATGATTTATTAATTAGTTCCACAAAAATGTTGATGTTGTTTACTCCAGATGAAATAGACATCAAAGAAATAGTTAGAGAAGTTCATAAAATTCCTGGCGTAGGAAAGCTACATCATATACATGTTTGGCATTTAAATGAAGAAGAACTGCATTTAGAAGCACATCTTGATTGTGCAGAGAATATCTTAATGAGTGAATTCAATGATTTACTTCACGAATTGGAGATTGTGTTGTTTACTAAATTTGGTATCAATCATATTAATATTCAACCAGAATTCAAAAAAGAAGATCCAAAAGATTTTATTGTACAAGATTAAATTCTTGGTAATTGAAGTTTTTTACGAATAGCAAAAATTCGGATAGAAGCGATTACTAAAATTCCTATCAACATACTCACGTCTGATTGAAAATCATAATTTAAAAATAGTAAATATAAGCTCCCGCCAATTAAACACGCAGTGGCATATAATTCTCCAGGTTTTAAAATACTAGGTACTTTATTACATAAAACATCGGCTAACAATCCTCCAAACGTTGCTGTGATAATTCCCATTACCAAAGCATAACCACTTGAAATCCCTGAGCGTAAAGCTACTTGAATTCCCACAATTGTAAACAAACCAATACCAAACGCATCTATTAAAAAAATAACTTTTTTGATAATGTTGGTATTCATTTTAAAGAAAAAGGTAACAATGGTTGAGGCAAGTACTATAAAAATAGCCAAGTTGTCGTTTACCCAATTAACAGGTCTAATACCAATTAGTAAGTCACGAATTGTTCCACCGCCATAAGCTGTTACAAAAGCCAAAACAGCAGCTCCAAAAATATCAAATCGTTTGGTACGGGCTTTTAAAACGCCGGTAACAGCAAAAACAAAAACTCCTGTATAAGTTATGACTTGTAAAGCATCCATGGAATATAATATTAATACAAAAGTAATACGTAATTCTTTTGATGAACCCAAAATAATTGAAGTAACTTTACTTTTCACAAATTTGTTTCAAATTGTCATTTATTTATGAGCGAAGAGGCACCATTGTTTAAAAAGCAATACTATCCAATAACCGAAAATCTGTTTCAATACCTTGAAAAATATAAAAGGGTAACTAAGACCAATGTGTTTTATGATGATTTGTTACGATTTCAAGGGTCTGTTATTGTGTATGATCAAAAAGGGGAAGACACCCTGTGGCTTCGTGTGTTTTACAACGAATTTGACCGAAAAGAAATCGATTTAAGCCTTAAGAAGATTTATACATTACTACACTCAGATGGTGATGAAAGAGTACTAAAACATCTTACAGTTGATTACATTGATTATTGCGGATTTGGAAATTCAAAACCCTTTAGAGTTAAGGTCAGAAATATACTTAATGACAATTACACACATTTCTACATAAAAAAAGCCGACGCTTCGCGTATTTTCGGGTTGGAATTAGAACATATTTTATCACCCAACCGTATCAATTTCTTGGTGTATGAAAGTACGTTAATTGAGGAGCATATTGTTGGTATTCCTGGAGATGTTTTTCTAAAAGAACACTTGCAAAAATGTACCGAAGCTGAAAAAGCACAAATAGCCAAAGAGTTTGTCAAATTCAATGAACGCTGTATGATTGGACTATTGGGAGATATGCGTTCCTATAATTTTGTGGTGATTCCTATTTATGATTATGATCATATCGTTTATAAAATTAGAGCAATCGATTTTGATCAACAGTGCTATGAAGGGAGTTTTAAACTCTATAAACCGCATTTATTCAAAGAAAACTTCCAGTTCACCCAATTGGTGAAAGACAAACTGGAACCGGATTCGATCGATCAGTATCAAAATGAAGAACGGTCATTGTTGGTCAAACGCTTAGCCGATTCTGAAGAAAGACTAACCGATTTGTTACAAGTCATGAAGTCAATGAGTCTATCACCATCCTTCCATATGGAACAACTGCGTAAAGAAACCTATGAGTTTACCAAAGACAAGAATTTCAAGAATGCCAAATCAATGGGTGAAATTATGGAAGCGGCTTTACTATTTATGAAGCGCAATTACAAGACACATTAAAAACGCATGAAGTAGAAAAGTAAAATCTGACACACTAAAATAAAGACAAAACGCAACAGAAATGAAGGTTTTGCTGTTTTGTGACGGAAAATAAACATTCCCAATAAACCACCGATTGCACCGCCTATAATACAGAAAGCCAATAAATCCTTTTCGGGTATCCGCCTTTTATTTTTTATAGCAAAAAACTTATCGGTACCAAACAAACCGATCGTTAGAATATTAATACAGAGAATGTAAAGTAATACGATTTTCATTCTTTAAAATTGCGGCAAAGATACTATTTTAGCATCCTTATTTTATTTTACAAAATGACAAATTTAGAACACATTTTAAAAGTAGTACCTACTGCTCCAAAAAATATAGAAGCAACATTACAATTGCTTTCAGAAGATTGCACTATTCCTTTCATCGCACGTTACCGTAAAGATAAAACAGGTAATTTAGATGAGGTTGTAATTGAGCAAATTGCCAAACTGAATAAGCAATTCGACGAAATTGTGAAACGCAAGGAAAGTATTTTAAAATCCATCGAAGAACAAAATGCTTTAACACCTGAACTGAAATCAAAAATTGAGAACAGTTTTGACCTACAGGAAATAGAAGATTTATACCTTCCTTACAAAAAGAAAAAGAAAACCAAAGCCGATACCGCCCGCGAAAACGGATTGGAACCGCTAGCAAAAATCATTATGTCACAACGCAATGATGACATCGAATTTTTGGCATCCAAATACCTGAATGATAAGGTAGCCAATGAAGATGAAGCGTTACAAGGCGCACGTGATATCATTGCCGAATGGATTAATGAGAACATCTATATCCGTAAAAATCTCCGTCGCATGTTTCAGCGCAAAGCGGAAATCACAACCAAAGTGGTTAAAACCAAAAAAGACGATGAAGCAGCTCAAAAATTTTCACAGTATTTTGATTGGGCAGAGCCTATAAGCAAAGCACCTTCACATCGTTTATTAGCAATGTTGAGAGCAGAAGCGGAAGGTTTCGTCAAGTTGAATGTGGAAATTGAGAAAGAAGAAGCTATTGCATTCATTGAAGACAATATCATTAAATCGAATAATGATACTACTGAACATTTGGAATTGGCAATCAGAGACAGTTACAAACGTTTGCTGGAGCCGGCCATTTCAAATGAAACCTTGCAGGAAGCCAAAGAAAAAGCTGATATCAAAGCTATCGATGTTTTTGCCGGAAACTTGAGTCAGTTGTTATTGGCTCCGCCATTGGGTGAAAAACGAATTTTAGCCATCGACCCGGGATTCAGAACTGGTTGTAAAGTGGTTTGTTTAGACGAAAAGGGGGATTTGTTATATAATGAAACGATTTTCCCACACGCACCTCAAAATGAAACGACTATGGCGATGAAAAAGGTGAAATCGATGGTGAATGCCTATAATATTGAAGCGATTTCCATCGGAAACGGAACGGCAAGCCGCGAAACCGAATTTTTCATCAAGAAGATTGCGTTTGACAAACCGGTTCAGGTTTTTGTAGTTTCAGAAGCAGGAGCATCAGTATATTCAGCTTCTAAAATTGCCCGTGAGGAATTTGGAAGTTATGATGTGACAGTTCGTGGAGCGGTTTCCATCGGAAGACGCTTGTCGGATCCTTTGGCTGAATTGGTAAAAATCGATCCGAAATCTATTGGTGTGGGACAATATCAGCACGATGTGGATCAGACCAAACTAAAAGAAGAATTGGATACGACTGTTGTCAGATGTGTGAACTCGGTAGGAATCAACATCAATACGGCTAGTAAGTCATTGTTAAGTTACGTTTCCGGAATTGGCGAAAAAATGGCCGAGAACATTGTGGCGTATCGAAGTGAAAAAGGCGCTTTTGAAGAACGAAGCCAACTGAAAAAAGTACCGCGCCTAGGCGATAAAGCGTTCCAGCAGGCGGCAGCTTTCATCCGTATTAAAGACGGAAAAAATCCTTTGGACAATTCGGCCGTACATCCAGAATCGTACAAAATGGTCGAAAAAATGGCCAAAGATTTGGGTGTAAAAGTCAATGAATTAATTGGGAACAAAGAAAAAATAGGCCAGATTAAACCGGAGAATTATATTTCGGATAATGTTGGAATTCTTGGAATCAAAGATATTCTGAAAGAACTGGAAAAACCGGGATTGGATCCGCGAAAAGCCGCAAAAATTTTCGAATTTGATCCGAATGTGAAAACCATTGCTGATGTACGCAGTGGCATGATTGTACCAGGAATTGTGAATAACATTACAGCGTTCGGTTGTTTTGTCGACATCGGAATCAAAGAAAGCGGATTGGTTCATATTTCCCAACTCAAAGACGGTTATGTGAGTGATGTGAACGAAGTCGTGAAATTGCACCAACACGTTCAGGTGAAAGTCGTTGAGGTGGATGAAGCCAGAAAACGCATTCAGTTGACGATGATTATTTAATATCTTTTTCATCTATAATAAAAACCCTGATTTCAAATCGAAATCAGGGTTTTTTATTTGGATAAAATATCTGATAATCAAAAATAAACAGGTTATTAGAATTGTTATATTAATTTATTAAGATAAAATATCTGTTAAATTTTATTAAAAAAAGATATTATATCTATTTGTTTGTATATTTGCGCAAAAATTAATCTATGTTTAGTATTCAAATTGCAAATAATAACCACATTCACTTCGCCCAGACGATATGCGACGAGATGGAAGCGTCCGCGAAAGTGAGAGGTACGGGTATTGCAAAAAGATCGGCTGAATATATTGTGGAAAAAATCCAGGAAGGAAAAGCCGTTATTGCTTTGACAGAAAATAAGGAATGGGCAGGATTTTGTTATATCGAAACCTGGCAAAATGAAGAATATGTAGCGAATTCAGGATTGATTGTATCACCGGAATTCCGTCAAAGCGGATTGGCGCGGATGATCAAATCTAAAATCTTTGAATTGTCACGAACTAAATACCCAAATTCCAAAATTTTTGGATTGACCACTGGTTTAGCCGTGATGCGTATTAATTCGGAATTAGGTTATCAACCGGTAACGTATTCGGAATTAACTTCTGATGAAAAATTCTGGAAAGGATGCCAGAGTTGTGTGAATTTCGAAATCCTGCAAAGTAAAAATTATAAAAATTGTTTGTGTACGGCCATGCTGTACGACAGTAATTTAAAACAACAAAAAAATGCAAAAGAAGAAAATAGTATTAGCGTATAGTGGTGGTTTAGACACTACCTATTGCGCAGTGTATCTAAGTAAAGTAGAAAATTACGAAGTACATGCCGTGACCATTAATACTGGTGCTTTTGATGATAAAGAACTAAAACTATTAGAAGAAAAAGCATTGCAATGTGGCGCTGCCTCTTACACCTGTATTGATGTGCGTAAAGAATACTATGACCATTGTATCAAATACTTGATTTACGGTAACGTATTAAAAAACGGAACGTATCCTTTAAGCGTGAGTGCTGAAAGAGCGGTTCAGGCAAAAAGCATTGCTGAATATGCGATCCAACTGGGAATTAACACGATTGCCCATGGAAGCACGGGTGCTGGAAATGACCAAGTGCGTTTTGATATGATTTTTAATCATTTGTTGCCTAATGTGGAAATTATTACGCCAATCAGGGATAAAAAACTGAGCAGAGAAGCTGAAATCGAATTCCTGAAATCACATGGTGTGAGTTTCAATTTCGAAAAAGCAGTGTACAGTATCAACAAAGGATTGTGGGGAACTTCTGTTGGAGGAAAAGAAACTTTGACTTCATCTCAGAATCTACCCGAAGAAGCCTGGCCAACACCGGTTTCAGCAACCGAATCTTTGGATATTACACTGGGTTTTGAAGCAGGAGAATTGATTTCAATCAATGGAGAATCATTTGAACATCCTTCGGTGGCAATTGAATATTTACAGCAACTGGCACAACCCTACGGAATAGGGAGACACATCCATGTGGGTGATACCATTATCGGTATTAAAGGAAGAGTCGGTTTTGAAGCAGCAGCACCGGAACTGATTATCAAAGCACATCATTTACTGGAAAAACATACGCTGACCAAATGGCAATTGTTCTGGAAAGAACAATTATCAGGTTGGTATGGCAACTGGTTACACGAAGGACAAATGCTAGATCCAACGATGAGGGATATAGAAGCTTTTTTGACTAACACTCAAAAAACCGTAAGCGGAGAGGTGTATATCACATTGCATCCGTACAGATACGAATTGAATGGTATTGAAAGCCCGTTTGATTTAATGTCGGCCAAATTTGGATCGTACGGCGAAATGAACAACGGTTGGAGCGGAGAAGATGTGAAAGGATTTACAAAAATATTCGGAAATCAAACCTCGATTTACCATCAGGTTACTAAGGAATTGATACATGAAAACAATTAAAGCAGGAATTATTGGCGGAGCTGGTTATACGGCTGGTGAATTATTAAGAATCCTGATTAACCACCCGCAGGTGGAAATTGGATTTGTACATAGTAAAAGTAATGCTGGTAGGTTCATTTATGAAGTTCATGATGATTTGTTCGGGGAAACCGATTTGAAATTCTCTGAAACGTATCATTTGGATATCGATGTGGTTTTTTTATGTGTGGCTCATGGTGAAGCTAAAAAGGTTGTGACAGAATTTTCACCTTCTGTTAGGATAATCGATTTGAGTCAGGATCACAGAATCAGTGGAGAACACTCTTTTGTTTACGGATTACCGGAATTGAACAAGGAAGCCATTCAAAAAGCGGATTATGTTGCGAATCCGGGTTGTTTTGCCACGGCTATCCAATTGGCGCTGTTGCCTTTGGCGCAAGCCGGATTATTAAATGGAGAAGTGTATGCTTCTTGCACAACGGGTTCAACGGGTGCCGGACAATCATTGACCGAAACTTCACATTTCAGTTGGAGACAAAATAATTTATCGGTATACAAAGCTTTTACACATCAGCATTTAGCAGAGATTAATCAAAGTCTAATGCAAGTTCAGAAAAACGATTTGGGCAGCCTACATATTTTACCACAAAGAGGATCTTTTACCCGAGGAATTTTGGCCTGTATTACATTAAAATCGGATCAGTCTTTAGAACAATTGATTGCTTTATATGAAGACAAATACAAAGACGAGCCTTTTGTGTTTTTATCACCAAAAAACTGTCATTTGAAACAAGTCGTGAATACTAATAAATGCTTGTTATATATCGAAAAAAATGAAGAGGACGTAATGATTGTAAGCGTGATTGATAATTTATTAAAAGGGGCATCAGGACAGGCGGTGCAAAATATGAATCTGATGTTCGGTTTAGCCGAAATAACAGGGTTAAAATTAAAACCAATCGCATTTTAAGTATGGAAGCAAAAATTATAGATAGCCCGGCACAAATGAATATGTTCGATGTGTATTCGGTTTCAGACATTGAAATCGTAAAAGCATTAGGATCAGATTTGTGGGACAAAAACGGAAAACACTATTTGGATTTATACGGTGGGCATGCCGTAATTTCCATTGGTCACACACATCCTCATTATGTTTCAAGCCTTTCAGAGCAATTGCAGAAAATTGGTTTTTATTCCAATTCGATTGTGATTGAACAGCAAAAGCAATTGGCTGAAAAATTAGGCCAACTCTCTGGTTATACTGATTATCAGCTTTTTTTGTGTAATTCAGGAGCCGAAGCAAATGAAAATGCCTTCAAACTAGCTTCTTTCCATAACGGAAGAAAAAAAATTATTGCTTTTAGCAAAGCTTTTCATGGTAGAACATCATTGGCGGTTGCAAGTACAGATAATGCTGCAATACTGGCGCCAGTGAACGAAAACAACAACACAACTTTTTTACCATTAAATGATAGTAATGCTTTTGATCAGGCTGTAAACGATGAGGTATGCTGTGTGATTATTGAAGGAATCCAAGGTGTAGCAGGTATTCAGATTCCTGATGACACATTTTTGCAACACGTAGCACAAAAGTGTAAAGAGCTAGGTATCGTCCTTATTTTAGATGAAGTACAGTCAGGTTACGGAAGAACAGGAAAATTCTTTGCGCATCAACATGCCGGTATCAAACCAGATATTATTACAGTGGCGAAAGGAATGGGTAACGGATTTCCAATCGCCGGAGTTTTGATTGCGCCAAACATTCAGCCCAAAAAAGAAATGCTTGGAACGACTTTCGGAGGAAACTATTTGGCATGTGCTGCTGGTTTAGCAGTATTAGAGGTAATCGAAAATGAAAACTTAATGAAGAACGCTCAAAATATGGGAGTTTATCTGAAAGAGCAGTTGTCTAAAATTCCGAATATTAAAGAAATAAGAGGTAAAGGATTGATGGTTGCTATCGAATTATATGAACCTTGCGTTCTGGTTCGTAAGCGATTGTTGGAAGAATTCGGAATTTTTACCGGAACGGCAAGCAACAAAAATGTATTGAGAATATTGCCTTCATTGGCTGTAACAAAAAAAGAACTGGATGCATTGTTAAAAGCTTTGAAAATTATTTTGAAGTAAACGTCCGGATTTGAAATGATTAATGAAAGAGAAATGAAACATTTTACATCAGTAAACGATATAGAAAATCCAATGGCTTTGGTCTATGAAGCTATTGCATTAAAAAATAACGAAAAACAATCGGAGATTGGCAAAAATAAAACCATCGGTTTATTATTCTTCAATTCGAGTCTTAGAACCAGAATGAGTACGCAAAAAGCCGCTCAAAATCTGGGAATGGAAGTGATGATTCTCAATGTAAACAATGATGGCTGGGCATTAGAATTCGAAGAAGGTGCCGTGATGAACGGTAAAACAGTGGAACACATTAAAGATGCTGCCGCAGTAATGGGCTTGTATTGTGATATTTTGGCCATTCGTTGCTTCCCGAATCTGGAAAATAAAGAAGAGGATTATGCCGATAATATCATCCATCAGTTTATTCAATATGCAAAAGTTCCTGTGGTGAGTCTGGAATCGGCAACGAGACATCCTTTGCAGAGTTTGGCGGACATGATCACGATTCAGGAGCACAAAACCAAAGAGAAACCAAAAGTGGTTTTGACTTGGGCTCCGCATATCAAACCGATTCCGCAGGTGGTTGCTAATTCATTTGCCGAATGGACCTTGGCAAGCGGTTATGATTTGACCATTACGCACCCAGAAGGATATGAATTGAGTGAAGCGTTTACAAAAGGAGCAATAATTGAAACGAATCAGGAAAAAGCGCTCCAGGATGCTGATTTTGTCTATGTAAAAAACTGGTCGTCATATACTGACTATGGAAAGGTTTTACCAGTCACGGAAGATTGGATGTTAACTAATAAAAAACTGGAAGTTACAAATTCGGCAAAAATAATGCATTGTTTACCTGTGAGAAGAAATGTGGAATTATCAGATGAGGTTTTGGACAGCGAAAATTCGTTGATTCTGCAGCAGGCTGAAAACAGATTGTATGCAGCTCAGATAGTATTGAAAAAAATATTGGAAACTAATTTTTAAAGGTATGGTACACGTAATAAAAATAGGTGGAAATATTATTGATGATGCAATTAAACTGGACGATTTTCTGAACCGTTTTGCAAAATTGAAAGGTCCAAAAATATTGATTCATGGTGGTGGAAAATTGGCTACCAGTTTAGCAAAGGATTTGGATATCGAACAGCAAATCATTGATGGTAGACGTGTTACTGATGCCGAAACTTTAAAAATTACCGCGATGGTTTACGCCGGATTAGTCAACAAAACCATTGTGGCCAAATTACAGTCAAAATCATCTAATGCTATTGGATTAAGTGGTGTTGACGTTAATATCATTCAATCGGTAAAAAGAAATCATACGACTATTGATTATGGTTGGGTAGGTGACGTAGAAAGCGTTAATGCCGATTTCTTGCAAAGTCTTATAGACAATGGAATTGTACCTGTTATCAGTCCGATTACCCACGATGGAAAAGGAAATTTATTGAATACTAATGCAGATACTATAGCAACAGAAGTAGCTATGGCACTTTCTGAAACTAACGAAGTGAATCTTAGATTTTGCTTTGAAAAATTAGGTGTGTTGACAAATCCTGAATTGGACAGTTCATGGCTAAGGGTTTTGGATAAGAACGAATATGATTATCTAAAAGAAGGACAAATCATTTCAAAAGGAATGCTGCCAAAATTGGAAAACGCATTCAGAGCTAGCGAATCAAATGTAGCAAAGGTGGAAATATGTCATGCGGATTATGCCAGTGAACAAGGTGAAGCTTTTATTGGAACCCAAATAATTTGAATATGGAACAATTACAAAAAGAAGTGTTGGAACTTTTGCAAAAATTGATTGCTACACCTTCTTTCAGTAAAGAAGAAGATAAAACAGCGGAAATTTTGAATGATTTTTTTGTTCAGAAAGGAATTCCAACAACAAGATTGTTGAATAATGTTTGGGTAAAAAATAAGTATTTTGAGGATTCAAAACCCACCATCTTACTGAATTCGCATCACGACACTGTAAAACCGAACAAACAATACACAAGAGATCCTTTTAGTCCTGATATAGAGGACGGAATTTTATATGGTTTGGGAAGTAATGACGCTGGCGGACCGCTTGTTTCTTTAGCGGCTTGTTTTTTGCATTTTTATGACAGACAGGACTTGCAGTTCAATTTGATTTATGCCGCAACTGCAGAAGAAGAAATATCCGGGAATAACGGAGTCGAAATTGTCTTACCTGAATTAGGAAACATTTATTTCGGAATAGTGGGCGAACCGACCAAAATGGATATCGCCATTGCTGAGAAAGGTTTGTTTGTAATCGATTGTATTGCTCATGGAAAATCCGGGCATGCCGCAAGAGAAGAAGGTGAAAACGCGATTTACAAAGCGTTGGCGGCTATTGAATGGTTCAGAACTTTTGAATTTCCGGAGGAATCTGAAATGCTGGGCAAAGTGAAGATGTCGGTGACTATGATTAATGCTGGTGTCCAACACAATGTGGTTCCAGAAAGTTGCCAGTTTACGGTCGACATCAGAACGACAGATAAATACAATAACGAACAGGCTTTGGAAATTATCAAACAAAATGTTGGTTGTGAAGTAATTCCGCGTTCGACACGGTTGAATCCTTCTTTCGCACCAAAAGAACACCCGATGGTACAAAGCGGTATGGCGTTGGGAAGAGCGATTTATGCTTCACCAACGACCTCGGATCAGGCTTTGATGAATGGTTTTCCGACTTTTAAAATGGGACCTGGTGACTCGGCGAGATCGCATACGGCCAACGAATATATTTATGTAGAAGAAATCAACAAAGGCATTGCAATTTATATTGAAATGTTGGAAAAATTTAATAAAGTAGACTATGAAGTTGTGGCAAAATACATCAGATAATATAAAAACTTCCATAGAGGAAATGGTGGAGCAATTCACTATTGGTCAGGATACCATTTGGGATTTGTATTTGGCAGAAGTAGATATAGAAGGATCGCTTGCACATACTTCAATGTTACACGAAATAGGATTATTAACTACCGAAGAATTAAAGGAAGCCCATGACGGATTACAAGCCATTCTGAAAACGGTATATGATAAGACATTTACCATTGAAGAAGGTGTGGAAGATGTACATTCTCAAGTAGAGTTGTTATTGACTCAAATGAAAGGGGAAGTAGGGAAAAAAATCCATGCTGGACGTTCTAGAAATGATCAGTCATTACTAGATATCAAGTTGTTCATTAAAACAGAATTAAAACAAATTGTTGAAAAAACAGAGAATGTTTTCAATAGTCTTATCGATTTGAGTGAGAAACATAAAAACGATTTATTACCCGGTTATACGCATTTCCAATTGGCCATGCCTTCCTCATTCGGTTTGTGGTTTGGTGCTTACGCCGAAAGTTTGTGTGATGATCTAGAACTGATTCTTGCAGCTTATCATATGGCCAACAAAAACCCATTGGGATCAGGGGCTGGATATGGTTCTTCTTTTCCTTTGAACAGAACATTCACTACGTTATTACTTAATTTTGAGTCGATGAATCATAATGTGGTGTACGCACAAATGACAAGGGGGAAAATTGAAAAAACAACAGCAATGGCATTGTCCGGAATTGCCGCGACTTTGACAAAATTTTCCATGGATGTGTGTTTGTACATGAACCAGAATTTTGGATTTATTTCTTTTCCGAAAGAATTAACCACAGGAAGCAGCATCATGCCGCACAAAAAAAATCCAGATATTTTCGAATTGATTAGAGCGAAATGCAACAGAATTCAAGCTTTGCCGAATGAATTGACATTATTGACAAATAATTTACCTTCCGGTTACCACAGAGATATGCAATTAACGAAGGAATGTTTGTTTCCTGCCATAATTACATTGAAAGAATGTTTGGATATGCTTCAGGTAATGTTAGAGAATATTACGATAAAAAAGGATATTTTATCGGATGAAAAATATCTTAATCTGTTTACCGTAGAGGCAGTTAATGAATTGGTTCTATCCGGGATTCCATTCAGGGAAGCCTATAAAATAGTATCAAAGCAAGTGGAAGAAAATCAATTTACGTATAATAGTAAAGTACTCAACCATACCCACGAAGGAAGCATAGGTAATTTACAAAATGATAAGATAAAAGAAGAATTTGCTAGAATTAGAAAAGGAATAATCTAATCTTCAGCTAAATAGTAAGAAGTTTCATTTTTTACCATGCTCATCACTATGTTACTATGATATTGACCAATATTAGGGATATTGGCTAATTTATTAACCACAAAATCATTATACGCATCAATATCTGTAGTAGCAATTTTCAACATATAATCATAAATGCCCGAAAGACTTGTAACCTCAAGTATTTCGGGCATTTTCATAACTTGATCTTCGAAACTTTTTAAATTTTCGCGAGATTGTTTTTTTAAAGTAACATTGCAGTAAGCAAATAGCTTTATACCTACTTTAGACGGATCAAGTATAACAGCACTTTTTTTAATAACACCTGCTTCGGTTAAATGTTTGATTCTTTCATAGGTAGGGGTGTAAGACAACCCGACCATAGCCGCTACCTCTTTCACAGAAAGTGTACAGTCTTTCTGTAAAATATTTAAAATTTTGGCGTCTATTTTATCCATGAGAGAAAAGCAAACAACTAATGTTTACTCTTTAGTTTCGTCTTTTTTTGTAGTATCTTCACCTTTAGAAGCTTTTTTGAATTCATTCAATCCGCTTCCTAAACCTTTCATTAATTCTGGAATTTTTTTACCACCAAAAAGTAATAAAACAACTACTAGAATTACAATTATTTCAGTTGTACCAAATCTTCCCATGATGTATTTAAATTGCGCTTTTTAAGCTTAAATTATTCAGCAAATATATTAAAGAAATAGTGAAACTGTCAATTTTTAACTAATTATTATCTCAAGGGTTATACCAAAAATTCAAATTAGTATATTTGTAGTATTAGACAAACAAATATGTCCAAAAAAAGATTAAAGAGAAAAGCTTTCTATAATACAATTAAAACGCCTCGAAGATTAGTCATTTTAAATGAAGAAACTTTTGAGGAACAATTTTCATTAAAATTAAGCATTCTTAATGTTTTTATTTTAGGTTCTATAGGAGCAATTTTTTTAATTTCAGTAACTAGTTATATAATCGCCTTTACACCTTTACGAGAATATATTCCGGGTTATTCCTCAACTAAATTAAAAGAAGATGCGCTTTTGTTGGGTTTAAAGGCAGATTCATTAGAATTCAGATTAAAAAAGAATGATGCTTATATAAATTCGGTTAAAAAAGTTTTAACGGGTGATTTAGAATATGCTAAAGTTAATAAAGATTCAATTTTAGCTTCAGATTATGTAGATCCTTCAGAGTATGAAATGCAAGCATCAGAACAGGAATTAGAATTAAGAAAACAAGTACAAGCTGCTGCAAAAAAGGCGAGCGAATAATGCGTGAAATTTTAGAAAACACATATCATATGACTTTACTAGTTGGAGGTATTTTTATAATTACTGCCATACTAACAAAAATTTTTCCACCAAAAAAAATTAATGCTTTATATGGTTATCGAACCCCAACTTCAATGAAAAGTCAGGAGGCTTGGGATTTTGCTCAAAAATATTCTTCAAACAAGATGATTTTAGGAGGTTTTTTTTTAATACTAATAAGTTGTATTAAGCTTCTAATTGGAAATAAAAACGAACTTCTAATTAATCTATTTTTTGTTTTTTCAGTAATAATATATATGATTTTCACAACCGAAAAAGCTATAAAAAATAAATTCAAATAGAATGTCTATTAAAAGTATTGGAGCACAACTATTTGCATCCTTTGTTTATCATAAAACACAAAAATGGGCTACTAAGCCCGAAGCTACACAGCAAAAGGTCTTTAAAGAATTAATTCAAGAGGCTAGGAACACACAATTTGGAAAAGACCATCAATTTCAAACAATCAATTCACACAGCGATTTTGTCAAACAAGTTCCAATTAGAGATTATGAAGATTTGAGAATGTATGTTGACAGAGTTGTAAAAGGGGAATCAGATGTACTTTGGAAAGGGAAGCCACTTTATTTTGCAAAAACTTCAGGAACCACTTCGGGAGCAAAATATATTCCTTTAACTAAAGAATCTATGCCTTATCATATTGAAGCCGCTCGAAATGCAATTTTGAGTTATGTTCATGAAACTGGTAATGCAGATTTTGTAGATGGAAAAATGATTTTTTTACAGGGAAGTCCTATTCTGGAAGAAAAAAACGGAATAAAACTAGGTCGTTTATCTGGTATAGTAGCACATTTTGTTCCAAAGTATCTTCAAAAAAACAGAATGCCATCTTGGGAAACAAATTGTATAGAAGATTGGGAAACAAAAGTTGACGCTATAGTTGAGGAAACAATTAACGAAAACATGGCAGTTATCTCTGGTATTCCTTCATGGGTGCAAATGTATTTCGAAAAATTAGCTGCAAAAGCAAACAAACCAGTAGGAGAGATTTTTAAAAACTTCAACTTGTTCATCTACGGTGGCGTAAATTATGAACCCTACAGAGCAAAGTTTGAAAATTTAATTGGACGTAAAGTAGATTCAATTGAATTGTTTCCTGCATCTGAAGGTTTTTTTGCTTATCAAGATTCACAAAAAGAAAAAGGGATGTTATTGCTCTTGAATTCTGGAATTTTTTATGAATTTGTTAAAGCAGATGAATTTTTCACAACAAACCCTAGAAGATATACCATTGCAGAAGTTGAACTAGGTGTAAATTATGCATTAATCATTTCAACTAATGCAGGGCTTTGGGCATATAATATTGGAGACACCATTCAGTTTACTAGTTTAAAACCTTATAGAGTTGTTGTTTCTGGAAGAATAAAACATTATATATCAGCATTTGGTGAACATGTTATAGGAAAAGAAGTAGAAAATGCTTTAAAAGAAGCTATGGAAGGAACCTCAATTCAAGTGAATGAATTTACTGTAGCACCACAAATTAATCCGACTGAAGGTTTGCCTTATCATGAATGGTTTATTGAATTTGAAAATGAACCTAACAATTTAGAAGAGTTTGCATTAAGAATAGATAAAGCAATGCGTAATCAAAATGTGTACTACGATGATTTGATTGTTGGAAATGTTTTGAGAACAGTAGTTATAACTAAAGTTGCTAAAAATGGTTTTCAAGAATATATGAAATCGATAGGAAAATTAGGCGGACAAAATAAATTACCTAGATTGTCTAACGACAGAAAAATCGCTGATTTTTTTCAATAAGTTTAAAATAATTTTATGATTACGAGAACATTAACTTTCCTTTTTTTAGTTTTTACTAATTTCCTTTTCTCTCAAATTAAAGGGAAAGTTATTGATGAATTTGATCAGCCTATACCTTATGTAAACATTTGGGTTCAAGGAGAAAATGTAGCTACAACATCAGAGGAAAATGGTGAGTTTAGCATAAATACAACCGCAGATAAAAGTTTGTTGTTTTCATCATTAGGTTTTGAAAAAAAAGTAATTCTAGCAAAAGATGCTTTTTTAGTAAAATTACAGCCTACATCTTATCAGTTAAACGAAATAGCAATTACAAAAAGACGCAGAAATAAACGTTTAGAAATAGGACAAATAGAAAACACTACATTGCAGGCTTTTGATAATGGCCCTAGGATTGATGTTAAATTTTTCCCCTATCACAAATCATATACAAAAACAAAATACATAAGTAAAATAGCTTTATTGACCGATTGTAAAATAGACAATGCTTCGGTTAAAATAAGAATTTATAAAGCAGATTCAAATGGTTTTCCAGGAGATGAAATGTTAGATAAAAATTTAATTGTCAACGTTAAAAAAGGTGTACAAACAACATGGATTAATATTTCAGAAAATAACATTGAATTTCCATTGGAAGGACTTTTTATTGGCGTCGAAAAATTAATGATTGAAAAAAACAAATCAGATAAAGGAATTGCACCAAATGTATTGTATAGTTTCGTAGAACGTGAATTTATGTTTAATTATTCTGGAGGAAATTGGAATAAAAAAATTACAGAAACTATTAAAAACCAAACTTCAAGGCCAAAAGTCCCTGAACCTGCCATAAATCTTATTTTAACAAACTAAAAATAAAATTGTACCTTTGCAGGTTAGAAAAATATAAAAGATGAAAGAAATCAAAAACATTTCGCGCTCAAGAGCGCAAGAGTCGTCGGCGGCTATCGAACGACTGTACATTACCATGAGACATTTATTTAACAGAGGTTTTTATAAACCAATGGGTGTTTCTGGAGAAACATTAAGAGAAGCTTTATTAGCGCTTCGCCCCGAAATTTATGGTTCTATTGCTGAAGGAAAAGTTGAATTAAACGGATTACTTTATGTAATTGAACGTCTTCCAGTAGGTATCGAAGAATGTCGCTACATTAATCTAACTTCAGATGAAGGCTACTCAAAATCACATTTTCAACCTATTGTTCCTCCAAAAAGAAGAAGAAATTGTTATCGAATTGACGATGAGCAAATGAATGTCGAAATCACAAGAGGACGTTCAGATATCTATGATATTTTAACTCACTTAACATTTATTTTTATTGAATCACATAAAATCAAAGATAAAGTGTTGATTGACGACGAAGGTTCTGTATCAAGAGATTGGCAAAAATTAGAGCAAGCGGCTCTTCAGTCAAAAAAACTGACTTTAATCGAAAGAGAAAAAGCAATTTCTCACGCAGCCAATGTATTAGGAAGGACTTTTGCTGAGGTAAGTGACATTTATGATGATTTTGCTACTGCTGCGGCACCGGATCGCTTTTTACACATTGTGTATTGGTTAGGAAAAATAGCAATTGAGGAAGTAGTTGATAATAATAAAAGAACAATTACTTTTAGTCCAATACTTAGAGAGCGCCTAGGACATCATATTTATGGAGATATTTGGGCAACAAATATCAAGAAAACCTTAGCAGATAATGGATTATTAGAAAGGCCTATTCATATTATTAGTGCTAACATGCATAGCGTTATGAATTCGGTTTTTGCACCAGCAGTATTAGCATCTAAATATAAAGGTAAAGGAGAATATCAAATTTATGAAGACTTATCAGCCTCTGGTAGTAAAGAATTGCGTAAAAAAGTAGAGGATTTTGCGCTACAACACGGAATGATTTCTCAACCAGATGAGTCAGGGACAAATATTGATGTACAGATTTTTGATACAGCAAAATTTGATTGGAAAAAAACAGCTTTCCCCAATGCTAAAATCAATGGAGAAGCTCCGGTATTAATCGTAATGGATTATGCTTTTGGAGAGCAAGCGTTTGAAACCATTGATGAACTTTTGAAACCTTATAAAGTAGATAAAAAGAAAACTTTACTCAATGTAGAATCCGTTTCAATCATGGGTAAAGCTGGAATTCTAGAAGGTGGAAAAGGAGATATTATGATTCCGAATGCACACGTGAACGAAGGTACAGCAGATAACTATCCTTTTGAAAATGAATTAACTGCAGAAATGTTTGAAGGTAACGATATTCCAGTATATGCTGGTCCAATGATTACAGTATTAGGAACATCTCTTCAGAATAGAGATTTATTGAAATTCTTCCATGAGTCAACTTGGGCAGCCATCGGACTAGAAATGGAAGGTGCATATTATCAGAAAGCAATCCAATCAGCATCTAGAATTCGTAAAAGTATTAATCCTGATGTAAAAGTTCGTTATGCGTATTACGCTTCAGATAACCCTTTAGAAACAGGTAGCACGCTTGCTTCGGGAGGTTTAGGAACGACAGGAGTTAAACCAACATACTTGATTACAATTAAGATTTTAGAGCAAATATTTAACTGTTAATGAACTTTATTGAGACCAATCTTCAAGGTTGTTTTATAATAGAACCCAAAGTTTTCCATGATGACCGAGGTTATTTCATGGAAAGCTTTAATCAAAATACATTTGAGAAGGGAATAGGACAAAAAATTAATTTTGTTCAGGATAACCAGTCTTTTTCTACCAAAGGTGTTTTGCGTGGGCTGCATTATCAATGTGGCGAAAATGCACAAGCAAAACTAGTCCGTGTACTGGAAGGAGAAGTTTTGGATGTTGCTGTTGATTTACGACCGGAATCTCTAACATATGGCCAGTCGTATTCCATTGTTTTATCTGCTGAAAATAAAAAACAGTTCTTTGTACCAAGGGGTTTTGCTCATGGATTTTTAGTCCTAAGTGATACAGCTACTTTCTTCTATAAATGTGATAATTTTTACAATAAGGAAAGCGAAGGCGGTTTGATTTATAACGACAAAACAGTCAATGTAGATTGGGGATTTCCAACCAAAGAGTTACTTATTTCTGATAAGGATCAAGAGTTACCAACATTGGAAAATGCAAAAAAAGTATGGTAGTTTTAGTAACCGGTGCATCCGGACAATTAGGACAGTCACTGCAACATATCCAAACAAAACATACTGAAATTAGTTTTGTATTTGCTTCATCAGCTGATTTGGACATCACGAATGAGGAAAAAGTGGCTGAATATTTCGCTGCAAATTCATTTGATTTCTGTATCAATACCGCTGCGTATACCGCTGTAGATAAAGCGGAATCAGAACAAGAAAAAGCTTACTTAGTAAATGTAATTGGCCCTAAGAATTTAGGGATAGCTTGTCAAAAAACAGGCTCTACATTAGTACATATTTCAACAGATTTTGTTTTTGATGGTTCAAACGAAAAGCCTTATTTAGAAACTGATGTTACTAACCCTATAGGAGTTTATGGTCAGACTAAATTAGAAGGAGAAACAGAAATTGCTTCAAATTGCAGGAAGCATTATATCATTCGTACTTCATGGGTATATTCTCAATTTGGAAATAATTTCATGAAAACAATGTTACGTTTATCTCAAGAAAGAACCGAGTTGAATGTAGTTTCTGATCAAATAGGGACACCAACAAATGCTGTTGATTTAGCAGAAGCTATTATTAAAATCATTAAATCTAAAAATAAAGAATACGGTATTTATAACTTCAGTAACGAAGGAATTTGTTCGTGGTATGATTTTGCAAACGAAATTTTTAAAATTAATAATATCAAAATTAAGATCAACCCAATACCAACAGATTCATATCCAACACCAGCAAAAAGACCAAAGTACAGTGTACTGGATAAATCAAAAATTAAAAGTACATTTGGGATAACAATTATAAAATGGCAAGAGGCTTTGCTACAAACAATATAAAATGAAAAGAATATTAATCACTGGAGCAGCAGGTTTTTTAGGATCACATTTGTGTGACCGATTTATAAAAGAAGGATATCATGTTATAGGGATGGATAACTTGATTACAGGAGATTTGAAAAATATAGAGCATCTCTTTAAACTAGAACATTTTGAGTTTTATCATCATGATGTGTCAAAGTTTGTACACATTCCAGGGGAATTAGATTATATTCTTCATTTTGCATCTCCAGCAAGTCCAATAGATTACTTAAAAATTCCTATTCAAACATTGAAAGTAGGTTCATTAGGAACTCATAATCTATTAGGATTAGCAAGAGTAAAAAAAGCTAGAATCTTAATTGCATCTACATCAGAAGTATATGGGGATCCTTTAATTCATCCACAAACTGAAGATTATTTTGGAAACGTTAATACAATAGGACCAAGAGGAGTTTATGATGAAGCAAAACGTTTTCAAGAATCGATAACTATGGCATACCACCGTTTTCATGGTTTAGAAACTCGCATTGTTCGTATTTTTAATACGTACGGACCAAGAATGCGACTTAATGATGGCCGTGTAATTCCAGCTTTTATAGGTCAAGCTTTAAGAGGAGAAGATTTAACTATTTTTGGCGATGGTATGCAAACAAGATCTTTTTGTTATGTAGATGATCAGGTTGAAGGTATTTATCGTTTGTTACTTTCTGATTATGCTTACCCTGTAAACATAGGTAATCCAGATGAGATTACGATTAAAGACTTTGCAGAAGAAATTATCAAATTAACTGGAACGAATCAAAAAATTGTTTATCATCCACTTCCTGAAAACGATCCGTTACAACGTCAACCAGATACAACCAAAGCAAAAGAAATTTTAGGATGGGAGGCAAAAGTTTCTCGTAGTGAGGGAATGAAGTTGACTTATGAATATTTTAAATCTTTACCCAAAGAAGAACTTTTAAAAGAAGCTCATAAAGATTTTAAGGATTATATAAAATAAGTCAAGTGACTAAGGGAAGATATTCAAAATACATTAGACCAATTAGTGTAATAACAGATTTTTTTCTGCTACTTTTTTTAGCTGAAATTTTTCTAAAAAACTTTGGTATATATCTTCCTTATTTTTTTGTTTTTCAATTATTCTCTTGGAGTATAATATCATATTTTACTGATTTTTATGAGGTATTTCGATTTACCAAACCATCAGAAATTTTAGGAAAGATAGTAAAGCAATTCACCCTTTTTACATTAGTAGTTATTGCATATTTTTCAGTAGCGAGAGAAATTATTTCAAGCTTTAAACAATTGCTTCTTTTTATTGGCTTTGCTTTTTTATATGTTACTATTTTTAAAGGATTACTATTTTATTATTTAAAAAAATATAGAATTGTTTTAGGAGGTAATTTTAGAAGAGCAATAATAATTGGTCACACAGAAAGTGCTATAAACTTGATGAAACTTTTTATTTCAAGGCCTGATTATGGTTATCGTTTCTATGGTTTTTTTTCTGATAAAATCTCAGGAGAAAATATAAAAGGAAAAATTGAAGACATTCAAAATTTTGTATTAGAAAACAAGGTCGATGATATTTATTGTGCATTAAAAGAGCTTTCTGAGGAGGAATTAAAGAATTTAGTCGAGTTCTCAGATTATCATAGGAAAACAATTAAATTTATCCCTGAAGGAAATGAAATTTATTCAAAAAATCTTCAAATTGATTATTATGAATTTTTTCCAGTTCTGTCGCTAAAAAGAACATCTTTAAACGAACTCTCTAATAAAGTAATAAAGCGTACATTTGACATATTTTTTTCTCTATTAATACTTTTTTTTATCTTTTCTTGGTTATTTCCAATTATAGCTTTATTAATTAAATTTGAATCTAAAGGGCCTGTTTTTTTCAAGCAAGGAAGACCCGGATTAGATCAAAACGAATTCTTCTGTTTAAAGTTTCGTTCAATGTTTATTAATGAAAACACTGAAGAAATGACAACAAAAAATGACCCGAGAATAACTAAAATTGGAGCTTTTTTAAGAAGAACTAGTCTTGATGAAATGCCTCAATTTTTAAATGTTCTTTTTGGTGAAATGTCAATTGTTGGACCTCGTCCTCATCTGTGGAGTCATAATAATGAATATCAAAAGAAGATTAAAAAATACAATGTCAGATTACATGTCAAACCTGGCATTACAGGACTAGCTCAAGTAAAAGGATTTAGGGGTGAAATCGAAACAGATGATGAGATGATTAATCGTATAAAATATGATGTTTTTTATATTGAAAACTGGTCTTTATTTTTAGATATCAAGATAATTGTTCTTACAGTAATTAATATTTTTAGAGGACAAGAAAAAGCATATTAAATGAACGGGCTAGTATCAATAATTACACCAACATACAATTCAGAGAAATTTATAACAGAGACTATTCAATCGGTACAAAACCAAACGTATCAGAACTGGGAAATGTTAATTGTTGACGATTGTTCTTCAGATAAAACTGTAGATATCGTTCAACAGTTTATGGAAGACGACCATCGTATTCATTTGATTCGATTAAATAAAAATTCTGGTGCCTCTAAAGCTAGAAATGAAGCAATCAAAGAAGTTAAAGGAGATTTTATGACTTTTTTAGATGCAGATGATATTTGGTTTCCTGATTTTATTGAAAACAGTATTGCAACGATTCAAAAAAAAGGAATCCCTTTTGTTTTTTCTTCTTATAGAAGGTCAAATGAAAAATTAGAATTTGTGTATTCTGATTTTATTGTTCCTGAAAAAGTGACGTACACAGATATTCTTAAAACTAATTCTATAAGCTGTCTTACCGCTTTTATTGATGTCAAAAAACTTGGTGTAAAATTCATGCCCGATATTCGTAAAAGACAAGACATGGGGTTATGGTTAAAATATTTGAAAGAAATCCCGTTTGCTTATGGTATTCAAGAACCAAAAGCCATTTACCGTATCAGAGAAAATTCCCTTTCAAGGGACAAAAAGAAATTGCTAAAATACCAATGGCAATTTTATCGTGAAGTTGAAAAATTATCAGTTTTCGAGTCGGCTTACTATATGATTCACTGGATGGTTAGAGGATTTTTAAAGTATCGCAACTAAAGTAAACTTTGGAATTGTTTCAACTTTCCTCTTGCAGTTCTTTGCAGTGATTCTCTTCGGTTAAATATAAAATGTAAATCAGGTTCTAAATACAAATCAATAGCTTGTTTTATTTTCTCGACTTGAGTTGTTGTTAGTGCAACTTCACTTACATAATCGATTTCAAATTCATTAATTTTAACTTGTTTGATAATGAATTCTTTCACATTTCCATCGTCTTCAATAATACTTTTAGTCACGTAATAAAAAGTCAGACCTGGTGATTTTTTACCACTTGGCAAAATAGCAACATCATTGGTTCGACCAATGAGTTTTTTAAGAATGGGATGATTGAGTGTGCTTTTTTCATCCAAAATCCCAATATCACCTATGTCATAACGAATAAAAGGATGGGCTTTGTTGTATAAAGAAGTAATCACTACTTTACCTTCAGTACCATTTGGAACGGGTTGATTGTTTTCATCAAGAATTTCAACAAATAAAGTTTCAGCATTCACCTGCCATTCTCCATTTAAATTTTGAAAAGCTATTAAATCCAATTCAGATGCACCATATTCATTGACTATTGGAATACCAAATTGTTTTTCCATTAGGTGTTTATCTTCTTCAAAAAGTATTTCTGAAGTGACCATACACACTTTTAAACTTTGACAAACATCAGTTAAAACGATGTTTTTTTTCTGTAAAAACTTCGCAAATAAGACAATAGAACTCGTGTAACCGTTGATATAATCAAATTTCTTCTGCTTAAATTTAAGAAGTACTTTTTCTAATATTGCATCTGATAAATCAAAAATGGTAAAACGATAACGCTGTCCTAAAAAATCTTTTAGGCGTTCTTTTGTATAACCAATAAAATCTAAAGGGATTCCGTAAAATCTAGCTTGATAGGATTTATTGAAATCAATTCCATACCAACCAAAACGGTAAATAATTGAGGCCCAAGTTATAGCATGTGCATATTTGTCTTTGGCAAATATAAAAGGATCACCACTGGAACCCGAAGTTTTGTTTTTAAAAATTGTTTTTTCAGTAAAATCGTTTGATAGTCTTTCTGCTAATGGTTTTTGAAAATCTTTTTTGGACATCACTGGTACATCATTCCAGTTGTCAATTTTTGATTTTCCAACAAAGTTTTTGTAATAAGAATTATGTTGCAAATGATATTCTAGAATTTCTTCTCTCTTTTTTTTAATGAATTGTTCATGTTCTTCTGGAGAAAATTTCAGAATTGAATTAAACTCGGCTTGCGCTTCCTTCATACGGAAACCATTCAATTTCAAAGACCAATCAAAAAACCGAATCATATTGCTTTTTTTCCAAAAATAAGAAAACAAGAGTTTTCATAATCATTTTAAACCCACTATTTTTGCAACGCAAAACAACAACACAACACTATGACAATTTTACTTTTAGGTTCAGGTGGTAGAGAACATGCTCTGGCTTGGAAAATGCTTCAAAGCTCACAATGCACAAAATTATTTGTAGCGCCTGGAAATGCAGGAACTTCACAAATAGCTACTAACGTTTCAATCAATCCATTAGATTTTACAGCAGTAAAAGATTTTGTATTAGAAAACAAAGTTGAAATGGTCGTAGTAGGACCAGAAGATCCATTAGTAAATGGAATCTATGACTTCTTTAAAAACGATTTACAATTACATGCTATTCCTGTAATTGGTCCTTCAAAAATAGGTGCACAATTGGAAGGAAGTAAAGAGTTTGCAAAGCAATTTTTAGTAAAAAATAATATTCCTACTGCTCGTTACGAAAGCTTCACAAAAGATACGGTTGAGCAAGGATGTCAATTTTTAACTACTCTTGAACCACCATATGTTTTAAAAGCCGATGGATTAGCAGCAGGTAAAGGTGTTTTAATTTTAAATGATTTAGCTGAAGCACAACAAGAATTACGTAACATGTTAGTTGATGCTAAATTTGGGGATGCTTCTTCAAAAGTGGTAATCGAGGAATTTCTTGACGGAATCGAATTGAGCTGCTTCGTTTTAACAGATGGGAAATCATATAAAATTCTCCCAACAGCTAAAGACTATAAACGTATAGGTGAGGGAGATACAGGTTTAAACACTGGAGGTATGGGAGCAGTTTCGCCAGTACCGTTTGCTGATGCTGTTTTTATGGAAAAAGTGGAAACCCGAATAGTAAAACCAACTATTGAAGGACTTCAAAAAGACAATATCGAATATAAAGGATTTGTTTTTATTGGGTTAATCAATGTTAAAGGCGAACCTATGGTTATTGAATATAACGTTCGAATGGGGGATCCAGAAACAGAAGTAGTAATGCTTCGCATTAAATCTGATTTAGTTGAGTTGTTTGCAGCTGTGGGCAATCAAGAATTAGATAAAGCAGTTTTAGAAATTGATGAAAGAGCTGCTACTACTGTAATTGTTGCTTCAGGAGGTTATCCAGAAGAGTATGAAAAAGGAAAAGTAATTTCAGGCTTAGACTTAGTTACAGATTCGATTGTTTTTCACGCAGGAACTAAAAATGAAGGTGATACTATTGTTACAAGTGGTGGACGTGTTTTAGCGGTTTCATCATATGGCAATACATTCCCTGAAGCATTGAAAAAATCCTATGATAGCATTGCTAAAATCGGTTTTGATAAAATGTATTTTAGAAATGATATAGGTAAAGATTTATCTTCACTATAAAATAAGAAAGTAGGTTTTAGAAAAAAAATCAAGCTTTTCAACAAAAAAAAGAAATAGTAACTAGCTTTTTACTATTTCTTTTTTTTGTTGGGTAGGTTTATTACCTTTTATAAAAATTACCAATTAAAAATAGCTTTTGGAGAAATGATGAACACTGAAGAATTTTTTAAGATTAAACTATAACTTAAAAAAACAAGAAATCTTAATTCAGAAAGTCATATCTTAAATTCAGAAATAGAACAATTTCGTTTCATTGTAAAGTTCTATTTTTGATAAGTTGAAACGTAACAGATTATATACTATTTTTTTACTTGTCTTGGTTAATATGGTCATGGCACAGGATCCTATTACCATAAAATTATCTGAAAAAGAAGGTCTGCCAGACGTAGAATTTTACGACATTATTGAAGATTCTAAAGGATTTATTTGGCTAGCTGCTGATAAAGGACTTTTTCGGTATGATGGCTCTGAATATTTAAATTATTCTAACAAAGATAAAAGAGGACTTTCAGTTTTTGGGTTAAAGTTTGACAAGCAAAATAATTTATGGTGCAACAATATATCTGGTCAATTTTTCAAAGTAGTAAACAATAAACTTGTTCTAGCATTAGATTTAAACAATGAACTAAAAGGGCAATTAGCAGAGTTCTTATTTGTTGATGATTGTATTGTTATTGTAGTTGGGAATTCTATAATATCTATAAACTTAAAAACAAATAAGCGCATTAATTTATATTCACAATTGCAAAATGAAAGTTTATCCGTTCGCTCTCCATACCTCTATAAAAATAGGATACTATTTCCTATTGATGACAAAGTTTTCTGGTTATCAAATCAAAAACTTATTCAAGTTACTAATACTTCAATCTCAGGATATAGCAATCAAGATTTGTTAAGTTTTTTTGAATATAAGGGAAACCTATATCTTAAAAATTTTAATGCAATATCAAACACAAATACATTCTATCAAATTTTAGGTAAAAAATTGATTCCTATTGAATTTCCTAAAATCTTAACCAATTCAAAAATTATTAGTGCGAAACAAGTAAAAGATGATGTTTGGTTTTGCACATCAAACGGAATAATTACCCTAAAAAAAGATGAAAATGATCATTTCCAAATAAGTAATACTTTCTTCAAAAATGATTTTATTACTAACTTTATAGAAGATAAAAATCACACCTTTTTTGTTTCTACTTTGAATAATGGTGTTTTTATTATACCGGATTTAAACATTAAAGTTTATGATGATAAAATTGCCAAAGGCGTAATTTCCGCAATTGAAAAAATTGACGATAAAACAATTGCATTTGGAACAATAAAAGGAGAGTTGTTTTTAAGGAATCAAGGGACTCAAAAAACAACTTTAATAACATTAAATTCTTCTGCTAAAGTAACCGCATTAGCCTATTTAAGCTCATCAAAAAGTTTATTAATTAGTAATGAAAACAATTCTTATGTTTATAATTTACAAACTAATAAATTAACAGTCCTAGAGAGTTTAATCCGCAATGCAAAAGATTTAAAAAATATTCCTCAAACCAATAAGTTTGTAATTTGCAGTTACAATATGGCATCTGTAATGGAACTTAAAAAAAATACAGTTGTCAAAATAAATGAGTTAAACCGAAAAAGAGCATATAAATGTTTTTATGATAAAGATACTGGAGCTATTTATATATCCTTCGTAGATAGTTTTCTGAAATTCGATAAAAACTTCAAAAGTCAAAATATTCAGTTTAATGCTAAAAATATTGTTGGGAAAGACATTTGTAAAACAACGGATGGAATCATATGGATTGCAACATATAATGAGGGTATTATTGGTTTTAAAAACAACAATTTTTTTAAAAAAATAGATAAAAATAACGGCTTACTTTCTCATGTTATATTGCAATTGCAATCAGACGAGAAAAACCTGTGGATTTTAACTGATTTAGGCGTTCAAGTTTATAATACAAAAAACAATTCGTTACTAGCTAAGCTAAACAATAAAAACACAAATATTGGGAGTGTTAAAAATATAATCATTAAAGATCATAGTCTGTTATTTGCTACGCAAGATGCTTTCTTCGAGATGAGTAAAAAAAGTGAAAGGAAGCAATATTTTCCCAAGGAGATTTATATAAAATCGGTTACGATTAATGAAAGAGATACAATTGTATCAGACAATTATAATTTGCCTTATTATAAGAATAGAATTAAATTTAATTTTCATGTCAATGGATACTTTCCTGATGAAGAATTACAATTTCAATATCGTTTAGATGGACTAAGTGATAAATGGATTTCGATTGAAAAAAACACCCGATTTGTTAATTTTAGCAGCTTACCATCAGGCTCTTATACTTTTGAAATTAGATGCAGAACTTTAAGTGATTTAAGATTTGTTTCTACAAAAATTACTTTTAAAATCAATAGTCCATTTTGGACAACATGGTGGTTTATTTCGTTAATAGCTTTATCTGTATTTGGTATTATAATTTTATTTTACAGAAACAAATTGGCTATTAAAGAAAAAGAGAAAGAATTGGCTCTAAAAAATGCAAAATTCGAAAATGAATTGGCAGTTTTAAAACTAGAGAATTTAAAGTCTCAAATGAATCCTCATTTTATATTCAATGCCTTAAACTCAATTCAAGAATATATTATTTTAAATCAGAAAAATTTAGCAAGCTCGTATTTAGCAAAATTTGCCGATTTAATAAGAGCTTATTTAGAACACAGCAGTAAAGGTTATATAACTATTAGAGAAGAAATAGAATGCTTGGATATTTATTTACAATTAGAAAAACTTCGATTTGAAGATAAATTTGAATACTCATTACATGGAATCGAAAATAATGACCATTTAAAAATTCCAACAATGTTAATTCAACCCTATGTTGAAAACGCCATTAAACACGGACTTCTTCACAAGAAAGACAACAGAAAATTAACCATTAGTTTCGAGCTTTTTAAAAACCAATCAATGCTAAAGTGTATTGTTTTGGACAACGGAATTGGACGTGTAAAAGCTAATGAAATGCAACATAAAAAGCACAATTCTTTTGCTACAGAAGCTACCGCACATCGATTAGAATTATTGAATTTTGGAAGAGAGAAAAAAATTGGCGTTGAAATTGAAGATTTGTATGAGAATGCTATAGCAATAGGAACAAAAGTTACTTTATTAATACCAATACTAAATTAAGATGAAAGCGATTATAATTGATGACGAACGAAAAGCAAGAAATCTACTTCGAATATTAATAGAAGAAAATTGCGCTAAAATAAATGAAGTTTTTGAGGCAGAAGATTTGCTTTCTGGTGTTGCATTAATAAAAGAACATCAACCTCAAATAGTTTATTTAGATATAGAAATGCCTGAACATTCAGGCTTAGAATTATTGAATTTTATTAGTAAAGAAGAAGTTAATTTCGAAATCATTTTTACTACAGCTTATAGTGAATTTGCAGTGAAAGCGTTTCAATTATCGGCAATCGATTATTTACTGAAACCTTTACGTGTTGAAGCTCTTGTTGAAGCTACAGAAAAAGCAATTGCGCAAATTGGTAAGTCAAATATCAGTTTAAAATTAGAAGAATTAAAAAATAGTTTAAAGTCTAGTAACTTCAACAAAATTGGTTTGCCTTTTGCAGATGGATTTAAATTTGTAACAATAGAAGATGTTATTTTATTTGAAGCTGACGGAATGTACACTAAAGTCACCACCACAAAAGAAACCGAAATGTTAGTTTGTAAACCGCTTCGTCATTTTGTTTCCTTATTAGAAAACTTGCCTTATTTCTATAAACCGCATCGTTCCTATTTTATCAACTTAAAATTTATAAAAGAATACATTAAAAAAGATGGTGGTTATATTGTAATGGATAATGATAAAACTGTCTCTATTTCAAATGATAATAAAGAGGAGTTTTTAACGCTCATTCAAAATATAGGATAAATGCTTTAGCAAGTCAAAACTTAGTTTCAGAAAGTCGTTTTAAAATGACTTTCTTTTATGTTCAAATTTGTTTTAACAAACACTAAATAAAAAACTTATGAGAACAAAACTATTTTTTTTATCTTTTTTATATTCAATTCAATTATTTGCACAAATACCCACAACTAGTTTAGACAGTGAATATAAATTTGTTGGGGGTTCTTTAAATGACACTTTTGGAACAGCCGAAAATTTGACAAAAACAGGAAGTGCGGCAACTTTTACAACAGATAGATTAGGCGTAACCAATGATGCAATAAATTTATCTGGAGATTATTTAAGCAGGATTCCTCTACAAAACGCAACAAGTCTTAGTATGAGTTTTTGGATGAAAACAGGAACTAATGACACAAATCAAAGGATTGTTTTAGAACAATCACAAAGAGTAAATGTAGCAAATAGTTCTTCAGACAGAGGTTGGTATGTGTATTTGAGAAATGGAATTATTGTATTTTCTTGCAATTATTTATGGCGATGGACTGCAAACGGAGGAGCAAATGTTTACACAGGTCATACAGGTTGGTGGGATTGTACATCAAACACAAATGTAGCCGATAATAATTGGCATCATGTGGCAATTACAGTTACAGGAAGAAGCTATTACAGTTATTCTGGAACACCACACTGGGCATTTGAAAACATTTATAAAATTTATGTAGATAATGTATTGAAAAACACCATAACAAGAACTTACGATGCAACTGCAGCGACTGGTGGAAACGGAACAAGTTCTCCAGATTTCTTACCTGTAAATAATGTAGGTATTGGTGGCAATAGTTATAACAATTTAACAGCTACAAATGAATATTCAAATGAAATTGATGATATACGTTTTTATAAAACGACTTTAACTGCTGCAAATGTCGCGAGTTTATATCAAGAATCGGGTTACTTGAGTAGAAATGATTTTAATTCGTTTTCAGATTTTACGATTTATCCTAATCCAAGTAATAGTGTTCTATCTGTAAGCAGTACTGAAAAAATTGAAACTATAGAATTGATTTCAATAGAAGGAAAAAAAATTAAAACTGTTTCAGGATCTTTAGCTGACATTTCAGAACTTTCCAATGGAGTTTATCTTCTACAGGTAAAAACAATTGATGGAAAAACTGGAGTTCAAAAGATATTTAAAAATTAATTATTATTCATTAAAAAAGCCACTATTTAAGTGGCTTTTTTGTTATTTTAAAAACGAGTGAGCTGTTGTATCTTGCTCGTCTTCGTTATTGTCTTTGAATATTTTTAATTGAGTAGTCCAGTAGTAGATATAATAACTGATGATTCCCCAAAGAACCCAGTTTACTATATTAGCAATCCACCAATTATCTAATTCAGTAGCACGCATTAAATCGTGTGGAGCGAACAAAATTTGTTCGAAAAGCCATTGAATTCCTTCAAAAAATGATTTCATCATAATGAATGTATTATATTTACACAGCAAAAATATAAAATATACTCATGATAACAAGCGTTTTTAGTAAATCTAGACCAATAAATTATATTTTAATTACCTCTTTGCTGGTTTTGTGTTTTACAGTTTATCAGTTTAATACCAATTATAATACAATATCTGGATACGAAATTGCTCAAAAAATAGTAATACTAGTTATATTAATTGGATCGTTATTCATTACAAATTTTATAACTAAAAAGAATGGCTTGAGTAAAGACAATAGTTATACATTTTTTTTGGTTTGTGTTTTTTTTATACTTTTCCCATCAGTTTTTTCTAATACGAAACTAGTTATTTCAAATGCGTTAATTTTATTGGCACTACGAAGATTGATTTCGATGCAGTCAATGATAACACCAAAAGAGAAAATTTTTGATGCATCAATTTGGATTTTCGCTGCAAGTTTATTTCATTTTTGGAGTATCCTTTTTATACTTTTGGTTTACATCTCTATAATATTTCATGTTTCGAGAGATTATAGAAACTGGATTATACCCCTTATTGGTTTTTTTACAGTAGTTATTATTAGTGTTCTATTTTCATTAATTTTTAACCCTTCACTAATCCAAAATTATATAAGTTCTATACAGGTAAATTTAGATTTAAAATACATCGAAACTATTTTTCAAAGTTTTGCTTTAGGGCTTTATATACTTGTCGCTTTAGTAGCATTTTTAACTATGTTATTTATTTTATCACATAAATCACTTAATCTTCAAGCTTCCTACAAAAAAATAATTTATGGTTTCATACTAGGGTTGGTTATATTTTTTATCTCACCCAATAAAGACAATAGTTACTTGATTTTTACTTTTGTTCCTGTAGCTATTATGCTTACAAACTATATTGAAACTATAGAGCGATACTGGATAAAAGAAACCATTTTAGGAATTATTATTTTTTCTAGTGTCCTTAATCTTGTATTAAGATTATTATAATTTACTGCCGTAAGCTAAATCTCCAGCATCGCCTAAACCTGGAACTATATAGTTTTTTTCGTTTAGTTTATCATCTAGAGCAGCAACCCATAAATGACAGTTTTTAGGAAGATTTTTTTGAAGATACTCAACACCTTCGGGAGCAGCAATTACAACTGCAATATGAATTTCTTTAGGCTTTTGTTCCAAATGTAGTTTCTGTAAAACTGCCACAATCGATTGACCTGTAGCAAGCATGGGATCAATCAATATCAAATTTTTCCCTTCAAAAGATGGAGCTGCTTGGTATTCAACTAAAATATCAAAGGCATCATCATTATTATAGTGATGACGATATGCAGAAACAAATCCATTCTCGGCATCATCAAAAAAATTGATAAACCCTTGATGTAAAGCTAAACCCGCTCTTAGAATCGAACATAAAACCACCGGTTCCGCAACAGTTGTGGTATGTTTAATTCCTAAAGGAGTTTGCACATCAATGTTTTTATATTCCAAAGTTTTACTTAATTCATATGCCATAATCTCACCAATGCGCTCAATATTTTTACGAAAACGCATACTATCTTTTTGAATATGGACATCGCGTAGCTGAGTAAGAAAGTGGTTTAGAATACTGTTTTGTTCTGAAATATAATGGATGTGCATTTTGATAAATTTTACAAATTCCCGATAAAAGTACAAAAAAACGCTACTTTTGTAAAAAATAAAGAGTCAAAACTATGTTTGCAGAATTTGCTTTTCCAATATTTGAGCGTTGTATCAATGAGTATCATGTTATTGATGATGTATATCAACCTGCTTTGAATCCTTATGAAAAAGGATCGATAGAATATTTATTGTATGCTAAAAACTGGGTAGATACAGTACAATGGCATTATGAAGATATTATTCGTGACCCGCAAATTGATCCTGTAGCAGCTTTAGATTTAAAACGTAAAATTGACGCATCTAACCAAGTACGTACAGACATGGTTGAATATATCGACAGCTATTTTTTACAAAAATATGTAGGAGTTCAGGTAAAACCTGATGCTAAAATTAATACTGAAAGTCCAGCATGGGCAATCGATCGTTTGTCTATTCTTGCTTTGAAAATTTATCACATGAGTGAAGAAGCAAATCGCGTCGAAGCAACTCCAGAACACAGAGCAAAATGCCAAGAAAAATTAAACGTTTTATTAGATCAAAAAAACGATATGTTTGTATCAATAAGTCAGTTAATAGAAGATATTGAAAACGGCGATAAATACATGAAAGTGTATAAACAAATGAAAATGTATAATGACGAGGAGTTAAATCCTGTGTTGTATCAAAATAAAAAATAAAAATCTGTTTCGATGTCAAACATCAAGCATATTTTAGTTATTAGGCTCTCTGCTATGGGTGACGTTGCTATGACGGTTCCTGTTTTGAGGGCTTTTTCTTTGCAGTATCCCAAAGTAAAAATCACTATAGTTTCACGCCCTTTTTTTAAACCTTTTTTTGATGGAATATCTAATTTAGAATTTTTTCCTATTGATGTAAAAGAAAAGCACAAAGGTTTTTTTGGATTATTACGTTTGGTCAAAGACTTGAAAACACACAATATTGACGCAGTTGCTGATTTGCATAATGTATTGCGTTCAAAAGTAGTGAGAACTCTTTTTGCTTGGAGTGGAAAAAAAGTAAGTGCAACGGATAAAGGTAGAGAAGAAAAAAAAGCCTTGACTAGAGTAGAAAACAAAGTTTTTGCTCCAGTAAAATCTATGTTTGAAAGACATTGCGAAACTTTTGAAAAACTAGGTTTTCCAATTAATTTATCTCATCCTACATTTCCTTCTAAAGCTGTTCTTTCAGAGGATATTTTATCATTAACCCAGATTAAATCAACGAAATGGGTAGGAATTGCACCTTTTGCACAATACGAATCCAAAGTATATCCTTTAGATTTAATGCAAATGGTTATTGATGGATTGGTTCAATCAGAGTGTAAAATTTTCTTATTTGGTGGCGGCGCAAAAGAAATAACAGAGCTTAATAAATTAAAAGGGAATCATAATAATGTAATTGTAGTTGCTGGAAAAATTAATCTTAAGCAAGAAATAGATTTGATAACAAATCTTGATATCATGTTATCAATGGATTCTGGTAACGCTCATATAGCTGCCATGTTAGGAGTAAAAGTGATTACAGTTTGGGGAGCAACCCACCCTTATGCAGGTTTTAAACCGTTTAATCAGCCAATAGACTTTTGCATTACAGCAGATAGAGAAAAATATCCTTTATTACCAACATCAGTTTATGGTAATAAGAAAGTTGAAGGTTATGAGGATGCTATGAGAAGTGTCTTACCAGAAACGGTAATTAATAAAATAAAAAAGGAGCTTTTTTGAAGCTCCTTTTTTTAAACGTCATCATAATCGACGGTTATCTCGGCAGATGTGGGGTGTGCCTGGCAAGTAAGAATTAATCCACTTGCAATTTCTTTGTCCGTTAGGATTGAATTTTTCTTCATTTCTGCAGACCCATTAGTTATTCTTGCAATACAACTACTACAAATTCCACCTTGACATGAATATGGTGCGTCCATACCGTGTTTTAAAGCGGCTTCAAGTAAAGTTTGTTTTGAAGACATTTCAAATGTTTCTTCATCACCATCAACTAAAACAGTAATTTTTGTATGCTCATTCTTGCTTGTGTCAACAGCGTTTTCTTGAGTAGATGCTGAGAATAATTCAAATTTTATATCTTTTTCAGCAACATTTTTCTCTTTTAATACGCCATTAACATTATTAATCATTTCTTCGGGCCCACACAAATAATATTTTGAAAACTCTTTACCAATATGTTTTGTATTTAGAACGTTGTTTACTACTGATTTATCTATTCGACCAAAAAATTCAGAATGATTAGATTGACTAAACACATAATGAATAAAAAAACGACCTAAATATTTGCTTTGTAATTCGTTTAATTGATGATAAAATATAGTTTCATCGGGAGTTTTGTTACCATATATCAAAGCAAAAGTACTGTTAGGTTCTTGAGACAAAACAGTTTGAAGAATAGACATAATTGGGGTTATACCACTTCCAGTAGCAAACGCTATATAGTTTCTTTGTTTGTCATGTTGAGGTTCATGAGTAAACTTTCCTTCAGGTGTACCTACTTCTAAAATACTACCTTCTTTTAATTCTGAATTAGCAAATTTTGAAAAATAACCATTTTTCACTTCTTTTATAGCGATTCTTAATTCGCCACTATTAGGTGATGAACAAATTGAATAGGCTCTTCTAATTTCTTTACCATCTAAAGTAAGTTTTAAATTAACATATTGTCCTGCGGTGAATTGATAAAAATCTTTAAATTCGTTAGGAACATTAAATACCACCGAAATACTTTGAGGAGTTTCTCTTTTGATTTCTTTTATAGTGAGTTTGTAAAATGTGGACATGTTTTTAATTTTTAGCAAAATTAACAAACAAGGCTGACATATTCTTAAATTCTTATAAAATTAAAAAATGTTATTTTTTTCTGAATTGTAAAAAGAAACGTACTTTTACAGGTTATAATACTAAAATTAGTATTTAGAAGTTATATTTAAAACTTTTATATGTTGAAAAACAATCAATTAAAAAACATATCATTTGCCTTTTTTTTAGTAACTGCAATTGCTTGCTCAACCAAAAAAAACACTTTCCTTAGTAGAAATTGGCACGCACTTAATGCCAGAGATAATACCATGTATAATGGTAGCTTAGCACTTGATGCCGGTATTAATGAAGTTAAAGGTGAGTATCAAGACAATTTTTGGGAAATTCTTCCAGTAGAACGCATGCAAATCCCAGAAGAAAAATTGCTTCCTGGGCAAAAGGAAAAAAATAAAAATTTTGAGCGTGCAGAAACTAAAGCAACAAAAGCGATTCAAAAACACTCCATGAATATTGAAGGTAAGGAAAAAAACTATCAAATGGATGAGGCGCACTTGATGTTAGGAAAAGCAAGGTATTATGATCAAAGATTTATTCCCGCTCTAGAAGCTTTTAATTATATATTGTATAAACATTCCAATTCTGATAAAATTTACGAAGCAAAAGTATGGCGGGAAAAAACAAATATCCGTCTTGAGAATGATGCTTTAGCAGTAAAAAACTTAAAAAGGCTTATCAATAAAAATCAACTAAAACCACAAGTATCGGCAGATGCTAATGCAATTTTAGCACAAGCATACATTAATTTAGAATACAAAGACAGTGCTATTGCGCCATTAAAAAAAGCAATTAGTTCAACAAAACTTAAGGAAGAAAGGGCTAGATACCATTTTATTCTCGGACAATTGTACGAGTCTTTAGATTATAAAGACAGCGCTTATTCAGAGTTTCAAGAGGTAATTGATATGAAGCGTAAATCTCCTCGCCAATATGTAATTAGGGCTCATGCTAAACAAGCCCAATTATATGATCCTACTAAAGACACGATTACTTTTATAGAAAAGTATGAAAAATTAATGAAGGACAGAGAAAACAGATCACATTTAGATGTACTAAATTTTGAAATGGCTGTTTTCTATGATAAATTGGGTAACAAATCAAACGCCATTAAATATTACAACAAATCATTAAAAAAAGGTTCTAATGATGCTTATTTGCAAGCATCGACTTATAGAAACTTAGCGACTATTTATTTTGATAAAGCAAAGTATGTAACAGCAGGTAAATATTATGATAGTACTCTCACTAAATTGGTTAAAAAAAATAGAGAATATTATACAATTGCTAAAAAGAAGCAAAATTTAGTCGATGTTATTAAATATGAAGGAATAGTTACGATTAATGATAGTATTCTAAATCTTGTTGCAATGTCAGAGAGTGAGCGTTCAGCTTATTTTGAAAAGCATATTGCAGATTTGAAAGCAAAAGCCGAAGCTAAGAAAGTACAAGAAGAAAAACTAAAAGAATTAGCAAATCAAAATAATGGAATTCAAGACATTAGTAGCAAACCTATTTTGAATCCACCTGGCTTTAATGACTCTTCAATAAATCCTCCAGGTAAAGGAGAAATTTTACCAGCATTAAAAGGGCAACAGGATGGTGCATTTTATTTTTACACTCCTACTACAGTAGCTTATGGTAAAGTAGAATTCCAAAAACGATGGGGCAAAAGATCTCTGGTAGAGAATTGGAGATGGTTTGTACAAAAAGAAAATATAGCAGTAATAGATAATGAGAATCTAAAACCTGAAGAAAAAGAAGGTAATGTTGTTGATGAAAAATACTCAACAGATTACTATTTGAGTCAAATACCTACATCTAAAATAGTTATTGATAGTTTAGCTAAAGAAAGAAATTTTGCAAATTATCAACTAGGAGTAATTTACAAGGAAAAGTTTTTAGAACAAAAATTAGCAGCATCTAAATTTGAGACTGTTCTAAAAAGTCAACCAGAAGAAAGATTAGTTTTGCCTTCTTTATATAACCTATATAAAATTTATGAACAAATAGATAAATCTCAAGCTGAACAAATAAAAAATCAAATAGTATCACAATATCCGAATACAAGATATGCACAAATCTTAAACGGAAATATTCCTGCAGAAGAACTATCAAATGATAGTCCTGAGAATGTTTATAAGAAAACTTTCGAAAGATATAATAATCAAGATTATGTTGAAGCTTTGCAAGTTATTGACAAGTCTGTTCAACAATTTGCTGGTGACGATTTGATACCAAAATTCGAATTGCTTAAAGCTAGCATTCTAGGAAAGTTAAAGGGAGTGAATGAGTATAAGAAAGCAGTAAGTTATGTTGCTGTAACTTTTCCTGACTCTAATGAAGGAAAACAGGCTGAGGATATTTTGAAAGTTAGTATTCCAAGAATGGAACAACACATTTTAACTCGTGATACTGTTTCTACTAGTTGGAAACTATTGTACAAAGTAGGAAAAAAAGAGGATGCAGAAACTCTTAAGCTAAAAGATAAATTAGAAAAATATTTTGCTGAAAAACAATATGACAAGTTTAAAGTATCTTTTGATGTTTACGACGAGTCAACAAACTTCATTGTTGTTCACGGTATTTCTTCTAGAGAATTTGCAAGATACCTTATTACTTTAGTAAAAGAGGATAAAAATTATAAAGTATTAAATCCAGCCCAAGTAATATCTAGCGAGAATTATTTGGTTATCCAAATTCACAAAAACTTCAATCAGTTTTTAGAATTAAAGATGTAGCATATGTTTGAAAAAAGCACAAAATCATATACTGATTTTTTAGGTAAAACTAATCGAATTGTTGAAGGGACTACAATTAAGGGAGATATAGATTCGCAAGCCGACTTTAGACTTGACGGCCATTTAATAGGAAATTTTATTTCTAAAGGAAAATTAGTTGTAGGTCCAGCAGGAAGTGTTTCGGGAGATATTACCTGTAAAAATGTAGATGTTGAAGGTAAAGTCGAAGGGAAAATAATTGTTCAGGAAATTTTAAATGTAAAGTCAAAAGCAAGTATTTATGGTGAAGTTATTTGCGGCAAGCTTTCAGTTGAGCCAGGAGCAGATTTTAGCGCTTCGTGTGTTATGAAAACCCAATCCAAAAACATACTTCCGCCTCATGGAGAACAACAAAACGCCTAAACAATATAATAAGTGGTTAGCATTTGTTAACATCCCAATTCAAATGGGAGTTATCATTTATGCTTTTTATTGGGGAGGTTTGTGGTTAGATAATAATTATCCAAATGATAAAATTTACTATTATAAAGTACTGACATTAATAGGTGTTTTTATAGCCTTATATAATGTATACCGACAAGTAAATGAAATAGGAAACAAATAAAAAATGAAATTAAACATTAACGTATCCTTTGTAGCACTACCTGTTCTTTTTAGTTTTTTTCTTTTTGGTACTTATTTTCTTTTAAAAAGCCTGTTTGATTTTCCAGAATTAACATTGTTGCCTTTAACTTTCATCTTTCTTTTCTTTGGAAGTTTATCTTTAGCGTTATTTGCAATAATTGAAGTTGTCTTTATCAAAAATAAAGAGGTAGTAGGAATGAGCTTTATGTTAATTACCACCATAAAAACAATTATCATAGGAATAATTGCAAAAACGTATATCTTAACTGAAAATATAAGTTTTGAGAAATGGAATTATTTTATACTTTTCATTCTTTATTTACTGTTTGAAACAGTAGTTATAGGAAGAAGGCTTAATAAAACAGTTTATTAAAATTAATTTTTAATGAATTTCTTTTGAAATAATTGTTCGTCAACTAAAAGTTGTAATGTATAAAAACCAGAAACTAATTTTTCTACATTAATTTCTAAAACATTTCTATTGTCTTCGTAAACAATTTTCCCATACAAATCATAAATTATGATTTTATCAAAAATAATGTTATCAGGATTTTTTATATTGATAATTCCGTTTGATGGATTTGGGTAAAGACTAATCTTTTCTGCAAACATATTTTCAGTACTACTTAAAGTAGGGCAAGTAATGATAACAGGACTAGTTTTAAAACTACCAGAAGTCCCATCTCCCAATTGACCATAAAAATTATTACCCCAAGCATACAATGTACCATCGTTTTTTAAAGCTAAAACATGTGTGCCACGCATCGAAATAATTTGCCAATCATTTGCACTTCCAACCTGTAAAGGGCTTGTTGTAGGTGTCGAGCTAGACGTACCATTTCCTAGTTGACCCACAAGATTTGCTCCCCAACTCCAAACAGTACCATCGGTTTTTCTAATAATTGTATTTTGACTTCCTTTACTTATGTTATTGCAACCATTCATTGAAGTAATATTAAAAGGACTTGTAAGGTATGTTCCAGCTCCACTAGTACCCACTCCTAATTGACCTTCGTTATTTCCACCCCATACCCAAAAAGATAAATCATCTTTTAAAGCAATACTATGAATTGAACCTGCACCCACTTTATTCCAGTCAGTGTCATTTCCAATTTTTACTGGAGATGTTTCATTAGTTGTAGATCCATTCCCTAGTTGTCCTAAACTATTTACTCCCCAACCATACAAAGTTCCATTAGTTTTTATTGCTAGAGAATGATTTGAACCAGCAGAAATAGATTCCCAATTAGTTTGATTGCCTATTTGAATAGGGGAGTTTTTAGAAACTATTGTATTATCACCTAATTGTGAATTATCATTTCGTCCCCAAGCCCAAAGCGTTCCATTAGTTTTTATGGCTAAATTATATTCATCACCAGCAGATATAATGGCCCAATCGGAATCTGTACCTATTTGAATAGGCACATTAGAGTTCATATTATTTCCGTTTCCTAATTGACCTGAAGTATTAGAGCCCCAAGCCCATAGTGTCCCATTATTTTTTAGTGCAATTGTATGAGATGCACCACAGGATATAAATTGCCAATCATTAGAAGTGCCAATTTGTGTAGGAGTACTTCTTGATGCAACAGCTGTGCCATCTCCAAGCTGGCTTAAGTTATTTCGTCCCCATGACCAAAGTGTTCCGCCTGTTCTTATACCAACTGAATGTGCAACTCCAGCGGATACTGATTGCCAACATTGACCAAAAAAAATTGACGATGTAAATAGGAATAATAGAGTAAGTAATGTTCTTTTCATAAGTTTTTGGGGTTTTTGTAAAAGAAACTTTACGGCTAAAGTAAAAAAAAATAAGTTATTAACAATTTTAAACTTCAGTTATCGACAAAAAGCAGTGTTTTACCGTTATAAAACATAGGTAAAATTATGATATTCCAAACAAATTACTTTGATAATATTGTTAATAACACAAAGAAATACAAACAAAAAAAACATTGAAAAAGTAGTTTTGTAAAAAAAGTATTTTAAACGTTTTGGATATTAATAAAAAATGTACCTTTGCACGAAATTTACAAACACAGAAATATAGTTTTTTATATGGTAATTCCAAGAAAACCTGTATCATTAATATTGTCGGCTTTTGCAGGCTTATTTTCAATGGTTGCTTTAGCAAACCCAGTTTCCGATTCTACTCACGTAGCAGCTAAGCCTGCTCACGAGGTTCATGTAGTTGCGCATGATACTGTAAAACATGCAGAAGAAGCTCATGTTGAAGCTGGACATGAAGAAAAACATGGAGGTGCTGTTAATGAAAAAGATGAAGTTCAAGCTTATATTGAGCACCACTTACAAGATTCTCATGATTTTTACTTTTTCGCAGATGGGGAATCTGGGAAACATTATGGTTTTTCTCTTCCTGTAATCTTATGGGATAATGGAATTCAGTTTTTCTCTTCTTCAAAATTCCATAACGAAAAAGAATTAGCAGAAGTCAATGGTAATTTTTACAAAATGGTTCATGGTAAAATTTACAAATCAGATGCTCAGGGAACTGTAACTTATGATGCTCACCATCATCCAACAAATGTAAAACCATTGGATTTTTCAATAACTAAAAACGTCTTATCAATGTTAGTTGTGGCGGGTATGTTATTATTTATGTTTATAAGTTTAGCAAGATCTTACAAAAAAGGGCCTGTTCCAACAGGTTTTGGAAGAATATTAGAACCGCTTATCATTTTTATTAGAGATGAAGTTGCAATTCCTAATATTGGAGAAAAAAAATATAGAAAATATATGGGATTCCTATTAACAGTGTTTTTCTTTATCTGGTTATTAAACCTTTTAGGAATGACTCCTATTGGAATCAATGTTACTGGTAATATAGCAGTAACCGTTTGTCTAGCAATTTTTACTTATATAATTACTCAATTTAGTGCTAACAAAGACTATTGGGGGCATATTTTCTGGATGCCAGGAGTGCCAGTGCCAATGAAGATTATTTTAGCTCCAATTGAGTTGTTAGGTACACTTACAAAACCATTTGCTTTATTAATACGTCTGTTTGCTAATATTACTGCAGGACACGTAGTTATAATGAGCTTAATTGCTATGATTTTCGTAGGTAAAAATTTAGCTGCAGATATGCCAATATCAATAGGATTGACTTTATTCATTTCTGTAATTGAATTATTAGTTGCATTTTTACAAGCGTTTATTTTCACAATGTTATCATCATTATTTATAGGAATGGCTGTTCAAGAACACCACCATGATGATCATCATTAATTAAAAAGAGAAATTATTTAATTAGAAGTTTAATTTTTATATATATACATTATGAACATTCCAATGTTAGTAGGTGCAGGTTTAGTA
>CAZMCP010000010.1:0-56522 GCA_964565035.1 uncultured Flavobacterium sp. | reverse complement strand
GTAGTTTTAGGACTTTCTGGTGGTGTAGATTCTACAGTAGCAGCGGTTGTATTAAATAAAGCAATTGGTAAAAACTTATATTGTATTTTCGTAAACAACGGATTACTTCGTAAAAACGAATTCGAAAATGTTTTAAAGCAATACGAAGGAATGGGATTAAATGTAAAAGGAGTTGATTCTTCTGAGCGTTTCCTTTCTGAATTAGCTGGAATTGATGATCCAGAAACAAAACGTAAAACGATTGGTCGTGTTTTCATCGAAGTATTTGATGATGAAGCTCACAAAATTGAAGATGTAAAATTCTTGGCGCAAGGAACAATCTATCCAGATGTTATCGAATCGGTTTCTGTAAAAGGACCTTCGGCAACAATTAAATCACATCATAACGTTGGAGGTTTGCCTGATTTTATGAAACTTCAAATTGTAGAACCTTTACGTATGTTATTCAAAGACGAAGTACGTCGTGTAGGTAAAACATTAGGTATTGATGATGAACTATTAGGACGTCACCCTTTCCCAGGGCCTGGACTTTCTATTCGTATTTTAGGAGATATTACACCAGAAAAAGTGAGAATTCTTCAAGAAGTCGATTATATTTTTATCCAAGGTTTAAAAGATCACGGATTATACGACAAAGTATGGCAAGCTGGAGCAATTTTATTACCTGTAAATAGTGTGGGAGTAATGGGTGATGAGCGTACATATGAAAAAGTGGTAGCACTTCGCGCAGTAGAATCTACAGATGGTATGACTGCAGACTGGGTGCACTTACCGTACGATTTCTTAATGAAAATTTCCAACGAAATTATCAATAAAGTAAAAGGGGTAAATCGTGTGGTATATGACATTAGTTCAAAACCACCGGCAACAATTGAGTGGGAATAAATTAAAACATAATAAAATGTTAAAAAAGTCGTTACAAAGAATATATTTGTAGCGACTTTGTTTTTTGAAACAAAGTTGGGACAAGAAAAAACAAACCAAAAACGAACCCTACATGAAACAAATTTTACTCCTTTTTTTAGGAATGAGTCAACTTGTGCTTGCCCAACAAGAAAAGTCATTTAAACATAAGGTTGCCTCTAACGAAACCATCACAGAAATCGCTAAAAAATATAATGTTTCTGAAAAAGAAATTATAAAGCTAAATCCAGGTTCAGAAAACGGACTTCAGGAGAACACCACTTTAATTATACCCAATCCCCAATCTATTTCTTATTTATTAAAAAAGAATGATGTTTCTTCAGTAAGCTATACAAAACATGAAGTACAACCTAAAGAAACGTTGTACAGTATTTCAAAACAGCATAATATTTCGGTAGAAGATCTTCAGCTAGCAAACCAAACTGTTTTAACTGAGGGTTTAAAAATTGGACAAACACTTAATATCCCAGATAAGAAAATTGTAGTTGCTGCTGCTAAAAAAGAAGTTTTATTAGAAGGAAATTTGCATGAAGTTAAACCTAAAGAAACGCTGTTTAGTATAGCTAGAATGTATAATGTGTCAGTAAAAGATTTAGATGAATTAAATGCTGATGTATTAAAAGAAGGATTGAAAATTGGTCAAAGAATTGCAATTCCTAACAAAAAGAAAACCATTAACGGCCAAGCAAGAATTATTAATAATGAAACTATTTTTCATATAGTACAGCCAAAAGAGACTAAATATTCGATCTCTAAAAAATATGGCATAACTATTGAACAGTTAGAATTACAAAACCCTGAAATCATAAATGGATTAGTAGAAGGGAATAAACTAGCAATAAATAAATCGTTATTAAAAGCTAAAAATGAAAATGAAGAGTTAATGATAGCTTTGGCAGAAAAGCAGGCAGAAGTTGAAAAATCAAAAGCTCAAAATGCTAAAATTGAAGACTTGGAAGATCGTTTGACAGTGCAAAAAGAGTTGAATAGAAAAATGATTACGCTTAATAAGCTAAACATAAACCTAAATGCTATCGACGAGACTAAAACAGGTTCTGTAGAAAAGTTACGATTAATTTTAGATGCTAACAAGAAAATACAAGATGTGTTGATTTGGAAATTAGACTCCTTAGCAACTACCATGGAAAGAGATTTAGCAGAATTAAAAGAAAAGGATATTGAAACGCTGGAGGAATCTAAAAGACTTGAAAGAGAATCATATAAAAATATTGGAGAGACAAATAAATTGATTATTCAGTTAAAAAAGGATTTGGCTGAAAATAGAAAGATTTTTACTGGAGCAATGCAAAAAGTACAGCGTTTGACTGTTCAAGAAAATCAAGAATATAAAAAGAAGGTAAGAGAGAATTTGTCTGATAAAGACCGAGTTGCCATAGAAGAAATGAATAAGTTAAATACAACTCAATTAATCAGTGAAAGACGTAATGAGGCATTGTTTACAAAAATTGAAGCTATTGATGCAGAAAAGAAAACTGAATTAAAACGTAAAATAACTAAAGCTACTTTTTATAGTTCAGAAGCTCGTGAATACGATGATAAATTGGCTTTGGTGAAACTTCAACGTCATCAAAAAGAGATAGTTGAGAGTAAAAAAGATGTTGCTTCTGTGAATGAAACTATGCCAGAATCAGCAGAAGTTAGAAAAAAATTAAATGATAATGTGATTGATAATAATAGGCCAACAAGAATAGAAATTATTAGAAATTTGAAAGACTTAGAAAATGGTTTTTATTTAGTTGCAGACACTTTTGAAGATGCTAAATTGCGTGATGAATTTGCGCTAAAGATTTCAGATTCAGGAGAAATCCAAACAAGTTTTTTCTACAACGTGAATAATTTTTCATACTATGTGTATGTGAAAAAGTATGATACTTCAGACGAAGCCATATATGCCTACAATCAAAAAATAAATAAACCTAATTTTGACAAATTATTTATTGTACATATCCAAAATGAGCAATAATTTTGCCGATAAACAGTTTGAATCTTAAAGAATGACAAAAATGAAGAGTGTAATTAAAGTTTTATTTCTAATAGGTTTTACAACTGTATTCGGTCAAAATTTAATAAAACATAAAGTCGCAAAAGGCGAAACCATTACTAAAATTGCCCAAAAATACAGTGTTACGCCTAGTGATATTTATAAAGTAAATCCAGATGCTTCAAAAGGTGTTGAGGAAAATACTATTTTATTGATCCCTAATAAAGGAGCAAATGCAATCAAGAAAGAAGTAGCTACTGCTAAACCAAAACTTAATTTCAAGAAGCACGAAGTAAAGCCCAAAGAAACTTTATACGGTATTTCTAATGAATATGGCTTAACTATTTCAGAATTAGAAAAAGCTAATGTAGAATTGTTAAAGGATGGACTTAAACCAGGTTTGGTTTTAAACATTCCTGTAAAATTAAATTCAGCAAAGCAAGAAGTAAAAAACACTGTGGCTACTTCTCAAAAAACAATTTTGCATACAGTTGAACCAAAAGAAACAAAATACGGTATTGCTAAACAGTACGGAATTACAGTTGAAGATTTAGAGAAGAAAAACCCAGAAATCATTGGAAAAGAACTGCAGCTTGGGTATTTATTACTAATTAAAGGTGAGCGACCAAAACAGCAAGTGTCACAAGCTGCTGGTAAACAAGAAGTAAAGCAAGAAACACTAAAAGCAAAAAGTTCAATAATTACAGCAACGGAAGAGTATACTGTTAAACCAAAAGAAACTTTATATAGTTTAGCTGAACAATTTGGAATTACTCAAGAAATATTAATTGAACTAAATCCTGAAGTTAAAGATGGTCTTAAAGAAGGGATGACTATTAAAGTTCCTTCAAAAGAAAAAGGTATTGCAATAGCAACACCAAATAGGGAAAATGTTGATTTAACTAAGACAATAAAAAAAGGAGGAAATAAAAAGTTAGCAATGCTTTTACCTTTTAATATTGAAAAATTAGATAATGATACAATAAATTCAACTAAATCGAGACTTAAAAAGGACAAGTTCTTGAACATGACTCTCGATTTTTACTCAGGTGCTTTAATGGCAATTGATTCCGCAAAAACTCTTGGTATTGATGTCGATATAGCGATTTATGATTCTAACGAGACAAAATCGACTTCAGATATTTCAAGTCTAATTCAAAATAAAAATTTAAAATCGGTAGATGCTGTTTTAGGACCATTTTATCAAAATAATGTAGAAAAAGCAGCCTCCTTATTAGGGGAAGTGCCTGTAATATCTCCATTGTCAAAAGATTATGATAAAAAGTTTCCAAATTTAATTCAAGCAACACCTACAAATGATGATGTCAGAATGGCCATGTTCAATTACATGCGAGAAAAAGGAGGAAATATGATTGCAATAGTAGATCCTAAAAAGGGTTCTTCAAAACAATACATTTCAGAAAATCATAAAGATGTTTTGTTTGCAACAGTTAGTGACGCTGGTGTTCTTGATGTTGCAAGTTTAAAATCATTTTTAGTTAAAGACAAAATGAATTATGTTATTTTAGAAACTGAAAAAACTAACTTAATTCTAAATGCGACTACTGCACTATTATCTTCTCAAAAAGAATATCAAATAAGCTTAGTAATTCTAGGAGATAATCCAGCTTTAGACTACGAAGAAATTCAAATGAATAGATTAACTAAGCTTAAAATGCATTACCCGTCAATGGTAAGAATTAATGATTCAGAAGCTGCTACAGATTTTGAATCAGCTTACAGGAAAAAGAATAAAGTATTGCCAAATCAGTTTGCAACTCGTGGTTTTGATATTACCTTTGACATTTTAATGCGTTTGTCTCAGGAAAAAACACTAACAGAAACATTAAGTGAAACAGCTACTGAGCAGGTAGAGAGTAAATTTAATTATGTTCAGAATCCTGAGGGTGGATATACGAACAAAGGGATTTATATTTTGTACTACGATACTGATCTAACAGTAAAACAAGCAAACTAATGGCAACTTCAAAAGTAACTTATTTAGGCGATTTACGAACTTCGTCTATACACATCAATTCAGGATCTGAAATTATTTCTGATGCTCCTTTAGATAATAACGGAAAAGGAGAAGCTTTTTCACCTACCGATACTGTCGCAAATGCTCTAGCATCCTGTATGTTTACTGTAATGGGAATCAAGGCAAGGGAAATGAATGTAGATTTTTCGGGATCCACTGCTGAGGTTACAAAAGTTATGGCTGCAGAACCTAGAAGAATTTCAGAAATTCATATCACTTTTACTATGAATCTAGAGGCTGATGAAAAAACAAAAACAATTTTAGAACGTACCGGAATGACTTGCCCGGTGCATTATAGCTTACATCCCGATATTAAAAAAGAAATTGTTTTTAATTGGAAGTAAAATATAATATTCTAATTCCGATAAATGAGAGATTCTATAATTAAAAAAGATGAAGCGTAAATTTGTATTTCTAGGCTTAATAATGATATTTTTATTAGGATCTTGTAAAGAAAGAATTCAAAATAAAAATAAAGTTTGTTTCGAAGGAGTATCGGTTAGTATTGGTGATAGTTTCAATAGAATAGATAAAATATATAAATTAAATCCTGATTCGAATAATCATGAAGGTATAGAATCAGGATGAAGTAATTTTTATTCTAATTTGAATCATTGTTTTAGATTTAAAAACGGTAATTTAAATTCAGTAGAGTTTTTCAAGTTTAATAAAGAAAAGAAATTAATAGGTTTTCAAATTTCTTATACTATAAATGTGGATAGAAGATATTTGAATGAAGCATATGAATTTTTAGAAGGAAAAGTAGAAAATTGTTTAACTTCTTGTGATACTATTAGAATTTTTTCAGAAAGTGAGATTGATGTTATATCTGGACCTAATCCAAAGTATAATTTTATTTTTAAACTAAAAAGTGAATAGTAATAGATTTATAGTGTGATCCTTCTTAAATAATGATTTCCAATCAAGACCTTCTCATTAAACTCGCACATACTAAAATGCCTTTCGGGAAATACGAAGGGTATTATCTTATAGACTTGCCAGAGCACTATGTAGTTTGGTATGCTCAAAAGGGATTCCCAAAAGGTCAATTGGGTGATCAACTTAAACTGGTTCATGAACTTAAACTTAATGGACTCGAAGAGTTGGTTCGTAATATTAAAAGAAACTTTCCAAAACCATAATTTCTTAACCAAGAATTGTCAAATAGGGATTGCTAAATATCAATTAATAATTGTATTTTTGCGCGGTTTTAATTTAAAATCAGAACAACAACTAAATTTACCCTGAGCGAAGTCGAAGGGCAACAACACAACAACACAATACAATGAATCAAACAAAGTATATTTTTGTTACCGGAGGTGTAACTTCTTCTTTAGGAAAAGGGATTATAGCAGCTTCGTTAGCAAAATTATTGCAAGCAAGAGGTTACCGAACGACTATTCAAAAATTTGATCCTTACATCAATGTGGATCCAGGGACATTAAACCCTTATGAGCATGGAGAATGTTATGTAACTGATGATGGAGCAGAAACAGATTTAGATTTAGGACACTACGAGCGTTTTTTGAATGTTCCTACTTCACAAGCAAATAATGTAACTACAGGAAGAGTATATCTTTCGGTTATTGAAAAAGAGAGAAGAGGAGAGTTTTTAGGTAAAACGGTTCAAGTCGTGCCACATATCACTAATGAAATCAAGGAACGTATGCAGTTACTTGGAAGAAGTGGTGATTATGATATTGTAATTACAGAAATTGGTGGTACTGTTGGTGATATTGAGTCATTACCATATATCGAATCGGTTCGACAATTAGTTTGGGAATTAGGTGATAACAACGGAATTGTAATTCACTTAACTTTAGTGCCATTTTTAGCTGCAGCGGGTGAATTAAAAACGAAACCTACGCAACACTCGGTTAAAACTTTGATGGAAAGTGGTATCAAAGCTGATATATTGGTATGTAGAACAGAGCATGAGTTGTCTCAAGATTTAAGACAAAAACTTGCTTTATTTTGTAATGTAAAGAAAGAAGCCGTAATTCAATCAATAGATGCTTCAACGATATATGATGTTCCTAATTTGATGTTGGAAGAAGGTTTGGATAAAGTCGCTTTAAAAAAGCTTGATTTACCTGAAAAAACTTCTCCAGATTTGAAACAATGGAATGAGTTTTTGCAACGCCATAAAAACCCGAAGCACGAAGTAAACATTGGATTAGTAGGTAAGTATGTTGAATTGCAGGATTCATATAAATCTATTTTAGAAGCTTTTATTCATGCAGGAGCCGCAAATGAGACAAAAGTAAATGTTGTATCGATCCATTCGGAGTATTTAGATGCCAAAACGGCAGAAAATCAGCTAAAAGGACTGGATGGTATACTTGTTGCACCAGGTTTTGGCGAACGAGGAATTGAAGGTAAAATAGAAACGGTTCGTTATGCACGCGAGAACAAAATTCCTTTCTTTGGAATTTGTTTAGGAATGCAAATGGCAGTTATAGAATATTCACGTAATGTTTTAGGTCATGCCGATGCGAATTCGACTGAAATGAATCAAAATACTTCTCATCCTGTTATCAACTTGATGGAAGAACAAAAAACTATTACAGACAAAGGCGGAACTATGCGTTTAGGAGCATGGAAATGTCATTTAGAAGAAAATACATTGGCACACAAAATTTACGGAAAACAAGATATTTTGGAGCGCCACCGTCATCGTTATGAATTTAATGGTGATTATTTAGAAGCATTGCAAAATGCTGGTTTAAAAGCGTCAGGTATTAATCCTGATACTGGTTTGGTAGAAGTGATAGAATTGGACAATCATCCTTTTTTTATTGGAGTTCAATACCATCCTGAGTATAAAAGTACAGTAGCTAATCCGCATCCTATTTTTGTAAAATTTGTGGAAGCAGCTGTGAAAAATAAAAAATAATAAGTTTCTGAGTCTCTTTAAAGCTTGTGCAAACAAGTCGAAGTATGATTTAGTAACAAATTATAAATTGAATAGACTAACAAGCTTACTGCTTAGAGCCTAATGCTTAGAGCAAAATTTTAAAATGGAACAAAAAAAATTAGACCTTAATTCAATCATCGGATTTGCATTAATCTTTGGTATTATGATGTGGATCATGTATCAAAATCAGCCTACACAAGCTGAAATTAATGCTGAAAAAGCCAAGAAAGAACAAGCTGCTAAAGCCAAAGAGCAACCTCAAAAAACAGTTGCAGCAACTACTATAGCTACAGCAGATTCTACAAAAGTTTCGGCTGCTATGCAAGCCACTTTAGGAAGCTTTGCTTATTCAGCATCTTTACCGTCTGCAAAAAATGAATTTACAACTATTGAAAATGAGTTGGTAACTTTAAAAATTGCTAATAAGGGTGGATATATTGTTGATGCAACATTAAAAAAATACAAATCAATCGATAAGGATGGTAAATTAGTTCAGCTAATTAATGATAATAATGCTGGGTTAAACATCGTTTTGCAGACTAAAGAGGGCAAGACTGTAAATACTAAAGATGTGTTTTTTGAGCCAACTCTAACTAAAGTTGATGGCAATCAAGTACTTTCTATGAAATTGAAAGCTGGAGAAAATCAATTCTTAGAATACAAATATGTATTGAAGCCTAACGATTATATGTTAGATTTTGATGTGCGTTCTCAAGGATTAGCTTCTGTTTTAAATACTTCAAACACCGCTAATTTAGAGTGGAGTTTAAAAACTTTTCGTAATGAAAAAAGCGTTGCTTACGAAAATCGTTATACAGAACTTATTTATGAGTATGATGGTGGAAAAGATAATTACCTAAATCAATCAAAAGAGGAAGAAGAAATTGAAGATGTTACTTATGTAGCATTCAAGCAACATTTCTTTACATCAATATTGTTAACTGAAACTCCTTTTAAAACAGCAAAATTGGCTACAGATAATTTAGTTAAAGATGTAAATATTGATACAACTTATACTAAAGACTTTAAAGCTACTTTACCATTAGCATTTAAAAACGGGGAGATTGATTATAAAATGAATTGGTTCTACGGACCTTCAGATTATAAAATCTTAAACAGTTATGATAAAAACTTAGATGAAATTATTCCTTTAGGTTGGGGAATTTTTGGATGGATTAATAAATTCATTTTTGTTCCATTATTTGGATTTATCAGTAAGTATATATCGTATGGTATTGCTATTATTTTGTTTACTATTTTAATAAAATTAGCAATGGCACCTATTACGTACAAATCGTTTTTGTCACAGGCAAAAATGAAAGTATTGCGCCCTGAGTTAAATGAATTAAATGAGAAATTCAAAGATCCTGTAAAACGTCAACAGGAAACAATGAAATTGTACAACAAAGCTGCAGTTAATCCAATGGCAGCTTGTATACCAGCGCTAATTCAGTTGCCGTTTATGTATGCTTCGTTCCAATTCTTCCCATCCGCATTACAACTTAGACAAGAAGGGTTCTTATGGGCTAAAGATTTATCGTCTTACGATTCAGTTTTAAAATTACCATTTAATATTCCTTTATATGGAGATCACGTGAGTTTGTTCCCAATTTTGGCAGCTATTGCAATTTTCTTCTACATGAAATATACAACTGGAGATCAGCAAATGGCAGCGCCACAACAAGAAGGTATGCCAGATATGAGTAAAATCATGAAAATGATGATTTACATTTCTCCAGTAATGATGTTAATATTCTTCAATAACTATGGTTCAGGTTTGAGTTTGTATAACCTTTTCTCTAATATCATGACATTAGCAATCATGTTCTACATCAAGAATTATGTAGTTGATGAACAAAAAATTCATGCAGAGATTCAAGAAAACAAAACAAAAGAGCCTAAAAAACCCAGCAAGTTCCAGCAAAAATTACAAGAAGCCATGGAACAAGCTGAAGCGCAAAAAAAAGCGAAAGGAAATAAATAGTATATAACTATTCTTCAAAATACAGTCCCTGTTTTGATTCTTGTAAAGTCTCAAAACAGGGATTTTTTATTTGTTAAATTTTAAAAGAAGTAAATATGAAAATTGCCATTATCGGTTTTGGAAATCTTGGTAAAACATTTGCTAGTAGTTTTATTAAGTCACGCTTTATAAAAGGTGATGATATATCTGTAATTACAAGAACAATTCCCAAACCAGAAATGACTTTAGGAATTCCAATAGTTAATTTTCAAAATACACCTAGTTTACAGATTGCTCAGTCAGATATTATTATTCTTGCAACCAAGCCTCAAGATTTTGATGAGGTAGTCAAATATTTAAAACCTGTTGTTTCTAAAGAACAAATTATTGTATCTGTAATGGCTGGGGTTTCTATTCAAAAGATTAAAGAAAAATTACAAGTCAATAAAATAATTCGTTCAATGCCTAATTTAGGTACTCAAATAGGCTTAGGGATGACAGTTTTTTCTGCCTCAGCAGAAACCGATAGAAAGGATTTATTTATAGTTCAGAACTTGATTAATACTACAGGAAAATCTATTTATGTAGAAGATGAATTGCTAATTAATCCAGCCACTGCGGTTTCAGGAAGTGGACCGGCATATGTGTTTTATTTTATGAATGCAATGATTAAAGCAGCAGAAGAATTTGGTTTTTCATCTTCAGAGGCTGAGGTTTTAGTACACCAAACTTTTTTAGGAGCAGTTAATTTGCAAAGTGCCAGTAATTTGTCTAACGAAGAACTAATTATGAAAGTGGCATCAAAAGGAGGTACTACAGAAAGTGCATTGAACATTTTTAATACTCATTCATTAAACGAAATTATTTCAAACGCAATGCAAGCTGCAAATCAAAGAGCTATTGAATTAGGGAATTAAAAAAAGCCGTTCGTATACGAACGGCTTTTATATTTTATTCAGGTAAGCGATCTCGGTCTGATTTTTTGCGATTAAGTTTATAAGTGAAAGTTAATGAGGCTCTAGTACCTGAAAATCTTCGTTCTGAATCAATAGTATAATTAGCTCCTCTTATATAATTTCTGTCAATTCTGCTATCAAAAATATTGTCGACTTTTAACGTTAAACTTGCTTTTTCTTTCCAAAATTCTTTGCCAATTGCCATATCTGCCCATAATTGATTTTGAGAACTAATTTGTCCAGTTTTTTTGGCTCCTATAATGTTGAAGTTGTTTTGAATTGACCAATTACTTACTTTGATTCTCGAATTTAATCTTGAAAACCAACTTTGATCAGAGACAGTGAATAATCCTTTTTGGTCGAAATTAAAGAAATTAAAGTCACTGGATAAAAACCACCATTTGTATGGGGTGTAGGTTGTGTTAAACTCTAGTCCATAACGATTTTCTGTTCCTAAATTTATCGATTTTTCTACTAAATAATCATTTGCATTGCGTGTTACAGTAATATCAAAAAGGTTATTCGTATATTGATAATAAACAGAAGGATTTAACGTGAACTTTTCCCATTTAAACAAAGTTCCTAATTCAAAAGAGTCAGTATACATTGGATTCAAATCTGGATTTCCAATTCTAATATTTCTTCTGTCTGCGATACCTCCAAAAGGGTTTAATTGATAAAAGCTTGGTCTATCTATTCTTTTGCTATAGCTTAATTGTAGATTGATATTGTTTTTTATTTCATAAGTAAGATGAATAGTTGGAAACAGTTTGGTATAATTTTTATTTGTCCTGAACTCATTTTTTAAATCACTACTTCCTGTATTAAAATGTTCTGCTCTTAAACCTAGTTGGTACTGAAACTTTTTATAACCATTTGAGTATTGTGAATATATGCCAAATATTCGCTCATCATAATGTAATAAATTTGTTAAGCTGTCTATTTGTATAGCATTTTCCCAAACAATGTAATCGCTGTTGATTCTTCTAATTTCACCTTTTAAGCCAATGTCAATTTTCGATTTTTCGGTTAATGGAAATGACATGTCTGATTGGAATACAACATCTTTACTGCTTTCGATATCGCGACTTTTTAATGTTTTAAATGATGGAGTGGGAGATTGCGTTTTTTCGGTTATCCATTCGTTTTCATCATCATTCCAAAAATCATATTGGATATTAGCAGTTATTTTTTTGCCTTTTTTGACAAATGTTTTAACATAATTTAGTTCAATCTGATTTGATATTTGTGGCTCATTATAGTTTTCATTCGCAGTAATAACTTGCGTTTCATTTTTATTAGCGTCGAGATAACTAAATAGATAGTCAACTTCACTTTTGTTTGTATTACGTCTGTAATAATAACTTGCGGTTAATGTATTATTTTGATTAATGTAATAATCACTTCCAAAATATAAATTGAATCGATTTACATGACGTTTTCTGTCTGTTTTTTGATCAATATAACTACTTGCTTGGTTATTCTCGTAATTCGTTCGAAACAACTTATCATTACCTAGTATAGATATTCTACCATAGCGTATGTCAGTAAAGAGATTAAATTTTTCTTTTTTATAATTCATATTTACTCCTACAGAGTTATTATTTGGAACACCAGTAGTTGCTGTTATAGAACTGCCAAATCCATTAACTTTGTTTTTCTTTAAAATGATATTTATAATTCCTGATGTACCTTGAGCGTCATATTGAGCAGATGGATTAGTAATTACTTCTACGCGTTCAATAGATTCGGCGGGTATTTGCTCTAGTCCATTGTTTTGAGTCATTACCGAAGGCTTACCATTTATAAGAATTCGAACACTTGAATTTCCTCTTAAGCTTACTGTTCCTATCGCATTAACACTTACAGAGGGAACATTATTTAAAATGTCATTTGCAGATCCACCTTTTGTAATTAAATCTTTCCCAACATTAAATATTTTTTTATCAAGTCGTGTTTCTATCGATGATTTTTCGGTGATTACTTTTACTTCGTCAAGAACTTTTGTTTCCTTTAGTGTTAGAAAAATTTTGCCAATGTTTTTGTCTTCTAAAATTTGAAGTTGATTAAATACAACTGGTTCAAAATCAAAGAAATTAATATGTAAATGATATTTTCCGGGTTTTACTTTTACTTCAAAATGCCCTTTAGTATTTGAAGTAGTTTCTTGAATTATTGCATTCGTTTCACTATCAAGAATGGCAATACTTGCTAATTCAATAGGATTTTGATTGTTTTTTTCCAATAACACACCTTTTACAGTAAAATCTTGTCCAAAAACTAATACAGGAAGAAATAATGCAATAGCATAAATTAATTGTTTCATTTGTTCGTTTTTTAATTTGATCCAAAATTGATTATAATTTAAAATCAGAATTGTAACTGTAGACAAATACATCAAAAATGAAGATGTTTAAGTGAATTAAACTTTTTACCTTAATTAGACATCATGTTTGGTATATTCGTGCTTAATTATAACCCATTGGTCGACTCTTTGACTTTTAATAAGCCTTGTTGGTTACATTTGGGTAGATTTTAAGTTTATGAGTTTTCAAATTTTAAAGCAACCAAGACTTGTAAAGCATCTTCTTTTTTGGGTGGTTTACTTTGCTGTAGGAGTATTTAGCGATTATTCTAATTTAGAAAAGGATTGTTTTGTCGAGATTGTATTTTATCATCTTGATGATACTTTTTTTGGAGCTATTATGGGGTATCTAATGGTTTATTACCTCTTAACAGATGAGTTTCTAAAAAAGGGCTACTTTGTGTTTGGAGTTGTTTTTTTGGCATCTGTTTATCTACTTGCTTCATTAAGTAGGTTATCAACAGTGCATTTTGTTGAACCTTTAGTGAGAAAACCACCTTTTGTTCAAGAATCACCATTAGAAATTTTTACAGATTTACGTGTTTTAGCTTTTAAATATGGCCCAAGTATTTTATCGGCATCATTTATTTTTTATATAGCTAAGTTTTTTTCAGATTATTCAAAAGACAAAGAAAAAAAAATATTACTAAGTAAAGAAAAATCAGATACAGAATTGAAGGCTTTACGTGCACAATTAAATCCACATTTTTTATTTAATACTTTAAATAATATTTATTCTTTATCACTAGACAGTTCTCCAAAAACTTCTTCGGCTATTGGAAAGCTATCTGATATTTTAGATTATGTCTTGTATCGTTGCAATGATGATTTTGTAGTAATTTCAAAAGAAATTAAATTAATACAAGATTATATTGAGTTAGAAAAATTGAGATATGATGAAAGGTTAGAAGTTAATGTACATTCTTCTTTAGAAATAGAAAATCAAGTACCGCCATTAGTTTTTTTATCTCTTGTTGAAAATGCTTTTAAACATGGTGCTGGTGAGGATTCTGGCTCTCCAAAGATTGATATAAATGTTGTGAGCAATGAAACTCATACAATGTTCACGATCGTTAATACATTTTCAAATAAAAATGATAATCAAGCAAAAGAATCAATAGGACTAAAAAATATCAATAAACAATTAGAACTTTTGTATGGTAATAATTACAGCTTGATTACAAAAAAGGAGGATGGATTATTTAGTGTAACTTTAGTTTTGAAAAATAAGAAAGAGGATGAAAATTAAATGCCTTATTGTTGATGATGAACCTTTAGCTATTAGGTTGATAGAAAATCATATTTCAAAAATGGATACTCTTGAAGTGGTAGCTACTGCAAATAATGCCATGAAAGCTTTTGAAATACTTACTACAGAGCAAATAGATTTACTTTTTTTAGATATTAAAATGCCAAATATTACTGGTATTGATTTTTTAAAAAACCTAAAAAATCCACCAAAAACTATTTTTACCACTGCTTATCGTGATTATGCTATTGAAAGTTATGAACTTGAGGTGATTGATTATTTGTTAAAGCCTATTACTTTCGAGCGTTTTTTTAAATCTATAGAAAAATTTTTAAGACTAGTTTCTACTGATGAAAAGACATTTACAGAAAATGTTGATAAAAATGAGGATTACATTTTACTTAAATCGTTAGGTAAAAACTATAAAATTGCCTTAACAGATATTATTTATATTGAAAGTATTAAGGATTATATAAAAGTTCATAAAACGGATAAAAGTTCTATTGTTTCTAAATTTAAAATTAGTGAATTAGAAGATCAATTGCCTACTGACAAATTTGTTAGAATTCATAGGTCTTATATCGTTAATACGACCAAGATATCTGCTTTTTCAAGTACAGATATTGAAGTGGCTGGAGTAGAATTGCCTATAGGTGTGAGTTATAAATTACAAGCGGAAGCCTTGTTTGATAAAATAAGGAAAGTTTAAAAATTTAAAAGCCCTCAATTGAGGGCTTTTGTTTTTAAAAATTTGGTAATAAAACTTTGTCAATTACATGTATGACACCATTACTACATTGAACATCGACAGCAGTAATATTACTTACTCTTGCATTTACATCTGTAATTCTTGCAGGAGATAGATTTACAGTGAAATTTTGATCAAGAATAGTTGTTACAGATAAATTATTAGTTAATGTACTTGAAAGTACATTGGCAGGGCTTACTACGTGGTATTGTAAGACCTTGGTTAAATTTGAAGAAGATACACCTGCTATACCTCCTGGAGCTAGTTCAGTATTTAAATTTGTAAAAGCAGTATTTGTTGGAGCAAATACTGTAAAGGGGCCTGTTCCTGATAGTATTGAAACAAAATCAGGTTGTCCTGCACCTGTTAGCGCTCCTACTAATGATGAAAAATTAGGATTTGCTGTGGCATGAGTTACTACTGTTGGTAAACCAATTACAGCATCTACAATATGTATGACACCATTATTCGCTAAAACATTTGGTGTTGTAACAGATGCAACTCCATTTAATCTGACCCCACTTGAAGTATTAATAAACATACTTAGTGTATTAGTTGAAGATGCACTTCCCTTAGCAAGTGTTTTTACATAACCAGTTGTTAGTGTTGAAGATTGAAATGCTCCAGATACTACATGATTTAGTAAAATTTCTTTTAAAACAGGAACAGGAACAGCATCTAAATTAGCAAAACCATTTGCATTTAAAAAAGCTGTAAAAGCTGTATTTGTAGGAGCAAAAACAGTATAAGAACCGCCTCCACTCAAAGTAGCTGCTAACTCAGCTTTAGTAAGCGCTTGAACTAAAATTGATAAATTTTCAGTTCTACTTGCAATACCTGTAATCGAATTGTCTACAGTTGGAGCACTAGAGCTATCATCGTCGCTACATGATGAAATAATTATCCCTCCAAGGATTAGTACAAATAAAAAATTTAAAATTCTCGGTAATTTCATGATCTTAATTTTTAGTTTGTTAAAATAATTTGATTTTTTGTTTAATTAAAATTAAAAAAAGTTAAACAAAAAAAATAAAATTTATATTTTAATTAACATAACTACCATTTATTGAGAGATTTATGTTTTTTATGCCCCCTTCTTTTGAAGTAATTGGCTTAATTTTTGTTCTCAAAAAATAAATCCAATACTTTTGAGTTTATTTTGAAAAAGGAAAAATGAGAAAACTAACATTGATTATAGCACTTTTATTTTTGAATACTTTGGCTTTTTCGCAAGTTAAAGAGAACCAAAAAAATGAGAAGGGAGAACGTCACGGCCTATGGAAAGGTTATTATGACGAATCAAAAATACTGCGTTATGAAGGAAACTTTAATAATGGTAAAGAACAAGGAGTTTTTACGTATTATGCAAATAGTGATAAAAAAATTGTTATGGCTACAAGAAACTTTGATGAAAAGGGAAATGCATACACAACTTTTTTTGATGAAAAAGGAAATAAAGTTAGCGAAGGTAATGTCATAAATAAATTAAGAGATGGTATTTGGAAATACTATCATAAAGGAGCTAAAACTATTATGACAACAGAAAATTACATAAAAGATAAAATAGAAGGTATTAGAAAAGTTTTTTATACTAATGGAATTCTAGGAGAAGAAGTAGCTTACAAAAATGGATTAAAACATGGATCTTCAAAAAAATACAATAAAGAAGGTAAACTTATTGAAGAATCTGTTTTTGTAAATGGCATAATGCAAGGTCCTTATAAAGTATATGACGAATATGGTAATGTCGTTGTTGTTGGCGCATTTAAAGCGGATAAGAAAAAAGGAATCTGGAAATACTATGAAAAAGGTAAATTAGTTCGTCAGATGAATGCAGATACAATTAATGGCTACAAAAAACCCAGCGAAGTAAAAAAGAAGAATTAATGAGAGAAACCTTTAGTGTTTTAAACTTTTGTTAAAAAGCCGCCTATTAAGGTGGCTTTTATGTTTGTAATGAAATAGTAACAATAAATATTTTTAACTTTGCACCCTTAAAATTAATTTCATGAAAAGAGTTGTTGTAGGTTTATCTGGAGGTGTCGATTCTAGTGTTGCTGCTTATTTACTAAAAGAGCAGGGATATGAAGTAATAGGCCTGTTTATGAAGAATTGGCACGACGACTCAGTTACCATTTCTAATGAGTGTCCTTGGCTTGAAGACAGCAATGATGCATTGCTGGTAGCTCAAAAATTGGGGATTCCATTTCAAACTGTTGACTTGAGTGAGCAATACAAAGAGAAGATCGTCGATTACATGTTCAGTGAGTATGAAAAAGGACGCACGCCTAATCCTGACGTGTTGTGTAATCGTGAGATCAAATTTGATGTTTTCATGAAAATTGCTCTTTCTCTAGGTGCTGATTATGTAGCAACTGGGCATTACTGCCGTAAAGGGGAAATTGAAGTAGATGGTAAGCCAATGTATCAACTCTTGGCAGGTGTCGACGGAAATAAAGACCAATCTTACTTTCTTTGTCAGTTATCCCAAGACCAATTAGCAAAAGCACTTTTTCCAATTGGTGAATTAACTAAGCCTCAAGTAAGAGAGATTGCAGCTAAAATGGAATTAATTACTGCAGAAAAGAAAGATTCACAAGGACTATGTTTCATTGGTAAAGTTCGTTTGCCAGAGTTTTTACAGCAACAATTACAACCAAAAGAAGGGTTGATTTATGAAGTTTCAGCAGAAAATGAATTGTATCTTAATAAACAATTGAAGTTTGATTCTGTTGAAGAAAAACTAAAATTTGAGGCTTCAAATATTCATTATACGTCAAATGATGCAAAATTGGTTGGAAAACATCAAGGTGCTCATTATTACACTATAGGCCAGCGTAAAGGTTTAAATGTGGGAGGAACTAAGGAGCCCTTGTTTATTATTGCTACAGATATTGAAACGAACGCTATATATACAGGTCAAGGACATAATCATCCTGGATTGTTTAAAAAAGCACTGTTTGTTTCTAATGATGAGGTGCATTGGATTAGAACCGATTTAAGGTTAAAATCTGGGGAAACGCTTAAAGTTAAAGCAAGAATAAGATACCGTCAAGAATTACAAGAGGCAACACTTTATCAGTTTGATAATGGAATGTATGTTGAGTTTATGCATCCGCAATCTGCTATTACAGAAGGACAGTTTGTTTCATGGCATATTGGTGAAGAGTTAATAGGTTCGGGAGTTATTTCTTAAATACTTGTTTTATAAGTTGCTTGTTGTGTATATTTGATAATTAAAACTTTACCAATGAGAACTATTCTACTTTTATTTTTTTACTTTTTCTCAGTAACAGTTTTTTCACAAGAAGATGCTTGGGTTTTCTTTAAAGATAAACCTAATGCTGCTACTTTTTTTTCTAATCCATTGTCAGAATTAACTCAGCGATCATTGGATAGGAGGACAACTCAGAATATTGCATTAGATATTAAAGACGCTCCGATACATCAACCATATGTGAACCAAATTACAGATGCTACGGGAATAACAGTTTTAGCTAAATCCAAATGGTTAAATATGCTGCATGTTAGAGGCTCTCAAACTGATCTTGCTGCCTTGTCTAGTTTTTCTTTTGTAGATCATATTCAATATGCAAATCATTCCTTAAATCCTACTGATAAAGTTTTTGATGAATCAAGCAAAATTAGCTATGTAGATAAATGGTTGTACATAAATACCTTTCAAACGAATTATGATTATGGGGATTCAGCAACACAAGTACAAATGCTAAATTGCCATATTTTGCATCAACAAAATTATACAGGTCAAGGAAAAATTGTTGCAGTTTTTGATGCAGGATTTCCTGGTGTAGATAATGCAGCTCCATTTGCAAGCCTTAGAGAGAGAGGTTTGATACTAGGAGGATATGATTTTGTTAATAATTCAACAAGTTTTTACACAGGTAATTCTCATGGGACATTAGTATTATCAACTATGGGAGCTAATGCTACTAATTTAGTTGGTACTGCACCTGACGCATCTTATTATTTGTTTATTACCGAAGATGTTGCAAGTGAAACTCCTATTGAGCTATCTAATTGGGTAGAGGCAGCAGAAGAAGCAGACAGATTAGGAGTAGATGTTATAAACTCTTCTTTAAGTTATTTTGGTTTTGATAATCCTGCACATAATTATACACATGCGATGATGAATGGACAAACATCTGTAGCATCAAGAGCTGTCGATATTGCTTTTTCGAAAGGTATGATTTGTGTAGTGTCTGCTGGGAATGCAGGAGGCACTTCCGAACCATATGTTGGTTCACCAGCAGATGCAATTTACGGGATAACGGCAGGCTCTGTAACTTCAGCCGAAGTTAAATCTGGATTTAGTTGTATTGGCCCAACAGGTGATGGGAGGATGAAACCAGATTTAATGGCTATGGGCACTTCATCAGTTGTATCAACTACTTCGGGTACAATTATAACATCAAATGGGACTTCGTTTTCATCACCTATTTTGGCGGGTGCTATAACCTCTTTTTGGTCTGCTTTTCCAAACAAAAAAAATTCGGAGATAGTGCAATTAGTTAAAGCTTCTGCTGATAGATATGGGACTTCAATTGTTACACCTAATAATAATTATGGGTACGGTATCCCTGATTTTCGAATTGCTTTAAATAATGCTTTTGAAAATGAAAAATTTGCTTTGTTTCCTAATCCAGTTAATGATTCTTTTGTAGTTTTACTTCCTAAAAAATTACTTAATTCGCAATTTGAACTTTTTAATTCTTTAGGTCAAAAAGTAAAATCTGAAAAAATTCTGAAACAAAAACAATCACTATACGTACAAAATATAAGCTCTGGAATGTATTTTTACACACTTTCGAACGACCAAGAAAAGGTTTCAGGAAAGCTAATTAAACAATAATGAATAAAATATCTAAACTTTTTAATATTGAATATCCAATTGTTCAGGGAGGAATGATTTGGAACAGCGGTTATAAACTGGCAAGTGCTGTTAGTAATGCGGGAGGATTAGGTTTAATAGGAGCAGGGTCAATGTATCCCGATGTTTTAAGAGAACATATTCAAAAATGTAAAAAAGCTACAGATAAACCTTTTGGTGTGAATGTGCCAATGTTGTATCCTAATATTGAAGAAATAATGGATATTATTGTTGAAGAAGGGGTAAAAATAGTTTTTACATCAGCAGGAAATCCTAAGACATGGACTAGTTTTTTGAAAGAAAAAGGAATTACTGTGGTTCATGTTGTTAGTAGTTCAAAATTTGCATTAAAAGCTCAAGAAGCAGGTGTAGATGCCATAGTTGCCGAAGGTTTTGAGGCTGGAGGTCACAATGGACGAGAGGAAACTACTACTTTGACATTAATTCCTATGGTTAAAGAGAAAATCAATATTCCGTTAATTGCTGCAGGAGGTATTGCTACTGGAAGAGGAATGCTAGCTGCCATGGTTCTAGGTGCCGATGGAGTTCAGGTTGGGTCTCGTTTTGCAGCTTCAGTTGAAAGTTCTGCTCATGATGATTTCAAGAAAACTATTGTTGATTTAGAAGAAGGAGGAACACAGCTTACTTTAAAAGAATTGGCACCAGTGCGACTGATTAAAAACAAATTCTATAACGATGTGCAGGAGTTGTATAGTCAATGTCCATCTGTAGATGACTTAAAAAACTTACTAGGAAGAGCAAGAGCTAAAAGAGGTATGTTTGAAGGTGATTTAGTAGAAGGGGAATTAGAGATTGGTCAAATTGCAGGTCTTATAAAAGATATAAAGCCAGTAGTCGAAATTATAAAAGATATGGTTACTGAATTTGAAAATGCTAAAAATAATATTCCTCAATTATAATATGAAAAAATTAATTTTAATCGTTTTTTTGTTTTCGATTCTATTTACTTCTAAAACATTTAGCCAAAATTATAGATTTGAAATTTCTGAAGTTGCAATGTCTGTAAAGCAAGACGGAAAATGGAGTCCTTTTACCCCATTTAGAGAAGCAAAGATTGTGGCTACATTAGATTCTAAAAAAAACCTAATTGCAGTATATTCAGAATTGGTTCAATTTTATAGAATTTATGAATATAATGATAAAGTAAGTGTAGGAGGAAAAGACATTGTTTCATTCAATTGTACAGATCAAGATGGAGAAAAATGTAGAGTAGAAATTCATACTCGAAAATCGAACAATACCAATCAATTATATGTTAGACATCAAGGAAGAATTTTGGTTTATAACATGAAATATACAAAATAGAATTTCCCCTCACATTTGAGGGGATTTTTTACCTTTGCGCCTTGGTATAATATTTGATTTTCAATTAATAAAATTTAATTACCCAATAATGAAGAAAATATTACTTTCTATAAATATTCTAATTAGCTTTATGGCTTTTGCACAACAGCAACAAGCAATTCAGACTGCTTCTAAACCTAAGTTAGTAGTTGGTATTGTAGTAGACCAGATGAAGATGGAATATTTGTATCGTTTTTCAGATGATTTTACTGAAAATGGATTCAAACGTTTATTAAACAATGGCTTCACTTTTCACAACATGCATTACAATTACATGCCTACATATACAGCTCCTGGTCATGCATCTGTTTACACAGGAACAACACCAGCAAGTCATGGAATTGTAGGTAACGAATGGTTTCATAGAACATTAGGGAAAGATGTATATTGTACAGATGACGCTTCGGTTCAAACAATTGGTAATGGTACTGAAAAAGAAGGGCAAATGTCTCCTAAGAATTTACAAGCCACTACAATTACAGATGAACTTCGTTTGGCAACAAATTTTAAAGGTAAAGTAATCGGAATCAGTTTAAAAGATCGAGGAGCAATATTGCCTGCAGGACATTTTGCTAATTTTGCTTTTTGGTACAGTAAAACTGGGTCTTTCATTTCAAGTACTTTTTATGGAAAAGAGTTACCATCTTGGGTAACTACTTTTAATAATGAAAAAAATTACGAAAGATATATTAATCAAGGATGGGGGCTTTTAAAATCTAAAGAAGTATATAATGAAAGCCTTCCGGATGATAACCCATATGAAGGTAAGATGTATAAAAAATCAGCCTTTTTTCCTTATAACATGAAGGAAATGATGGATGCTAATGATGCTGGGGTTTTACGCACAAGTCCTTACGGAAATAATTTGTTAGCAGACTTTGCAGTAAGAGCTATCGATAATGAAGGTTTGGGAGCAGATAATATTACAGACTTTTTAACGGTTAGTTTCTCATCTACAGATTATGTTGGGCATACATTTGGACCTCGCTCAATAGAGCTTCAAGATACTTATTTGCGTTTAGATCAAACAATAGGTTCTTTTTTACAATATTTAGATGTTAAGGTTGGCAAAGGAAATTATTTAGTTTTCTTAACAGCAGATCATGCTGGAGCCGAAAATGTAAATCATTTAAAAGATAACAAATACGAGGTTGAAAGTGTAAGTGAGAAAAATCTAGAAATGGCTATGGCCGAATTTTCTAAAACTTATTTTGGGGATGACTTGTTGTTAAATTATTCAAATTATAATGTCTTTTTTGATAAAGAAAAAATTAAAGCTAAAGGATTAGAATTGGTTAGAGTAAAACAAGCATTCAAAGAGTTTTTAATGACTCAAAAACATATTCGAAGAATATATACAGAAGAAGAAATTTTGACACCTTCTGCAAACGATTATTATTTAAATTTCATGTTTAAAGGATATGATCCAACACAAAATGGGGATTTAATTATTTTAGACAAACCTGGTTATATAGAATATTATGGAACAGGAACATCACATGGAACTCCATACAGCTATGATACTCATGTACCTTGCATTTTCTTTGGTTGGGATATTAGGAAAGGAGAGTCTCATGATAAGAAGGAGATAACTCAAATAGCACCAACATTAGCACAAAAACTTAAAATCACTTTCCCAAATGCTACTGAAGCAAAGGTGATGACAGAAATATTCAATAAATAAATAAAAAGCCTCTTTTAAAGAGGCTTTTTATTTATTTATTGAATACTTAAAATCAATTTTGGGATTGCTTAATAAAATTAATTACTATCAATAGTATAACTTTAAATTTTAATCAAATGCCATTAATTATCCCAATAAAATCATCAGCTTTTAGCGAAGCACCACCAATCAAACCACCATCAACATCAGGTTGAGAGAAAATTTCTTTTGCATTGTCTGGTTTCACACTTCCTCCATATAAAATAGAAACATTATCAGCAATCGTATTTCCGTAACGTTCTAAAATAGTTTCACGAATAAATTTGTGCATTTCTTGAGCTTGTTCTGGACTTGCAGTTTCTCCTGTCCCAATTGCCCAAACGGGTTCGTAAGCTAAAATGATGTTTTTCCATGCATCTTCACCTAAATGAAATAAAGAATCTTTTAATTGGTATTCAACCACATTAAAGTGTTGTTTGTCTTGTCGATCTTTAAGTTCTTCTCCAAAACAAAAAATAATTTTCATATCATGTTTTAAAGCGGTATCCACTTTATTGGCTAATAAACTATCTGTTTCATGAAAGTAAGCACGACGCTCAGAATGTCCTAGAATTACAGTTTTAATTCCTATACTTGTTAGCATATCAGCCGAGATTTCTCCAGTAAAGGCGCCACCTTCTGCTTGGTGCATATTTTGAGCGACTACTTCGACAGATGTTCCTTTTGTTTGGATTACAGCTTGTGCCAGATTTACAAAGGTTGGCGCTATGATAACTTTAGCTTCAGTTTGAGGAAGTTTTTGTAATAATTCGGCAATTAATTCCTGTGTTTGCCCAGCATTTTTGTTCATTTTCCAGTTGCCGGCTACTATTTTTTGTCTCATTTTATAATGTTTTTAGTAGATTGTTCACTTGTTCATGATCGGTTTCGATTGCTCTATATATGGCAATTTTTCCTGTCTTGTCAAGGATAATATATCTTGGTATCCAATCAAGGTTTACTGATTTACCAAATTTTCCTTTCATTCCACCTTCCATTAAGTAATGATCTCCTGATAATTGATGTTTTTCAATTCCTTTTAGCCACGCCTCAGAGGTTTTATCTGCCGATAAGAAAACAAAATTTACATTAGGATGATTAGCCTGTAATTCTTTTAGTTTAGGCATGTTTTTTACACAGTCACCACACCACGAAGCCCAAAACTCTATAACAGTTGGTTTACCATTAGTTTTGTTTATGATCTCTTGAAAAGAAATTTCGTTACCTGCTGTATCTTTTAATATTGCAGCTAAGGCTTCGTCAGAGAATTTGTCTTTTTGTTTTTTTGCCGAATACGCAAATGCTAAAAGAATTCCTCCTATAAGTAATATTATTACTGCTATTTTTTTCATTGTTCATTTTCTTTATTTTGTTTGAAATAATTATAAATTTTTACACAATGTAATAATGCTAATGATCCCCAAATTATTTTGTTAGTTTGACTATTATCTGATAAAGGAATTAATATAAAACCTAATATTACAAATAAGATTGATAAATAGAAATCGAATTTTGATACTTTAAATTTAAACATTTTAGTTAATTTTTATTTGTTTAGATAAATCTAATAATTTGTAAATATGAATGATTGATGCAAGAGACATCGCGAAACCCAAGAATATATTAGTTGAAATATTTAAGATTCTCTTTTCTGATGGTTCGGATACTGTCAAAAAAAATAACCAAAAAATTAAAATAATTGAATTTAAAATAAAACGCTCTTTGTTCTTAATTTTCATAATTATAGTTTTATTGAGTCAATATCATTATAATGTGCTTTTTGCAGCACAGTGCCTTTGTTTAAAACAACTATACTAGGGTTAGCTCTTTCTATTGTTTTAATGGTTGTAGGATCACAAAAATAAAAGTCAAAAGTCAAGCCATATTGTTTTTTTGTTTTTGCAATTTCATCTCCTGCAGAACCTGTTAAAGCAAATACTCTATAACCTTTTGATTTTGCATTTTTATAAAACGCTTCAAGTTTTTCTAATCCTTGACTTGCAGATTTATTTAAGTCATACATCGTAAAGAAAACAACCTTTTCTTCGGAAAGGATTTGATCTTTTTCATCTGTACCATCTTTTTCAAGACTAAAATCATGAATAGGAGGTACGTATCCTTCTTTGACTAGTTTGTCCACTCTATCAATAAATTTAGCATTAGGTGGTAAATTCATTAATTCTTTATCAGTGAATTCTTTTTTAACTCCATTAACTTCATAAATGAATTTCATTTCATATTCAGATTTTGGAGCTCCTTCAGGAATTTCCATCCCTTTTTGTATATTTTTTCCAACAGCAAATGCTCTAAAGTCAATTACTGGTAAATGATTCAATACATGATAGCCTAAATAACAACTTAAAAGAATACTTAGTATTGAAGCTGCAGAAGCAAATTTCGAACTAAATAAGTGTGTTATATGTTGTTTCCCGAAGAAAAGAATTAGAACAAAAACTAGTAAGACTACATCTTTTGTAAAAGACTCCCAAGGAGTTAATTTTAAGGCATCACCAAAACAACCACAGTCTTTAACCACATTAAAATAGGCCGAATAGAACGTTAAAAAGGTAAAGAATACAATTAATCCTAATAAACTCCAAACGGTAAATTTTGGTTTGTAACCAACCAATAACATTACACCTAAAACCACTTCCATGATAACTACAAAAAGAGCTAAGTTGAGAGTAAAAGGAAGTAAAAAAGGTAAATTAAATACAGTTTCTCCAAAGTATTCATCTAATTTGTATGAAAAACCAATAGGATCATTTAGTTTAATTAATCCAGAGATTATAAATAATACGCCAACAAAAAGACGTGAAAAGTGTACTAAATATTTCATGTTTATTTTTTTAAATCCATGTGTATTAAAGCAAAAACAGAATAGTTAATCATGTCTTGGTAATTGGCATCAATCCCTTCGGATACTATTGTTTTTCCTTTATTATCTTCAATTTGTTTAACTCTTAATACTTTTTGTAAAATCAAATCGGTTAGTGAACTAACTCTCATGTCTCTCCACGCTTCACCATAATCATGATTTTTAGCTTCCATTAAATCTTTTGTCAATTTGATCTTTTCATCATATAGTTTAACAGCTTCTTCAACGCTTAAATCGGGTTGATCTGCAACCCCTTTTTCTAGTTGGATTAAAGCCATGACAGAATAGTTTATTATACCGATGAATTCTGAAGCTTCTCCTTCGTCAACTTTTCGTATTTCATTTTCTTGTAATGAACGTATGCGTTGCGCTTTTATAAATATTTGATCAGTAAGTGATGGCAATCGAAGTATGCGCCAAGCACAGCCATAATCTTGTAATTTTTTGGTGTATAAATCACGACAAATTGCAATGATTGCGTCGTATTGTTGTGAGGTGTTACTCATTATTAATTTATATTTGTATCTAGTTTGTCCAAAAATAGCCTTTTTTGTTTAGAATTTCTTTAAAAAAAATATAAAAATGACCATCAATTGTAAAGGAAACTTAATCGATTTAGCAAGCCCAAAAGTGATGGGGATTTTGAATGTGACTCCAGATTCTTTTTACGATGGAGGCAAATTTTCTTCAGATGATGTAATCTTGAAACAAGTAGAGAAAATCCTCATAGATGGGGCAGCTTTTATTGATGTTGGCGGACAAACCACAAAGCCTACAGCTGGTTTGATTTCAGTTGAAGATGAATTGAAAAGAGTAGTGCCAGTGGTAAATTTAATCTTGAAAAACTTCCCGGAAACGCTACTTTCCATAGATACATTTTATGCTAAAGTTGCCGAAGAAACTATTAACGCTGGTGCAGCAATTATAAATGATGTTTCTGCTGGAAATTTAGATGAAAACATGATGGCAATGGTTGCAAAACTTCAAGTACCTTATGTTATGATGCATATGAGAGGAACTCCGCAAACTATGCAACAATTAACGCAGTATGATGATATTGTAAAGGATATATTGTTTTATTTTTCTGAAAAAATAGCACAAGCCAGAAGTTTAGGTATTAATGATTTAATCGTTGATGCTGGTTTTGGTTTTGCAAAAACAACTGAACAAAATTTCGAATTGTTTTCCAAGCTAGAGTTGTTTCAAATGTTAGAATTACCTCTTTTAGTTGGTATTTCTAGAAAATCTATGATTTATAAAACATTGGAAACAACACCAGAAAAGGCGCTAAACGGTACAACTGCTCTAAATACATTGGCTTTAAGTAAAGGTGCCAATATTTTAAGAGTACATGATGTAAAAGAAGCGGTGGAGTGTGTTAAGTTGGTAACTGAACTAACTTAAAAAACTTTCAATTTGTGGAATTGTGTCTGGAGCAACAGGTCTTCCATTTTTGATGGCTACACCCGTAACTTTTGCAGATAAAATTGATTTATTATCTGATAATCGAGTTATATCTTGGTGAAAAACTACTTTCAAATTACCTTCTTTTTCTGCCGAAACTTCAATTTTAAATTTATCGCGACTAACAAGTGAGTTTTTAAAATTCATTTCGATAGATTTTACAACTAACATGATATTGTTTTGAGCAAATTCGACAAAATCGATACCATGATGATGTAAAAATTCATGACGTGCATGCTCTAAATAATTTTGATAAACAGAATTGTTCACAATTCCTTGTACATCTAGTTCATAGTCTCTTACGGCTAATTCGATTGAAAATTTTTGCATTTTACTTATTTTATATTTCTTCGTGGTTAATAAATTGTGCTTCGTATAGTTTTTTGTAAAAACCATTTTCTTTTTGCAGTAACTGATTATGACTTCCTTCTTCTACAACTATTCCTTTGTCTAACACTACAATTTTATCAGCATTAATAACTGTTGCTAATCGATGTGCAATAACAATGGATGTTCTATTCTTGGTTAATGTATCAGTTGCTTTTTGGATTAATTCTTCTAAATAGGCATCAATAGATGAAGTAGCTTCATCTAAAATTAGAATACTTGGATTACTCACATAAGCTCTCAAAAATGCTATTAACTGTCTTTGTCCAGAGGATAACATGATTCCTCTTTCTTTTACATCATAATCATAATTGCCTGGTAAACTCATTATAAAATCATGGGCGCCAATTTCTTTAGCAGCCTTTATTACTTCTTCCCTAGAAATGTCTGAATTATTTAGCGTAATGTTATTGTGAATTGTATCGGCAAATAAGAACACATCTTGAAGTACAACTGCAATTTGCTTGCGAAGACTGTCTAAAGTGTATTCATTTATGTTATGATTGTCAATAGATATTTCGCCCGATTTTATTTCGTAAAAACGATTTAATAAATTGATAATAGTTGATTTTCCAGCTCCAGTAGCGCCTACTATGGCTACCGTTTGTGCTTTATTAATGCTTAAATTGATGTTTTTTAATACATCTTCATCTTTTTTGTATCCAAAAACAACATTTTTAAACTTAATGTTCCCTTCAAAGTCAGGAGCGATTTTTGTTCCGCTGTCTTCTAAATGACTGTTATCATCAAGCACCTCAAAAACTCTATTGGCCGCTATCATTCCCATCTGCATCTCATTAAATTTATCGGCAATTTGACGAAGTGGAGTAAAAAAGATTGCGATATACATGGTATAGGCAAATAAATCTCCTTTTTCTGTAAAAGGGTCATGGTTAAGTACCAAAATTGCTCCGTAGTAAATAATAAAACTTAATGTCAGTGAAGTAACAATATCAGCAATTGGAAAAAAAATGGAGTTGTACCACACGTTTTTTACCCAAGCGACTCTGTGTTTATGATTTATTTCTTTAAATTTTTCATATTCGATATCTTCTCTTGTGAAAAGTTGAACGATTTTCATTCCTGTAACTCTTTCTTGAACAAAAGTGTTCATTTCGGAAATTTGTGTTCTTACTTCTTCAAAAGCACCTTTCATCTTTATTTGAAAAACTCTTGTTGCATAAATCAAAATTGGCATTGAAAATAGAACAATCATCGTTAGCTTCCAGTTCATGTAAAACATGAAAATTAAAATGGCAAACATTTTCATCAAGTCACTTATAATCATAAATAACCCTTGACTAAAAATTCGGGCAATTGCTTCGATATCAGATACAGTTCTTGTTACAAGTTTACCAACTGGTTCATGATCATAATAACTCATTTTAAAGCTAGATAAATGCTTAAAGAGTTTTATTCTAATATCTTTAATGATATCTTGACCCAACCAGTTTGCCCAATACACAAAATAAAATTGAGCAAGTACTTCGAGTAATAATGTTATTCCCATTATAGTAAGCATAACAACAAAACCATTGTTGTTTTTAGGAAAAACATAATCGTCAATAATATTTTTAAGTAAATAGGGACGTAACGCTGCAAAAATAGAAAGTAATATAGCCCAAATAATTACGCTATTATAGCGAAATTTATAGGGTTTAGTATATTCTAAAATGCGTTTAAAAAGTCTTGTGTCAAATGTTTTCATCGTTGTTGATGTACGGATATTTTATTTGAGTAAGGAAAAGTCCCTGAGCTGGTACCGAAAACCCTGCTTTTTTTCGATCCTTACTTTCTATTATCTTGATAAAGTCTTCCATTGTGATTTTATGTAAACCAATATTGACCAATGTGCCTACAATGGCGCGAACCATGTTACGAAGAAATCTGTCGGCACTGATGGTAAAAACAAGTTCATTGTTTTTTTGAGTCCAATATGCTTCTGTGATGTCGCAATTATATGTAAAAACATCAGTGTTTGATTTAGAAAAGCATTGAAAATCTGTAAAATTCAATAATAATTTAGCAGCATTATTCATAGCCTCAATATCTAACTTTTGTTGGGAAAACCAAGTTAACTCATTGTTAAAAACATCTTTTATTGTAGAAATGTGGTAATGATAAGTTCTTGAGGTAGCATCAAATCGTGCATGAGCCTCATCGTGGACTTTTATTATTTTGAAAACGGCTATGTCTTTAGGCAAAAATGAATTGGCTTTGTAAGTAAGTTTTTCTGAGTCAAAAATTTTTTCAGAATCAAAGTGACCATACATTTGAGAAGCATGAACACCAGTATCTGTTCTGCCTGCTCCAACAATCTCGATTTCGTCTTGTAATAATGTTGAAAATACTTTGTTCAGAGTTTCCTGAACTGAAATAGCATTTGGTTGGTATTGCCAACCATGATAGTGAGTTCCTTTGTAAGCAAATTCTATAAAATACCTCAATGTAAATTCTTTTGCGCAAAGATAGCAGATTTACTTAGAGGAATAAAATGTTTAGTATCACTTGAAAAATAGAATTTCAAAGTTAAGGATATAAAAAAAAACAGAGAACCTAAGCTCTCTGAATTTCTATTTAAGTAGATGATTATTATCTTCTTCCGTGACCGTGACCATTTCCATGTCCTCTTCCATTTCCGTGTCCTCCTCTGTCATTGTCATCGCGATCTCTTTTGTAATAACGAGGACCATTATCGTAGTCTCTATGTTGAACTACAGCTACATGATTGCTTCTTCTGTGTTGTGGGCGATAATATTCTTGACGATAATTACGGTATCCATCTCTGTAATACATACGACGGTGGTCGTTAAAATATCTCCAAGGAGAATGTCCTCTATAATCAATAACTACATAACGAGCTCTATTTATATCATATCCGTGGCAATATTCTGGTAAATATCTTGAACGAATCCATCCATTAGGTCCCATGTAAAGATATACAGATGCATAATTATCGTAATAACATTCTAATTCTGGTAAGTAAACATATTGAACTCTTTCATCATGATGATCGCACCAGTCACGTGGACCTCCAATGTTTAAACTTACTGATACTTGTGCACTAGACTGCAATGTAAAAAATAGTAAAAATGTTCCTAAAATTAATTTGATATTTTTCATAATCTATGGTTTTAAGTTATGGGTAATAGTATAACGAACTTGTTTGGGTAATATTATCCAACAACTATGCCAAAAAAAATATCAAATGTCTTTAAAGCTTAAATTTCAACAAATATTGATATACTTTTTCGGTGGGTAAACCTACAACATTTGTATAAGATCCTTCTATTTTTGAAATGCCAATAAGGCCAATCCAGTCTTGAATTCCGTAGCTTCCAGCTTTGTCAAGAGGTTTGTATTTTGTAATGTAATATTGGATACTTTCTAAGGATAATTCTGAAAAAGTAACTTTTGTTATTTCGTATATAACTTCAGTCTTATTTTTTGTTTTAAAACATACAGAAGTAATTACTTCATGAGTTTTTCCTGATAAATTTTGAAGCATTTTGATGGCTTCCTCTTCAGAAGAAGGTTTACCCAACGTTATTCCGTCTAATAAAACTAAAGTATCGCTGGTAATTAGTAATTCGTCAGAATTTAAATCATCAAAAGCATCTGCTTTTAGCTTTGCTAAATAATTTGTGATTTCATAAGATTGCAGGTGAGGAGGGAAAACTTCTTCAATTTCTCGAATTCTAATTTCAAAATTAAGATCTAAATCTTTAAAAAATTGTTGTCTCCTTGGAGAACCAGAAGCTAAGATTATTGTAATGTCTTTAAGTTTATTATGCAACATAGTATTTTATATTTAATCCAATTACTCCTATACAAAGAATACCAAAGAAGATAATTAGCTTTAAAACATCGCTTAAGTGTTTAAAATCCTTTTTGTTTTTTGCTCCACTTACTTTAATCATAAAATAAATTAGAGGACCAATTAAGAATGCAAGGATGTAAATTGTTGCGTATTGTAAATGGAACAAATAATTATAAGTGTAATATAATATACCTGCAAAAGGTAAAAAAGAAAGTATTAGAGTTGCTTTAGCAGTTCTTGATACCCCTAGTATAATAGGTAAAGTTTTAATTCCGTTATTGTAATCACCATTAATATCTTCAAGATCTTTTACTATTTCTCGAATAAAATTTATAATAAAAGCCATTATTGCAAAATCAGTAAGAATAGAAAACGTCATTCGCATTTGAGCCTGATTGCCAGCGTGTGTTACCGGAAAAATATCTATTAACCCCACAATAATGATACTGAAAGCGAGCAAAAAAGCCACAACAAGATTTTTAATTAATACAATTTGTTTAAAATTGGTAGCATATATATACAGTAATGCTGAGCAAAGTATAAATAGGGTAACAAAGCTAGGCTTTTCCACAAAATTAGATAAATAAAAACCTATACCGACTCCTACGATAGTAAAGCCAACATATAAATTGTAAGCAAGCGATTCGCTTATTTGATTACCAACAATTGCTTTTTTAGGTTTATTTATCTTATCCACATCTTGATCGTTAATATCATTAATGATATAACCGCCTGCAGCTATGCAAACAGTAGCAATAATGAGTAAAAAATATTGCCAATCGTTTAATGCTAAATCTATACTTTGAACCTTTAAAAAACCATACAAAACTACTAGCTGCATTAATGCTATTAGCAATAAATTCATGTATCGAATAAGTTTTAGATATTTCATGGTAGTTATATTAATCGTGTTTTCCGTTAAAATAAGTATTCCATTTATCTTGAACTTTCATGACTTGTTCAATTACATCTCTAACAGCTCCTTTACCGCCATTTTTATGTGAAATATAGTTTGAAATTTCCTTAATTTCTGGGCTTGCATCTTGAGGACATGTAGGTAATCCCACTAATTTCATTACATGATAGTCAGGAATATCATCTCCCATATATAATACCTGTTCAGGTTTTATGTTATAAATAGCACAGTACTCCTTAAAAGTTTCAACTTTATCTGGAGAACCTAAGTAAATATCTGTGATTCCTAAATTGCGAAGTCTAATACGAACCCCTTCATTACTTCCACCAGATATTATACAAACATGATAATTGCTTTCAATAGCAGCTTTCATTGCAAAACCATCACGAATATGCATTTCGCGAAGCATTTCGCCAGTTTGAGAAACATGTACAGTACCGTCTGTTAATACGCCATCAACATCAAAAATAAAAGTAGTGATGTCATTCATAATTTCTTTATAACTCTTTGACATAGGTGTCTATAATAGATTTAGTTAGTAATTTATAAATTTCTTTGTTGGTTTCGTTCGATAAGAAATTCAAATGTGAATTTATCGTAATTGTGTCATTCCTCTTTGCTGGTCCCGTTTGTGCTTCCATAGGGGAAAGACTTTTTATTTTTGCTGCAGTTTCTTCTATAAGTGGTATAAGTATTTCAAAAGGAATATTGTTTTGCAAGCAAATTTCATTTCCTATTTGGTACAAATGATTCACAAAATTGCATACAAATACAGCCGAAACATGAATCGCTTTTCGTTGTTCAGATGATATTTTTACAGCTTTTTTAGATATGGATTGGGCGACTTTTTCTAATAGCAAGTAATCTTCTTCGTTTTGTGCCTCTAAACAAATTGGGATTTCCTTAAAATCAACTTCTTTGCCCTTTGTAAATGTTTGCAATGGATAAAAAACACCTTTTCGGTTATTCTCGCTTAAAATCTCTATCGAAGTTGTACCGGAAGTATGTGCAACTAATTTATTAGTAAAAGAAATCTGAGCAGAAACTTCAGCAATGGCATTATCTGAAACAGAAAGTAGGTATAAATCAGCATCTTTTAATAGGGAGATGTCAGAAATTACTTTGTTTGAAGGAAATAAAAAAGAGTCTACATCATTTTTTCTTGAAAAAACTTGAACCACTTCTATATCCTTACTTTTAGTAAAAGCAGAAATCAAGTGTTGCGCTACATTCCCAGAACCAATAATAACTATCCGAATCATTTTGCTAAAATAAGAAAAAGGTTTTAGAGTAGTTATGTGGTTTTTAGGAATAGATTTAACGATAAGTTGTTGATAAATAATTTTTTAAATTTTTTATAAAAAATATTTTTTCCTATGTTTGGCAAATATTAATTTTTTAACCCAATGACCATGAAAAAAATCATCACAGCTTTTGCAATTCTTTTTAGTTGTATGGCTTTTAGCCAAATTAAGGTATTACCTACAACTCCTTTAGAAAGATTAGGTAGAGTAGGAACAAATGATGTTTATATTCAAAAGGAAGGATCTCAATACACTTTCTTCTATAAGAATATTGAAAACAAAGATGACGAAAGCATTAGAAATTTCACATTCAAGAATATTGAGAATGATTTCGAAAATTTCTATAAAATTATCATTGATGGTTTTAATGCAAATCCTATATATGATATTAAATTAGAATTGCCTAATGATTATGTTTGGTTGCATTACACAAAAACAACTAGTAAACTGGCAGTTCAATTTATGACAACAAATAAAGTAACTTCATCTACTGGTGTGTCTGAAATGATGACTATAGAAGATGTAAAAAAACTTTTTGAAAAAAGTTAATAACTTATAAAATTTTAAAAAAGGCGAAACATTTTGTTTCGCCTTTTTTTGTTTTTTTTAACATGATAAACTTCCACTGTAATAACGCTTGGCAATAACAAATTGAGTATTTTTGTTCCGCTAAAAAAATCAATCCAAAACAATGGACAAAAAAATATTCTCCTTTTTATTTTCAACAAAGCTAATGGCTGTATTATTTATAGTATTCGCCGCAGCTATGGCAGCAGGAACTTTTATCGAAGACGCTTATAACACAGATACAGCAAGAATAATAATTTATAATTCTTGGTGGTTTGAAGTAATTATGTTCTTCTTCATGATTAATTTTTTAGGAAACATAAAAAGATACCAGTTGTATAAAAAAGAAAAATGGGCAACTTTAATCCTTCATTTATCTTTTATTTTAATTCTTTTAGGTGCATTTATAACTAGATATATTAGTTATGAAGGAATGATGCCTATTCGTGAAGGGGCAACTGAAAATCAGTTTTATTCAGATAGAACTTATTTAACAATGTATGTAGATGGACAACACGAAGGAGAAACTAAAAGAAGAACTTTTGAAAAGCCATTATTACTTTCTGCAGCAGTAGATAATACCTTTACTGATGAATATCAGTTTAGTAACATTCCTTTCAAAGTTGAGCTTGTTGATTACATAATGGGTGCTAAAGAAACTATAAAACAAGACGAAAAAGGTGTTCTTTATCTAAAAATGGTTGAAGCTGGTGAAGGTGGTCGACATGAACATTACCTGAAAGAAGGAGAAGTGCAAAGTATTCACAACATATTATTTTCACTTAATAAGTTCACAGCTGGAGCGGTAAACATCACTATCAACGACAAAGTTTCTACAATCGAGACGCCTTTTGATGGTAATTTTATGCGTATGGCAGATCAATTTAAGGGTAATGTGGTTAAAAATGCAAAAGCAGATTTAATGTATCGATCATTATACAATGTAGGGGGAGCACAATTTGTTTTTCCAGAAGCTGCCATAAAAGGAGTGAAAGAATACAAATCTAACGGAAATTACAAAGACAAAGAAAGTGATGATGCAATAGTTTTAAGAATTTCTAATCAAAATCAAGAAAAAACAATCACTTTACTAGGCTCAAAAGGAAAAATAAGCGAACCTCAAAGTTTTAAAATAGGGGATTTAGATTATACAGTTATTTTTGGAAGTAAAGTATATGAACTTCCTTTTAAAGTTAAATTAAATAAATTTATAGCTTCTAAATATCCTGGAACAGAAAAGAGCTATTCTGCTTTTGAAAGTCAAGTTACAATAGAAGGCGAAAAGCCATTTGAAGCTAGAATTTTTATGAATAACATTTTGGATCATAAAGGGTATCGTTTTTTTCAAGCCGGATTTGATCCCGATGAAAAGGGAACTAAATTATCGGTTAATCACGATTTCTGGGGAACTTGGATAACATATATTGGATATTTTCTTTTATACTTTGGTATGATGGCAATTTTATTCACAAAATATTCTCGTTTTGGAGAGTTAAAAGAAAAATTAGATAAAGTCCGAATTAAAAAGGCTTCTCTTTCTATAGTTTTATTTTTCTTGTCTTTAGGTGCTTTTGCTCAACATAACAATCATGGTCATCAAAAAGTAACTGAAAAACAAATAGATTCATTACTAAATAAATTTTTAGTACCTAAGGAGCATGCTGAGAAGTTTGGTAGATTAGTTATTCAGGATGCTGGAGGACGTATGAAGCCAATCAATACCTTTTCATCAGAATTACTTCGTAAAGTAAGCAAGAGTGATACATATAAAAATATGAATGCTGATCAGGTGTTCTTGTCGATTACACAATTTCCTCAAGTGTGGTACGAGGTGCCTATTATTTACCTAAAAAGAGGAAACGATAGTATTCGTAAACTAATTGGTATCGATAAAGAGGTTAAGTATGCTAAAATGATTGATTTCTTTGATGCTAAAGGAAATTATAAATTAACCAATCAATTAGATAAAGCTTACAAAGCTGCTGTGCCTAGTCAGTTTGAAAAAGATTTTATTGACGCTGATAAAAAAGTGAACCTGTTATATTCTGCTTTAAGTGGACAAATATTAAAAATATTTCCTAAGCCATATGATAAAAATAACAAATGGGTAAGTTATTTAGAACTTAATGAGCCTACAAATACTGCTCTTGATACAGTTAAGAATGTATTGCCTTTTTATTTGAATTCGTTAGATAAAGCTTCTTTTTCTAAAGATTACAAATTGGCTAATAGTCTAGTTGTTGGTTTAGATAAATACCAAAAGAAATATGGATATGAGGTTCGTCCTACTGACAAACAAATCGATTTAGAAGTTGCTTATAACAAATATGATATCTTCAAGAAATTATACTCTTGGTATATCTATGCGGGTTTACTAATGTTTGTTTTTGTTATCGTTTATATCTTTAATAAAAAGAAATGGGTTTCAATTACAATTAATGCATTTCATGCTATAATTGCTTTATTGTTTATAATGCATACAGCGGGATTAATAGCGCGTTGGTATATTTCAGGACATGCACCTTGGAGTAATGCTTATGAATCAATGATTTATGTAGGTTGGTCTATTATGTTTTTTGGATTGGCTTTTGGTAGAAAATCTAAATTAACTGTGGCATCTACCGCATTTGTTGCAGCGATGATTTTAATGGTAGCGCATTGGAATTGGATGGATCCTGAAATTGCAAATCTGCAACCTGTACTGAATTCATATTGGCTAATGATACACGTAGCAGTTATTGTTGCAAGTTATGGACCTTTTGCGCTAGGAGCAATTCTAGGTTTGGTAGCCATGTTATTGATGCTGTTTACAACAAAAAATAACAAAAAAGTTATGGATTTGAATATTAAAGAGATTACCTATATCAATGAAATGGCTTTAACTGTTGGTTTAGTGATGCTTACAATAGGTAACTTTTTGGGAGGTCAGTGGGCAAATGAGAGTTGGGGACGTTACTGGGGATGGGACCCTAAAGAAACTTGGGCTCTAATTAGTATCATGGTTTATGCATTTGTAATCCATATGCGATTTGTGCCAGCTTTAAGAGGTAAGTTTACTTATAATTTCATGAGTGTACTAGCATTTGCTTCAATTTTAATGACGTATTTTGGAGTTAATTTTCACTTAAGTGGTTTGCATTCATATGCTTCTGGCGAAAAACAAAATGTTAAAATTTACGGATATGTGTTAATTTTTTTCATAACGTTTTCGATAATTGTTTATATTAGACGCAAGCTAATTGAAAAAAACAAATAACCATGAAAAAGAAATTACTTATTGTAGCATTAATGGCGGTGGTTACATTTAGTTGTAAAAACCAAGAAGACAGTATTAAAAACAAAGCAGTTAACGTGGAATCAATTCAAGAAAACACAGCTGGTGAGGACATCTATCAATTCAAAGTCAATGACATTTCTGGTAAAGAATTTGATTTAGCCTCATTAAAAGGAAAAAAAGTAATGATTGTTAACACAGCTTCAGAATGTGGTTTAACACCTCAGTATGAGCAGTTACAAGCATTATATGATGAGTTTAAAGGTAAAAATTTTGTTGTTATTGGCTTTCCAGCAAATGATTTCGCAAATCAAGAGCCTGGTACTAATGCAGATATTGCTACTTTTTGTTCTAAAAACTACGGAGTTACTTTTCCTATGATGGAAAAAATTTCGGTTAAAGGAGAGTCAATGCATCCTTTATATCAGTTTTTAACTTCAAAAGCTAAAAACGGTATCGAAGAAAATAAAGTTGAATGGAACTTTCAAAAGTACTTAATAAATGAAAAAGGTCATTTAGATAAAGTATTGTCGCCTCAAACACTACCTATTGACGAAGTTGTTATTAATTGGATTAGCTCTTAAAAAAAAAAATATTTTATAAAATAAATGCACTATAGAAATAGTGCATTTATTTTTTGCCAAAGTGTGTTGTCAAAATCAGATAAGGCTAAATTTACATTGTCTGCTGCATCACCCATTCTAATTACTACCATTTTTTTGCTAGGAACGACATATATTTTTTGATCATTTTTTCCGAGAGCCATAAACATATCGTTAGGGCCAGATGGAATTATACTACCATTAAATTGTAATTGACTTTGAGGTAAATGATAACTCGATTTACCATTTAGCCACCATAGATAGCCATAAGCCTGATTAATATTTTGTGATGTAGAGGTTGCTTCGTTGAAATATGTTGTGTTGATTATTTGATTACCATTCCAGTTACCTTTGTTTAGTGCTAAAAGCCCAAATCTAGCCATGCTTCTTGTGTCACTCCAATAAACTGAATTGTCTCCACTTTGAAACCAACTTCCATTCATGCCAATTTTATCTCTAAGTTTTGCATTAAAATATGTGCTCCAACTTTGACCAGTTGCTTGTGCTACTACATCCTGAAGTTTAACATAAACATTGTGATAGGCCCATCTTGTTCCAGCATCTGCTTTATATTGTAAGTTACTAGGATCAACATTATCTCCTAAAGCATCATCTAAACCAGAAGACATACTTAGTAGATGTTTACAAGTAATAAGGTCTTCTTTCGCTAGAGTTTCACTTGTCCATCCATTTCCAATATAGGTTGATACTTTATTGTTAATGTTAAGAAAATTTTCTTGTTGAGCTATTCCTGTAACGGTAGATGTTAATGTTTTTCCAGCGCTTGCCCAGTACCACAATGATGAAGAAGTGTGGCTATTGAAATAATTTTCCATTACAATTCTGCCATTGACTAAAATCATGAAGGATTTAGTATGTTTAAGTTCAAGGTAATCAAGTAATGGTTGTACTGCCGACTGATTCCAGTTTAAAGAAGCAATAGATTTTGTTTGCCATTCACCCGAATTAATTGGAGGAAAGTATATATTCTCTTCAGGAGAAGTTGTTGAATTAGGAGTTTCACTGGTTTCATCTGAACTACAGCCTAAAAGTGATAAAAAGCAAAGACTAAATGTGTAAAAAAGTTTCATCTGGGTTGATTTAGTTATTTCAAATTTAGACTATATTTTTTCAAAAAGGTTTAACGTAATATGTTAATTTTGCAACATGAAAAAGAATATAATTTTGTTAATGTGTATTACAGTGTTGTCTTGTAAGGAAAACGCAAAAATAACTAGTATACATAAAATTAAAGGGTATTGGCAAATTATAAAAGTTGAAACACCTGAGGGTGATGAAAAAGATTATCCTGTTAATGAAAATTATGAATATTTTGACATTAAAAACAATATAGGTTTTCATAAAAAGGTGAGATGGCAACCCATGGGAACTTTTCTGGTTGATGATTTGCAAGAAAAAATGGTTGCTTCAGAAAAAGAAGGAGAATTAGTTTTAGATTTTTCTTCTAATTTTGGTAAGCATTCAGAAAATGTTTTGAAACTATCGGATAGTTTATTGGTTTTAGAATCAAAAGAAGGAGCAAATTTTTATTATAAAAAAGTCAATATAAATTCATTACCACAGTATGGCAAAAAGGCTGAGTAACGAAAGTTCTATAAGCGATATTTTAAAGGAAATTATTGAAGCAAATAAATTAGATAAAGGCTTAAATCAAATTTCTGTGGCAGATGCATGGAAAAATCTTATGGGTAATGGTGTAAACAATTATACTAGAAATGTTTTGCTTAAAGGATCAACTTTGTATGTAGAGTTAACTTCTTCAGTATTAAGAGAAGAACTAAGCTATGGAAAGGATAAAATCATTAAGATGATAAATGAGGAGCTTGGTAGAGAAGTGGTAAGAGATGTTATATTAAAATAAAAAATGCCCCAATTTATGGGGCATTTTTATTAACCAAAAAATTAAAATTGTGCAGTTTCAGTCGAATCTTTCATTGCTACAGTCGAAGCTAATCCTGCGGTTACTGCATTTTGTACTTCATCAAAATATGATGTTCCAACAAAATTTTGATGTTTTACTGCTCTAAAGCCTTCAGCTTGTAAAGCAAATTCTTTTTGTTGTAATTCTGAATAACCAGCCATTCCTTTTTTCTTGTAGGCTAAAGCTAATTCAAACATTGAAGTGTTTAATGCGTGAAAACCTGCAAGAGTGATAAATTGAAATTTATATCCTAATGCTGCTAAATCTTCTCTGAAAGTTTCCATTTGTACTACGCTCAATTTAGCGGCCCAGTTAAATGATGGAGAACAATTGTATGCCAATAGTTTTCCAGGATATTGTGCGTGAATGGCTTCAGCGAATTTTCTAGCTTCATTAATGTCTGGAGTAGAAGTTTCTAACCAAATCAAATCTGCATAAGGAGCATAGGATAAACCACGACTAATGCCTTGTTCTAATCCCGCATTTACATAGAAAAAACCTTCAGGAGTTCTTTCTCCAGTAATAAATTCTCTATCTCTATCGTCAATATCACTTGTTAGTAAGTTGGCAGCATCAGCATCTGTGCGCGCAACAATTAAAGTTGGTACATTCATAACATCTGCAGCTAAACGAGCAGCTACTAATTTATTTATTGCCTCTTGTGTTGGTACTAAAACTTTACCTCCTAAATGGCCACATTTTTTTGCAGATGATAACTGATCTTCAAAGTGTACTCCCGCAGCACCAGCTTCAATCATTCCCTTCATAAGTTCGAAGGCATTTAGATTTCCGCCAAAACCGGCTTCTGCATCAGCCACGATAGGAACTAAATAGTCTTTTTTGTCTTCAACTTTATTTACAGATTGTATTTGATCGGCACGCAACAATGCATTGTTTATTCTTTTTACAACTTGAGGTACACTGTTAGCAGGATATAATGATTGATCTGGGTACATTTCTCCAGCCAAGTTAGCATCAGCTGCAACTTGCCAACCACTTAAATATATTGCTTCTAATCCAGCTTCTACTTCTTGAATAGCCTGATTTCCTGTCATAGCACCTAGTCCAGCTACCCAGTCCTGAGAATGTAATTTTCTCCATAGTATTTCTGAACCACGACGCGCAATGGAGTGTTCGATTTGATAAGAACCTTGTAATTCTACTACTTTTTCTGCAGTATAAGGTCTTTCAATTCCTTTCCATCTTGGGTTAGTAGTCCATTCAGTTACTAATTGTTGAATTCTTTCTTCAGTTTTCATAATTTTGTTGTGCTTTAGATAGTTATTATTAATTATTTGAATGTAATTGCCAGATGTTGCCGCATCTGGCAGTTTTTTTATAAGTATTTGTATGCTATTGTGGTTAAGAAATCATCTAGTTCTTTTCTTAATGACATTTCAGTGAATAGTTCAGTCGCCAATTCAAACCTTCCTTTAGTAAATCGTAATTCGCCTAGATCTTCTTTAATTTTTATTAGCTCTATTTCGGTCAATTCTTTTAGGAGATGAGGTGTGAATGTTTTACCATCTTCTAGGATTATATTTCGTTTAAGCCAAAGCCAAATTTGAGCTCTTGAAATTTCTGCCGTAGCGGCATCTTCCATTAAATTATATAATGCAGCAGCTCCTGTTCCGCTTAACCACGATTCAATGTAAAGTATACCGATATTAATGTTCTTTTTAATTCCGTTTAAGGTAATCGTTCCCTGAGGAATTTCTAATAATTGTTCTTCGGTAATACTTATTTCATTTCTTCTAATATGCATCTGATTTTTTGTAAGCATATTGTCATTAAAAACTTTCATGGCTATTGGTACTAATGCTGGATGAGCTACCCATGTTCCATCGTGTCCGTTTTTTACTTCTCTCTCTTTGTCTGCAATTACTTTATTGAAAGCTATTTTGTTTGCTTCATCATCGTTTTTGATTGGAATTTGCGCTGCCATTCCTCCAATTGCTAGAATATTTCGTTTGTGACAAATTTGAATTACTCGTAATGAGTACGCACTCATAAAAGGACTTGTCATCGTGATTTGATCTCTGTCAGGAACGATGAAGTTTTTATGGTTTTTAAGTTTTTTGATGTATGAAAAAATATAATCCCAACGTCCACAGTTTAAACCAGCAATATGTTCTTTTAGTTCATAGATGATTTCGTCAAGCTGGAAGCTTGCGGTTATGGTTTCTATAAGCACTGTAGCTTTAATTGTACCTTGTTTAATTCCTAAATATTCTTGGCTGAACACAAATACGTCATTCCACCAACGAGCTTCTTCGTAATGTTCTAATTTGGGTAAATAGAAATAGGGACCAACACCGTTTGCAAGTAAATTTTGTGCATTATGAAAGAAAAATAAGCCAAAATCAACTAATGATCCTGAAGCTAATTCTCCTTCAAAAGAAATGTTTTTCTCTTCTAAATGTAATCCGCGAGGACGAACTAGCAGGACTGAAGTTTTTTCGTTTAAGCTGTATTTTTTGCCATTTTGTTCAAAATCAATTGTTTTAGTAATGGCATCTCTTAAATTTTGTTGACCTTCCATTAAATTACTCCAAGTAGGAGAGCAGCTATCTTCGAAATCTGCCATAAAGGTTTTAGCACCTGAGTTTAATGCATTAATTACCATTTTTCGATCAACTGGACCAGTAATTTCAACTCTTCTGTCCAATAAAGCATCTGGAATTTTTGCGGCCGTCCATGCTGTATTTCGTACACTTTTTGTTTCTAGTGGGAAAACTGGTACTTCGCCAGAATTAAATATTTCTTGTTGAATTTCTCTTTTCTCTAAAAGCTCAATCCTTTTTTGATTGAATTTTCTATGTAAAGCTTCTAAGAAAGCTAATGCATCATCAGTTAGTATGTCGTTGAAGGCAAGTTGATTGTTTGCCTTGTAGTTTTGATTGATTGCTATTTCCATTTTTTGTGTTTATTTAGTTTTATGCGAACAAACTTATAAAATTAATTTTTACAAAACAAGCGAACGTTCGCAAAATATTTTAAAATTGCAAAATTCATTAAAAGTTCTATCTTTGTTAGAAACTAATAATCTTAGTAGTTATAATGATTGAAGAAGAGTATATCCGATTAATTTTTGGATTAAAAATGAAGCAAATGCGGACAGAAAAAAATTTGTCTTTATTTGGCTTGGCTAAAATGACTGGTTTGTCAAAGTCCTATCTTAATGAAATTGAAAAAGGAAAGAAATATCCAAAAAGAGATAAAATCCTTTTATTGGCAGAAGCATTAGAATCTAATTACGATCATTTAGTTTCTCTGAAATTAGATAAAAATTTGGCACCTATTGGAGAAATTCTTCAATCTAACATACTAAAAGAAATTCCATTAGAGTTATTTGGGATTAAAGAAAGCGATTTGATTGATATCATTGCAGAAGCTCCAGTGAAGGTTAATGCATTTATTAGTACACTCTTTGAAATTGCAAAGCATTACAATCTAACCAGAGAAAGTTTTTTCTTGGCTGCACTTCGTTCGTATCAGGAAGCCAATAATAACTATTTTGACGAAATCGAAAGCCAGGTTGAGAAGTTTGCTAAAGCGTATTCAATAGATTTAAATAAGAGATTGTCTATTCACGAACTGGAAGAAATTTTGATTGAAGAATATGGTTATACAATAAATAATGATGAATTATCACAACATAAGGAATTGATTAATCTTCGCTCGGTTTTTGTTCCTACTTCTAAAACTCTATTGGTTTCTTCTGAAACAGATGAATCGCAAAGAATGTTTATTTATGCAAAAGAGATAGCTTACAACTATCTAAATATTACTGATAGATTATATACTTTTTCATGGATTAAGTTTGAACGTTTTGATCAAGTATTGAATAATTTCCTGGCATCTTATTTTGCTGGAGCCTTATTGATTCCAAGAAAGCCATTGGTAAAAAAACTAAAGACATTTTTTGAAAAGAAAACATTTGATGCGATTGAATTTCAAAATTTAATTGCTGAGTATACAGATTCTCCAGAGACTTTTTATCAACGTTTGACTAATATTTTGCCTAAAGATTTTAATTTAAAAAATCTATTTTTTCTTCGTTTTAGTTATAAACCAGATAAAAGTGATATTAAGTTAACTAAAGAATTGCATATTACTAATTTGTTAGAACCTCATGCTAATGAAAGTTACGAGCATTACTGTAGAAGATGGATTTCTTTAAAAACTATAAAAGAAATTCCAAATATTGACAAAGATCATTTATTTGATACTCAAATATCATCATATACACATAGTGGAGTGGAATATTTTACGATGTCATCGGCAACTAAAGATCCTTTTAGAAGTGGTTATTATCGTAGTATTGGTTTTGGTATCATGATTACTCCAAATTCTTCTTCTAAAATTACATTCTTAAATGATGATAAGATAAAAAGACGTGAAGTAGGAGTGACTTGTGAATCCTGTAGGATTTTAGATTGTACAGAAAGGGTTGCGCCACCCAAAACTGTCGAGAAAAAAGTAAGGTTTTCACAAACAGATGAAGTAGTACAAGGAATTTTTGAAAAGTATAAGTAATAAAAAAGCCGTTCAATTGAACGGCTTTTCTTTGAAATATATGTTATATTAGAACATTTCTCTTCCTGCAAAGTGGAAAGCACCTTCGATAGCTGCATTCTCATCAGAATCAGATCCGTGAACTGCATTTTCTCCAATTGAAGTAGCGTATTTTTTACGGATAGTTCCTTCAGCAGCATCAGCTGGATTAGTAGCACCAATTAAAGTACGGAAATCTTCAACAGCGTTATCTTTTTCTAAGATAGCAGCTACGATTGGACCTCTTGTCATGAATTCTACTAATTCACCAAAGAATGGTCTTTCTGAGTGAACAGCATAAAATTTTTGAGCATCAGCCACAGTTAATTGTGTTAATTTCATTGATACAATTCTGAAACCACCTTCAGTAATCATATTTAAAATTCCACCGATGTTTCCTTTTTCAACCGCATCCGGTTTAATCATAGTAAAAGTTCTATTACTTGCCATTTTTTCTTATTTTTTAATTTGCGGCAAAAGTAGTGTTTTAAAACGTATCCTTAAAAAATATTTTATCAAATTCAGTTCACAATGGGATTAGGAACTTAAATTTTAGAAATCATATAATTTTCCAAAATCAAAATGTCAAGAGCGGTTTCTTCAAAAAGAGCAATAGCTTCTTCTGGCGTTTCTACCATTGGCATACCACGTCTGTTTAAGCTGGTGTTTAAGAGTACCGCTATTCCAGATATAGTATCAAAATATTCGATAAGTTTATAAAAACGTTCATTCCATTTTTTATTGACGGTTTGTACTCTAGCAGAACCGTCTTCATGTGTGGTGTTTTGGAGTGATTCAATATATTTTATACGTGTCTTATCGACCAAAATCATATAAGGACTGTTTCTTCCTTTTTCAAAATATTCACTTACTCTTTCTTCTGGAACAGCGGGTGCAAAAGGTCTAAAATCTTCTCTAAATTTAATATTACTATTAATGTGTTGTTTTATTCCTTTTATACCGGGATGGGCCAAAATACTGCGTCTGCCCAATGCTCTTGGGCCAAATTCGGATTCTCCATGAAACCAAGCAATCGTTTTTCCATTAGCAATGTTCTTAGCACAATGTTGTAATAAGTTATCTTCATCTTGAAAATAATTTACCATGTATTTTGTATGGTCAACATTTTTTAATGCTTGTTCGATTTCCTCATCACTGTATTTTTTTCCAAAACAGGTAGAACCATCATGAGGTATTTTGGGCATTTTTAAATGATGAAGCCAACCGTAAAATGCACATCCTAATGCCAAACCATTATCAGCGGCGGCGGGTTCCCAATAGATTTTTTTTGCTATGCCAGTATCTTCCAGTTTTGCATTGGCTACTGCATTCAAAGCGACTCCTCCGGAGTAGCAAAGGTTGGGGTGGGAAAATAGTGAGTAGCGCTGGGTGATACATTTCAGAACAGCCTTTTCAACTTGTTCTTGTGCCCATTTTGCCACATCTGCATAATAGGAAAAATTATCTTTGAAATAATCATAACCCTGAGATGGGTTATTTAAAAATGCTTTCCAATCGTTTGAAACATAGACATTCTGATTTTCAAAATAAAAGGCTTCCGTCTCAAATACTCCAGATTTTCCATAAGGCGCTAGTCCCATTAATTTACCAACATCGTCCATGTTACCAAATACATAATGACTTACTGCTGCATAAAAACCTCCTATGGAATGTCGAGTGGTTGGTAGCTTTAGTTGGTTTTCTGTTGCTTCAGCCATCGGACTGAAATCTTTATATATTGTTTTTAATCTTGTTCCATCATAGTAATAAAAACTATCTTTTTCACATAACATTTCATTGGCTGTTAAATAATGTTCTGCAATTGTGTGTTTATCCTCTGGATTTAATGTTAAAAATTGATCCAGTGGACTCCCACACCCATCAATAACCATAACAGCACATTCGGTGAAAGGTGATGTCCCAATAGCACTGTAGGCATGGGCAAGGTGATGAGATATTGTGATGATTTCGGGTGTAGATTTTTCTGTAAATAGGCGTTTACCTTTGAAGCGCTCTCGAGAAGGAATAGTAAAGTTTTCACTTTGTACCACTAAACTAACATCTTCAATTGTAATGTTTTCGGCATCTAAACAATATTGAATCACATCTGTATCGTTACCACCATCGTGTTTTATTCTTGTAATGCGTTCTTTTTCGATAGCTACGCAAATTTTTCCATCTTTCAGCAATACCGCAGAACCATCATGAGATAATCCGGTTCCCAGTATATAAATAGGTGTATTCATTTTTCGATTTTGTTCAATCGAAAGTTATAAATAATCTTTGGATTTGGGAATGGAATTTTGAGTTAGGTTTATACAATTAATAAAGTGAAATTTTGATCTAAAGGATTGAGTGAGACTAGCAATTTTGAAATCAATCGATCACCACTTATTATGTAAAATTCTGAAAAATTCTGCTTGCGTTCTTGAAGACCATCATTAGGGAATAGCTCATTTTGAATTATAGAAATGCGTTCTAGTTCATTGCTTAAAATTTTCTTTTCGGCTTTTAATAATCTTTTTTCCAAATTGTCCAAACCTTTAATTTGCTTCGCTTCTTGTGCTTTTACAGCACCGGTAAATGAAGAGTCAGTGCGTTTGGCAATGTTGTTTAAAACAATAAATTGTTGTCTTAAAAATTCTTTTTGCTCTGAGAAATCAATCGTCAGGCTCGATAATTCTTTTGTTTTTTTATTAATTAAATCTTCTTTTTTACTAAATAAATCCGACCAGCTTAAATTCAATTTGTCAATCTTTTGAACTTGTTTTTCCGTAGCAATTACTACAGAATTTCGAATTAGTAAAACAGGAAATGTAACGCCATTGCTCTCAAAATTGGATTTCAATTGTAACCAATAGGCAATTTCTCCACCACCACCAATGTAGCATAAATTAGGAAGTATAACTTCTTGGTATAAAGGACGTAAAATGACATTGGGACTGAATTTTTCTGGATAATTTTCCAGTTCAGATAGAATTTCACTCTCAGTAAATTCAATCTTGGTATTATTTATAATGTATTTTCCTTTTTCAAATACAATTCGTTCACGTAGATTATCTTCTATATAGAATAGATTTATTTCTCTCGGATTTACCTGAATATCGTATTCATTAAGTTTTTTATTGCTTTCTGAAACATTTAAAAATGAGGATTGTTCTACTAATTCTTTTTGAACATAAGGAGCAAACAGTTTTTTTAAATTGACATCATCTCCGTCGACAATTACCAATCCTTCTTCTTTGAATAATTCGTTAGCGATAAAACGTGTGGCATCCGCTAAATTAGTATGCTCTAAATAAGCTTTTTTGAATAAATCCTTTAAATATTTTGCATTGTCTCCTATACCCAATTCTTTCTCGAATTGCGCATATACTTCGTCTAATCCTTGAGTGGACAATCGCCCCACTGGTCCTTGACTGGATTTGTCCCATTTTATCTTGGTTGTTTTGAATTTAAAGTGATTGATCTCTTCAAAATCATGATCTTCTGTCGCCATCCAATACACCGGAATAAAATGATAATCAGAGTATTTCGCTTTTAACTGCTTTGACAAATTGATGGCCGAAACAATTTTATAAAGGAAGTATAACGGACCAGTAAATAAATTTAATTGATGGCCAGTTGTAATAGTAAAAGTGTTGGGCAGTTTTAATAGTTCGATATTGTGAAATGATTCTTCTGATAAGGTAATGTTTTTATTCTGTTCATGAAGACTTTCAATTAAAACTTTTCGGTTTTCAACAGGAAAATTGTTGCCTTTCTCTTCTATTTGAGGAAGAAAATTTTCTAGAGTAGGAAATCGATGATATAGTGACTGTAATTCAGGTTTTTGGTTTAAATAATCAATAATAAGTTTAGAGAAATATCCTGAATTTTGATAGCTTATACAGTCTGATGACATAACTTTTCTTTGTTTTCGCTAAATTAACAAAAATAAAGGTAGCTAAAATCGGTTTAACAAAGGGTTATGATTTTAGTTTTTTAGAATTACTTTTGTAACTTAATTATAAAGTTTTGAAAGATATTCTTCTTATAACACCCCCTTTTACTCAATTGAATACTCCGTATCCAGCAACAGCTTATTTGAAAGGGTTTTTGAATGCCAAATGTATTTCGTCTTTTCAGATGGATTTGGGTATCGAAGTCATACTGCAATTGTTTTCTAAAAAAGGATTGTCTAACGTTTTTAATCTTGTTGCTGATGAGAAATTAGAATTATCACAAAATGCAGAACGCATTTTCGCTTTACAAAACGATTATATTAAAACGATAGATTCGGTTATTGAATTTCTGCAAGGAAAGAATCCAACATTAGCTCGTCAAATTTGTTCTGGAAACTTCCTTCCAGAAGCTTCTCGCTTTGCTCAACTAGATGATATGGACTGGGCATTCGGTTCAATGGGAATGCAAGACAAGGCAAAACATTTAGCCACATTGTATCTTGAAGATTTATCAGATTTCATTGTGGAATGTGTTGATGAAAATTTTGGATTTAGTCGTTATGCCGAACGATTAGGGAGAAGTGCAAATTCGTTTGATGAGTTATACGATTATTTGATAACTGAACCCACATATATTGATGGAATAACTATTGATATTCTAGATCAGATAATTAAAGATACTAGTCCAAAACTTGTTTGTTTGTCGGTTCCATTTCCAGGTAATTTGTATAGCGCTTTTCGTTGTGCACAGTTTATAAAACACAATTATCCTCAGATCAAAGTGTCAATGGGTGGTGGTTTTCCTAATACTGAATTGCGTGATTTGAAGGATATTCGTGTATTTGAATTTTTTGATTTCATTACTTTGGATGATGGAGAATTGCCTATCGAATTACTGATTTCTAATTTGAATGAAGAAAATTCTAAAGAGTTCAAACGCACTTTTTTTCTCGAATACGGAGATGTAGTATATAAAAATGATACTCTGCGTCATGATTATAAGCAAAGTGATGTGGGTACCCCTGATTATAGCGATTTATTGCTGGATAACTATATTTCAGTTATCGAAATCGCTAATCCAATGCACAGTCTCTGGAGTGATGGACGCTGGAATAAACTAACCATGGCTCACGGTTGTTATTGGGGTAAATGTACCTTTTGTGATATTTCTCTGGATTATATCAAAGTCTACGAACCAATACATGCTAAAACTTTGGTAGATAGAATGGAGGAACTTATCGTACAAACTGGTGAAAATGGATTTCATTTTGTTGATGAAGCTGCACCTCCGGCATTGATGCGCGAAGTGGCACTGGAAATTTTAAGAAGAAATCTAACTGTAACTTGGTGGACAAACATCCGTTTTGAAAAGAGTTTTACAGCTGATTTGTGTGTACTGCTCAAAGCGTCGGGTTGTATTGCTGTTTCTGGAGGTTTAGAGGTTGCTTCTGATCGTTTGTTGGAGCTGATTAAAAAAGGGGTGACTGTTGAACAGGTAGCAAAAGTAACACGTAATTTCACCCAATCGGGAATTATGGTTCATGCCTATTTAATGTATGGCTATCCAACACAAACTGTTCAAGAAACGGTCGATAGTTTAGAAATGGTTCGCCAAATGTTCGAACTAGGAATCTTACAGTCGGGTTTCTGGCACCAGTTTGCGATGACAGCACACAGCCCCGTAGGAATGAATCCCGAAGAATTTGGAGTTACACCACATTTGAACGATATTACTTTTGCTAATAACGATATCCAGTTCAAAGATAAAACTGGAATCAATCATGATAAGTTTAGCTTTGGCTTGAAGAAATCGTTATTCAACTATATGCACGGAATTTGTTTTGAATATCCACTACAGGATTGGTTTGATTTTAAAATTCCTAACACTAAAATCGATTCTAATTTTATCTACGATTGTTTACAAGAGGAAAACCAATTGCAAACTAAGCCCAATGCTAAAATCGTATGGATTGGAGGTAAACCTTCCGTAGAATTTTTCACAAAATCTAAAAAAGGTAATTCATGGGAAATGGTAAAACTTACTTTTCATGATAAAAGAGAAATTTTAGCCATATCTGTTGAAAAAGAAAAAGGGGAGTGGTTGGTATCTATTCTTAATAAAATATATGTTGGAAGTAATGAGAAATTGAGCTATAAAGAGGTTTTAGCTGATTATGAAAAGTATGGATTAGAAGAATTTGAGTTATTTTGGTATTCAAAATCAATTATTGAATTAAGACAGTATGGCTTATTAGTTTTATAAAACTTTAAAATAAAAAAAAAGTCTTCATTTTGGTATGAAGACTTTTTATATCCTAGGAATAATATTGTATAACAAAATGTTAAACAGCTAACTGAAATGGATTTGTATTACTAGGACTGGCTACAACGTTTATTAGATGGCACAAATCTTCTTTTCTTAGAATATATTGGTCATTATCAAGTAAGAAAATTTGATAATCTAGCATTTTTTTATATTTGCCTAACTGATATTCATCAGCAGAATTAAAATAAATATCTGAGTATTCTTCCCATTGATTCATTCTTTCAACTAAAAATTCGAAGTATTGATAATGTAAATTTCTTCTTGCATTAAAACCTTCAAACTTTATAACATCTAAATCTAGTTCTTGTTTTTCTGATTCAGTTAGTGAATCAATTGCCGCGTTAATACGTTTGTACATAAACAAGATTTGAGTAGTTTCTTCACAAATTTCTAATGGGATTTCTTCCATTGCAACATCAAAAACTTCATAATACTTTTCTGTGAATCCATTTTCAAGAATATCGATTCTTAAATCGTAATTTTCAGATGGGTCACCAATCTTTGATAAGATTTTAAATTGATTGACTAACATTTGTCTTTCAATAACTGATAATGTCTCTGGAATCATATTGGTTAAATTTGCTTAATTCAAAAGTAGTGCTAACAGTTAGTTTTTAATTACGGTTTTTCCGTAAGAAATGTTAAACTTTGAGTTAAGAAATTGGTTGTACTAAAAAAGAGACCTGTATTCAGGTCTCTTTTTTAGTATTAATAGATAAACTATTTTTCGGGTGTGCCATATAAATCAAATTCTGTAGCGTCGTTTATTTTTGCATTTATAAATTCTCCAGTTTTTAAATAATGTGTTGCAGCATCAATCAAAACTTCGTTATCGACATCTGGACTATCAAATTCTGTTCTTGCAACAAAATACTGACCTTCTTTTCTATCTACTATACATTTAAAAGTTTGGCCTATTTTTTCTTGATTTAATTCCCAAGAAATCTGTGCCTGTAATTCCATTATCTCATTAGCACGAGCTTGTTTTACTTCATCTGGAACATTATCTTCTAAAGAAAAAGCATGTGTGTTTTCTTCATGTGAATATGCAAAACATCCTAAACGTTCAAAACGCATTTCTTGAACCCAATTTTTAAGAATTTGAAAATCTTCTTCAGTTTCACCTGGATACCCTACAATTAATGTAGTTCTAATTGCCATACCAGGAACAGCTGCTCTAAAATCTTTTAATAATTGTGTGGTCTTTTCATAAGTTGTACCACGACGCATGGATTTTAAAATATTATCAGATATATGTTGTAGTGGAATGTCTATATAATTACAAATTTTAGGTTCGTTTTTCATTAATTCCAATACATCCATTGGGAAACCTGTAGGGAAAGCATAGTGTAAACGTATCCATTCAATACCTTCAACTTTAACCAAGTTTTCTAGCAATTCAGCTAAATTACGTTTCTTATATAAGTCTAAACCATAATAGGTAAGGTCTTGAGCAATCAAGATAAGTTCTTTTACTCCATTTGCTGCTAGTCCTTCAGCTTCTTTAACTAATTTTTCGATAGGTTGTGAAACATGTTTACCTCTCATTATAGGAATAGCGCAAAAGCTACATGGTCTATCACAGCCTTCAGCAATTTTTAAATAAGCATAATTTTTAGGTGTGGTTGTTAAGCGTTCTCCTAATAATTCGTGTTTATAATCTGCTCCTAATGCTTTTAATAATTGAGGTAGTTCTGTTGTTCCAAAGTATTGATCTACATCTGGAATTTCTTTTTCTAAATCAGGGCGATATCTCTCAGATAAACATCCTGTTACAAAAACTTTGTCTACAATACCTTGTTCTTTTTTATCTACATACTCTAAAATAGTATTTACAGATTCTTCTTTAGCATTGTTAATAAAACCGCATGTATTAATTACTACAATATTTCCCTCTTGTTCATGTACTACATCTTTTCCACTCGCTTTTAACTGGCCCATTAAAACTTCACTGTCGTAAACGTTTTTAGAACATCCTAAAGTAATAACATTGATTTTATTCTTTTTTAAAGACTTGGTTCTCATATATTTAGTATTCTATTTTTTAGAAAGTGTGCAAAATTACGCTTTTTATATTAAGGAGCATCAACGATTATGTTTTTTTTAAAGGTTGAAAATAAAAAAGCCTTCAAATTTGAAGGCTTTTTAGGTTATTTGAAATAGTTTATAGTTTAAAAGAAATTGTAGCTATAAAGTTGTCAGTCCTGTTGTTAATTGCTGCTCTATCGTTAAGGCCAACTAAAAATTGTTGCTCGCCATAATTTCTTTTAGCGGTTGAATAAGCAAAATCTAACTTAGTTCTTCCAAAATCGTATCCTATACCAGCAGAATATCCTTTAAGATCATCCATGATTTTTTTGTTTTTATAAGGGCTTTCTTCAAAACGATATCCAGCTCTTAAACTCCATTGATGGATTTTGTGCTCTGCTCCAATTCTTAATTCTTTACTGTTGTTAAGCTCATCACTTAATGCTTTATTTAATCCAGTAAAATCTCTTATAGGTTTAAATTCTGTATTGCCATAATCTTTCAAAGCATAATCAATACTCAAAAGTCCAATTTTGGCAAAAACCAAAGCCCCGCTCAATGTGACTTTTCCAGGAGTTTTAAGATTATATGGATCATACACAATAGTCACATTTGGATCTGCAAAATCAGGAGATAATTCACCATTTATACTTCCGCTTATTGCTTTTGCATTTTGAGTTAGTTCATCTGTAAATTCATACCATGTAGGTGATTCATAAGCGGCTCCAAGTCTTAAAATATTAGTTACTTTAAAAATTGCGCCAAGCTGAAAAGAAAATCCATTTCCAGTAGTATGTAAATCATTATTGAAATACGCTCTTTTTACAAGATCATTTGTAGTGTTGTTATTTTCGTTGCTTTCGAAGAAATAAGAACTTCTTTTAAAGTCTGAAAAATGTGAATTTAAACTTAAACCAATTGATAACCATTCTGCATATTGTGCTGATGCGTTAAAAGTAAGTTTTCCGTTATAACCTGTTGTTTGAATGCTTTTTTCTTGATAGTAATTTCCTCCTGAAGGGACTAAAGAAGCGTATAGTCTATTGTTACTTTCATTGTAACTAGGATCTGTGTCTATTATATATGATTGATATCCTAACCAAGCTTGTTGTTCATCATAAGTTAATTCATCGTAATAATAATTATCTAAATTAAATGCAGACACACCACCATCTCTATTAGCATAGTATAGAAAATATTTGTCTATTGAATTTGTTGGATTTATTCCACTAAAGTATAAAGAATTGTCAAAATTATTTTGATTCTCATAGTTAATTGAAATTGCTAATCTATTCCATTGATTTTTATCGCCACTTTTTTCAAAAACAAAAACTCCTCCAACTTGATTTAAGTCAAAAGTATTAGATGATTCTGAATTTTTAGTTCCAAAATAATTAGAATTGTTTCTATTGTTTGAATTGCTTAAAGTAGCTGATATCTGATTATTATTAAAGATGGAAGAACTGGCAGGATTAATGCTAATTGCGGATAAATCACCTCCTAGCGCACCCATCGCTCCGCTAAGAGCTCTAAACCGAGCTGTTCCCTGTTGATTTGTTTGACTATAACGTAAAGCGTCAGTAAAATCTTGAGCGCAAATTGTACTTGTACTAAAAGCTATTAAAAATATTGATAGATATTTATTCATAAATAGATATTTTAAAAAAGCCTATACAACGAGTTTGTTTGGTGTAGGCTATTAAACTTTAAATTAATTTATCCTCTTCGACCACCTCTACCGCCACCAAAAGAACCTCCACTATTTCCTCCAGATGATCTTGGGGTGTCAAAACTTCTAGGGCTTTCCATGCGAGGCCTAGGGGTATTTTGTTCAGAACTTCTTGGAGTTTCATATCTCGGTCTTGGAGTATTATAATCAGAATTATTTCTTGGATTATCGGTTCTAGGTCTAGGTGTATTATTTTCAGAACTACTTGGATTTTCAAAACGGGGGCGAGGACTAATTTCACTATTGTCCCTAGGGTTGTTTGCTCTAGGTCTTGGAGTGTTATTAATTATATTGTTATTAGTGTCACCTCTTCTTGGTCTTGGAGTATAATTTCGGGGTGAACTTGAAACTCCGTCATAAGTTGAGTTGTAACTAGATCTTCTTCCTGAAGAATATCCGTTAGAATTATATCTGTCACTATAGTAAGATGATCCTCTTCTTCCATGACCGTAAGCATAATTTCTTCCATAGTATCCATTGCTGTAGTAATATGGGTTTCCGTAGTATCCGCCATAGTATGGGTTATTCCAGCCCCAGCCCCAGCCATTTCCGTAATATCCAGTGTATCCCCATCCCCAATAAGGATCGTACCATCCATAATTCCATGAGTTCCAACCTAAATAAATTCCTGATCTCCAAGGTCTGTAACCCCAGTAATTATGCCAATACCATCCAGAATTCCATCCCCAATCGTTATTATAATAATTTATTGTTACATTACTATTGTTTTCTCCCCAACCAGCATAATTTTTGTTTTCTGCTGTTTTTGTGGTGTCACTTGTTTCACTTGAATAGCTTTCTACATCAGTAAAAACCTCTTGATTGTCATTACTGTAATTATTTGCATTTGCTGCAAAATATTCTTTGTATTTGTTGGAAGAAGAATTTTCAACAGTAGAATTCTCATTTTGAGCAGTCTCTCTTTTTTCACTACCATAAATTCCATCATTATCATAATAGGATTTGTTTTGGTAGGTACCACAAGAAACTACTATAAGTCCTAACAACCCAAAAACAGGTGTAAGGAATCTATTTTTAAAAGAAAAGTAGTTAGTTTTCATTTCTATTGAGTTTTTATTGTTGGACAATACAAAAATAGTTAGTTTTGTCGAACTATTTTAAAGTATAAATATAAACAATTTTTGTGCCAAACTATTCAATATGAGCAAGAACTTAACAAAGCGTGAAGAAGACTATTCAAAATGGTATAACGAACTGGTTGTCAAGGCTGATTTAGCCGAAAATTCTGGTGTGAGAGGGTGTATGGTTATCAAGCCCTACGGGTATGCGATTTGGGAAAAAATGCAGGCAGAATTGGATAGAATGTTTAAAGAAACAGGGCATAGTAATGCTTATTTTCCTTTGTTTGTCCCAAAAAGTATGTTTGAAGCTGAAGAGAAAAATGCTGAAGGATTTGCTAAAGAATGTGCAATTGTAACGCACTACAGACTAAAAAATGATGAAGAGAAACCTGGTAAATTAATGGTGGATCCAAATGCTAAGCTTGAGGAAGAATTAATTGTTCGTCCTACAAGTGAGGCCATTATTTGGAGTACTTATAAAAATTGGGTTCAATCTTATAGAGATTTACCTTTATTGATTAATCAATGGGCTAATGTAGTTCGTGGGGAAATGCGTACTGGGGGTTGTTTGAGAACTGCAGAGGT
>CAZMCP010000009.1:0-66539 GCA_964565035.1 uncultured Flavobacterium sp. | reverse complement strand
ATGCGTGCGGGTCGTAGGCTTTGGGCAAAATTATTAAAACAGTTTAATCCTAAAGATGACAAATCCTTAGCCTTCAGAACGCACTGTCAAACTTCTGGTTGGAGTTTAACCGAACAAGATCCTTTTAATAATGTAGCTCGTACAGCTATCGAAGCTGCTGCGGCTGCTTTTGGAGGAACACAATCATTACACACTAACGCTTTGGACGAGGCTATTGCATTGCCAACCGATTTCTCGGCACGTATTGCTCGTAATACTCAAATCTTTTTACAGGAAGAAACCAAAATTTGCAAAACGGTTGACCCTTGGGCTGGAAGTTATTACGTAGAAAGCTTAACCGCTGAAATTGCCGAAAAAGCTTGGGCTTTAATCGAAGAAGTAGAAGAACTGGGAGGAATGACCAAAGCGATTGAAGCGGGAATTCCAAAACTTCGCATTGAAGAAGCGGCGGCACGTAAACAAGCCCGTATCGACAGCGGACAAGACATTATTGTTGGGGTTAACAAATACCGTTTAGAAAAAGAAGACCCTTTACATATTCTTGAAGTGGATAATCAAACCGTTCGTAAACAACAAATCGAGCGTTTAGACCATATCAAAGCAACCCGAGACACTACCAAAGTACAGGAATGTTTAGCAAAACTAACCGCTTGTGCCAAGGGAGAACCGGGGAACTTATTAGATTTAGCAGTGGATGCCGCACGCAACAGAGCCACATTGGGTGAAATTAGTGATGCGTTAGAAACTGTTTTTGGAAGATACAAAGCACAAATTAGAAGTTTTAGTGGTGTGTATAGTAAAGAAATAAAGAATGACGAAAGCTTTGAAAAAGCGCGTCAATTAGCTGATGCTTTCGCTAAAAAAGAAGGGCGTCGTCCTCGTATTATGATTGCTAAAATGGGTCAGGACGGACACGATCGTGGCGCTAAAGTAGTGGCCACAGGTTATGCCGATGTAGGTTTTGACGTGGATATTGGACCCTTATTCCAAACGCCACAGGAAGCAGCCAAACAAGCGGTTGAAAATGACGTCCATATTTTAGGGGTTTCATCATTGGCTGCAGGACATAAAACCTTAGTTCCTCAGGTAATTGAAGAATTGAAAAAATACGGTCGTGAAGATATCATGGTAATTGTAGGAGGAGTTATCCCAGCACAAGATTACCAATTCCTTTTTGACTCTGGTGCTGTAGCCGTTTTTGGTCCCGGAACTAAAATTAGTGATGCAGCGATTAGTATTTTGGAGGTTTTATTGGAGGAGTAAATAAAGACTTGTCATGCTGAACTCGTTTCAACATCTAGAAATAAAAAAAACACCAGCAGAAATGTTGGTGTTTTTTTATTATCTAAATTTCTTTAATTCCTATTTTAATAAAAAAATGAAATGTCCCATCATACATAAAATTTGGTCGAGTTAAATCTTCATTATTCCCTTCAGGAATATAGATAATCATCCCTTGTCTTGCTCTTGTTAACAAAACTCGATAAGAGTTAATCAGATATTTTATTCTATCTACGTTTCTACAATTCTTCCAAGTTGTACCCGTAAATTTCTGATAATTCCATTGGTTATTATGATGAAACAAATCACCATCCCAAGCAACACAAGTCCAATCTAATTCCAGACCTTGAATATCAAACTCTGTCGCAACTTCTTCTAAGAAATATGATGAACGAATATCTTCCTTATCATTTAAAAACCAAATAGGTGCATCAATTTTTGCTTTTACATTCAACCCAAAAGGTCTTAACCTTATAGCTCCAGATGATGCAATAATACCTGTTCTTTCTGTTCCCTTTGCTTTTTTATTTAACCATGCTCTTGCTTTACTTAAATCTCTAGTAATTCTAATTGGATAATCTTTCTGAATAAACTCTTGATAAATACTTTTCGCTTTTACTATATCATTGTTTATAATTTCTTGAATAAAACTTGATAGTTTTGCACTTCTAAAAGATCTTAAAGAGACAGATAAATGAAGCTCATCTTTTTTTTCAGCTTTTTTATTTTTTAAAATAGTCAATGAATTTTCATCATTTATATAATTATCATCTTCAATTATTTTAGACGAATAATAAATATCCCAATCATTAAATCTCTTTTCAAAAGGTCTTATCCATTCTTCCAAGCCCGCTTCACCTGTATTAATTTCTTGCCCACCTCCAATAAGACAAATTATTGTACACCAATCTTTATGTCTATCCATAACTTCAATTAAGAATTCAGGCTCAGATTGATCAAAATTTGGGTTTCCTTTTTTCTTCATAAATTTTGATGCTTGATCCCTAGTCCAAGCTCTTTGCGCTTCATCAAATACAGTAACCTTTTCAATTGGAGCATTTTTGTCAACATAGTAGTTATTTCTAAAGTGATGTATGTTTTGAATAAAAGATTTTACATTGTTAGTAACACTTTTCTTAGTAACACTTTTGTCTTTTTCTTCTTTTGCAATTTTCACTTTATCTCTAATAAGTGCTTCCCGCAAAACATCAACCAAAGGCCCATTACCAGATAGAAAGACAGCATGTTCTTCTTCGACATAATTAGAGCGTTGATTTGTAATATCCAAACCTGCTAATGTTTTGCCTGCACCAGGAACACCTGTTATAAAACAGATAGTTTTTTTATTATTAGCTTTTGAATATTCAATTATCTTAGAAATACATTCGGAAGTTTTAGAAAGATTATCTTCTCCAGCATCATGTCGTGTTATGTCTTTAACATTATGATTATTATACAAGACTGTTGCTGCTTCAATTATAGTTGGAGTTGGTTTGTATCTAGATTGTTCCCATTTGTTAATATCTATTTTATCAATAGAATTTACATAATCAAGTATACTATGGATTATCTCACCTAAATTACATTCATTAGCACAAATTGTATCATGTAAATTTTCAAAACTTTTATAATGAATAGGATTTATAGAAGGCGCTTTATCAGCGATTAAAATTGGAAAGATATTTTGTTCATGACTTCCTTCATGAAAACTATTTAAATCTAATCCATAATCAAAAGCTTGTTCTTTCGCGTATTTATCGTAAATTTTAGAACCAATTTTGAATTCTAAAACAAAAATACAATTATCAATAATTAGAATATTATCAACTCTTTTACCCATTCTAGGAATTGTAAATTCGAAGTAAATTTTACCTTTAAATGAAGAAATGAATTTTTTAAAAATTTCGATTTGTTTTTTCCATGCATTTGATTGTTGAATAGTCAATTTATTATGGTCATAATTTCCTGAAATTTTACCATAAATAGAATTAACATCTTCAACTAAAAATTCTTCAATGGAATTTGAGTAATACGCCCTATTCATCGAATAAATCTTTAATTTTCACTTCAAGAGCATTTGCTAATTTTTCTACTACTTCTATAGAAACGTTACGCTCTCCCTTTTCAATTGTAGGTAAATATGTCCTATCAATCTCAGCCAAATTTGCTAACTTCTCTTGGGATAAGTTTTTTGCTTTTCTCAATTCTTTTATTTTGAGGCCAAATTTTTGTTTTATATCCATAAAACCAAATTTTAAAAAAAGTAGACTATAAGACAACGGAGTATTGTCTACTTTTTAAAAACAAAACCAGCCTTACAGCTGGTTTTATCATTTTAAAATCTCTCTTAAAATCTTTGCGATATTTTTAGCATCATCTACACCTCTATGGTGTGTACCTTCTAATGGGAGGTCTAAAAATTTTAACGCACCATCCATACCTAATTCATGACCCAATTTGTTTTTGAGTGCAAACAAGGTTTTCACGTTGATGTGTGAAGGACTAAAAGGATAACCTTTCTCCAAATCCTGACATTGCCTTTGAAATTGTTTTAGATCGTAAGCGCCAAAAGTTGCCCAAGCTCTGCTTTGACTCCTATAGTCTTTTTTCAAGATGCGCAACGCTTCATCAAAGGAAACGGCTTCTTGTGCTATTAATTCGGGAGTTATTGTTGTTAATTCGGTACAAAACGGACTTATCGTCGAGCGTTCTGGTTTTACTAAAATACCTTTATTCTCTGTTATTTCACCTGTTTCGACATCGAGTAAACAAACACCTACTTCAATAATATCATTAGTCATCCCTTCGGGTAATTTGCCTTCCCAACACGTGGCTTCTATATCGACCACGAGTATTTTATCTAATAATTTTGCCATACTTTTTTTCTTTAAAAACACCCCTAAAGTCCCCTCAAGGGGACAGTTCAATTAGCTACCTTTATTCACAATTCATGCTTGTTTTTAAAAAGTAAACCTTTTAATATTGTCCCCTTGAGGGGACTTTAGGGGTGTTCTATATCATTATTTTTTCTTGTCAGCTTTCTTCTTTTTCGGTTTCTCTTTTTTCTCCTTAGACTCCTTCTTATCGCTCAACAAATCAATTTTATCTTTTAAGCGCTTCTCGGTATTTTCAGTTTCATAAGAAGTCGTGCAAGTAAAAGCTGTCAATTTCACTTCCTTGATTACTTCTAAAGCTTCTTCAAATTTTCGTTGGCTTTCCAAAATCAACGCTCTTTTCAATAAGATTTCTGCTTTGTTAATTCCTTTAACCGTTAAGGCGAATTCAATTAATTTTTCGGCTTCTGCAACATCTTCATTCAAAATTAAAGTATGAATGTAATGCACATATACGTCCAAAGCGTGAATATCTACTGTAATTGCCTGTTGAAAATACTCTTTCGCCATTTCATAACGTTGCAATTGTTCGGCATACAAACGTCCGTACAAACATAAAGCAATCGTATTTTTATCGTCGTAAGACAAAGCATAGTCTAAGGATTCTACTGTTTCTACCAAAGAATACGGATAGTTGTCTAAGGCTTGAAATAAATATTTATCAATAGTTTTCATGTCGTAATTCATTTTTAAGGCGCTGTCGCTCCTTTTTAAATTTTTTCTCTACTTTTTGTTTCTTAAAATCGGTTCCTTCAAAAATCCGGATAGGATTACCACGTTCAATTTGCATTTGGTTCATCCAAACATCCTGAAACTGTTGCTTCATTTGAACTTTTTCATATTCCAGTAACTTTTGAAATAATCGTTCTGTCGCCAGTTTTTTATTTTGATGTTGTGAACGTGAATCCATACTCACCACGGCAACTCCCGTAGGAATGTGCGTCGCACGAATGGCCGAACTCACTTTGTTCACGTGTTGTCCTCCTGCTCCAGAACTTCGCATCGCTTGATACTGAATGTCTTTTTCATTAATCGCTACTTTATTCCCTGACTGAATTTCAAAAATTCCTATGAACCAATTTTTTCTTTTGTGAAATTTTCTGAGTGTACTTTGTCCAATCCATTGAATAGTTCCTATCCAACTGGTTACAAAATCATCAGCCTTTTTCCCTTTAATGGAAACGATAGCCGAAACTACCGTTCCATTTTCCTGTCCTGCTTCGCGATGGAGCACTTCGGTTTCCAACTTCATTTCTTCCGCTTCAACCAGTAATCGTTTCAATACTTGTGCTACTACCCAATCGCATTCTGCAGGACCTCTACCTGAGGTTATTTGTATCAACTTTTCCATACTACCTGTCCATTCTTACAATTCTAGGTGTAAAAGTTCCTAATACATCCACCAATTCCGTTTGCAAACTCATCACTTTGTTAATGTCTTTGTAGGCCATGGGCGCCTCGTCGATATTTCCGCCAATTAAAGTCACGTCATTGTCTGCCAAGACTTTTTTAATCTGACTTTGTGTAAAAGATGCTTTACACTTGGCTCTCGAAAACAATCGGCCTGCTCCATGAGAAGCAGAATTTAAACTTTCGGTATTGCCTTTACCCATTACAATGAATCCTGGAGCAGTCATTGAACCCGGAATAATTCCCAGTTGTCCCTCACCCGCTGGCGTAGCGCCTTTGCGATGCACGATACATTCTTTTCCGTCGACCATTTCTTTCCATGCAAAATTGTGATGGTTTTCGATAGTAACTACAATACGCTTACCCAAGGCTTTAGCGATTCGGCGGTGAATGTCTTCGTGACACGCTTTAGCATAATCGCCTGCTAAATTCATTGCCAGCCAGTATTCTTGTCCGTCATGAGTATTTAGATCTAACCAAGCTAGATGTTGCACATTTTTAGGCAACGGACATTGTTTAGTAGCCAAATAGGTGTAATGTTTCGCAATGTTGGCTCCTAAACCGCGTGAACCGCTGTGCGACAAAACTGCCAGATATTCTTTGGGTTCCAGTTTCCATTCTGGAAGCGGATTATCCAGCTTTACCACTCCAAATTCTACAAAGTGATTACCACCACCCGACGTTCCTAATTGCTTGTATGCCTTGTCCAACAACTGCTTTACCACAGGAATATCTTTAAATTCGCTTCGGTAAAAAACCTCGTGATCTGCTTTGATTTTGTGGGTTTCGGTCATACCAAATTTCGTATTGTCTTTCAAAATTGCCTGCAACTGATGGTCTTTTCCTTTTAGAAATGACGCTGGCAAATCGAAAATTGACAAACTCATTCGGCAGCCAATATCTACTCCTACTCCGTACGGAATAACCGCGTTATCTGTTGCCAATACTCCGCCAATTGGTAATCCATATCCTGAATGTGCATCAGGCATTAAAGCACCTTTCACTGCAATGGGCAATTTTAAAGCGTCATACAATTGGAATTTGGCTTGCTCCGCAATTTCATTCTCGCCAAAGATTGAAAAAGGAGCTCGCGTGTTCATCAACTGATTGAATTTTACCTGAACTGGATTAACCAAACCTTCGGCAACCTTTCCCCAAGTGCCATGACCCTTGAATTTTTCAGGATCTAACAATACTTCTTTCGCTTCTGTAAGTATTGCTTCTTTTTTTTCTCTTTTTCTATATCTATTGATTTGCCCTAAAGCAATATTGATAGCATTGTTCTTAGGGAAACCTATTTTAATTAGGTCTTTCCCTGATAATTTATTTCCCATAAATTTAAAATTGAATAATACACTGTCCTTTCAAAAGCGATGGCTCTCGATTGGAATTCTGATTTATCAGTCTCGGGAAAGTTTAATGCATAAAAAAACCCGAAACTAGATGTCTTCGGGTTTTATCATATAGTGAAGTTTTTTTTATCTAACTTAAAGTAAAACCACGAAGAGAAGTTACACCAGCTCCCGCTGATCCGTAACCGTTATTTGCTAAATTGAATACAAACATTTTTTCTTCGTTTTAATTGTTAATAATTTTCAGGGACAAATTTTGTAAATTATTTCTTTAATATCCAAATGGTTACTGAAATTTTTATTCAGTCTAAAGAAACGATTACCTAGATTTCTCTTAATTTAAATTCTCTAAAACCTTTACAGCTTCAATAAAATCAATCCCTTTCACTTCTTCAAAAAAGTCAATTTCGGTTTCGTGTGGTAAAAAATCAGAGATGATACGCACAATTAAATCTTGAGGTTTTTTGAGGTACATGAACGTATAATCTTCCATATTTACAACGGTCTTTTCGGCTAAATCAGTAGTTCGCACAAACTTATCGGAGGTTAAGGAAGACAGACACGGCAAATTCAAATGTGCATATTTTATAATAGGTTTACCATTTTCAAATAAGCCACCTTCGTAACCGTACAAAGACGCATGAGTAATCTCGATGGGTTTCCCTAATTGCAAATAATCGGGTAAATCGCTTGCTTTTCCGACTACGGCAGCAAATCCCATCAACACGCAAATATCGTGTGGTGGCAATTGCATCATGGCTTTGGCGGTACTTTCTCTGCCAATTCCGGACACAATGACTTCGTATGAATGATTAGGATTAGAAATGCGAGATAAAGCAGAAAGTACTTTTTCTTGTTCTATCTCCATGGGAGTCAAGATAATTATTTTGGACATTTTTTAAATTTTCTATTGTTTTAAATCCATTCGGTAGGTTCTGTGTAATTTTCTCCAAAGTATGTTAGATATTGCACCATTCGAGGTGTTGCGCCATAATTAGGTGTTGCGCAATGTGGCAAAGCCTGATGCCAAATGACCATATCCCCTACTTCTCCTGTTATAGGAATAGGTTGCAAATTTTCTACTGCATAAGTACGAATATTTTCACCTTCGGGCACTTGATTTATCCAATCGGCAATACTACGATGAAAACCAGGTACACAATGAAACGCTCCATCATTTGGCCCACAATCAGAAAGATAAATCAATCCTTGCAGTCGAAATGGGATGGGTTGTTGTAAACTGACGTCCCAATGCAAACCACTTCCTTTGAAACTGTAATTTGGTGTTACAGGCGGATTGAAACTTACTTTATCAATCGTTTTGTATATATTTTTCGTTTGATACAACTGTTCGTAGGCTTTTTTAATTCGGGCAGAGGCTCTATTTTTTTCTAAGATGGGATGTTCAAAAAAGTTAACCATCAAGCCTTTTTGCTCAGGATGTGCAACATACCAAGAAGCTGGATTATTGGATTGCATGCCCAAAAACTCCCAAATAATCTGTTGGGTAGCCAAACAATCTTCTTTCGGAATGGCATTTTTTAAAACCAAATAGCCATTATCTTCAAAAAATTGCAAATCGGTGTCAGACAAAACGACTTCGCTTTGATCACTTACCGACACGAGCATGGCGGCTTTTTTATGAATCCACCCTTCAAAATCCTCAGCAGAAGGTTTTTCAAAATATAAGTACTGCAAGGCCTCGTCTAAACCTATCCCGTTTTTGTACAAATGCTCCACTTCTTGCGCCCAACTTGCACTAGCTGAAGATTCTCCGTTTAAAATTCGGTTCCTAAGTGAGGTTAATACAGAATTGGCAGACATATTTATCATATTAACTAAAGTTCAAAAATATGAAATTCTTATTTGTTTTCTTAAATTTGGGCCATGTCAAAATTACCCAATATCACTACTAGCATTTTCTCTGTAATGTCGCAATTAGCGAACCAAAATGGAGCAATTAATTTATCTCAAGGTTTCCCTAACTTCCCGGAAGACGAACGTTTATTACAAATTTCTGAACGTTTAATTAAAGAAAACATTCATCAATATACTCCTATGGCGGGCCTACCAACATTGATGGAAAAAATTGCAGCTCAAACTAGTAAGCAATATGGAAGAATTGTAAACACATCTACCGAAATGCTCATTACAGCGGGAGCTACTCAAGGCGTTTTTACCACGATTAACACTTTTGTTTCGGTTGGTGATGAAGTGATTATATTAGATCCAAGTTATGACAGTTATGAACCCTCTGTTTTAGTAGCTGGTGGAAAACCGGTACGTGTTTCGTTAAACGAGGATTACACGCCTAACTTCAACAAAATTGAAGAAGCCATTTCTTCTAAAACAAAAATTATTGTAGTTAACAATCCTCACAATCCTACAGGTAGAATTTGGACAGAAAAAGATTTTGAGGCACTGGAAACCATACTAGAAAAACATCCTGAAATTTTAATTTTGGGTGACGAAGTCTATGAATACATCACTTTTACACAACCACATATTTCTTTTAACACAAGAGAGAAACTAAAACATAGAACTGTTATTGCTTCATCTTTTGGAAAATCATTGCATGTTACAGGTTGGAAAGTGGGTTATTTAATTGCTCCAGAAAATTTAATGTACGAAATGAAAAAAGTGCATCAGTTTTTAGTTTTTAGCGTAAATAGTTTTTCACAACATGCCATTGCCGAATATCTTGATGTGGTAGATTTTAGCGAAGTTTCTCGTATGTACCAACGAAAGAGAGATTTATTTGAATCGTTATTAAAAAATAGTCGATTTGAATTAATGCCTTGTGATGGAACTTACTTTCAAGTTGTAAATTACAGCTCAATATCAACACAAAATGATGTTGACTTTGCTAAAGAATTAATCACTACTCATGGCGTGGCAGCAATTCCAATTTCGGTTTTTTACAATGATGCTACAGACAGACACATGCTTCGTTTTTGTTTTGCAAAAACAGACGAAACATTAATCGCAGCAGCTGAAAAATTATCTAGAATTTAATCTATTTCAATAATAAAATTTATACAACTCGCTGTTTATAGGGCTCGGAATCAATTTGTCAAAATGTTAACAAAATAGATTTTCAAAACCCATAAATAATTGTATTTTTACGGCTCAAAATTTCAAAAAATCAGATGGGTAAAATCATTGCAATTGCTAATCAAAAAGGCGGAGTTGGAAAAACGACAACTTCTATCAACCTAGCAGCCGCTTTAGGCGTTTTAGAAAAAAAAGTATTGCTTATAGATGCAGATCCTCAGGCAAATGCCAGCTCTGGCTTAGGCATTGATGTAGAAAGTGTCGAGATAGGTACTTATCAAATCCTTGAGCACAGTAACACTCCAGAAGAGGCTACTATTAAAAGCTCATCGCCTAATGTTGAAGTGATTCCTGCACATATCGATCTAGTTGCTATCGAAATAGAATTAGTCGATAAAGAAAACAGAGAATACATGCTTAAACAAGCTTTAGAATCTGTTAAGGACAAATACGACTATATTATTATTGATTGTGCTCCATCATTAGGATTATTAACTCTTAATGCGCTTACTGCTGCTAATAGCGTTGTAATCCCTATTCAATGTGAATATTTTGCATTAGAAGGTTTAGGAAAATTATTAAACACTATTAAAAGTGTTCAAAAAATACACAATCCTGATTTAGACATTGAAGGATTATTATTAACAATGTACGATTCACGTTTACGATTATCCAATCAAGTTGTTGAAGAAGTTCAAAAACATTTTAACAATATGGTATTTGAAACAGTGATACAACGTAACATCAAATTAAGTGAAGCTCCTAGTTATGGAGAAAGCATCATTAATTATGACGCTACAAGCAAAGGAGCAACAAACTACCTACATTTAGCAGAAGAAATAATTAAGAAAAATAGTTAAAATAGTATATGGCATTAGCGAAAAAACAGGCAATGGGAAGAGGGTTATCTGCGTTATTGAAAGATCCTGAAAACGATATCAAATCAGTAACCGATAAAAATGCTGACAAAGTAGTTGGAAATATTATCGAGTTAGATATTGAAGCTATCGAAATTAACCCGTTTCAGCCTCGTACCAATTTTAATGAAGAATCTTTACAAGAATTAGCCACTTCTATTCGCGAACTAGGTGTAATACAACCCATTACAGTTCGCAAAATGGAATTCAACAAATACCAATTAATTTCTGGAGAACGTCGTTTACGTGCTTCAAAAATTGTTGGTCTAAAAACTGTACCTGCTTACATACGTTTAGCTGACGATAATGAGTCGTTAACGATGGCTTTAGTAGAGAACATTCAACGTCATGATTTAGATCCAATAGAAATCGCTTTATCATACCAACGTTTAATGGATGAAATACAGTTAACTCAAGAGCAAGTAAGTGACCGTGTTGGTAAAAAAAGATCAACAGTTGCAAACTACATGCGTTTACTAAAACTTGACCCTATAATCCAAACTGGTATCCGTGATGGATTTATTTCTATGGGACATGGTCGTGCTATAATCAATATAGACAACCATGATGATCAAGCTGATATATATCAAAAAATAGTTAGTCAAAATCTTTCAGTACGTGAAACAGAAGCTTTAGTAAAAGCTTACCATGAAGGTACTCCAGAAAAAGCTATTCCTTCATCAAAAAATAATGATGCTTCTTTTGATGTAAAATCTGAAGATAAAAAGGCTTTCGCAAATTATTTTGGCACCAAAGTAGATGTAAAAGTAGCAGGAAACGGCAAAGGTAAAATCACCATTCCATTTACTTCGGAAGAAGATTTTAACAGAATTCTTAAATTGATTAACAGTTAGTGAAAAGCTGGTTATACATATTGCTTTTTTGTACTATCACTGGAAATTTTTCAAGTTTTAGTCAAGAAGAAATCAAACTTGTAGCTTCAGACACTGTCACGAAAACCATAGACCCGTTAAGACCTGCAAAAGCAGCGTTTTATTCGGCAGTTTTACCTGGTTTAGGTCAAGCATACAACAAAAGATATTGGAAAATTCCTATTGTTTATATTGCTCTAGGGACAGGTATTTATTCATACACATGGAACCAAAAAAGATACGATAGATATCGTGATGCTTACAAACAGCGTTTAGTTCTTGGCGAAAATAGCAATGACCGTTATCAAGGGCTATTAAGTACTGAAAGACTAATTGATGCTCAAAAATACCATCAACGCAATAGAGATTTGTCTTTACTAATCACTGCCGCTTTGTATGCTCTTAATATAATTGACGCTAATGTTGACGCCCATTTACAACAATTTAATGTAAATGGTGATTTGACAATACGCCCTGAAATCCAAACTAATGAATTCAACTACAAACAAAACGTAGGACTTAGTTTAAATTATAAATTCTAACAATGAAAATTGCACTTTTAGGTTACGGAAAAATGGGTAAAGTGATTGAAAGAATCGCTTTAGAACGTGGACATGAAATTGTATTACGCAAATCAAGCCAAGATAATTTTGATGGACTAAAAAATGCGGATGTTGCAATTGATTTTAGTGTTCCCAGCAGTGCCGTTTGTAACATTTCTGAATGTTTTGCTACTAACATTCCAGTGATAAGCGGGACAACAGGTTGGTTAGAAAAATACGACGAAATAGTTTCACTTTGTAGCGAAAAAAATGGAGCTTTTATATATGGTTCTAACTTTAGTCTAGGAGTCAACATTTTTTTTGAATTGAATGATTACTTAGCCAAAATGATGGCCAATTTGAATCAATACAAAGTAACCATGGAAGAAATTCATCATACTCAAAAGCTTGATGCCCCAAGTGGAACTGCAATTTCATTAGCTAACGGAATTATTGAAAATTCGGCATATGAATCGTGGACACTTGATTCTCCTAAAGAGAATCAAATACATATTGAAGCTAAACGAATAGAAAATATTCCAGGTACACATAGTATTTTTTATGATAGCGAAGTGGATCAAATAGAAATTAAACATACAGCACATAATCGTGAAGGATTTGCAATTGGTGCAGTGATAGCAGCAGAATGGTTAATAGGTAAAAAGGGAGTTTTCACGATGAAAGATGTCCTTTTTAATAACAAATAATTTAAGTGTAGAACCAAAATTCTATAGCAAACATAAAAGATAAAAAAATGACAGCATTACAGTGGTTTATATTTTTCTTAGTAGTTCAAATTATTCATGGATTAGGAACATGGAAATTATACGAAAAAGCAGGTAGAAAATCTTGGGAAGCTTTTATTCCTGTTTACAATTCAATTATTTTGATGAAAATAATAAACAGACCTACTTGGTGGACTGCTTTATTATTCATTCCAATTATTAACCTAATTATGTTTATCGTTGTTTGGGTTGAAACTTTAAGAAGTTTTGGGAAAAATTCAACAAAAGATACCCTTTTAGGAGTCCTTACTTTAGGTTTTTACATTTACTATGTGAACTATTTTGAAAATGTTGAATACAAGCGTGATAGAAGTTTAGTTCCAACAACTAAAACTGGAGACACTGTTGCATCATTACTTTACGCTATTGTTGTAGCCACTTTAGTTCACACCTATGTAATGCAACCATTTACAATTCCAACTTCATCATTAGAAAAGTCATTATTAGTAGGAGATTTTCTTTTTGTAAGTAAATTTCATTATGGTGCTAGAACACCTAAAACAGCTGTAGCTTTACCTATGGTTCATGACAGTTTACTTGTTGTTAAAGAAAAATCATATTTAAGCTGGCCACAATTACCTTCATTCCGTTTCCCTGGAATACAAAGTATCAAAAGAAATGATATTGTCGTATTCAATTGGCCAGTTGATACCGTTTACTTTTTTAGAGATTCATCTGGAAGACATGTAGACAAACCATTAGACAAACGTTCTAATTATGTAAAAAGATGTGTTGGTTTGCCTGGCGACAGTTTCTCAATAAAAAACGGAGATATATTAATAAATAACAAAAAATTAGTCCTACCAGAAAGAGCACGTCCACAATGGTCGTATGATGTTATCACAGATGGTTCTTCATTTGATTCAGAATATATTTTAGGTGAGTTACAATTAACTGATCCGATTATGCCAACAGGACCAAATCAATTTATTTTTTCAGCAGTTACTGATGAAGCATACAACAAGCTGAAACAAAATCCAGCTATAAAATCAATAATAAAAAGAATAGCTCCTGCTCCACAAACAATTGATAAAGGAATTTTTCCACATAATCAAAAATGGAGTCAAGATAATTTAGGTCCAATCTATATTCCTGAAGCAAATAAAACAGTAGTGTTAAACAAAGAAACACTTCCTTTTTACAAACGTCTTATAACTGTTTATGAAGGCAATCAATTAGAAGAAAAAGGAGGCAAAATTTATATTAACGACAAAGAAGCTACAAACTACACTTTCAAACAAGACTATTACTGGATGATGGGAGATAACCGTCATAATTCCGAAGATAGTCGTTATTGGGGGTTTGTTCCTTTTGATCACGTAGTTGGTAAACCCGTGTTTATTTGGTGGAGTATAGATCCTAATGTCCCTTGGAGCAAAGCTATCGACAAAGTGCGATGGGATAGATTATTTTGTACTGTTGGAGGCGATGGACAACCTGTTTCTTACTTCAAATATTTCTTAATTGCACTTGTAGTGTGGTTTGGTTTTGATTTTTACAAAAGAAAAAAAACTAAAGCTTAGTTCAATTTGGTTATTTGTAGATTTGGTAATTTGATATTATGTATATTTTTTCATTTGAAAAATTAGAAGTTTGGGTTGAGTCTAAAGAATTTTCTAAAAAAATATACTCAGTGACAGAAGATTTTCCAGAAAATGAAAAATTTGGATTAATCTCGCAATTACGTAGAGCTTCGATCTCAATATGTTCAAATATAGCTGAAGATTCTGCAAGGAAAACCTTTAAAGAAAAAGCTCACTTTTCAACTATTGCATTTGGTTCAGCTGTAGAAGTTTTAAATCAATTAATTTTGTCTTACGAATTAAATTTCCTTCCAGAGAAAAATATATTCTTTTAAGAAAACAATTAGAAAGTATAACAAATAAATTAAATAGTTTGAGGAATTATCAAATTGACAAATCAATTTAAATTTTCAAATGATCAAATAATCAAATCCACAAATGAATATTTTAATACATCCTACATACTTTCCATCAATAAGTCATTTTGTTGCTATGGTTAAGGCTAATTCAGTTACGTTTGAGATGGAAGACAACTTTCAAAAACAAACCAACAGAAACAGGATGTATATCTATAGTCCAAATGGTATTCAGTTATTGAATATACCCATAAAACACGTCAAAGAAGTTCATCAAAAAACAAAAGATGTTCGCTTAGAAACTGCTTTCGATTGGCAAAAACAACACTTCAAGTCATTAGAAGCAGCTTACAGAACCTCTCCTTTCTTTGAATATTATGAAGATGCCATTGCCCCAATATTCACAAAAAAGCACACTTTTTTAATGGATTTGAATTTTGAAACTATAGAAATTGTAAAAAAATGCCTAGGGATTAGTCTTGAAACAAATAAAACCACTGAATATTTTCACGAGGTTCCAGCATTTAAAGACTACAGGATTTTAGCTAATGGAAAAAAAGACAGCTCTAATTTTGATGAATACACACAAGTATTTGAAGAAAAACATGGATACATTAATAACTTAAGCATTTTAGACTTGTTATTTAACGAAGGTCGATATGCTTTAGAATATTTAAAAAAACAATCTATTTAATTACTTCAGTTCCACTCTTGCCATTACAGGTAAGTGATCAGAATTAATGAACTCGGGAAAGTTTGTAAAACTTTTTACTGACATTCTAGAATCAGCAAAAATATAGTCAATACGAGCAGGATAATATTTAAAATTATAGGTTTGACCAAAACCTTTTCCAGCTTCTTCAAAACTGTCTTGTAAGTCACCTTTTATCACTCTATACACATACGAAAAAGCACTATTATTCATGTCTCCACAAACAAGTAATGGAAGCTTAGATGTCTTTTTGTGTTCCATTATTATTTCGGCTTGTTGTTGTTGTTTTTTGAATGCTTCGCTAATACGTTTAAAAACCATTTGTGACTTTTCTTGGTTTATTCCTTCAACATTTTCAGACATTTCATTAACATCTGGAGAAATTTTAATGGACTCTAAATGAATATTATAAACTCTAACAATGTCTTTACCTACTTTAACATCAGCAAATATGGCATCGTTATTTGAATTAGGAAACTCAATTTTACCTTCTTCTACAATTGGGAATTTTGAAAAAATAGCATTACCCGTTTTTATCTTATCTCCTTTCATAAAAATGGCTCGATAAGGGTAAATTTTTAAATCAATTTTTGCAGATGCTGAAGTAGAATATTCCTGTATACAAAGCACATCAGGATTATTTTCATTAACAAACTTTAAAATATCTTGAGCTACATCATCTCTTGGAATCCAATTAAAAAGATTCAACAATCGCACATTATAGGTCATTACAACAAAATCCTTATCCGAAACTTCTTTTTCGCTAGAAGAAAACTTATAAAATTTATTGATAAATGTTATACCTAAAAGTAAAACAAGTCCTGACAAAAACATTTGTTTTTTTAACTGTAATGCCCAATACCCAAAAAATAATGCATTAACAATTAAAAATAAAGGCAAAATTAATGTCAAAACAGACAATATAGGAAACCACTTAGGTGCTAAAAAGGGAAGCACATAAGCAAGGAAAGTCAATATAGTTAAAACTATATTGAAGAAAAATATAACTTTATTAAACCACGAAAGGTTTTTCATCATAACTTATCTAGTTCAAAATCAACTCAAATAAAAATTATTTTCCAGCTCTAAACAAGAAATCCTTTTCTTCCTTAGTAAGACTGTCATATCCAGACTGACTTATTTTATCTAAAATTTCATCTATTTGTTGTTGGGTCTTGTCTTTAATTACTACTCTGCTTGTTGTTTTTGTAGGGTTACTAGATTTGGGGTTTTTATGAATTTTTTTAAATGGTGCCGATTTTTGAGTTGAAAATAAATTTGCAAAGAAATCTAAAAGAGTATTAAAACCAGAAGTTAAATCGGTTCCAGCTTGTAATGCTTTTATAAATATGAAACCAAAAAATGCTCCACCTATATGAGCTAAATGCCCTCCTGTATTTTCTAAAGGCAATTGAATTAAATCTATTACAATAAATACAATAGCGATATGCCAAAGCTTCACATTTCCTATAAGCAATAATCTTACATTCATGTAGGGACTATATGTCGTTACAGCAATTAATATTGCCATAACTGAAGCCGAAGCCCCAACTAACAAAGTGCTTTGATTTTGTAATAAAGGAAAAATGAAATAAGATAATAAATATAATACCCCTCCAAATAATCCTCCCAAGACATACAATCCAAATAATTGCTTTTGTGTAAAGAAAGTCACAAACAATTTCCCACAAAAATTAAGCATAATCATATTAAATAGAATATGCGTAAATCCTGAATGAAAAAAAGAGTATGTAACAATAGTCCAAGGTTTAATTAAAAAACTATTTAAATTTGAAGGCAAACCTATAAAATCATAGTAATTAAACTCAACATTAAAAAGCTTTAATAAAGCAACCACAACGCTTGGAATAGCAAATAGTAATATGTTCCAAAAAATTAATTTGGTAGTCATATCCCCTATTCTGTATTCTAATTTAAAATCGTTTAATAAACTCATTCAAGCAACAATGATATACAATTATAATAAATTAATTCCAACGACGGTCATTAAATGAATTTTTCTTCCAATACCACATCATGATAAAACCGACTATTGCACCACCTATGTGTGCAAAATGAGCAATTCCTGTTCCTCCACCAAATATAGATCCTCCTTTTACACCTAGAAACAAATCAATAGCTAATAGTCCTGGCACAAAGTATTTAGCTTTAATTGGAATTGGAATAAACATAAGTGCTAATTCAGCATTTGGAAACATAAATGCAAAAGCAGTTAGTAAACCATAAATTGCACCTGATGCTCCCACGGCAGGCACTATATAAGCAGAAATAAATTCAGTAAAATCATTTTTAGATAAAACTTGTTCCCAATTTAAGTTGTACTGTCCTTCTTTAAGCAAGTTAATAACATCTTCAACTTTTTCTCCGTTAGCAACTAAAGTATCTAAGCCAGAATGAAAATTATAATAATTTACTAAGCTATGTAACAATGCTGCTCCTAAACCACAAGAAATATAAAAAAATAAAAACTTTTTACTTCCCCAAAAGTGCTCTAATGCAGAGCCAAAAGAATGCAGCGCAAACATATTGAAAAAAATATGTGCAATATTTCCATGCATAAACATGTGGGTTAATGGCTGCCAGACTCTAAAAGCGCTACTTTCAAAATAATGAAGTGAAAGCAACTGTTCAGCTTGTGGCACAAATTGAGTTCCAACAAAGAAAATAATATTAATTATCAATAATTGCTTTACTGTTGGGGTTATTTGTATCATAGACTAAATTTTTTATCTAAATCTTCAACACTTATAGTGATGAAGGTTGGTTTATTAAAAGGAGAAACAGAATTTTCTTTACAGGCAAACAAATTGTTTACCAAATTTTCTTGAGCTGCTTCAGTCAAAATTGCACCTGTTTTAACTGCTAAACTCTTGGCCATAGATTTTGCCATACTATCTATTTGACTAAAACTACTGTCTGGTATTTCTTCTTGTAAATCAGCAACTAATTGCTCAAGAACAATCGACGCTTCGCTTTCAGAAACTGTAACAGGCAGTCCAGAAATCACAACTGCATCTTGCTCTATTGCATCAAATATAAATCCTGTATTTTCTAATGAAGATCTAAGCTCATTTATAAGACTCATTTCATTAGCAGAAAAATACAATGTAATAGGAAACAATAATTGTTGACTATTAGCATGGTGAACGGTTATATTAGTTAAAAATTGTTCATACAAAACGCGTTGATGAGCTCTTTGTTGATCAATTATTAGCATTCCAGATTTTATTGGACTAACAATATACTTTTTGTGGATTTGATAGGTTACCGTTTTAGGCTTTTCAACCTCTGAATCTGCAAATAAAGAATTGATTGTCACTTCAGACTCAAAATGCATTTCTTGAGGTTCAAAATTTTCTTTTAAACCTACATACAAACTTTCCCAAGAATGATTCTCTTTTTTTGGCTTATAACCTCCCGAACTCAAACTGCTTGGAGCAGTTTTCTTTTCTTGTTCAAAAGGGTTAAAAGTACTATCTACTTGAATTGTGGGAAAATCAACCTCTTTGTTTTGAAAACTATAAGGAGTATCTAAAGTTGCGTCTCTTTCAAAATCTAATACAGGAGCTACATTAAATTGCCCTAAACTATGTTTTACTGCTGAACGCAAAATGGCATACAACGCATGCTCATCATCAAACTTTATTTCAGTTTTTGTTGGATGAATATTAATATCTATCGTGTGCGGAGGCACACTTAAATACAAGAAATAACTTGGCTGAGCTCCATCACGTAATAATCCTTCATAAGCAGCCATAATGGCGTGATGTAAATATCCGCTCTTGATAAACCTATCATTAACAAAGAAAAATTGCTCACCTTTATTTTTTTTGGCAAACTCAGGCTTTCCAATAAATCCATCAATAGTTACAATCTCTGTATTTTCTTGAACAGGAACCAATTTTTCATTAGTTTTTCCTGAAAAAATATTCACTATACGTTGACGTAAATTAGACTGAGGCAAATTAAATAATTCACTTCCGTTATGGTACATCGTAAAATGTATATTAGAATGGGCCAGTACTACCCTCTGAAATTCATCAATAATATGACGAAGTTCAACGACATCAGACTTTAAGAAGTTTCGACGTGCTGGTATATTAAAAAATAGGTTTTTAACTGAAAATGAAGTCCCTTTAGGTAAAACAGAAGGTTCTTGTGAAGTAAACTTACTTCCTTCTATAATCAAATGTGTCCCTAATTCTTCTTGATCCTGCTTCGTTTTTAATTCAACATGAGCAATAGCCGCAATAGAAGCAAGTGCTTCTCCACGAAATCCTTTGGTATGTAAATCAAATAAATCTTCTGCTTTTCTTATTTTAGAAGTTGCATGTCGCTCAAAACACAAGCGTGCATCTGTAACACTCATTCCTTTTCCGTTATCTATAACCTGGATAAGTGTTTTACCAGCATCTTTACATATAAGCTTAATATCTGTCGCACCGGCATCAATTGCATTCTCCAATAACTCTTTAACTACAGATGCAGGTCGTTGTACCACTTCTCCAGCAGCAATTTGGTTAGCAACATGATCAGGAAGTAATTGGATTATACTTGACATTGAAAAAATTGAATCTTTTGAATTATGAGCCTACTTAAAACTCATCTTCGACAAATTTAAAGAAAACAAATGGGTTTTAATAGCCAATAAAATCTTAATTATTGACAAAAAAAATCATTCTGAACAATGTTAAGTCTAAACTTTACCCATTACTCAGAATGACATTTAACAAAGCTCTTTACTTAAGCTTTTTTTCTTAAGTCAGCCATTTTTATTGCTGCGATGGCGGCTTCAGTTCCTTTATTACCATGAACTCCTCCACTTCTATCGATAGATTGTTGCTCATTATTATCTGTTAACAAACAAAAAATAGTAGGTACATCTGTTTGAACATTCAAATCTTTTATTCCTTGAGTAACACCTTCACACACAAATTCAAAATGCATAGTTTCTCCTTTGATTACACAACCAATAGTGATAACACAATCTACATTTTGAGTTTCAATCATTTTTTTAGCTCCGTATATTAATTCGAAGCTGCCTGGTACATTCCAACGGACAATATTTTCTGGTAAAGCTCCACAATCTAACAAGGCAGCTTCTGCCCCATTATAAAGTCCTTCAGTAATTTTATCGTTCCATTCTGAAACAACAATCCCAAACCGAAAATCTTTCGCGTTTGGGATTGTATTTTTATCGTAATTTGATAAATTTTTATTTGCTGTTGCCATCCTAAATTTAGAATTTAGAATTTAGAATTTAGAAATAGAACTCAGAAAACTTCTAACCTCAAATTTCAAATTTCTAATTTCTTATTGAGCTAATCCAATTAAAGCATCCACATTCATTGCTTCAGGAGCATCTTCGTAGCTTTCTTTAATTTCTGTGAAATATTTTAAAGCATCTGCTTTTTTACCTTGTGATAAAGCTACTTGTCCTGCTTTCATTAAAAAACGTGGAGTAGTAACATCATTTTTAGCACTTTCAGCAGCTTTAACATAAAATTCTAATGCTTGCTCAGGCTTCTTTAATTCAGAGTAAGCATCACCAATAGCACCAATTGCTAAAGCATTTGTGAATTCATCTTTAGTTTTAAATTCAGACAAATGATCGATTGCTTTTTGAAATTGTTTTGTATTCAAGAAAGACATACCAGCATAGTACTGAGCTAAATTACCAGCATCAGAACTTCCATGATTTTTAATAATGTCTAGGAAACCTTGTTTCCCTTCACCACCATTTAATGCCAAGTTGTATAATGAATCACTAGCTACTGGAGCATCAACTGCTTTTTGAAAGTATTGTTGTGCTTGGAACATATCACTAGCTGCTTCATTTTCTGCAGGTCCAGAAACAAATTTACTGTATAACAAATATCCAGCAACTACAAGAGCAATTCCTCCAACAACTGATAAAATAATGTTTTGATTTTTTGCAATGAACTCTTCTGTTTTTGAAGCTGTTTCATCTAACGTATTAAAAACCGTAGCTGTAGTACTGTCTTTTTCATCAATGTTAACTACTTCTTCAAGATCATTTACATTTTCTACTTTTTCAGCTTCAGGCTTTGGAGCTTTGTATCCTCTTTTATTGTAAGTTGCCATTTATATAAAAATTAGTGAGGTGCAAAAATAAAATTTTTATTGAAAAACAAAACATCTTTAGCGATATTTTTAATATTTTGCAAAGCTTTTATAATAATGGTCTTTTTACCTATAATCTAGCTGTAATTTTCAGTTTTTCATGCGCTTAAAAAAAATCTCTCTTTTAAATTTTAAAAACTTCGGTGAAGCTAATTTTGATTTTGAGCATAAAATAAATTGTTTCGTTGGAAAAAACGGCGTTGGAAAAACAAATATCCTCGATGCAATTTTTCATTTAGCCTTCGGAAAAAGTTATTTCAATACACTTTCTGTTCAAAATATTAAACATGGAGAAGATTTTTTTGTAATCGATGGCGAATTCGAAAAACAAAATCGTCCCGAACAAATTTTATGTAGCCTTAAAAAAGGACAAAAAAAAGTCTTGAAAAGAAACGGAAAATTATATGAGAAATTTTCTGATCATTTAGGCTTTATTCCTTTAGTTATTATTTCTCCCACAGATGCTGATTTAATTAGAGAAGGTAGCGAAACTAGGCGAAAGTTCATTGATAGTGTTATTTCTCAACTTGACAACATTTATCTTCATCAATTAATCAATTATCAAAAAGTTTTACAGCAACGCAATGCTTTATTAAAATATTTTGCAGCTAATAGAGTATTTGACAATGAAACTCTAGAAATATACAACGAACAATTGGCTACTTTTGGAAGTAAAATTTACGAAAAACGCAAAACATTTCTTGAAGAATTTATTCCAATTTTTAATCGTTATTACCAAGATATTTCAAATTCTTCTGAAGAAGTTCAATTGGTTTACGAAAGTCAACTTGAAAACCAGGACTTATTATCATTATTGCGAGAAAACATAAATAAAGACAAAGCTTTACAATACACAAGTGTAGGCATACACAAAGACGATTTATCTTTTGAAATAGAAAATCACTCCATCAAAAAATTTGGATCACAAGGACAACAAAAGTCCTTCCTTATTGCTCTAAAATTAGCTCAATTTGAATTTGTAAAAAAACAAAGTGGCGAAAAACCTATTTTGCTTTTTGATGACATTTTTGACAAACTTGACGAAACAAGAGTATCTAAAATAGTAGCGATGGTCAACAATGAAAGTTTTGGGCAATTATTCATCTCTGACACTCACCCAGAACGCACCGAAAGCATAGTAAAACAGACACATCAGAGTTATAAAATATTCAACATTTAATTTATATCTTAGCATAAAATTTAACCTCATGAAAAATTTAGTAATCGCGTTTTTATGTTCTGCAACAATATCTTTTACAAGTTGCAAAGGACAAGACAAAAACAGAATTGAAAATATCGAGCCTAAAGTTTTTGCAGAAAAAATTGCAACGACTCAAAATCCCCAAATTCTTGATGTGAGAACTCCTGAAGAATTTAATTCGTTGCATTTAGACAATGCCATTAACAACAATATTAATGACTCTGATTTTGATAAAAAATTAAGCAGTTTAGATAAAAACAAACCTGTTTTTGTATATTGTTTAGCTGGTGCTAGAAGTGCAAAAGCCGCAGCACGATTAACAGAACAAGGCTTTACAGAAGTATATAATATGACTGGAGGAATTACTAAATGGAATTCCTCTGGGCTTGGCAAACCAGTTAAAAAAGAAGGAGCGCTTAGCATGGCCGACTACCAAAAATTAATTCAAAGCGACAAAAAAGTTTTAATCGATTTTAATGCTGAATGGTGTGGCCCTTGCAAAAAAATGGCACCTTATTTAGCTAAAATGAAAGAAGAATTAAAAAATGATGTAGTTATTATTCAAATTGATGTAGATAAAAATCAAGAACTAGCTCAAGAAATGAAAATTGAAGGATTACCTACTTTAATTTTATACAACAAAGGAAAAGAAGTTTGGAAAAACTTAGGATATATGTCTGAAACTGATTTAAAATCAAAATTATAATGTGGACGAAAGAAGCGGCACAATTTCTTGACGATTTGACAAAAAACAATGCTACCGAATGGATGCACGAAAACAAGAAACGTTACGAAAACTATAAAAAAGATTACAACAATCTCATTAGTTCTGTTCTTGAAGCTATGAAACCACTTGATAGTAGTTTAGAATCTCTTGAAGTAAAGAATTGCACATTCAGAATTAATCGTGACATACGTTTTTCTAAAGACAAATCTCCTTATAAAACAAATATGGGCATTTGGATGTCAACCAATCGAAATAGAAAAAATAGTCCAGGTTACTATATTCATTACGAAAAAGGAAGATCTTTTATTGCAGGAGGTGTTTGGTGTCCAGAGACTGATGAATTAAAAAAAATACGAAAGGAAATCGCTTTTTTCCACGATGATTTAGAAGCGATTTTGAATGATAAAACATTTAAAAAAGAATTTGGAGCATTAGATATTGATGAAGCTAATAAATTAAAATCGGCTCCAAAAGGTTATGAAACAAACCATCCCGCAATTGAATTTTTAAAACTTAAAAGCTTCACTTGCTCGCATCCTATAGACGAAAAACTATTTTTTGATAAGGAATTTGGTAAAAAAATAGCCGAAAAACTCATCGCAATAAAGCCATTAAATGAATTTCTAAATAGAGCTTTAGAAACTGAAGAATAAAACAGAATATAAAAATGCAAATCCAACATAATTTCTCTCTAAAAAAATACAACACTTTTGGAATCGAGGCTAAAGCTAAAGAGTTTGTAGCTGTTCACTCTGTAGATGAATTAAAAGAAGTCCTTTCTGAAAACGCTTCTAAGAAAAAATTCATTTTGGGAGGCGGCAGCAATATGCTTTTAACTCAAGATATTGATGCTTTGGTTATCCATGTTGACATCAAAGGAATTCATATTGTAAAAGAGACGGAAGATTTTGTTTGGATTGAAGCAAATGCTGGTGAAAACTGGCACGAATTTGTACTTTGGAACATAAATCACAATTTTGGCGGTCTAGAAAATATGTCGCTCATTCCTGGTAATGTAGGCACAACGCCTGTACAGAACATTGGAGCCTATGGCATTGAGATAAAAGATAGTTTTGTTTCTTGCGAAGCAGTTACTATTGAAACCCAAGAAAGCAAAACTTTTGATAAGGATGAATGCAACTTTGGATACCGTGAAAGTATTTTCAAACACGAAGCTAAAGACAAGTACATTATAACTTCGGTTACATTTAAATTAACCAAAAAAAATCATAAAATAAACACATCGTACGGTGACATTCTCAAGGAATTAGAAAAACACAATATTTCTACTCCCACCATAAAAGATGTAAGTAATGCTGTAATCACTATTCGTCAAAGTAAATTACCAGACCCAAAAGAATTAGGAAATAGCGGTAGTTTTTTTAAAAATCCAATTATTTCACGTGAACATTTCGAAAAAGTAAGAGCTATGTTTCCTGAAATAAAACACTATGATGTTTCTGAAAACGAAGTTAAAGTTCCTGCAGGATGGCTCATAGAACAAGCTGGATTTAAAGGTATTAGAATTGGTGATGCTGGTGTACATAGAAATCAAGCATTGGTTTTAGTAAATTACGGAAATGCAACAGGACAAGAAATTTTAAATCTTTCAAAAGAAGTCCAAAGGGCTATTTTAGAAAAATACACTATTGCCATTGAAGCAGAGGTGAATGTCATTTAGTTTAGCAATCAATAAATGATAAAAGATTTTTTTACAAAAAAAGGGTATGCTATTATTAATAACGTCTATAAAGACGAAGAAATAAGTTGTATACTTAAAACAATCGAAAAGTCTGACTCAAATAATGATTCATTTCGAAAAACAAAAGATGTTTTTGCTATTAGAAAAGTATTAAATGAGATACCTGAAATTAAGCCTTACATATTTAATAAAAACTTAAAAAAAATTATTAAATCCATTGGAGATGAAAATTTCTTTGTTGTAAAATCAATTTATTTTGACAAACCTGAAACATCCAACTGGTTCGTAGCATATCATCAAGACTTAACCATCTCAGTAAAAAACAAAAAAGAAATTAATGAATATTCAAATTGGACTAAAAAACAAGATCAGTTTGCAGTCCAACCTCCTTTAAAAATTCTAGAGAATATTTTTACAATTAGAATTCATCTTGATACTACCACAAAAGAGAATGGAGCAGTAAAAGTTATTGAAAAATCACATTTACTAGGGATATATAGACCTGAACTGATTGATAAATCAAAAGAAAGAGAAACTATTTGTGAAGTAGAAAAAGGTGGAATCATGTTGATGAAACCCCTAACATTACATTCTTCTACTAGAACAACAAATCATAAACGTAGAAGAGTTTTACATATTGAATTTTCAAACTCAAAACTTCCAGAAAACATAGAATGGTCAGAATATTCTAAAATTTAAAATTACCATGTACATCCCTGACTTATATAAAAACGAAAATCAATCAGAAATTGAACAATTTCTAACCAACAATGGCTTTGCTATTATAATAAATCAAACAAATGGCAGGTCATGGGGAACACATACACCGCTAGTTCTTGAAAAAACTATTGATGGTAAAAATATTTTGACTGGTCATATTTCAAAAGAAAATCCACAAGCAAAAAACTTCAAGGAAGGTGAAGAAATCCTTGCAATTTTCAATGGAGCACATTCTTATATTTCTTCCTCTTGGTATGATCATGAAAATGTACCTACATGGAATTATATAGCAGTTCATGTTTATGGAAAATTGAAACTGTTATCTCTTGATGAGACTATCGAGTCCCTTAAAAAATTAGTCAATAAATACGAAAAAAACGAAGAAAACCCTGTTAAAGTAGAAAACCTATCTTCGAAAACAATGCTTCAAGCTAGAGGAATTGTAGCTTTTGAAATTGAGATTACTGAGATACAAGCAAAAAGAAAGCTATCACAAAATCGTGATGACAAAAACTATCAGAATATTGTAAATCACCTTGAAAACTCAGAAGATTACAATTCAATCAATATTGCCTCAGAAATGAGAAAAGATAGAAGCTAAAGATTTTAATTTTGAGCTAGAATTCTGTTATTATTCAATTGCTAATTGTTAATTAATAATTACATTTGCACCTTAATTCTAAAATACTTTATGGAGCTATTTTTACTCGTAATTTTTTATTTCTTTATTTCTATTGTATTCATCCAAACAGTGTACTATTTGTTCATTTTTGGGAAATTTTCTTTTGGAAAAATTGAAAAAAATGCTCCTAAACACATTCCTGTTTCAGTAATAGTATGTGCAAAAAACGAGGAAAAAAACATAAAAAAATACTTGCCTTTATTAATCAATCAGAATTATCAAAGCTTTGAAATTGTAATCATTGATGACGCCTCTTCTGATGACACACAAGATTTAATAGAAAGTTATCAAATACAACATCCTAACTTAATTAAACTCGTTAAAGTAGAAAACAATGAAGCTTTTTGGGGAAATAAAAAATTTGCTTTAACCCTAGGTATAAAAGCAGCTTCTAAAGAATATTTGTTGTTTACAGATGCTGATTGTTATCCAAACTCAGAAAATTGGATTGCCGAAATGACATCACACTTTACACTTCACAAAACATTTGTTTTAGGATATGGTGCCTACGAAAAAGAACCAGGATTTTTAAATAAATTAATCCGTTTTGAAACACTACTTACTGCTGTTCAATATTTTTCTTGGGCAAAAATAGGAAGACCCTACATGGGAGTAGGTCGCAATTTAGCATATAAAAAAGAAGAGTTTTTTAAGGTTAATGGATTTATTCATCACATGAAATTACGTTCTGGCGATGACGATTTATTTATAAACGAAGCTGCTAAAGGAGATAAAACAACAATTTCTGCAAATCCTGAAGGATTTACTTACTCAAAAGCGAAAGAAACTTTTGGTGATTGGATTATGCAAAAAAGAAGACATGTTTCAACTGCAAAACACTACAAAGGATTCGATAAATTTCAACTAGGGTTATTCTTTTTATCTCAACTGTTATTTTTCATTCTTCCTATACCATTATTAGCATTCCAATTCCAATGGATAATAATAGTATCTCTTATAGCGTTTAGATATTTGGTTACTTGGTTGTCTTTAGGTTATTCTGCTGGTAAGCTAGAAGAGAAAGATGTTATGTACTGGTATCCTATTCTAGAATTAATTCTTATCTTAACACAAATTAATGTGTTTATTAAAAACATATTTTCAAAACCATATACTTGGAAATAAAAAAACATATTGAAAAAGCGATTTTAGGAGACCAAGTCGCCTTTACTTTCCTACTCGATAGATATTGGAATGAGGTTTACGGCTTTATGCTACAGCGAACAGAAAATGAAACTGACGCAGAAGATATTACAATTGAAACCTTTTCAAAAGCTTTTGACAAAATTTCAACATACAATCCAGAATATCAATTCAATACTTGGCTAATTGCAATTGCAAAAAATGTTCATATCGATTTGTTGAGAAAGAAAAAATCATCACTTTTTATAGACATTACAGATGAAGAAGATGATATTGCTTATACAGTTGCAGATTCCTCTCCTTCTGCAGAAGATAAATTAATTACAGAACAAAACTTAAACAGACTTTTACAATACATAAAAGAATTGAAACCTGCTTACCAAGAAGTGATACAGATGCGTTATTTTCAGGAAATGAGTTATCAAGAAATTGCCGATGAGCTTGATGAACCTCTAAGTAATGTTAAGGTAAAGCTTTTGAGAGCAAAAAAACTTCTTGCCGAAATCATCTCAAATAAATAGTGAAAAAGAATAAAAATAAATATCATCAGCTAGGAACAGATTCGTCACTAAAAACTGATTTTTACAAAAATTTATTTATCATTTTATCTTCTGTTGTTATTATTTATCTTTTAAGGGAAGAAAGTGGTCCTCTGCGTTTTTTAGTAGTTGGTTTAATTTTACTGATACTATATAAGTCAATCTTTATAATTCATGCTTCACATGAAATCTTTAAGGAATTTTTTCCTCCAAAAGTAGAATTTGAAATAAATACAAAGCCAATAGATCAATTTATATATAAAGGTTCAAATTATTTTTTTGGTCTTTCTTTACTTGTTATTCTTTTTCAAATTAGAAGAATTGACAATACTATAAATGGAACTAATTTATTTTTCAAGTTTGGATTTTATGGTGCATTAATTGGATTTGTAGTTTTATATATTCTAAAATTAATAAGCTCTACCATTTACGATACTAGTAATAGACGCTTTGCCATTACATTTATTTCTATTGTTGGTTTTTTTCTTACTACTGCAGCAACAGCAAGTTTTGTTAATTATAATTTCCCAAAAGAAAAACCTAAATCATATACATATCTCATTAAAAGAAAATCTCTCGGTGGGAAAAGAAATAATAACCATCTATTGTTTATTGAATTAAATAAAAATGATGAGGAACGAATTGAGGTTTCAGAAAATCAATACAATGCGGTTAAAGATGGAGGGAAAGTAAATATAACAACTCAAAAAGGTTTTTTTGGCTATAATTCAATTCTTGAAGTAAAATCAATGGATTAAATTTTAAATCTTATAAAAATTTCTGTAGGTTTGGCAAAAAACCAAGCCAATGCAAACTTTCTCTAGCCAAGAAAAACTAAAACACTTATTATCATTACCCGTTATAGTAGCCGCTCTTGGCTATTTTGTAGACATATACGATCTCCTTTTATTTGGAATTGTGCGTGTACCAAGCCTTAAAGATTTAGGGCTAAATCCTGACACCGCTGGAACATTAATCATGAATTTTCAAATGATTGGATTATTACTTGGAGGTATTCTGTGGGGAGTTCTTGGTGATAAAAAAGGTAGACTCTCAGTTCTATTTGGTTCTATAATTGTATATTCTTTAGCTAATATAGCTTGCGGGTTTTTACCTCAATTTCCAATAGAAGACAAAACAACTATTTATGCAGTTTTACGATTTATTGCTGGAATTGGCCTTGCAGGAGAATTAGGTGCTGGTATAACACTAGTCTCAGAATCACTTCCTAAAGAACTCAGAGCAATAGGAACTTCTATAGTAGCTGGATTCGGATTAATGGGAGCAGTTGTTGCTCAATTAACTGTTGAGTTAGCCGGAAGTTGGACTACAGCCTATTTCATTGGAGGAACCTTGGGATTACTATTACTTCTTTTACGTGTTGGAGTTGTAGAATCAGGAATTTATAAAGATATTGAGAAAAAAGACTCTGTTTCAAAAGGTAACTTTTTATCTTTTTTTACAAATCGTGAAAGACTTGTTCGTTACTTAAAATGCATTGCAATAGGACTTCCAACTTGGTTTTGCATAGGCATCTTAGCTGTGATGGCGAATCAATTTGCTCCAGCTTTAGGAATAAGAAATATAGTTCCAGGTAAAGCAATTATGTGGGGTTATGTAGGCATTTCAGTAGGAGATTTTGCTAGCGGATTTATTTCACATTGGCTAAAATCAAGAAAAAAAGCAATATTTTATATGATGATTTTTACAATCATTGGAGTCGCTTTAATGCTTTATGGAGGTACGAATTCTGAGGGTATGTATTATTTTTATTGTGCTTGGCTAGGTTTAGGAACCGGTTATTGGGCTATGTTTGTTACTGTTGCCTCAGAACAATTTGGAACAAATATCAGAAGCACTGCTACTACAACAGTACCTAACATGGTAAGAGGACTACTTCCATTAATGTTATTAGGTTTCGATTTTTTCAAAAAAAACAATGGAGTAATACTTTCTTCTACAATAATCGGTGGAATAGCTTTTGCATTAGGAATTTATTCGACATTGACTATAAAAGAAACTCATGATAAAGACCTTGATTTTATCGAATAAATAAATTAGATATAAACAATCATACTTTGTAAAAGCCTATGTGTAATACACATAGGCTTTTTTTTGTGTTTTTAACTATCTATACTCATCACTAAAACTAGTGATTTAAAAAAGGAAATACACTCAACCATTTCCAAGCTTTCCCTATTTAAAAATTGGGCTAAACACTTTAGCAAAAAGGGCTATTTATCTAACATTTAGAAGGGCAGGTATTAGCAATTTTACATCAAGAAATTTCACAAAAAATAATCAACAATTTAACAACAAAGAATATGGCTAAGAAAGCAGTTATTATAGGAATAAATGACTACGCTCCAATAGGTGCTGGTGGTCCTGACTTAAATGGTTGCGTTGCAGATGCACGTGATATGGCTAACACTTTAGTAATATGCGGATTTGCACCTAACGACATAAGAATTTTAACCAACCAAAATGCGACCAAAAGTAACATCATTACATATATCAAATGGTTATTAGCTGGAAATAAAGCTGGTGATTCATTAGTCCTTTACTATTCAGGACATGGCACAAGAGTAGCTAATATAGGAACTGATCTTGAATTAGATGGTTTAGATGAAGCCATTTGCCCTCACGATTATGCAACTGGTGGCGTTATAAGAGACGATGAATTCAAAACACTTTTTAAAGGAAAAATTAAAAAAGGAGTAAGTTTTGATGTGTTTTTTGACTGCTGTCACTCTGGTTCAGGAACCAGAAAAATGAATCTTGGAGGTATTGACGGAATGTTTACAAATGAAACAGCAAGATTCATCCCTCCAATGCTAGAAGATGAATTTTACTTCAATTTTTCGAAAAGCATAGAAACTAAATCATCTACAAAAGAAGCATCATTAGAAGAAGCTACAACTGCAACTAAATCATTGAACAAAATCCAAGTGATGAATCATATTCTTTGGGCTGGATGCATGGACAATCAAGTCTCAATGGAGGGTGATTTTTCAGGAATGACTAGAGGATATTTCACTTATAACTTATGCAAAGTCCTTAGAGCAACAAGCGGGAATATTACTAGAGAATTACTTGACTCTCAAATAGCCAATGCTCTATCAGCGATGGGAGCTGCACAAATTAATCAAACCGAAGGAAAATCTACAAAATTACAAGATAAAATATTCGAATAGTGGTGGAATCCGAAAAGCCATAATAGAGTAGGAAAAATTAAAAATCAAATAAAATGACAACAAACAAAAAAGACAAACCCATGTTGCAAGACGAGGTGAAAAATTTAAAACCTATCAAAGCAAAAAGAAAAATCGAATTCGATGAAGATGGTAAAGAGCGAATTGAAGCAATTGGTGTAAAATCATTAGAAAAAGGTGCAAGAGGAGTAATAGAACAAGTTCCATTTTGCCCAGATCATTTAGACCAAGATTTCAATCCAAAAGTAGATAAAGCAGGTGCTAAAACTCCTATTTTCATTGACAGAACAACATTTATGCAACCTGAAGGAAGTAAAACCATTTTTGGTGCAGATAATAGAACTGTTTATAATTCAACAGCTTACCCTTGGGGATGTGTAGGAAGAGTTGAAACTGCTTTAGGGATAGGTAGTGGTGCAATGATTGGACCAAGACATATGCTGACTTGTGCACATGTTATCGATTTTAAAAGTGACGGATCAACTGGATGGGTAAAATTCTCTCCAATGTACTATAATGGTCCAAATGCCTCTTTTGGAACAGCAAACGGAATCAAAACGTACTACAAGTATAAAGTTAAGGGGTCTGATGGCATAAACTCTACCGAAGCTCAATACGATTATGTAGTTGTGGTACTAGACAGAAACCTTGGAAATCAAACAGGATGGTTTGGTGCAAAAGCTTACACAGATTCTTGGGACGGCTTAGCTTCTTGGACACATGCTGGATACCCAATGGATAAAACTGGTGCACAAAGACCAACCTATCAGAACAATATTGCTTTAGATGGAGACGCATTTACAACAGATGCCCACGAAGCGATTAATCATCAAGGTGATATTTGGCCAGGACAAAGTGGTGGACCATTTTGGGGTTATTGGTCGGGAACCCCTTATGTTGTAGCTGTTCAAAGCTGGCAAAATGCTTCAACTAACGGTGCTAGTGGAGGATCTGACTTACTAGACTTAGTAAATAAAGCTAGAACAGAATTTCCTTAATTAAAAATCAATTCAAAAAAACAAACATTAATTTAAAAACTAATAACTATGGCAAATGTATCTCCTCTTGGTTACCCGCATGCGGGTGCCGGAACAGTAGAAATTTTATTAGAAAACGAAGATGGTGTAGATTACACACTGTTATTCTCTCCAGATCCTAACAACAATGATTTAAGAGAAGCTAATCTCCCAATGCAGTTTTACTATTATCCAAAAGCTCCAAGATTAGCAAAAGAACCAGTTAAAGACGGAAAATATAAATTTTCAATGCAGGTTTTCAAAGGTGTAGTCGATTCTGGAAGTGTACTTGGCGCACAAGGTTTTGAAGAAGAAGCTGGTGCATTCACTACATTAACTTCAACAATCGATGTACCAGAATTGGTACTGAAAAAAGCGATCGATAAATTAAAACAAAAGTTACATACAGATTACCAAAACCATAGACAATCTAAATTGTTTGGACTTTTCTCTTACCTTAAAGGAGTTGATAAAGATTTTAATTCGACTAACGTAAGACCAATCCAGTTAACTCAAAACAATATCTCAATGCATATCATTGGGAAAGAAGATGAGAACATGCCTTTTGACGGGCAAAATCCTTGGTCTTTCATCGTACAAGGTGATGGTGCTGGAACAACTTTTGGTCTAGGTGAAAATGCTTTCTCAGTATTGATGGGAAGAAACAGTGCTTCTTTAGTTAAAAGCTCGCTAGAAAATGGTAACAATAATTTAGTTGTTCAAAATGCAATTAAATTTAAAGGATACTTACCTACAACTGTTATCAAAACAACAGTCGATGTAAAAAAAGTACATACTTATTTTTCTGCTAAAGTAAATGCAAGTTGGGGTGGATTTGTGAACCTAAACTGGGAACATGAATATGAAAAAATCAAAACTGAAGGTGGAATCGTAAGTGAAATCTTTACTGATGAGCAATTTTCAAACGAAGAACAAAAGAAATTCGAAATGGAATTGTTAACAAAACAAAGAGATTTTGCTTTTCAATTACTTCAAAAAGAAATTTTTGATAAGCCTGAAAAACAATTTACTCCAGCGGAAAATCCAAGTTCAAGTTTAGGCTTATTTAGCATATTCACTGGTGGAATTAGTGTTGGTGTTAGTTTGAAATCCGGAAAACAAATCAGAGAGGTTAAGTTCACTGATGAGATCAAATTCTCAGCTGTAACCATAATGGACAGTACTTTAAGCGCAAGTTTAACTCCACTAACTACAAAATCAGGTGATGCTGCTAAAGAAGACTTGAAAAAATACATCACAGAAGTTAGACTTGACGAAGACTTCTCAAAAGTTCAAGTAACAACTTCATTAAATGGTGGTATTGCAAGAGTTGACAAAGATGGCATGATTACTTCAGACAGTGCAGTAAGCCAGGTGGCTATTGAAGTGGGCTATCCAGATTCAAAAGGTAATATGGTTTGGAAAAGTTCAGGTAGAAAAATGGCTGTTGGTGGAGTTCCTTTTATCAAAACAACTACCAGCGGTGGAAAAACAATTGATGCTGTTTTTCCTGCAAACTGGAATGATACAGCCATGAATGATGATAAGTTCGTGTTTGATTTTGTAAAAAATCAAAATCCAAGTAAGGTAAAGGTTCGTACAAACGTAATGTATGAAAAGGATAAAAGGGTAAAAATTGCTGACAAAGTAGCTGAGTATGAGTTTGATGGCCGAAATGTTTTCGTTCCGCTTCCAATCAACCAAATGATTGATTATACCTTGTCAACTGAGGAACTTTATGAATGTGATACAGTAGAGGTTACTTTAAAGGTGGATAAAATGCCAACTCAGAAATTCAAATTTACTGCTGATAATTTTGAAGACATGATTCCTTATAAAGTTTGGTATGAGTCAGATTACAACATTAAACCTGCGCAATACAAAGTCAAATATACTTGCAAAGGCAAAATCGGAACAAAATCTAAAAAAGTTTCCATTTCTACTGATTATACACCAATTGATTATTTGGCTGGAGATGTACTTTTCGATATTCCATCTGGAACAGATGCACAGAACAAGGATATTGAAAAAATAAGAGCAGCTTTTACTGAATAACCAGATTATAAAGAGGGCCTAAAAAGCCCTCTTTTACTCTATTAAACAAAATATTATGGATTTTGAAAAAATACAATTCAGAGTTTCTATCAATCCAAGCTCTGATCTTTCATCTGTTTCACTACTAAATGTTGAAATTGGTTATCCAAATTCCTATGGTGACTTGTCATGGAAATCTAATGCACGAATATTACAAAACATGGCTTTTTCTAAAACAATAATTAATGGACAAGAAACCGAATCAATGGAACAAGCTACCTGGAAAAGATTTGATCAAGAGTCTAAATCTTATGTTTTTGATTTTTCAAAATCTGATTCAGCTTTAGCAAAAGTCAGAATCACTTTTTTTGATAAAAAAGGTGTAATGAACATTAACGAACATGACGTGAATATTGACAAACCAAGAGTTGAATTTGATAATCTGATTATTGACATTCTGAAAACTAACATCTAATTTCTTTGAAAAATGCCAGAATTGAACACATATAAACTAGTGGGAACAAAAATTGTTCCACTTAACCGATTTAATTTAGAGGAAGGAAAAGTAAGTACAAGCTATAACACGGCTGCAGTAAAAGAAAACCCAGCTAGTTTTTCTGTTGTTACCCATCCTGTTCTGAATTCAATAGCATTGAATCCGGTAATAATAGGTGTTTTAAATAAAGAATACCTACCGCTTATCGAAGACAGTAATACCATAACAAAGGATTCAGTTTTTACAGACTACAATGAGCAAACCATCAAACTACAGTTTCCAAGTGTTGAAATTTTTCCGTTAAATAATAATCAGATATTTTATTATGAAGACGTACTTAACGAGAAAAGTGAAAGCTCTGGACTGTTGGGAAAAGTAACCTTAAACTATGCCATTAAAAATAAAGAAGCATCATCCACATTGCAAAATATTGTGATTAATCTACGCGAGGCAATATTAAATCTGAAAGTAAAAGATAATACGATAAAAATCAATGGTGTGGTTAATGAGAATACGAAACAGATAACCTTCAATATTAAAGACGAAGCGGTAAAAATTGCATTTACAAACTTGATAACCAATATTGAAGAACTAAAAAGTAACATCGATTTGTATTTTAATTTTAAAGGTTACACAAAAGCCCGTAAGAACTATATGTTAGCTAATACTTTTAATTTCAACAGGCTGTCTTCAACAGGGGTAATGCCTATAAGAACTAATGCGATTAGAAGTAAAATGAGTATCGAACAGCCTTTGATCGTGCGAGAGAATGTAAAATTAAAAGAATCAGTTTCAAGCATGCGAATAGAGAACAATACAGTTCAGGCAGAATATATTAAATGTTCTTTCATACTTAAAATAAACAAAGTCTTGAATTATCCTCTGGGTAACGACCCTGCAAAAAGTTTATATAGAAAAGTTGACGGTGGTTTTATTAATAACCCTTTCAATTTCAATCAGGATTTTTCTCTTTATGAACAAATTTTCGTTCCAGGAATTAATTTAGATAAACTATCAATTTACAAATCCAAAATCACAGTTAATGAATTTTTATTAATATCTAAACGTTACCATATTGCCAGAACATCAGACACACAAAAGCCATGTATAACAACTGTATTTCACGCTTCTGAAGAAGGTTCTGGTCTTTCAAACGATATTTCTAAAATTAGTTTCCAATTTGCTATTAGCCCTGATCTTTCTGATTATGATTTAAACAAACTAAAAATCGATTTACGAACACATAATTTTCTTGATGGTGATACAACAAATTATTTTGACAAGGTAAATTTTATTTATCCAAATGATCTCCAAGAAACAACTTATGAAATAAACGGAAATTCATTTTTACAAAATGCTAATATCAGTATTGACGGAAAATATTTTTTAATTGACTTCAGTACCGAAAATTTAAATGATGCCAGTATTTTGATAAATACAATCAATAACAGTTTGTCCCAATATGCTAATATTAATTTTAAGCATAAAGAAATCAGAGATACTAGCGTTATAGAGTTGAATATCCAAAAAACAATTGGAGAGATTTTAACAATCCAAATTGATAATGTATCGAAAAAGGTTACTCATAAAAACGAATCATTATCTACCTGCAAAATAAAATCAGTACAAACCATTGATGAAGCCGATAATGTATACTTCTGTAGTTCTCCTTTTGCTAATTATGTAGTGGAAAGCGAACAAACAAGAGATGTAGGCTTTAATGTTATTAATACTTCTTTTAGTAATGCCACTCTTAAAAAAGTTTTTTTTGACTTTGAGTCGGTAGAAAATATAAGTAAAGAGTTTTCAAATATTGTGGCTACTTCAAATAATTTCAACAAATATATTCAAGTTCAAATTGCTTCCCAGAAAACTACCACAAGTAAAATTCATATTGAGTTAACAGTCTTAGCTACTGGTGCAGTATTCAATTTAGAAAGGTTAAAAGCCGATTTTAAAAACCCTTTATTGATTAATTTCCTTTTGAATGGCACTGCTGTAATTGATAGCAAAATAAATTACAATGCGACTTATTTTGATAAGGATAATAACATTGCAAGCATGCAAAGTGGTGTTTTCGATTTTTCAAACTCGACCGTTTTAACAATTCCTAAAAAGTAGAGCCATGTTAAATAGTACAGAAACAAGATGGATTTTGTCTCCTATCGAAATGAATATCGTAGAGAAATGGTTTTCAAAATATAACGAGTCTTTTAAGAAAAATAGCTTGTTTGAAAGACAAGATTATTACCTTAAAACAGATTCGAAAGAATTGGGAATTAAATTAAGAGAACCCAAAAAGGATAATAAAGGTGAAATCATTGCCAAACTTGAGATTAAAACCTTAACAGAAGATCTAGGGACTCAAAAATTCTATAATGGTAATACTGGCAATGTTAATTCATGGGTGAAATTCAGTTTCGATACTAATCCTCAAAAAAATCCATTAGATATAATTGTTGGAAACTCTTCAAACTTACTTTCCAATGAATGGATTCTAATTGAGAAAGACAGACTATTGGTTAAATACGATGTTGAAAATAACACTATAGTGTCAGGAAAAGAAATGATTTGTACTGGATCAGGAATTGAGCTTACTAAATACAAATTAGATGATGAAGTTTACTTTTCATTAGGCATTGAATCATTTTCTGATAAAAAAGGAAACACCGAAGATACTTTTTATCAAACAATGGACTTTCTGTTTGCTGATATTAAAATTTCTGGTTTAGAACATTTGAACTCAAAATCGTATCCAGAAATTTTACTTCAGAAGATATAAAACTTAAAAAGTAAAAATATGAAAACAATACAATACAACGTTAAATGTCCTGAAGTCAGAATTCTGTGTGAATTATTGAACAATTTAGGGTATCAACTCATAGTATCAGATTCTTTTACAATGACTGTCGATGAAACTGTTAGAGAATTTCAATTAAAAAACAATTTAGTGGCTGATGGCATTGTAGGCATTAAAACATGGTCAAAGTTATATGAATTACAACCTAGCTTAACCAATTACAACAGCAAGTTTTTGTCTGAACAAGACTTAATAGATTTTTCTAATCAATTTAATGTAGACTTAGCAGCAGTTAAAGCTGTAAATCAAGTGGAAAGTTCTGGAAAAGGATTTCTATTAAGTGGAAAACCTAAGATCCTTTTTGAAGGACATATTTTTTGGAAAGAATTAGAAGCTAGAGGTATAAACCCAAATAATCTAGTTCGAGGTAACGAGGATGTTTTATATCCAAAATGGACAAAAAATTACTATCAAGGAGGTGAAGGAGAATACACAAGACTTCAAAAAGCCATTAGCATTATTCCTACGGGTCATGGTCCAGAAGCTGCTTACGCCTCTGCTTCTTGGGGATGCTTTCAAATCATGGGTTTTCATGCAAAAAAATTAGGATATAATTCCATAACCGAATTTGTTGAAAAAATGCATATTTCTGAAAGAGAACACATAATTGCATTAGGTAGGTTCCTAGAAGTTCATTCAGCTAATTTAATAGCATTACTTCAACAGAAAAACTGGGATCGATTCGCTTACTATTACAATGGAGCTGGTTATAAATCAAATAAATATGATGAAAAATTAGCTAGTGCTTATTTAAAATATTCAAACTAAAGAATATGGAAAATGTAGTTTTAGAAATGACCAATTTGTTAACCAATAAAAAATTGGTTTATGAAAATGTAGAAAGCGACAGAGATTATTCTGGAGGTGGATGGTATAGTGACATTAAATTTTGCCTAACGTTATATGGTGATAAAAGTTTTGAAGCAAAAAAAGAAACTTTTACAAGTATTACCGGTGGTGGACTTTCATTACCAAGAGAGTCTAGAGAAGTTAAATATGGTTATTGGAACATTCAATATGAATTTCCAAACTTATATTTAGTTCTTAAATATGAAAATGGAGAACAGGAATTTCTAGAAACCAAATCTTTAGGCGCTGGTTTACAAAGATTTGAAAACAAAACATGGAATCGATATCGCTTATAATAAAATTATTTAGTTAAAAAATTAACAATAATTTTATAAAATTATATTTTTTGGCATAGTTTTTTCATACAGTTAATTAAATCAATGAAAAATTATTAATTAACCATAAAAAACAAAAAATTATGTCTAAGCTAAACATTACCAAAGACGAATGGCTAGAACTCGTTTTTGAAGGAAAAAACAAAGAGTACGGAGCATACCAACTTAGAAAAGAAGATGGCGCAACTACAACAAAAGCTTTTTTTACAGCCTTAGTATTTGTTAGTGCAATTGTTGCACTTCCAATTGTTTTGAGCTCGTTTGGAGAAAAACCAATCCCTCAAACAATATACATTGATGATCCTGAACTGGTATTACATAATGTTATTTTAAATAAAATTGAAGAGCCTAAAGCAACAGCTCCAGTAAAAACTAAAGCACAGCCTCCAGTTAAAACTGAAACATTAATAAATCCAACTGTTGTAAAAGCCGAGGAAGCTCCAGATGTAGATTTTACAAAGCCTGAAGATGTAGCAAAACCAACTACTGAAAACCCAAATACAAATGGCAATACTTCTGGTACAGGAACAACTGTTAATACTATAGTAACAACTCCTTCTGATGAACCTGTAGATGGTGGAGGCAGCAAAATCGAGACAATGGTTGAGAAAAACCCAAATTTCCCAGGCGGAATTAATGAGTTTTTAAGATTAGTAGGAAACAGATTTGCTGTTCCTGAATTAGAAGAAGAAAAAACATTAAAAGTTATTGTTTTCTTCGTTGTAGAAAAAGATGGAAGTTTATCTAACATTACCGTTCCAAGAAGTCCTGGTTATGGTTTAGATAAAGAAGCGATAAGAGTTTTAAAATCTATTAAAACAAAATGGGAACCTGGAATTTTAAAAGGAAAGCCTGTTAGAACTCAATATTCTTTACCAATTGTTGTAAAAACACAATAAAAAAATAAATATTAACATAAAAGCCATTCTTTTCGATTGAATTGAATGGCTTTTTTTATTGTTTATTCAGACCAATAAGTCAAATTAACGATAATGATTCCTACAGAATTTTCTAAACTTTCTGATAAAGTAACATCAGTAGAAGATGTGCCACTCCAATAACCATCATAAGAATCAAATCTATACGTTCCTGCAGGAAGGTTTTCAAAACAATTTCCATCTTGATTTGTTGGATAAATGTACTCCCCTGTTGTTAAGTTTTGAGCCCAAAAACCATGCAGGTCACTTCCAGAGACAGGATTACCTTGATAATCTACAGTTTGAACACAAACATTATACAACTTTATGGTTTGTTTCAGAGACTCAATAGCATTAATCACCTCAACTGCTTTATTATCTTGAGCGTTTAAAACATTAGCAACTTGTGATAAATAGCTAAGTGTAGCGTTATTGTTATTATTACTCATTGCATCTTCAATTTGATATGTAAGACCAATCAACTCATCGTTTAAATTAATCAAATCGGCTGTCAAATTATTGATAGCTAGTGTAGTAAAAGGAATAACAGAAACATTCTTAGCTTCATTTAAATAATAATCAGTATCATCAACATTGTTTTGCACCGAGTTTACTTGGTCAAACATTTTATCATGAAACAATACAACATTTGGGTTACCAATTACAACAATTTCTTTAGTCAATTGATTTACTGCATTTTTAGCAGTAATAACACCTTCTCTAATATTCTCTTCAGACTGGATTGCAGAATTTAAATATTGTTGAGCAGTTTGAGCATTACTTTGCCCATAAACTAAAGTTGTCATGATAATGACATAAAAAATAATTTTCTTCATAAATAAATAGTATTAAAATTCTTACAAATTTAAAAATATATTATTCTAATTTGATTTAAATACTATTATTAAAACATGAATTAAAAATTAACTTTTCAAACATCAATATCTAATACTATAAAAAACATTATTATAGGATACCACTTTAAAAGTCAAAAAAATCATAAATATCTACCCTTAACTTAATAATATTTTTTCTTTACGTATCTTTGCTAGGCAAAAAAGGCTATATGGAAACGGCAACAACATCGAATATATTACCTGTTGGAAAACCAAAATGGTTGAAAGTAAAACTTCCTATTGGAGAAAAATACACTGAACTTAGAGGGTTAGTAGATAAATACAAATTAAACACAATTTGTACATCTGGAAGTTGCCCCAACATGGGAGAATGCTGGGGAGAAGGTACTGCTACATTTATGATTCTAGGAAATGTTTGTACTCGTTCATGTGGTTTTTGTGGTGTAAAAACTGGTAGACCTGAAGATGTAGAATGGGATGAGCCAGAAAAAGTAGCACGTTCAATTAAAATCATGAAAATCAAACACGCAGTAATTACAAGTGTAGATCGTGATGATTTAAAAGATATGGGTTCCATAATTTGGGCAGAAACTGTAAAAGCCATCCGAAGAATGAATCCTGAAACTACTTTAGAAACTTTAATTCCTGATTTTCAAGGCGTAGAACGTATTATTGATCGTATTGTAGAAGTAAGTCCTGAGGTTGTTTCTCACAACATGGAAACTGTACGAAGACTAACTAGAGAAGTACGTATTCAGGCAAAATATGATCGTAGCCTAGCGGTTTTAAAATATTTAAAAGACAAAGGAATTAGAAGAACTAAATCAGGAATCATGTTAGGCCTAGGTGAAACTGAAGACGAAGTAATTCAAACAATGAAAGATCTTCGCGAAGCGAATGTAGACATTGTTACTATCGGTCAATACCTTCAACCAAGTAAAAAACACTTACCTGTTAAAGAATATATAACCCCAGAACAATTTGCAAAATACGAGCAAATAGGAAAAGAATTAGGGTTTCGTCATGTAGAAAGCGGCGCCTTAGTTCGTTCTTCATACCACGCTCAAAAACACATTCTTTAATTCCTTTTACGAGTTTAACAAAATAATGAGTCAAAAAACTAGAATTGCAATAAATGGCTTCGGAAGGATTGGTAGAAATTTATTCCGATTACTTTTAAACCATCCTACAATTGAAGTAATAGCTATCAATGACATTGCAGACAATAGAACGATGGCGCATTTGCTCAAGTATGACAGCATTCATGGAATTCTTCCTAATGAAGTTAACTATAATGAAAACTCAATTTTAGTAGACAATAACAGTTTTCTTTTTTTCCATGAGAGAGAAATTTCAAAGCTAAACTGGAAAGATTTATCTATAGATATTGTTGTTGAGGCAACTGGAAAATTTTTAAAATATCAATTAGCAGAAGAACATCTTAAGTCTGGAGCCAGAAAAGTTATTTTATCAGCACCGCCCAATGATGATTCAGTAAAAACAGTTGTTTTAGGAGTAAATGAACACATTTTAAATGGAGATGAACTAATTGTTTCTAATGCAAGTTGTACAACAAACAATGCTGCTCCTATGATAAAAGTGATTCAAGAACTTTGTGGAATTGAACAAGCTTATATTACGACAGTTCACTCCTACACAACTGACCAAAGTTTACATGACCAACCACATAAAGATTTACGAAGAGCAAGAGGAGCCGCTCAATCTATAGTTCCTACAACCACAGGTGCAGCAAAGGCTTTAAACAAAATTTTTCCTGAATTAAATAACAAAATGGGAGGCTGTGGTATTAGGGTTCCTGTTCCAGATGGCTCACTTACAGACATTACTTTTAACGTATCTAGAGAAGTTTCAATTACAGAAATAAACTCTGCATTTAAAAAAGCTTCTGATACAAACCTAAAAGGGATTCTAGATTATACCGAAGACCCAATAGTATCAGTAGATATCTTAGGAAATAAGCATTCTTGCCTCTTCGATTCACAACTAACTTCAGTTATTGATAAAATGGTAAAAGTGGTGGGTTGGTACGATAATGAAATAGGATATTCTTCCCGAATTATCGACTTAATAGCACATATTGATAAAAAATAGTTATATTTAGGGAGTTTTTTTTGAAACCTCTAATGATTTGAAACAGCTTTTAGTTTTTTTCTTATTACTTCTTCAGTTTTTGGGATTTGCACAAGAAACAAGTGTCAAATCATCAAAGATAGATAGTTCCTTTTTTTACATCTCTGAAGCAAATATTTACAAAAAAGAAAGAATATTCGACAAAGCATTAGAATATGCAAACAAAGCTATTGTTTACTCTGACAAAAATCGCAACAATTTCTCATTAGCTAATGGATATCAAACGTTAGGAATTATTTTTTATGATTTCAAAAAATATGATTTAGCTATAGAAAAACTATTGAGATCTGTAGCGATTTATAATTCATTAGAACCCACATCTGAACTAGCACTATCTTATTACAATTTAGGAATGTGCTTCATGAATAAAGCAAATTATTCAAGAGCCGAATCTTATTTTGACAAATCGACTTCTATTTATCAAAGCTTAGATTTATCTAATGCTAAAAACATGGTTCAGTTACAAAAAGCACTTTTATATCTAGAAAAAAAAGAAGATGCCATTGCTGAAAAAACTTTTGAAGAACTAACTAGACTTCCAAAAGACAAAAATATTTTCGAAATGCAGTCTGAAGCTTTTTATCAATTAGGAAATCTAAAAGCCAAACAGGATATAAATAATTTGGCACTTAACTATTTAATAAGAGGATATCAAATCAGTATCAACGACAAAAATCTAGAGCAGCAATTAAAATTTTGTAAAAACTTAAGCGAAATTTATGAAAAGCTTGGTGATTCAAAAAACTCATTAATTTACTTAAAAACGTATACCAAACTTAAAGACTCTATCCAATCGATTTCAAGAAGCAATGAACGTCATTATGTTTCTGAAAGAGTCAAGGTGAATGACATAATGAAGTCAATGGAAAAACTTGACAAGGAAAATAAAGAAAAGGAAAAAGAAGGTAAATTTTCAAAACTAATTAATATCTTGAGCATTGCCTTAATTACTATTCTTTCATTACTAAGTCTTTCTCTATACAAAAACAACATCATTAGAAACAAATCTAATGAACTTCTTAAAGAAAAAAACAATGAATTAGAAATTGCCAAAGAAAGAATGGAAAAAGCCTCAAAAGCAAGAGCGGAATTCCTTTCTACTGTAAGTCATGAACTAAGAACACCACTCAATGCAATAAACGGTATTTCTCATATTTTATTAGAAGATAAACCAAAAGCAAGTCAAATAGAATACCTCAAATCACTAAAATTTTCTGGAAATTATTTACTTACTTATATAAATGAAATTCTTGAAATTAATAGAATAGAATCCAACAATATAGAAATTGAACAAATCAATTTCAACTTTAAAGAACTCCTTCACAACATTCAAAATTCTTTAAAAGAGCAAGCTAGTCAAAACAACAATGAATTTAAACTTGAGATAGCAAAAGAAGTTCCTGAAAACCTTATTGGAGACCCTACAAAACTATCACAGATTTTCATCAATTTAATTAACAATGCCTTAAAATTTACTCACAACGGAACGATAACAGTAAAAGCTTATGTAATTCATAAAAGCGAAGACGATTGTAGCTTAAAATTTGAAGTTGCAGACACTGGAATTGGAATACCAAAAGACAAACAAGAAAGTATTTTCGAAAGCTTCTCTCAAGGTTCTGTAGAGATTAACAGAAAATATGGAGGAACTGGCTTGGGTTTAACTATTGTTAGACGATTAGTATCATTAATGGGTGGAAAAATAACAGTAGAAAGTGAAGTAAATAAAGGCTCTACATTTTTATTTTCTTTAGACTTTAAAATAGGTGAAGATACAGTACCTGTTAACACAAACTTAGTTTTAGACGACACTATATTCATAAACAAGATCGTTCTTTTGGTAGAAGACAACAAAATCAATCAAATGATTACTAAAAAAATTCTAGAGAAAAAACGAATGATTTGTGAGCTTTGCGAAACTGGTGAAGATGCAATTTTTAAATTAAAGGAGAATAAGTATGATTTAGTCTTAATGGATGTTCATTTACCTGGAATAAATGGCACAATTGCTACCGAAGAAATTAGAAAATTCGACACTAAAACTCCTGTTATTGCCCTAACTGCTATTTCATTAGATGAAAACAGAGACATGTTAATGTCTTTTGGAATGAATGATGTTATCACTAAACCATTTAATCCCGATAACCTTTACAAGGTTATCGAGACAAATTTGTTAGTCAACACTAATACTGTGTAATTAATTCTTTAATTAGTTTACGAACATTTGGTTCTGCCTCTCTTGCAGCTTCAAGAACTTCTTCATGTGAAATAGTATCGATACTTTCTTCGTTACCCATATCAGTAATTACAGAAATTCCAAAAGTTTCAAGCTCCATATGACGAGCAACAATAACTTCAGGAACAGTAGACATTCCTACGCAGTCTCCACCTAAAAGTCGTACCATTCTATATTCTGCCAAAGTTTCAAAAGTAGGTCCTTGAATTCCTAAATAAACTCCATCTTCTACAACAATATCTAACTCAGAGGCAATCTCTTTTGCTTTTGCCATCATTTTTCTACTGTAAGGCTCACTCATATTTACAAACCTTGGACCAAAACGCAAATCGTTTTTACCCCTCAATGGATGATCTGGCATAAAATTAATGTGATCCTTAATGATAACAATAGAACCAACTTTATAGTTTTGATTTACGCCTCCAGAAGCATTTGAAACAACTAATTTTTCTACCCCTAGATGTTTCATAACTCTTACAGGAAAAGTAACTTCTTTCATAGTATAGCCTTCATAATAATGAAAACGCCCTTGCATAGCAACAACATTTTTACCATTTACAGTTCCAAAAACTAACGCACCTTTATGCCCATCTACTGTCGAAACAGGAAAATTTGGAATTTCGTTATATGGTAAAATAAATTCAATTTCCATATCATCGGTAAACCCTCCTAAACCTGAACCTAAAATAACTCCATACTCTGGTGAGAAACTTGTTCTATTTTGAATATAATCAACTGTTTCTTGTACTTGCTCCCACATACTCTAAAATCTTTTTATCAAATTCGTTATTACTAGTTACAAACGATGATTTTATTGGTAAATAATACAATTGACTAATTGGTAATTTACCTTTCAATCGCACAAAATCCTTTTCGGTTGTAACAATTTTTCTTCCATTTGCTGTTTCAAGAATCTCCTTGATATCTTTTTCGGAAAAATTATGATGATCCGGAAATACCATAGTTGATTTTTTGGCAGCCTGCAAATATGCAAAAAAAGGTTCGGGTTTTGCAATTCCAGAAACAACTAATTTATCAACAACTTGAAATTCGCTTAAAGTTATTTTCTCATTTTCAGAATGAACATAATCATCATAGTCTATATAACTAAAAAAAACAGGTTTTTCCTCTGTTAGATAACTTTTTATTTTAACTTCGATTTCGTTCTGTTTTATAGATGATAAATTTGAAGGACATTTGGTAACTACAATAACATCTGCCCTATTCACACCTAATCTAACTTCTCTCAAATTCCCTGTAGGAAGCATAAAATCATTATAAAACAAATCATCATAAGCTGTAAGCATAATATAAAATCCTGCTTTTACTTTTCTGTGTTGGAAGGCATCATCTAACAAAATAATATCAGGCTTTTTACTTTTTGACAATAATTTTTCAATTCCATTCACACGATTGGCATCAACGGCAACTTTAATTTGAGGAAACTTTTGAAAAAACTGATACGGTTCATCTCCAAGAATTTCACTTGTTACATTCGAATCCGCTAAAACAAATCCCTCAGATTTGCGCTTATATCCACGACTCAATGTTGCAACATTATATTTATCAGAAAGCAACCTAATTAGATACTCAATTTGAGGCGTTTTTCCTGTTCCACCTACACTTAAATTCCCAACTGCTATCACTGGTAAAGGAAAACTATATGATTTTAAAATTCCTTTATCAAACAAAAAATTCCTTACACTGGTAATCCAACCATAAAGTATTGCAAAAGGAAAAAGTATTTTACGTAACAAATTCATACTACGAATGTAGCTATTTTTTTATTTTTAAGATGACATGTTTATTCGTTAAATTTGTTTATTCGAAACATTTCAAAATGAAAATCAAAGAAATAATTTCTACTCTTGAAGAGATGGCTCCTCTAGGCTATGCCGAAGATTTTGACAACGTAGGACTTCTAGTTGGAAATGACGAAGCTAAAGCTTCAGGTGTACTAGTCTGTCATGATGCTTTAGAATCAGTTATTGAAGAAGCTATTGAAAAAAATTGCAATCTAGTTGTTTGCTTTCATCCAATTCTATTTTCAGGCATTAAAAAAATTACTGGTAAAAACTATGTTGAAAAATCAATTCTCAAAGCTATAAAAAATGACATAGCTATTTATGCTGTTCATACAGCATTAGACAATCATCAAGAAGGAGTAAACAAAATATTTTGCAATACATTAGGTTTACAAAACACTAAAACATTAGTTCCTAAACAACACTTTATTCAAAAGCTGGTTACTTACACCATCAATGAAAATGCTGAAGAGGTTCGTAATGCTCTATTTAATGCTGGTGCAGGAAGAATTGGTAATTATGAAGATTGCAGTTTTAATTCAAAAGGAATTGGAACCTACATGGGCAATGAAAATAGTAATCCAGAAATAGGCGAACGATTCGAATTTGTTCAAGGTGAAGAAGTTAAAATTGAAGTTACTTTTGAAAAACATCTGCAAAGCAAAATTCTAAAAGCTTTACTTAGTAGTCATGTGTATGAAGAAGTAGCTTATGAGGTTTATGATCTTCAAAATACGCATCAAAACATAGGATTAGGGATGATAGGAGAGTTAACATCTGAAATGGATGAAATTGAATTCCTAAAAATGGTCAAAGAAAAAATGGAATGTGGAGTTATTCGTCACACTAATTTTTTAAATAAACCTATAAAAAAAGTTGCTGTTTTAGGTGGTTCAGGAAGCTTTGCTATTAGAAATGCGATTCAAGCAGGTGCCGATGCTTTTCTTACTGCCGATTTAAAATACCACAACTTTTATGAGGCAGAAAATAAAATTTTATTGGCAGATGTTGGACATTTTGAAAGTGAGCGATACATAAAAAATCATATAGTTGATTATCTTATCAAAAAAATTCCTAATTTTGCAATCGTTTTATCACAAATAAATACAAACCCAGTTAAGTACTTATAAACTATGGCAGCAAAAGAATTGAACGTTGAAGAGAAGTTAAGAGCGTTGTATGATTTACAATTAATAGATTCAAGAATCGACGAAATAAGAAACGTAAGAGGCGAATTACCTCTTGAAGTGGAAGATTTAGAAGATGAAGTTGCGGGTTTAAGCACACGTTTAGACAAATTTAAAAGTGATTTAGAAAGCATTGAAGATCAAATCAAAGCTAAAAAAGTTAGCATTGAGGAGCACAAAGAAGCTATCAAGAAATATACTTCACAACAAAAAGAAGTTCGTAATAATCGTGAATTTAATTCATTATCTAAAGAAATTGAATTTCAAGAGTTAGAAATCCAATTAGCTGAAAAACACATTCGTGAAATGAAAGCATCTATTGAGCACAAAAAAGAAGTTATTGCTCAATCTAAAGAAAAGTTGGAAGCTAAATCTACTCACTTAAAGCATAAAAAATCAGAATTAGACGCAATCATGTCTGAAACTGAAAAAGAAGAAAAATTTTTAACAGAAAAATCTGCAGAATACCAAGCTCAAATTGAAGATCGTTTATTAAGCGCTTATAACCGTATTCGTGGTAGCGTAAGAAACGGTTTAGCTATTGTTTCTATTGAACGTGGAGCTTCAGCTGGTTCATTCTTTACAATTCCACCACAAACACAAATGGAAATTGCTTCTCGTAAAAAAATTATTACTGATGAGCATAGTGGAAGAATTCTTGTTGACAATGCATTAGCTCAAGAAGAAAGAGAAAAAATGGAGCAATTATTTGCAAAAATATAATTAATTTAAAGCCTCTTTTTAGAGGCTTTTTTTATGAAAAAAATTATCTATTTTTTATTTACAAAATCGCTGGGTTTATACATAAACCTTATTAGTTTTTTGTTTCCTAAAAAAGCAAATGAGCTTACTTATGAGTATTTTAGTCAGCCAAGAGAAGGCAAACTGGATAAAGCTAATCTCCCTGAATTTTTAAATAATACATATACTGAAAATATTGAAGTAGATAATCATGAGTTTCCTGTATACTTATGGAAAGGTAATTCAATCAAAATTTTATTAATACATGGTTGGGAAAGCAATGCTTCGAGATGGGAAAATTTATTACCGTATTTAAAAAAATCTGGATCAACCGTTATTGCTATTGATGCGCCAGCTCATGGATTAGCAACTGGAAAGGAATTCAGTATACCTCAATATGCAGAATTTATTCATAAAACCGTTGAAAAATATAATCCTCAATACTTAATAGGACATTCAATAGGAGGTAAAACTTGTTTGTATTATAAATATCTTTATCCTAATGATAATATTGAAAAAATGGTTATACTTGGAGCTCCTAGTGATTTTAATATATTGATAAAAAATTATGTAAATATTTTAAGCTTGAACTCAAAACTAGCTTCAAATTTAGAGAAAAACTACATTGAAAAATTCAAACAAAAGCTTGAGGATTTTTCAAGTAAAAAGTTTGTTTCAAACTTAAATATAAAAGGTCTAATTGCCCACGATAAAGATGATTCAGTAGTTTCAATTAAAGAAGGCAAAAAGATTGCCGAAGCATGGAAAAACGCAACATTTATTGAAACAAAAGGACTTGGCCACAGTATGCATGACGATCTTTTGTACCAAAATATTTACCGATTCCTATTCGAATAATTATTCTTTAATTATTTTTCTGGTAGTTTCTTTTCCTCCAAATATTACTTTCAAGAAATAAACTCCTTTTTGAAGCGAAGACACATCAATATCAAATGATTTCCCTTGAAATTGTTTTACATTTATTTTTTGCCCTAAAACTGAATAAATTTCAACATTCGTTTTACTTGAACCCTCAAACAAATTAACTGTAATCTTATCTCTTGATGGATTAGGATAAACAGAGAAAACAATTTGATTATTTTGCGAAGTACTTAAAGTCTGATTAATACGCTCAATTGCCGATTGCATATTTGGTATTGGCCCAATATGTCCTCCAGATCCTTGAGCAATTCCAGTATCTATTAACAGCTGTCTCATTTGTGAAGGAGTCATATAACTACTTGCTTGTGAATAATAGTATGATTGCAACGCAACTACACAAGCTGAAACAATCGGCGTAGCTGAGCTTGTACCTGAAAAGTTGGTATAATTTTGATTAAAATCTCCTCCTATTTGGCTATAATCTCCATATCCAGTGGTTCTCACACTACCGCCCCAAGCCTGAACATCTACTCTTGAGCCATATGTACTAAAAGACATCTTATTATGTGCTGTACTAGGAGTACCAGCACCCACGATAATAGCACCAGAATTTCCTCTACTCATATATGAAGCATAATAAGTATCATCTAAGTTTTGATTTCCATTCCCAGCAGCTGCTACAATTATAATACCTGAGTCTGTTGCTGCTTTTGTTAAAGTCCATATTAATGAGTTGAACTCAGCTGGCACATAATTTCCCCCATTACCTCCTGTTTGCATTTCATAAATTATCACATCGCCAACTCCTGAATTTTCGATTGATTTTGTAACAGCATTTGCTCTATTATAACCTGTTTCTTGCCATTCAGGAAACAATACTAATTCTTGAGCACCGTGAACCATTCCAGACACTCCATAACTACCTTTATCTGAAAACAATACTCCAAAAACAGCAGTCCCATGTTCAGTATATGAAGTTGATGCACTAGTAGAAATTGTCATTCCTGAAGCTACCGATACATTTTTTCCTGAAAGTTCTTCATGATTAATATTAAAACCATATTCAACATCTCTTATACGAATACCTGAACCACTTAACCCCAATCCCCATGCATATGACATATTGACTCCTGGATTTGGTCCAATATAACTTTGAAAGGTTTCATAGTCTGGTGTAGCAGGCGGTATGTCAGAAGGAGGCATTATTGGTGGCTCAATAGGCTGTAAAGAAATTAATGAACAAAAATCGACTTCTTTAAATCCCTCAAGCAATCCTGCTAATTCATACAATCTTTGATTCGTTGGATTTTCTATCTTTATTTTAGCAATATTTTTAAGCCTATTAATATCTTTATCTGAATTAGACAATTTAATGGCTTGAGCAGCCATTTCATTAATTTTTTCATCAGATAACAAAACTCCTTTTTCCAATTCTACTTGAAAATCAGTAAAAATATTATGCAATTCAGGAATTGAATTTACAATATTTGAAGTAGAAATATTACCATTAAAGTTGATAGAAGGGTCAAATGAAACATATAGCTCATGCGTATTTGAACCTGGGGTCAAAAAATACTCCCCTTTTTTAACCTGCGCTAACACAGATATATGAGCTATGAATAATACTAAAAAGTAAAAGTTTTTCATAACAATTTTTCTTTCAAATATATAAAAAAAAGTAGTTAAAAAACAGATTATGAGTTTCATAAATAAGTTTTACTTTTGCATTATGGAAGAAAATAAAACACGAATAAATAAATTTTTATCAGAAACTGGCTATTGTTCTCGTCGTGAAGCAGATAGATTGCTTGAAGAAGGACGCATTACTATTAATGGAAAGGTACCCGAATTAGGCACAAAAGTTTCTGTTGAGGACGAAATTCGTGTTGATGGTAAATTAATTCGTGAGAAAACTTCCAAAGCAATTTATTTAGCTTTCAACAAACCTGCTGGAATCGAGTGTACCACAAATCAAAGTGTTCGAAATAACATAATAGATTACATAAATTACCCTAAACGTATTTTTCCAATTGGCCGTTTAGATAAAGCAAGCGAAGGATTAATTTTCATGACTGATGACGGCGATATTGTAAATAAAATACTTAGAGCACGCAACAATCACGAAAAAGAATATATCGTAACTGTAGATAAACCTATTACAGATCGTTTTATTCAAAGAATGGGAAGTGGCATCCCAATTTTAGATACTGTTACTAAAAAATGTAAAGTCGAGCAAGTAAGTAAGTTTGTATTTAGAATTGTATTAACACAAGGATTAAACAGACAAATTCGTCGAATGTGCGAATACCTTGGTTATGAAGTTATTGCACTCAAAAGAACCAGAATTATTAATATTTCATTGGATGTTCCTTTAGGACGTTACAGAGATTTAACTGATGATGAAATAAAAGAATTAAACACCTTAATTGCTCCATCAAGTAAAACAGAAGAAGCTAGTTTACCGAAACCGAAAAGCAATACTTCAGAAAAAAAACCTTTATTCGACAGAAAAAAAAGAAAATATTTTTAAGAAAAAACTTATTTTTGCATGGAACTAAACAGCCATGAAACAATTCCTCTTTTTATCACTTTTGATCTTTAATTCAACTCTATTTAGTCAAAAAACTAATCCTGAAAATTTTATCCAAAAAGGATGGAAAATTATTAAAAAAATAGAAGGTGATTTAAACAAGGATCAAATAAAAGATGTAGCTCTAATTATAGAAGAAGACAATAAAGCAAATTTAAAAACAAATGAATCATTAGGTGTCGGCACTTTAAATTTGAATCCCAGAGGAATTATTATTTTATTTAAAGACAAATCTAAATACACAAAGGTCCTTGAAAATTACAGCTTTATACCTTCTGAAAGCAACGAAGAATCACCATGTTTATCAGATCCATTATTGGATGGAGGAATAGACATAGAAAATGGTATTTTAATAGTTTCTCTCAAATATTGGTACAGCTGTGGCAGCTGGTACACTAATATAGATTCTTATAAATTCAGATATCAGGAGAACAAATTTAAACTAATAGGACTAGATGTTTTCGAAATGCATCGTGCAAGCGGAGATGCAACAGAAACAAGCATTAATTTTTTAACCAAAAAGAAAAAAACTACAACTGGATTAAACGAATTTAATGAATCCAATCCTAAAGTTAAATGGGAAGTTGTAAAAACTAAAGAACTTTATAATTTAAACGAATCATTTTCTTCGGAAGATATAAATAATTTACTCAATTAACCCTTCTTTTCAAGACTAATACCAGCTTTTGTTAATTCAATCATACAACTTTCCAAAACCTGTGAACTCATTTTTGAGAAATCTTCATTGTTTGCCCAAGGCCTTACAGCTAAACGAACACCAATTTCTGAAAGAGCAACAACATCAACTGACGGTTTAGGATCTTGAAGTACTTTCTCATTACTATTCAAAATCTGAAAAACAATATCTTTCACTTTTTTTAAATCTTCATCATAAGAGATTAAAAACTGTATATCAGCTCTTCGTTGACCTTGTAAAGAGTGATTGATAATATTTCCGTTAGACAATGATCCGTTTGGAATAAATATCGCTTGATTATTAGAAGCAATTAACTTAGTAACAAATATTTGAATTTCAGAAACAGTTCCTGTAACACCTTGTGCCTCAATTGAATCCCCAACCTCAAATGGTTTAAACAAAACTATCAAAATCCCTCCTGCAAAGTTTGACAATGACCCTTGAAGAGATAGACCAATTGCCAAACCAGCGGCTCCAATGATTGCCACAAAAGAAGCTGTTTCTATTCCTAATCTTGATATAAATGTAATAAAAAGTAAAAAGCGTAAAATCCACACTAAAATATCAATCAAGAACTTAGATAGCGTTATATCAATTTCGCTATTTTGAACTTTAGAGAGAATCATTTTTTTAACGAAATTTATCGTATAATGACCAACAAAAAGTATAATAAAAGCGGTTAAAATTTTAGGTGAATAATTGATAATTGCAACAATTGCTTCATCTATATAATTACTTAAAATGTTTTTATCTAAAATCATATTATTTAATTAATTTTTCCATTACAAAATCGTCCATAACATATCCCTGACCAATATCGATTACCTCATCAGCGATTTTAACAAAACCTTGTTTTTCATAAAAACTAATAGCTTTATTGTATTTATTAACGTTTAAAAACAAAAATTTATTTCCAGCATTCTTAGTTCTTTCTTCAACTTCTTTTAGCAAGAATTTACCAATACCTTTCCCCTGTGTGTTAGGCATAACGTAAATTTTATGAAGCTTTGTCTTTCCTTTTTCTTTACAATCAATTTCATAGGCTGCAAAACCTAAATATTGACTATCTTCTTGTACTAATAAAAAAACATGGCCTTTATCAAGTTGTTGTTCAAGCGAACTAATTGAATAAAAGCTGTCTAACATAAAATTAAGTTGTTCTTTAGACAAAATTTGGCCATAAGTATCAGGCCAAATTTTATACGCTAAATCACGAACTATTTCAAGTTGTGTTTTATTACATGGTATTATTTGCATCTTTTTTGCTCTCTTGCTAATAAAGTATTTTTAAGTAACATTGCAATTGTCATTGGGCCAACACCTCCTGGTACTGGAGTAATATATGATGCTTTTTTAGAAACATTTTCAAAATCTACATCCCCTGTTATCACATAACCTTTTTCAGAGGTTTCATCTTGAACTCTGGTAATTCCTACATCTATAATTACTGCATCATCTTTAATCATTTCTGCTTTAAGATAGTTAGGAACTCCGAGGGCAGTAATAATGATGTCTGCTTGAGATGTAATTTGGTTGATATTTTTAGTATGACTATGAGTTAATGTTACTGTGGAATTTCCGGGAAACCCTTTTCTTCCCATCAAAATACTCATTGGTCTTCCTACAATATGACTTCGTCCAATAACCACTGTATGTTTTCCTTTTGTTTCTACATTATATCTTTCTAACAATTCAAGAATTCCAAATGGTGTAGCTGGAATAAATGTTGACATATCTAATGCCATTTTACCAAAATTCTCTGGATGAAAACCATCAACATCTTTACTTGGATCGATAGCCATTAAAACCTCCTGAGTATCAATTTGGTCAGGCAATGGAAGCTGAACAATAAAGCCATCTATATTATCATCTTCATTTAATTCTTGAATTTTTTTCAGCAATTCAGTTTCAGAAGTAGTACTAGGCATTTTTATTAGTGTAGATTCGAACCCTACACGTTCACAAGCCTTTACTTTACTGCCAACATAAGTTAAACTCGCTCCATCATTACCAACAATTATTGCTGCCAAGTGAGGAACTTTTTCACCTTTTTCTTTCATTTCCTGCACTTGTGCAGCGATTTCATTTTTAATGTCTTCCGAAACTTTTTTACCGTCTAAAATTTGCATTGTGTGTTTATGTTTAGTGTGTGTTGTTTTAAATTAAAAAGGCGCGAAAAACTCGCGCCTAAATTTTATCTCATTCCAGGCATACCCTTCATACCGCCCATCATCTTCATTAAATTCTTACCTCCAGGTCCTTGCATCATTTTCATCATTTTGCTCATTTGGTCAAATTGCTTCATTAACTGATTTACTTCTTCAACCTTTCTTCCTGAACCTTTTGCAATACGGTTTTTACGTTTAACGTCTATAATTGATGGTTTACTTCTTTCTGCAGGTGTCATTGAGTGAATAATAGCTTCAATGTGCTTGAAAGCATCATCTGGAACATCTATATCCTTTAATGCTTTTCCTGCACCAGGTATCATTCCAACAAGGTCTTTCATGTTACCCATTTTTTTAACCTGTTGAATTTGTGTTAAGAAGTCGTCAAACCCAAATTCATTTTTAGCAATCTTCTTTTGTAATTTACGCGCTTCCTCTTCATCATACTGTGCTTGTGCACGCTCTACTAAGGACACTACATCTCCCATTCCTAGGATACGGTCTGCCATACGATCTGGATAGAATACATCGATAGCATCCATTTTTTCTCCAGTACCTATGAACTTGATTGGTTTATTTACAACCGATTTAATCGAAATAGCTGCTCCACCACGAGTATCACCATCTAATTTGGTTAAAATAACTCCATCGAAGTTTAATCGGTCATTAAAAGCTTTAGCAGTATTAACAGCATCCTGTCCGGTCATTGAATCAACAACAAACAAGGTTTCATTTGGCGTAATTGCTTTGTGAACGTTTGCAATTTCGGTCATCATTTCCTCGTCTACCGCTAAACGACCAGCTGTATCGACAATTACTACATTGAAACCATTTGCTTTTGCATGTTTAATTGCGTTTTGAGCAATATCTACTGCACTTTTATTTTCTGGTTCAGAATATACTTCGACACCTATTTGCTCTCCAACAACATGCAACTGATTAATTGCCGCTGGACGATAAATATCACAAGCTACCAATAATGGCTTTTTATTCTTTTTGTCTTTTAAAAAGTTGGCTAATTTACCTGAAAATGTCGTTTTACCAGAACCTTGTAAACCTGACATTAAGATCACAGTAGGATTTCCTGAAAGATTGATACCTGTAGCATCACCTCCCATTAATTCTGTTAACTCGTCTTTTACGATTTTAATTAAAAGTTGTCCAGGTTGTAACGTTGTTAATACATCCTGACCCATTGCTTTTTCTTTTACACGAGTAGTAAAATCTTTAGCGATTTTGAAGTTAACATCGGCATCAAGTAATGCACGACGAACTTCTTTTAAAGTATCGGCAACATTTACTTCTGTAATTTTACCGTGACCTTTTAATATATGAAACGCTTTATCTAATTTCTCTGATAAATTATTGAACATAATTCTTCTTTTTTTGAAGTTGCAAAGATAAATTAAAGTTACCAAGTAGCAAAGTTGCAGAGTAACAAAGTTGCAGAGTTTTAAATTATGAGTTATGAATTATGAATAATTACATAATTGAATATTTTTCATTAATTTATTAACTATTGATTTGCTTTTTTTTACAATAAACATTCATTTAAAAAATACTTATAACTCATAATTTATAACTTATACAATATTCATCGCTTTTTTGTTTTCGTCGATAGCTACAAATGTAAACTCGCCAGTAACTGCTTTGTCTTTTTGACTGCTATACATTTCTTCCACAAAAATATCTACTCTTACTTTTAAACTGGTTGTTCCTAAATAAGTTACTTTTCCAACTAGTTCGATAATAGTACCATGTGGGATTGGTTTCTTAAAATCGATTCGATCACTACTTACAGTAACCATTTTTTGACGACTATAACGTGTAGCTGTAATAAAAGCAACCTCATCCATAAACTGCATCGCTGTACCTCCAAATAAGGTATCATAATGATTTGTTGTATTAGGGAAAACGGCTTTAAATACTCTGGTAATAGATTCGTTGATTCTTTCTTCTTGTCTTTGCATATGAAATAGTGTTAAAATTCTTTTATGCGACAAGTGTATGTAACAGAAGTATTTCCCATTTTGAATAAAAACGGATGTCTACTTTCGCCCAAGCACTTATCGTGGTGCTCAAACAAAATCAATTCTATGTATCTGACTTATCTTTTTAAAAAGAAATACAGTTGCACGACAGTTTAGGATTTTCACCTAATTCCATATTGAAAGCTAGCTTTCTGAATTGATTTTTATATGATATGAGTTAACAAAGATAAAAAAAGCAACCCAATTGGATTGCTTTATGCTATAATCTGTGCATTTAATTTTTCTCGAAAGTCACATAATCGGTTCCTCCACCTCCTCCACTTTCATGAACTAAACGTACTTTTGTATCTGTTCTTTCAATGATATTCCAGTCCTCTGTCAATTCGGCAAAATTTGAAGGCGCGCTAAAGGCAATATTAAAATCCAAATCATTGCTTGGACTATCATCTCCACTATTGTCACTGGTAACAGACCATGTTCCAGTATAGGTATTAGTACCGTTTGTTGCGGTTAACACTGCAGCATCAGCAAATGTAAAATTATAACCAGTAAAGTTTGAAGTCTCATTAGTTCCAGAATCTTCATAAAAAGTTATTCTCCATGTACCAGATTTCACAGTATTAATAACAGGTGTTGGGTCTACTGAAGGATTTGATGGATTATCATCATCGTCGCTACACATGCCTGAAACACTTAGCAAAGAAGCTAAAATTAGGGTTTTTACAAAAAAACTTTTCATAACTATTTATTTATCATAAAGTTAACAAAAAAACTATCATTTATTGTTAAAAAATTACAACACAAAAAAACCCGCTTGAGCGGGCTTTACTTTTACATTCTATTTGGAACGTCTATACCTAATAAACTAAATGATAATTTAATTGTATCCCCAACTTGTTTTGCTAATTGCACTCTGAATATCTTTTTTTCTTGATTTTCTTCTCCAAGAATTGAAACATTTTGATAAAACGAATTGAATTCTTTTACTAAATCATACGTATAATTAGCAATTAATGCAGGACTATGATTATGTGAAGCGTTTTGAATCACTTCTGGAAATAGAGCTACTTGCTTAATCAATTCTTTTTCTTTTTCATGCAATTCGACAACTTCATTCAATGAATCATTGAAATCAAAATCGGCTTTTCTTAAAATAGATTGGATACGTGCGTAAGTATATTGAATAAAAGGACCTGTATTTCCGGCAAAGTCAACAGACTCTTCTGGATTAAACATCATTCCTTTTTTAGGATCCACTTTAAGCATGTAATATTTTAAAGCTCCTAATCCAATAGTATTATACAAGTTCGCTTTTTCTTCTTCAGAATAACCTTCTAACTTCCCTAATTCTTCAGATATTTCTTTGGCAGTAACTACCATTTCTTCAATTAAATCATCAGCATCAACAACAGTTCCTTCACGAGATTTCATTTTTCCTGATGGTAACTCAACCATTCCGTAAGACAAGTGGAATAAATCAGAAGCCCAGTCAAAACCTAATGTTTTAAGAATTAAAAATAACACTTTAAAGTGGTAATCCTGCTCATTTCCTACGGTATACACCATTCCGCCAACATCTGGATTGTCTTTTACACGTTGGATAGCCGTTCCAATATCCTGGGTCATATATACCGCAGTACCATCAGAACGCAATACAATTTTTCTATCTAGGCCATCCTCGGTCAAGTCAATCCAAACTGAACCATCAGGATCCTTTTCAAAAATTCCTTTTTCTAACCCAAACTGAACAACTTCTTTACCTAACAAATAAGTATCACTTTCATAATAATAAGAATCAAAGTCAACTCCTAAGTCTTTGTAAGTAACATCAAATCCATCGTACACCCATTGATTCATTGTTTTCCAAAGTTCTACAACTTCTGGTTTACCCGCTTCCCAATCTAAAAGCATTTTTTGAGCCTCTAAAAGTATTGGAGATTGTTTCTTAGCTTCTTCTTCAGATTTTCCTTCTGCCATTAAAGCAGCAATTTCTGTTTTGTTTGCTTTATCAAACTCAACATAATATTTACCAACAAGTTTATCTCCTTTTAACCCTGAAGTCTCTGGAGTTTCTCCGTTCCCAAATTTTTGCCAAGCCAACATTGACTTACAAATATGGATTCCACGGTCGTTGATAATTTGTGTTTTGTATACTTTTTTACCTGATGCTTTGATGATTGCTGCCACAGAATAACCTAAAAGGATATTTCTAACATGTCCTAAATGCAATGGTTTATTTGTATTAGGTGAAGCAAACTCCACCATAATTGCCTTTGCATCTGCTGAAGGAGTAACGAATCCAAAATTTTCAGTAGTTCTAATAGAATTAAAAAAGTTTACGTAGTAAGCATCTGAAATAACGATGTTCAAAAATCCTTGAACAACATTAAATTTTTCAACTTCTTGAACATTTTCTACTAAATAGTTTCCAATTTTAGACCCTATCTCGACAGGGTTACCTTTAACCAATTTTAGCAAAGGGAAAACCACCATTGTTATATCACCTTCAAACTCCCTACGTGTAGCCTGAAATTCAACTTTATCAAGTGAAACAGTAAACAAAGCCTGTATGGCTTCCTGAATTTTTGGCGTAAGAATTTGTGATAGTGTCATAATTAATGATTTTTTTAAGGCTGCAAAGATACGTTTTCTAGAAATAAAATTAAAATAGATAAAATTTAGTGTATTTCTTGTAACGAAATCCAAATAGAATCGTCTATTATTACAACAAAGCGAAAGTTTTTTTAAAATAAATAGTACTTTGTATTGCACAGTATTATTTTTTACCTTAGCTTTGCATCATCATCAATCAAAATCAATCATCAAAATGAAATTAAAAGCAATTTTAATTTGCTTACTAGTATGGTATACTGGTATGCAAGCACAAACTTCGGTACCACCTTCAAATCCATTGGTACTAGGAACAATCAATGGAAAAGTAATCGACAAAAAAAACAACGAACCACTTCCTTATGCTTCTGTTACTATAAAAGAAGACGGAAAAGTCATTAGCGGAGCAATGACAAAAGACAATGGTAATTTTAGTATTTCAAATTTACCTATCAAAACTCTTCACATAGAAGTTGTTTTTATGGGGTATCAGAAATATGAAACCGATGTTACTCTTACTAATGAAGACAACTCTATTAACCTTAAAAGCATTGCTCTTGAAGACGAAGCAAAACAACTGAATGAAGTTAGTATTGTAAAGGAAAAATCATCGATAGAGCAAAAAATTGACCGAAAAGTAATTACCGTGGGTAAAGATTTACTTTCTGCAGGATCTACCGCTGCTGAACTAATGAACAATATTCCTTCTGTAAGTGTAGATCAGCAAAATAATACTGTATCGTTACGCGGAAATGAAAACGTAAGAATCTTTATTGATGGAAAACCATCTAATTTATCTGCAGCACAAGCACTTCAACAAATCCCTTCAACATCTATTAAACAAATTGAGTTGATTACTAATCCTTCGGCTAAATACAATCCTGAAGGGATGAGCGGGATCATTAACATTGTATTACATAAAAATTCAAACCTTGGTTTTAATGGAAACATTAATACAGGTGTTGTTTTTGGTAAAACACCAAAGTTCAACGGTTCAATTGACATGAATTATAGAGTAAATAAATTTAATTTTTACACAACGTATTCAATGAATCATGGAAAGTATGCAAACAAAGGTCTAATTCACTGGAATGAATATGATTCTAACAATGATTATGATATGACTTTTGACATCAACAATTTCAACAAGAATCATTTCACTAAACTAGGATCAGATTTTTATATCAATGATAAAAACACATTGTCATTTTACACAATTCAATCATTTGGTACTCCAACGGCAGAATTTAGAAATGGTGTTAATTATTTTAATACAGGAATTTATGAATTACAAGTTCAGAAAACTAAAGGAAACGAAAAAAATCAAACCTATAATTTAGCTTTCAAACATCAGTTTGAAAAACCTGAAAAAACACTTGATATCGAGTTAAACTACAACTCAACAAAAGAACCTGAAAACAGTTTGTTTTTTGACAAAAACAATAGTTTAACAAAAACAAATTACATCGACAAAGACGGAAACAATTTTATTGCCAATATTGATTATGTTAGCCCAATAAGTGAAACTGCAAAAGTTGAATTAGGTGTAGAAAGTCGCTTTGACGGTACTAACAATAAATTCAAATTAGATGGCAATTATGACTCAGACTTTGATTTTAACAGAAGCATTCAGTCTGCCTATGGAAATTATAGCAAACAAGCTGGCAAATGGAGTTATCAACTAGGATTACGCTTTGAAAGCTATGATGTAAATGGAATGTTTAAAAAAGTTGGACAAGAAGATAAATCTTTTAAAGATTATATTTTTACAGCTTATCCTTCTGCATTCTTTACATATTCGCCATCAGAGAAAAACTCTTTTAACTTTAATTATTCGAGAAGAGTTGATAGACCTAACATGGAGCAAGTAAATGAAATTAGACAATGGACAGGTTTAACTGTTGAACAAATAGGTAACTCTGACTTAAAACCGCAATTTACAAACTCGGTAGAAGTAAATTATACACGTAAAGTAAAAATTGGTTCAATTACAACAGGTGCATTCTTTAGATATATTAAGGATGATATTTCACAAATATTGACAAGCAATCCATATGATGCAAATAAGCAATTACTAACATTTACAAACTTTGATCATAATTCAGAATATGGTGTAGAAGTTTCTGGAAACTTAGACTTTAATAAATGGTGGAATTTAAACTTTGGAGTAGACAGCTATTTTAAAAACAACAAGGGTATTATCGAAAATAGATTTGGAAATTTAGTAGAAAAAGAAATCAATGCTACTTTATTTAACTCTAGAATGAATCATACGTTTAAACTAACAAAAGATTTAAGATTAATATGGTTCACCATGTATAGAGCTGGCGAGAGAAGTCTACAGTTTTCTAACAAAGAAATGTGGAAAATGGATTTAGGCGCTCGTCTAAATGTATTAAAAGGAAAAGGAACTTTAAGTGTTCGTTATAATGATTTATTTGACACAATGCGTTCAAGATTTAACAGCGATGAACCCGCAGCAATTTCGGGGGAATTCCGTTGGGAAAACCAAACTTTAAACTTGAATTTTAGCTACCGTTTTGGAAGCGGAAAAAACAAAGCTTTAGAGCGCAAACAAAGGGATAAAGGTGATGCCCAAGGAGGAGGCATGTTTTAAGATAGTTTTTGGTGTGTAATGGGGTTTACACTTGAAGCGCTTCAAAGTTTACTTTGAGGCGTTTCTTTTTTGCTGTTAAACATTTCTTAAAATTGTAACATTGACATACTGTTGGTGTCTACTACATAGTAATTTTGCACAAAAATCATCAATCACTATTCACAAACAAACATTACACATGAAATTTAAAATTTTTATTGCATGTATTTTGGCACATTTTGCCAATGTAAATGCACAAACGTCAGCCCCAACGACGGTAAATACTAATCCTGGCACATTATCTGGAAAAGTAGTAGACAAAAAAACTAATGAACCCATTCCGTATGCATCTGTCACTGTAAAAGATGGAGAAAAAATTATTTCTGGGGCAATTACAAAAGAAAATGGAACTTTTATTGTTACAAACCTAATTTTAAAAGAACTTACAGTTGAAGTTCAATTTATGGGTTATAAAAAATTCACTAAAAACTTTTCTCTTTCAAGCAATGATAAGAGCACTAATTTGACAGTTGCTCTAGAGGAAGAAGCAACACAACTTAATGAAGTAAGTGTGGTTAAAGAACGTTCAACAATAGAACAAAAAATAGACAGAAAAGTAGTTAATGTAGGTAAAGACTTAATTGCATCTGGAACAACTGCTTCTGAAATGCTTAATAATGTTCCTACATTAAGTGTTGATCCTCAAACAAAAGAATTAAGCCTTAGGGGTAATACAAATGTAAGAGTTTTAGTAGACGGAAAACCTACTAATATTGACGCTACTCAATTATTACAACAAATACCTTCATCGTCGATAAAACAAATAGAATTAATTACAAATCCTTCTGCAAAATACAATCCAGAGGGAATGAGTGGAATAATCAATATTATATTACACAAAAATGCAAATACTGGTTTTAATGGGAGTATAAATACTGGTGTAACATTTGGTATCACTCCAAAAGTAAATACTGCCTTAAACTTAAATTACAAAGTTGGTAAAGTAAACTTTTACACTAATTACGGATTAAATCATGGTAAAAATGCTAATCATGGAGACATACAAAGTTGGCAAACTGATTTAGAAAGTCAACAGTTTTTTAAATTCAACAATAAAAACACTTCTCATTTATTAAAATTCGGAATGGATTATTACATAAATGACAAAAATACCTTGTCTGTTTTTACTAATCAAAATATAGTTGATGGAAGCGGATTTGGTAATACCATTGTTGATTATGATGATAATTTTACTTTGCCAATAAATCAAGATAGTAATCAAGATTTCTCATCTAACTCAGAAAATAAAACTCAAACTTATGATTTATCATTCAAACATGATTTTGACAAAAAGGGTGAAAATTTAGAAATTCAAGCTAATTTTTCTAACACAAAATCGCCAGAATTGACTAATTATGACCAATTAAGCACACCAAGCAATGTAAGAAGATTAACTTTGAATGATGTGTATCGTGACACAGATTACTTACAGATTAATGTTGATTATATAAATCCACTATCAGAAACCCTTCGTTTAGAATTAGGTGCTGAAAGCAGAATCCAAAATATTGAAAACAGTTTATTTGAAGATATTAATTCTACAACAGGATACACAAAAACTACAAATTCAGGTTTTGATTTTGGTAGAAATATTAGTTCAGTTTATGGAACTTTAGGAAAACAATGGGGAAAATGGAGTGGACAATTTGGTGTACGTGTGGAACATTACAATATTACTGGTGATTTTAGAAATACTACAGATTCTTCAATCAACTCTGAAGACATTAATGATAACAAAAAAATTGAAGACAACATTTTTACAGTTTACCCTTCTGCATTTGTAACCTACAAACCAAATGATAAAGATGCTTTCAACTTTAATGTTTCTAGACGTGTAGATAGACCAAGTGTAGGTCAAATAAGCCCAATTCGTGAATGGACAACTCCAACAGTAGAATCAAGAGGTAATCCTAATTTAGTACCTCAATTTACTAATTCATTTGAGGCAAATTACACTCGTACAATGAAATTAGGAACTATTACTTTTGGAGCATTTTACAGGTTAATCTATGATGAAATTTCAAGAATATCTTATACAGACCCTAATGATGAAACAAGAAGAATTTTATCTTTTGACAACTTTAAAGACAACAACTCATTAGGTTTAGAATTAACTTCTAATTTAAAACTAACAAAATGGTGGTCTGCAAATGTAAGCACAGACGCTTATTTCAAAACGGTGAGAGGTACTGTAGAAAATGCTAATACAAGAGAACAAGAATTTGCCGAAGTAGATGTTGTAGCTTTTAATGCAAGGCTAAACAATACTTTTACTGCAACTAAAAACTTACGTTTTACTTTGTTTGGGATGTATAGAGGTCGTGATTTAAGTTTACAATTTGAGCGCTTACCAATGTATAAAATGGACTTAGGAGCATCATATAGTATCTTAAAAGGAAAAGGAACAATTACAACTAGACTTAATGATGTTTTCCAAACAATGCATTTTGCCTTTGATGGAAATATTCCTTACAGACAAAAAGGAGCATTTTACTGGGAAAGTCGTACACTTTACGTAGGTTTTAACTACAACTTTGGTGGTGGTAAAAACAGAGCTTTACAACGTAAACAACGTGATGCTAACGAAACACAAGGTGGCGGTGGTGGATTATTCTAAAACCCATATTTAATAAAAAACCTCGATAAGTTATCGAGGTTTTTTATTTACTTAATTATATATACTCTTTTTATAGAATCTAGTTTTGGAAATTTCTTGAGAAATGCTTTTCTATTTACTGCCAGTGAATCATAAACATTCATTGTTTCATTACTATACCCTGAATATAATTTTTCTACAACATCCATTCCTTTTGAAACTTTACCAAGTGGAGGAAAACCTTTTACTTTATTATAAAAAATCGTATCTAATCGCTTGTTATCTTTCAAATTGATAAACAAATGATTACCTCTTGAATTTTGACCTGCTCTGGCATAACTAATCACACCTTTTTCATTACTTCCTTTTACAGGTTCATCTTCTACTTTGTAACGGTCCCAATTATTTGCTGTAGCTGTCGAATCCATGTGACCAAACTGAACAACAAAATTGGGTACAACTCTGTAAAAAAGAATTTTGTCGTAAAACTTGTGGTTAATTTGTTGATAAACTCTGTCGACTGCTTTAGGAGACAAATCACGAGAAAATTCAATTTCAAAATCTCCTTGTGATGTTTCAAACCTAGCCTGAAATTTTTGAGGTGATTTTTCTTCGATCCATTGTGGATTAAAAGTAGATTTACCACAACTCAAGACCAATAATGATGCAATGACAATAGTTTTTTTCATCTATTACCACTTAATAATAACACTTCCCCAAGTAAAACCTGAACCAAAAGCAGCTAAAACAACTGTATCTCCTTCTTTAATTTTCCCTTGTTCCCAAGCCTCAGTTAAAGCGATTGGAATTGAAGCAGCAGTTGTATTTCCATACTCCATGATGTTATTGTATACTTTGTCATCAGTTAATTGGAATTTTTGCTGAATAAATTGAGAAATACGCAAGTTCGCTTGGTGAGGAATTAACATATCTATATCAGTAACTTCTAGGTTGTTAGTTTTTAACCCTTCCATGATTACTTCACTAAAACGAACTACTGCATTTTTAAATACAAATTGTCCGTTCATATAAGGATAGTAACTTTCATCATCAGGATTATTATCCGCAATAATATC
>CAZMCP010000008.1:0-66846 GCA_964565035.1 uncultured Flavobacterium sp. | reverse complement strand
AAATCATTCCTTGATTAATCAACTTCTTGAATGGCTCTTCAGTAGGTGCAAATCCTTTATCTTTTAAGAATTTGTTCCAAAAACGAGAGTATAACAAGTGACCCGTAGCATGTTCGCTACCACCAATATATAAATCTACATTTTCCCAATATTTCAACGCCTCTTCACTAGCAAATTCGTTTTCATTAGACGCATCCATATAACGCATCCAGTACCAAGACGACCCAGCCCAACCTGGCATGGTGTTTAATTCTAAAGGAAATACATTTACATTATCGATCAAATCATTGCTAACAACAGTATTATTCACAGTATCCCACGCCCAAGTAGTAGCATTTCCTAATGGTGGTTGGCCATCTTCGGTTGGTAAATACTTTTCAACTTCAGGTAACACAATTGGTAAATATTTTTTATCAATCATTTGTGGCAATCCGTTCACGTAATATACTGGGAATGGTTCTCCCCAGTAACGTTGACGAGAGAAAACTGCATCACGTAAACGGTAATTTACTTTGGCTTTTCCAGCACCAATTTTTTCTAATTCTTCAATTACTTTCTTGGTTCCCGATTTGTAATCCAATCCGTTTAAGAAATCGGAATCTACTAATTCGAAACCTGATTTTTCACCATAAGCCGCTTCGGAAATATCTTGATTGAAAATATTTTTAATCGCTGGCATGCCGTTTGTGCCTTTGAAGAAATTGGCAAATGCATAATCGCGTTCGTCTCCACAAGGGACAGCCATTACTGCACCTGTTCCATAACCTGCTAATACGTAATCCCCAATCCAAACGGGAATCGCTTCTTTAGTAAATGGATGTTCTGCATAGGCACCAGTAAATACTCCCGAAATGGTTTTTACATCGGCCATACGCTCTCTTTCAGAACGTTTTGCAGTAGCTTCCACATAAGCTTCTACCGCTGCTTTTTGTTCTGGAGTGGTAATTTGAGCAACCAATTCGTGTTCTGGTGCTAACGTCATAAACGTTACTCCAAAAATAGTATCAGGACGAGTGGTAAAGACTTCTATAGTTAACGGTTTACAGTTTACAGTTGACGACTCATTTTCTGTGAACTGTGAACTGTGAACTGTGAACTCAACAGTTGCTCCAACCGACTTTCCAATCCAGTTACGTTGCGATTCTTTCAATGATTCTGTCCAATCGATAGTTTCTAAACCTTGCAACAAACGTTCTGCATACGCTGAAATGCGCATAGACCATTGGGTCATTTTTTTACGAATTACCGGATGTCCACCACGTTCTGAAACACCGTTTACGATTTCATCATTCGCTAAAACCGTACCTAAAGCAGGACACCAGTTTACTTCGGTTTCCGCTAAATAGGTTAAACGATATTGTAATAGTATTTTTTGTTGTTGTTCTAATGAAAATGCATTCCATTCATCTGCAGAAAACGGAGCAATATTGTCATCACAAACCGCATTGACATTTGCATTTCCTTCTTTTTGAAATTTTGCTACTAATGTCGCAATGTCTTCTGCTTGATTGGTATCATTGTTATACCATGACTCAAACAATTGGATAAAAATCCATTGGGTGTGTTTATAATAATCAGGATTTGAAGTACGTACTTCTCTACTCCAATCAAACGAAAAACCAATTTTATCCAACTGTTCGCGGTAACGCGCAATATTTTCTTTAGTTGTTTTTTCAGGATGTTGTCCTGTTTGAATGGCATATTGTTCTGCTGGTAAACCAAACGAATCGTATCCTTGTGGATGCAACACATTAAACCCTTGATGTCTTTTAAAACGTGCGACAATATCTGAAGCTATATATCCTAGAGGATGCCCCACGTGTAATCCTGCTCCAGAAGGATAAGGAAACATATCTAATACATAGTATTTAGGTTTGTCACTATTGTTGGACGCTTTAAAAGTGCCATTTTCAGCCCAATATTGTTGCCACTTGGCTTCGATTTCGTTGTGGAAGTATTTCATCTTTTGAGTTTCAAAGTTTCAAAGTGCAAAGTCACAAAGTTTCTTTCGCACTTAAAATTCAAGTCGCAAATTTACATTTATTATAAGAAATTGGAAATTTTACAGCCTTTTAAGTTTATTTAAAGTAACAAACTGATTTACACCATATCTTCAGGTCGTACCCAATTGTCAAAATCTTCTGCAGAGACATAACCTAAACGAACAGCTTCTTCTTTAAGTGTTGTCCCATTTTTATGGGCTGTTTGCGCAATTTCGGCTGCTTTGTAATACCCAATTTTGGTATTTAAAGCGGTCACGAGCATTAATGATTTATCCACCAATTCTTTAATTCGTTTATAATTGGGTTCGATTCCTTGTGCGCAATGTTCATCAAATGACACACATGCATCGCCCAACAAACGGGCCGATTGCAAAATGTTAGCCGCCATCATTGGCTTGAATACATTCAATTCATAATGTCCTTGCATACCTCCAACAGAAATAGCTACGTCATTCCCCATAACTTGAGCACAAACCATAGTCATTGCTTCACATTGCGTAGGATTCACTTTTCCAGGCATGATTGAAGAGCCTGGCTCATTTTCTGGAATTAAAATTTCTCCAATACCAGAACGCGGCCCCGAAGCCAGCATGCGGATATCATTGGCAATCTTGTTAAGTGAAACGGCCAATTGTTTCAATGCGCCATGAGCTTCTACAATAGCATCGTGCGAAGCCAATGCTTCAAATTTATTGGGAGCTGTGACAAAAGGGAGACCTGTAAATTTGGCAATATACTCGGCAACTTTTACATCATAACCTTCTGGGGCATTTAATCCTGTTCCTACAGCTGTTCCTCCTAAAGCAATTTCCGAAAGATGAGGTAAAGTGTTTTTGAGAGCTTTGAGTCCATAATTCAATTGAGCAGCATAACCTGAAATTTCCTGACCCAATGTTAGTGGTGTCGCATCCATGAGATGGGTACGGCCAATTTTTACAACATTTTTAAAATCATCAGATTTTGATTTCAAAGTATCCCGAAGTTTTTCAACACCGGGAATGGTAGTTTCAACAATCATTTTATAAGCAGCGACATGCATTCCTGTTGGAAATGTATCATTAGAAGATTGTGATTTATTGACATCGTCGTTCGCTTTAAGCACGGGTTCTCCTTCGCCAATTTTGAAACCCGCTAAAACTTGAGCTCGATTTGCAATTACTTCATTGACATTCATATTGCTTTGCGTTCCTGAACCCGTTTGCCAAATCACTAACGGGAAATGATCGTCTAATTTCCCTTCTAGAATTTCATCACAAACAGTTGCAATAGCATCTCTTTTTTCAACCGACAAAACACCTAAATCACAATTAGCATAAGCCGCAGCTTTTTTTAAATAAGCAAACCCTTTAATAATCTCTTTAGGCATTGATGCTGACGTGCCTATTTTAAAATTATTTCTTGAACGTTCTGTTTGAGCTCCCCAATATTTATCTGTTGGAACCTTAACTTCTCCCAATGTATCTTTCTCTATTCTGAAATCCATTTTTTTTACTATTTGATATAAAAGTGATTTTGAATCTAAAATTCATTAAAAATGCACTATAAAATTACATTTATTAATAAGAAACACGAAACTTTGCGCGTTATTAACTTTATATAAAGAAATTCTTTGTTATTTTTACCGCAAATAAATTATTTGTATGAGTTCCTCTTTTGAAAAATTTCAAAAACGTAGACTAATCACGTCTTATTTTTCGGTTGTGTTAAGTGTTTTTCTAGTATTGTTTTTACTAGGAATTTTAGGATTATTTATCATTAATTCTAAAAAACTTTCAAACGATTTTAAAGAAGGGATTGCAATGTCTATTTATTTTAAAGACGAAGCAAAAGATACAACACTAACAAAATTTGAAGACAGTGTAACAAAAGCTGTTTTTGCTAAATCTGTAAAATTTGTTTCAAAAGAAGCTGCTGCAAAAGAACACGAACAAACATTAGGAGAAAATTTTACCGAATTTTTAGGAGCTAATCCATTACAAAACTCATTTGATATTCATATTAAAGCGGATTATGTTGAATATGACAGTATCACACAAATTGAAAGAAAACTTCGTGAAAACAAATTAATAGCCGACATTGTTTATGACAAACAATTGGTTAAAATGGTAAACGAAAATGTAAAAAAAGTAAGTTTGTGGATTTTAATCATAAGTGGTTTCTTGACATTAATTGCCGTTTTACTTATCAATAGCTCGATGCGTTTATCTATTTACGCAAATCGTTTCATTATTAAAACAATGCAAATGGTTGGCGCAACAAAAGCCTTTATTAGAAAACCATTTATTTGGAGAAGTATAAAACTAGGGATGATAGGTGCAAGTATTGCTGTTTTAGCTTTACTTGGTGTATTATTTTACTTAGACACAAATTACCCTAATCTTGGCGTTTTAGAAGATAAATTTTCTATCGTAATTGTATTAGTAGGAGTTTTTGGAATAGGTGTTTTAATTACTTGGTTAAGTACATATTTTGCTACTCAACGTTTCTTGAATTTAAGAACTGACGATTTATATTAAAAAAAAGTGACTTCTAGAACCATAGTCATCGTTGCTTGTGGGTCTCGAAAACATCAAAATAGTTATCATGGAAGAAAACAAACAAGAATTCCTTTTTGACAAGGCAAACTACAAATTTTTATTGATTGGATTAGGAATCATCGTTTTAGGATTTATTTTAATGTCTGGAGGTGGTAGTGACGATCCTAATGTTTTTAATCCTGAAATTTTTAGTTTCAGAAGGATTCGATTAGCTCCTACAACTGTTTTAGTAGGTTTTGGTGTTGTTATTTATTCGATTTTTAAAAAATAGATAACTATAAAAACAATTGAAATTCATTAAGTAGTGTTTACACACCTAAAAATTGTGTTTGATTTAAAAATCATGCTAAATGATTCAAAATTGAATATTTTATTAGGCCTACCACGTTTTTTGAGTTTGTTTTTTGTAATAAATTTTTTCGATGTCCTTCAACTGTAAATGTTGATATTTGTAGCTCTTCGGCTATTTCGGAAGTTGTTTTTTCTTCAAGAATTAATTGTAAAACATCCAGCTCTCTTTTTGTAAAATCTACTTGTGAGATTGCATTGTTTGCTTTTAAATAGGAATCATAAATTCCCTTTTCATAGTATTTTTCTCCATTTAAAACTTTTTTTATAACCGTAATTAGTTCAAGTTGAGAAACATTTTTTGTAAGAAATCCATCAATATCCAATCTCAAAAGTTGTTTAAAAATTGAATTTTTGGCAATGCTTGTAAGAACGATGTATTTTGTTTTTTCAATTTTTTTTTCTCTGACTTTTTTTAAAAATTCAACACCATTCATGTTAGGCATTTCAATGTCGGTTATTACAACATCAAAAACTTCATAATCTATATATTTTAAAGCAACTGTAGCTTCATTAGCAATCCTAACAACATAGTCTTGTGTTTCTAAAGCTGTTTTTAAGCTCTCTGAAAAAACTTTATGATCATCTATAATAAGTATCTTTACAGACATGAGTTTGTTTAATTAGAAAAATTAGAGACTACCTTTTAGCCTCTAATTTAGTATTATTTTTTTATTAATGTAAATGTTGCTATTTGCGAATCAGCTCTGAGATTTAGTATATAAATCCCTTTAGGTAAAAAGGATACATTTATTTTTAAATCTTTTGAAAAAGGATTTGTTGAAAACATTAAACTGCCTGCTGTATTATAAAATTCTATATTCGTTATTTCTGTATTGTATTTTATATTTACATAGTCTTCAACAGGATTAGGATATAGTTTAAATTCTTCCAAATTAAAATTACTTATCCCTAAATATGCGCTTGTGTAATCTTGCATTGCATTTGATGAACTTTCATAACAAAGTGAACTATAATCACCGCTATTCTCATTAAAAATTTCTTGAGCTGTAAATCCTAAAATTCCCAAATAATATTTATATAAATCTGATCTAATAATAACTTTTTGAGTATAAACAGAAGTTGATGCACTTCTGCATTCCAAGCCTCCATTTATTATATTGTTTACATGTGCAAAGCCTTTTTTATACATTTTTGCAGCCGAATATTCATTTGACAAAGGAGACCATAACTCATGCATCACTTGGTGGCATGAAGGCTTTGGCCATTGTGGCATCATCCAAAACCAAATAGCCGATTTAAAAGCTAAAACACCGTCTTGTTGAACTAAATCAGGATTATCTAAAAGAATTGAAACGTCATTGTATAAAAACTTACTCAATTGTCCGTAATTATAATTCCAAGAAAGTTGAATAGGGCCTCGGCCATAATAACCTTTAGTAGGGTTAGGAGGATAATCAGTACTTGGTTGAGAATAAGCACCAGCACTTGATGTGCTTGAATAACCTACTTCGTGAACAAAATACAAACCCCATTGAGCATAATCTCCCGGTGACCCGCCGCCTATAGGCAATTGCCAACCTCCGGTTGTTTCTTTTGAAATATTAGCTAAAAAAGCAGCTAATTCTCGCTTGTTGTTTATAGTATTGGTGCTGTTTAAAAAATCCTCAAAATCTACATTTATACTGACTTCCGGAGTTGTGTTTGTATACCACCAACTTTCTACCTGTGAATATGTATAGATTTGATTAGTCGATTTTTTAGTTATGGTGATTAATTCTCCCCAAACGTTTGGTTTTTTCCTGATATTGACAAGATAATCACTCATTTCTATAATTGCTTGTCTTAAATTATTATAAGAGTAAAAATCTAATGTGTATCCTTGGGGATGTAAACCATATGTTCCGGCCCTTTTTGGGAATAAAGTATTCCAATGAGAATTTGTAATTAAATTATCCAACGCATAGTTGGTTTGTGCATTTAAAGCTGAAGCACATAATAATAGAAATAAGTAGATTTTTGTTTTCATTTGTGTTGTATTGATTAGCAAAGCAAAAATCACTTATAAGTTTATTAAAGATCTAACGGTTTTCAGGGGTAATAAGTTCATTTTAATTTTGACCCTTTATAATTTCAAATTTAGAACAATTCATAGGTATCCTAATAGTTATTGTCGTGCCTTTTGAATTATTTAAAATTTCATATTTTCCTTGCAATACATTTACTCTTTTTTCAATGTTTTTTAGCCCTATTCCGGGTTTTGAGTTGTTTATTGCAAAACCTTTTCCATTATCAATAACACTCATATAAAGTTCGTTGTTATTTTCCATAACATCTATTTGAATTTCGGTAGCTTCTGCATGTTTTAGAGCATTATTAATGGCTTCCTGAAGTATTCTGTAAATGTTTAATAAAATTGAATCATCTAAATCATCTATTTTTTTGCTGATAAAAATGTTTTTTATAGTTTTCACACCACTCTTTTCAATGATTAAACATAAATTATTTACTAATTGTGAGAATTCAACATCAGCTATATTATCGGGATCTAATTCGTGCGATAAATTTCTCACTTCATTGTACAGTTTGTCTATTTTAGACACTACCGAATCAATATCAAGTTTGGTTAAAATTTTTTCATCAGAAATCGAAAGTTTTAAAGCACTAATTTCATTGGCAATTCCATCGTGAAGTTCTAGAGATAATTTACCACGTTCTTCAATTTTTGCCTTTATTTTTTCTTTAATAATTTCAGTTCTTTGATTTTCCATCATGAGTTTAAGCTCTTCTTCGTGTAATAAATATTGATTTTTATTCAACTTTTTTTGAGTAATTACTTTTCTATAAAAAATCCAAAAAATGATAATTGAGAAAGTGAAAGCAATAATAGCTACAGCGAAATAAAGTTTTTTTAATTTACTTTCTTTTTTTAATATTTTGTTTTTTAAAAAAAGTTCTTTCTTGCTTTCTTTTAGCTGAAAAGCTGATTCAACTTTTAAAATGTTTTTCTTCTCTTGTTGACTATTTATACTATCAAGATTTTTTTTGAATTCGTTTGAATAGAAATTTTCTTTTAGTACGTCTTTTGTCCTTGAAAAATAATTTGAATAAGCTAGATTGATGTCTTTTAAAACCAAAATATCTCCATCATAGAATGCTTTTGCACTATCCAAAGCTCTTTTTTCATTTACTGTGTTGTTTTCAGCTTTTTCTAAATAAGCTAGGTATAAAAAAGTTGATGATTTAAGGTTTAGGTACTTGTATTTGTTTTGAAGAAATAAAGATTCAACAAAGTTTTTTCTAGCTTCAATAAAGTTGTTCATTTTGTAATTGATATATCCTAGTTGCTTTAAAAAGTTTGCATGAACAAATACAGTTTTATTGTCTAAAAGTTGAATTGCTTTATTATAATTGATTTTAGCTTCATTAAAAATATTTTTTGCAAGGAACAAATTTCCTTTACGTTCATAAAAATCAACTTTTGAAAGCCTACTTTCTAGAAGCTGAAATGATTTATCATAATAGGAACTTGCTTTATCTAACTGGTTTTCTCTAAAAAAAACATCACCTAAAAGTAAATACATTAATCCTAATTCTTTTTTGTGTTTTTGTTTATCTAGCTTGGCTATCGTTTTAATTAACAATTCTGTTAAAACGCTCCCATCTACGTAATCCACTCCCCAATTTGTGTAGTCTATGACCGCTTGAAAGTGTCGTTTGTCATTAGGGTAATATTTTGAAGTTAATTCAAGTCTATTTTCTAAACAATATTTAGCAGAGTCTACATTACCTGTTAAGTCATATACATACCCTAATAAATGTAAAGATTCAATTTTTTGCACTCTTGTTTTAGCCATTTTAGATAAAATAACTGCATCTTTTTTTGTCTCAAATGGAGCGTTAAAAAATCGTTTAGAAATGGAGAATTTTAAAGAGTCAAATTTATTTTGATTAAGATTAATTAATGACTTGTTTTGAGAGAGTAAGCTTGTTAATCCAAAAATTAGATAAACTGTTAAAACATAAATTTTATTTTTTAACATGATAGAATGGGGTGTATTGCATTGTCTATGAGATCACTAATCTAAAAAAATAATTAAAAATATAATAATATAATTTTAACTTAAATGCTATATTTTTGCAACATGGATTTACTAAAAGCTATTCTTATTGCAATTGTCGAAGGTTTAACTGAATATTTACCAGTTTCTTCAACAGCCCATATGATATTTACCAGTTCTTTTTTTGGTATTCAGGAAGATGATTTTGTAAAACTTTTTCAAGTTTCTATTCAATTTGGGGCAATTTTAGCAGTAGTTTTTTTGTATTGGAGAAAGTTTTTTGACTTTTCTAAATTCAATTTCTACATAAAACTCGCTTGTGCAGTCATGCCTGCTTTAATTTTAGGAAAACTATTTGATGATAAAATTGAAGCTGTATTAGAAAAACCAATTCCTATCGCTATTGTTCTAATTCTTGGTGGTTTTATTTTATTAATCATAGACAAGTATTTTCAAAATCCTTCTATTACTAAAGAAGAAGATATTACAATCAAAAAAGCAGTAACCATTGGATTTTGGCAATGCTTAGCAATGATGCCTGGAACAAGCCGAAGTGCAGCTTCTATTATAGGCGGAATGCAACAAGGGCTTACAAGACATGCTGCAGCTGAATTCTCTTTCTTTCTAGCAGTCCCTACCATGTTAGCGGTAACTTGTTATTCGGTTTTTTTAAAAACCTATGAGCATACCCAAATGAAGGGTTACGAATTGATATTACAATCTAAAGATACAGTGACAATGTTTATTGTTGGTAATATTGTTGCTTTTATCGTAGCAGTATTAGCTATCAAATTCTTTATTGAGATTATTAAACAATACGGTTTTAAACCTTGGGGTTGGTATCGTATTGTTGCTGGAACTTTACTTTTAATTTATTTTTCATTTATAAAATAATCAAATTGTATTCTGCAGAAGACATTTTAGCTGGACAAGTACTGTTGATTGATAAACCATTAACTTGGAGTTCGTTTCAAGCAGTAAACAAATTAAAATATGCTCTAAAAAACCGATTAGGACTGCCTAAAAAGTTTAAAATTGGACATGCAGGAACTTTAGACCCTTTAGCTACAGGCTTATTGATTGTTTGTACAGGAAAATTCACAAAAAAAATTACAGAAATCCAGGCTCAAACTAAAGAATATACTGGCACCATTTATGTGGGTGCAACTACTCCATCTTACGATTTAGAAACTGAAATTGATGCTAGATTCCCAACAGATCATATAACAGAAGCAATAATTTATGAAACTTTAAACAGTTTTATTGGAGAAATTGATCAAAAACCTCCTGTATTTTCAGCTATAAAAAAAGATGGAAAACGATTATATGAACATGCTCGTGCAGGAGAAGAAGTCGAAATTCAATCGAGAAAAACAACAATTCACGAATTTGAAATTACCCGTATTGCACTACCCGAAATCGATTTTAGAGTAAGTTGCAGCAAAGGAACTTACATTCGTTCATTGGCTTATGACTTTGGAAAAGCATTACAATCCGGTGGACATTTAACGGCCTTACGAAGAACAAAAATTGGCAATTATTCGGTTAATGATGCTATAACTCCTGAAGCATTTGATAAATTAATTCCTAAAAATGAAAATTAGGTTAGGTTTTTTGATGTCCTAATTCTTCTAAATGCGACATTAGACTAGAGAGTTCATCCATAGTGCTTAACCCCTTATCGTGTAAATACCACATTTGTAATTCTGTTTTTGCGGTCTCGTCTACAACTCCATATTGCGCTTTATAACTTTTTATCAAATTAGTAGCTCCTTCTGGTCTTGGTCCCCATGAACTTTTTACCATCATAGACTCTTTTTCGATAATAATGACTTTAGGAATAGACTTACTTCCGTTGGTCAAAAATAAATTCATCAATGCTTCATTTTCGTCTCTAAAAACTAGTTTTAAATCAATTTTAGTAGTACTAGCAGCCATTTTGTTGAGTATAGGTAGAATTTGCGCAGCATCTCCACACCATCCTTCTGTTAACACCAACCAAATATATTCCTGTTGAAGTGAACTCAATTTTTTCATCGTGGCATCATCAACCTGGATAGTTTTATCTAGCCGATTCATTCTAGTTTCATTTAATTTGCTATAATGTAAAAGATCTTCTGTCTGTTCATTACCTGTCGACATACCTTTGGCCAACAAATCAGAAACTTGCTTTCTGTAATCTAAATAGCTAATGCCATTATAAAAACCTTCAATAATCTTTGTTTTCATTGCCTGATAAAAATTTCTGTAAATTTACGATTAATTAAAAACTCAATTAGTAACTAAAGACACAAAATATGGAAAAAAAACGTTGCGGCTGGTGTGAAAAAGATGATTTATATCGTAATTACCATGATGAAGAATGGGGAAATCCAGTTTATGACGATCAAACTATTTTTGAGTTTTTAGTTTTAGAAACTTTTCAAGCAGGATTGAGCTGGTACACCATTTTAGCCAAACGCGAAAATTTCAGAAAAGCCTTTGATAATTTCGATTATAAAAAAGTGGCAGTCTATGACGAAACTAAAATGGAAGCTTTAAAAGAAGATGCTGGAATTATAAGAAATGGACTCAAAATCAAAGCCACTGTTACAAATGCACAAGCTTTTATTAAAGTACAAGAAGAGTTTGGTAGTTTCTCCAAATATATTTGGGACTTTGTGGGTGGCAAACCTATCGATAACCAACCTAAAACTTTAAAAGATGTTCCAGCAACTAACGAAATATCGGATAGGCTAAGTAAAGATTTAAAAAAACGTGGCTTCAAATTTGTAGGTTCCACTGTGGTATATGCACACATGCAAGCTACAGGTATGGTAAACGACCATGTGGAAGATTGCTGGAAGAGAAAACAATAAACAGTCTCCGTTTTCAGTTCCAATGTTTTATCAGAAATAGATTTATAAGAAAAATAACAAAACTCATAATTCATAACTCATAATTTTTAATACATTTGTCTCGCTTTAGGGGTGTCTGCAACGCGCAGGCTGAGATTTTACCCTCTGAACCTGATCTAGTTCATACTAGCGTAGGGAAAAGTAAGATGACTTCATAATGTGTTTTCACGCACGCATTGTAGCCATTCCTAAAGTATTGTTATATACTAAACCTAAAAGGAATGGAATTAAAAATCAACAACCAATTAAAAAAATTTGATGCAACAACGCTTAGCATTCAGGATTTGCTTGACTTAGAATTTCCTAACAAACAAAACGGAATCGCTTTTGCAATCAATAATTCGGTAATACCAAAAACCGACTGGGCAATTACTATCCTATCTGAAACTGACGAAATTCTTATCATTACAGCCACGCAAGGAGGGTAATTGTTTATGTCCATAATCAAACTTTCACGCAAATCAACTCATAATTTATAATTCATAACTCTTAACTAAAATGAATTCCGAAGAAAAAATCTCAAGAAAGCCTTTTCCAAACTCAAAGAAAGTCTACATCAATGGTGAAATTCACCCAATCAAAGTTGCTATGCGTGAAATAGAACTTCATGATACCAAATTATCTAATGGAGGTGTAGAAAGAAATCATCCCGTTACCGTTTACGATACTTCTGGGCCTTACACAGATCCTAATATAGAAATTGATGTACGTAAAGGGTTACCTCGTATTCGTGAGCAATGGATCTTAGATCGAAACGATGTGGAGGAATTAACAGAAATCTCTTCTCATTACGGTAAAATGCGTTTGCATGATGAGAGTTTAAATCATTTACGTTTTGAATATTTACACAAGCCCATGCGTGCTAAAAAAGGGGCAAATGTAACTCAATTGTATTATGCAAAAAAAGGCATTATTACACCAGAAATGGAATATATTGCTATTCGTGAAAATCAACGCATTGAACAATTAGAAACGGCTCAAAAAGCCATGCAGTGCCAGCATGCCGGCAATAGTTTTGGGGCAAATACTCCTAAGACTAAAATTACCCCAGAATTTGTACGAAGTGAAGTAGCTGCTGGTCGCGCTATTATTCCTAACAACATTAACCACCCTGAAAGTGAACCTATGATTGTGGGAAGAAACTTTTTGGTAAAAATTAATGCCAATATAGGAAACAGTGCTGTTACCTCATCTATTGAAGAAGAAGTAGAAAAAGCCGTATGGGCATGCCGTTGGGGCGCTGATACCATTATGGATTTATCTACAGGAAAGAATATACATGAAACTCGCGAATGGATTATCCGAAATTCACCTGTACCTATTGGAACAGTCCCAATTTACCAAGCCTTGGAAAAAGTAAAAGGCGTGGCTGAAGATTTAACTTGGGAAATTTTTCGAGATACGTTAATCGAACAAGCTGAACAAGGTGTTTCGTATTTCACTATTCACGCTGGTGTGTTATTACGTTACATCCATATGACTGCCAACCGAGTTACTGGAATTGTATCTCGGGGTGGTTCTATCATGGCCAAATGGTGTTTGTTCCATCACAAAGAAAACTTCTTATATACGCATTTCGAGGAAATCTGTGAAATCATGAAACAGTATGATGTGGCATTCTCCTTAGGAGATGGTTTGCGTCCGGGGTCGATTGCTGATGCTAATGATGCTGCGCAATTTGCTGAATTAGAAACTTTAGGAGAATTGACCAAAATCGCTTGGAAACATGATGTTCAAGTATTTATTGAAGGTCCTGGTCACGTCCCGATGCATATGATTAAGGAAAACATGGACAAACAATTAGAACATTGTGCCGAAGCACCGTTCTATACTTTAGGCCCATTAACGACTGATATTGCTCCAGGATATGATCATATCACCTCAGCCATAGGTGCTGCCATGATAGGATGGTACGGCTGTGCGATGCTTTGTTATGTAACCCCTAAAGAACACTTGGGATTACCCAACAAAAAAGACGTAAAAGACGGTGTAATCACCTATAAAATTGCTGCTCATGCTGCCGATTTAGCCAAAGGGCATCCAGGCGCACAATACCGTGACAATGCCTTGAGCAAGGCACGATTTGAATTCCGTTGGGAAGACCAATTCAACTTAGCCCTTGATCCCGATACCGCACGTGAATTTCATGATGAGACTTTACCTGCAGATGGTGCAAAAGTCGCTCACTTTTGCTCAATGTGCGGACCAAAATTTTGCTCAATGAAAATCTCACAAGAAATTCGTGATGTAGCTGCTGCTGAAGAAGGTATGAAAGTAAAATCAGAGGAATTTATTGAAACAGGTAAGGAAATTTACATCTAAGATGATTGTCATCACTAATCCAACGGCTGTTACTAATGAAATAAACATTATCCATTCGCTTTTTGAAAATGGATTGGAGTTATTACATATCCGCAAACCAGATTTCTCAGAGACAGATATGGGTTTATTTCTAACAGCCATTGGAAATGATTTCAAGGATAAATTGGTTTTACATAATCATTATCATTTGGGAGATACATTCGGTATAAAACGCTATCATTTTCAAAAGAAAAACAGAAATTGTGACTTCAAGGTTATGAACCCTGCGTTCCAATCGACTTCAACCCATTCTATTGAAGAATTTAATATTTTGAAAGATTTTGACTATGCTTTTTTAAGTCCTATTTACCCGAGTATTTCAAAACCTGGTTATAAATCCTCAGAAAATCATTTGGAATTCATTAAAAAAAGAAAGAATTTTAGTACAAAAATAATTGCTTTGGGAGGAATGTCAGAAAAAAATATACTTCAAACATTAACAGCAGGTTTTAATAGTATCGCTCTTTTGGGAACCATTTGGAACAGTACTAATCCGTTAGAAAATTTTAAAAGATGTCAACAAATCGCCCATTCGTTTTAAGCATAGCTGGTTTTGATCCTTCGGGTGGCGCAGGTGTTTTGGCCGATATTAAAACTTTTGAACAACATCAAGTTTATGGTTTGGGAATTATTACGTCCAACACAATACAAACAGAAGATGAATTCAATACTATTCAATGGGTCGATTTGGATTTTGTATTAAATTCTATTAAACTTCTTTTCGGAAAATATGATATTAAAGCAATCAAAATCGGCATTGTACCATCTTTAAATTATCTGAAAAGTATTATTGATGAAATACGTAAACATTCAAATGATGTTAGAGTCGTTTGGGATACTGTTTTAAAATCGACAACTGAATTTGAATTTGCTGTAGTTGAAAATCGATCATTATTAACTTATATTTTAAGCAAAATTGATTTGATTACACCTAATTACATTGAAATATTACAATTTGGAAATAATCAACAAACACCTGAAGAAGTAACATTACAACTAGCAAAACATTGTGCTGTTTTACTCAAAGGAGGTCATAATCCGGAATCTATTGGAACCGATTATTTGTATAATAATGGTATGATTTATAAAATAAACCCTTATGCAATTAAAGTAATAAATAAACACGGTTCAGGTTGTGTATTATCATCAGCGATAACAGCTAATATTTCACTAAATCATGATTTACCCAAATCTTGCCAAATAGCTAAACTTTACATTGAAAACTTTTTAAATACAAACAACACACTATTAGGACACCATTATGTTTAGCAAATTACAATACATCTCTCAAGGAGAAACTATCTACAGTCAAATTAGAAACATTCATCAAGCTTTAGACGCAGGTTGCGATTGGATCCAATTACGATTTAAAACTAACAATCAAAATCAATTACTAGACTTAGCCGAAGCGGCTAAATTGCTTTGTGATACCTATTCGGCAACCTATATAGTTAACGACAATCCATATGTATGTCAAGAAGTTGACGCTGACGGTATTCATTTAGGATTAAACGATATGAGTATCAAAGAAGCCAGATTACTTTTGGATGAATTCAAAATTATTGGGGGTACAGCAAATACTTATCAAGATGTTGTACAACGATTTGAAGAGAACTGCGATTACATTGGTCTTGGCCCCTATAAATTCACAACCACTAAACAAAATTTGAGTCCGCTACTTGGTTTGGAAGGATATCAAAAAATATTATCTAGACTGAAAGAAGAAGGTATTCAAATTCCAATTTATGCTATTGGAGGAATTCAACTCGATGATGTCGAATCTTTAATGAAAACAGGTATTCATGGAATAGCAGTATCTAGTTTAATTACCCATGAATTTCAAGAAAACAACTACTCACAACTAAACACCACGCTATATGTCAATTCTTAAAATAGCTGATAAAACATTTACTTCTAGATTATTTTTGGGAACAGGGAAATTTGGTTCTAACCAACAAATGGAAGAAGCAATTTTAGCTTCAGAAAGTGAATTGGTCACTGTAGCTTTAAAACGTGTCGATTTAGAAACAGAAACCGACGCCATTCTTTCACACATTAATCATCCTCATATTAATTTATTGCCAAATACATCTGGGGCTCGAAATGCCAAAGAAGCTATTTTTGCAGCACAATTAGCAAGAGAAGCTCTGGAAACTAATTGGCTCAAACTGGAAATTCATCCTGACCCGAAATACCTACTCCCCGACCCTATCGAAACCCTAAAAGCTACGGAAGCATTAGCAAAACTTGGCTTTATTATTTTACCCTACATTCACGCTGATCCAGTTTTGTGCAAACGATTGGAAGATGTAGGAACCTCAGCAGTAATGCCATTAGGCTCTCCTATAGGTAGTAATAAGGGATTAAAAACAGAAGATTTTCTTGAAATCATTATAGGGCAAAGTAAAGTTCCAGTGATTGTTGATGCAGGAATTGGAGCACCTTCACATGCAGCACGTGCCATGGAAATGGGTGCTGATGCGGTTTTAGTGAACACGGCCATTGCGGTAGCTGGAAATCCGAAACTGATGGCCGAGGCTTTTGCAACAGCTGTTATTTCTGGAAGAAAAGCCTATGAAGCTCAGTTAGCAAAAACAATTAATCAAGCAGTTGCTTCAAGTCCATTGACAGCTTTTTTAGATTAATAATTTATGAGTTCTTTTAAATTGGTTTTTGAAAAATACAACTGGGATGAGGTAAAAACCTCAATTTATAATACAACTCCAAAAGAAGTCGAATTAGCATTGGCAAAACAAAAACGAAATCTCAATGATTTCATAGCATTGATTTCGCCAGCTGCACAACCATATTTGGAACAAATGGCCCAACAAAGCCATTTACTAACAAAAATACGTTTTGGAAAAACCATACAAATGTATGCACCTATGTACCTGAGCAATGAGTGCCAGAATATCTGTACGTATTGCGGATTCAGTCTTGACAATAAAATCAAACGAAAAACACTGACCGATAAGGAAATTGAATTAGAAACGGCGGAACTGAAAAAGGCTGGATTCAATCATGTATTGCTTGTAACCGGTGAAGCCAATTACACGGTAAATATTAACTATTTCCTGAACGCAATTAGTCTGATTAAAAAGGATTTTGCTAATATTTCAGTAGAAGTGCAGCCACTTTCACAAGAAGAATATGAACAATTACACGAAGCAGGAGTTCATACCGTTTTGGTTTATCAAGAAACCTATCATCAGGAAGTGTACAAACAATATCATCCAAAAGGAAAAAAGTCCAACTTTGATTTTCGTTTGGAAACACCAGATCGTATTGGAAAAGCAGGAATCCACAAAATTGGTTTAGGTGTTTTATTAGGTCTAGAAGATTGGCGTACTGACAGTTTTTTCAATGCTCTACATTTAGATTATTTACAGAAAACCTATTGGCAAAGCAAATATTCGGTTTCATTTCCACGATTACGACCAGCAGAAGGTATTATCGAACCAAATTTCATCATGGAAGATCGTGATTTACTCCAATTGATTTGCGCCTACCGTTTGTGGAACGAGGATTTGGAAATATCAATTTCAACAAGGGAAAACGAAAAATTCCGTGATAATATAATCCCAATAGGTGTAACCTCTATGAGTGCGGGTTCCAAAACCAATCCGGGTGGTTATGCGGTAGATGTGGAATCGTTGGAACAATTTGAAACCAGTGATGAGCGCTCAGCTTCAGAAATAGCAAAAATCATTTCTCAAAAAGGTTATGAACCCGTTTGGAAAGACTGGGATAAAAGTTACATGTAAAAATATCAAATCACAATATTAAAATTCCAAAAACCATGCTAACAATATCCGATATTTTACGCTACGGAAAACCAATGCTTTTACCTGAAGTGGGTGAAAATGGTCAATTAAAACTAAAAAATGCAAAAGTATTAATTATTGGTGCCGGTGGATTGGGCTGCCCTATTTTACAGTATTTAGCTACTTCGGGCATCGGAACTTTAGGAATAGTAGATTTTGATCAAGTGGAATTGCACAATCTTCACCGTCAGATTTTATATGCTGAAGATACTGTCGGAACTCCAAAAGTTGTTTCGGCGAAAGCATCTTTGGAACGTTTAAATCCGAATGTGGATTATCTGATTTTTGAAGAAAAACTGACTTCTGAAAATGCGGAAAAAATTGTATCGAAATTTGATGTGATTGTTGATGGATGCGACAATTTCACTACTAGATATTTAGTCAATGATACTTGTGTTAAGCTAGGTAAACCATTAATATATGGCAGTATTTTAAAATTTGAAGGACAAATAGCTGTTTTCAACCACAAAGGCTCTAAGAATCTTCGAGATCTATTTCCATTACCACCCAATCCTGAAGACGTTCCAAACTGTAGTTTAAATGGTGTTTTAGGAACCTTACCTGGTATAATTGGCACTATGATGGCGCAAGAAACATTAAAGCTCGTAATGGGCCTAAAAACATTAGAAAATGAATTAATCGTGTTTTCAACAATGAATTGGGAAATGCTAAAAATTAACTTTTAAGCATCTATAAATAAAGCGTCGTGTTTTTCTTCCTCAGTAGGCTCAACTTCCTCTAAAGAAAAATATCTAAAATTGATATTGATTATATCTGTATTTGGGATTACTAAATAACGACTTGGAATAACATAATAATCAATATCTTCAGCATTATCCTTCTCAAAATAACGACGAATAGGGTTACGCAAATGTACCGCTTCTAAATCTCCATTATTATTCACGTAATAATTAAAATACTCGCCGGTGTATAAAACCGTTTTTCCATTTACTCGGCAAAGGACATTAATAATTTTATCTGTTATTTCACCAAAATGATCAGGTACATCTGGAAAATCTAGACATTCACCTGTAAAAATATAATGCCATTTATTTGAAAATCGAAAATAACGTATGGAAGTGTCTAATTTCATTTTACGAACAAATTTTCTAAAGAAATAGCCTAAAATAAAAGACAAACCAAATAGACTAAAGTTGTAAACAAAAATGGCATATTTATATTCACCTAATTGACGAAAACTTTCTTCGGCTTTATTTGAGTTTGTTACTCCTAAAATAAGATTTCCTAGTTGTTCGAAATCAACATAATAACTAGAAAGGTTTTGTAAAATTCCAATAAATATAGTGTGTAGTGTAAGTGAGGGAATAATAGACCACGTGAGTTCATTAACCAAATTAATGTTTGAACTATTTACACTAAGTTTTGAAGAGTTATAAGCACTTCTAGCAAGAAAACCTGGTGCAAGTAAAATAAAAAGTAATATAGTAGTAAATGCAATATTCACGTATTATCCCAATTCACGTACACGGAAATATTTTTCTCCAATTTTTATTAATTGAGTCTCTCCAGTTGCTGAGCTAATTTTATGGGCAATACGCACTAATCCGCTTCCTATTTCAGGACTTCTATGAGATAGCGTTTTTTCGGATTTTGAATTAAATAGTCTTATTATGCTCATTATCAAAATGAATTACAGTTCAAATATACAATTTTTTTGTCCTTAAATATATTTTACTAATTAAAAATATATTAATCTACTTACAAAAAACATACTTTTAATAAACATTCTGTATTTTTGAAATATAAATCATTGCTATGCAAAACAACGACCCTCTTCATGGAAAAACCCTAAAAACCATAGTCGAAACTCTAGTGGATTTTTATGGTTTTGATACATTAGAAGAATTGATTCCTATAAATTGTTTTAAAAACAATCCGTCAATAAAATCTAGCTTAACATTTTTAAGAAAGACAGATTGGGCAAGAAAAAAAGTAGAAGAATTATATATAAGAACTTTGCCAAAGTTAAATTCTTAATGAAGGATTTCTTAAAATACTCAAAAACACTTCTCTAGGTATTTCATAACAACCTAAACTTGCTAAATGATCATTATAAATTTGACAATCTAACAATTTGTAATTATTACTTTTTAAATAAGCAACTAACGCAGTAAATGCCACTTTTGAAGCATTACTCATATGCGCAAACATACTTTCTCCGCAAAAAATATGTCCCATATCGACGCCATACAATCCGCCAACTAATTTTTCATCGTGCCAAACCTCTACAGACATTGCTTTCCCAATTTCATGTAAATAAGTATAAGCCTCTATCATTTCTTCAGAAATCCATGTTCCATTTTGACCAGGACGATAGATTTGCTGGCAATTAATCATCACTTCTTTAAAAGCTTTATTAAATGTTACTTTATAAATTCCTTTATTTATAACATTTCGCATGCTTTTTGATGGTTTAAATTCGTCTGGAAACAAGACCATTCGCTCAGGCGGACACCACCATAAAATAGGATCATTGTCGTCAAACCATGGAAAAATGCCATTTTTATAAGCCAAAAGCAATCGTTCAGGAGACAAATCACCTCCAATAGCTAAAACACCTTCTGGAGAGGTTTCTTCTGCAGGTGGAAAATATAATTCTTTGGTTAAAAAATACATTTTTAGAAAATAGAGTATTGACTAAAATATAAATGATTAAAAAAATGTCATACTATGACAAGCTTAGTATGACATTTAATTTATTTAAATTGTTAAATCTTCAATCAAACATTAGAAAGGAAGATCATCGTGTTCTTCTTCATTAAAACTTGGTGCTGGTTCAAAAGCTTGAGCTGCTGGCATAGCTGGCATATCTTGTCCGGCAGGTGCTGCTTGTTGTAAACGCTCAATTCTCCAACCTTGAATAGAGTTAAAATACTTAGTTTCTCCTTGAGGGTTTGTCCACTCACGACCTCTTAAATTGATAGAAACTTTTACTTGTTCACCCACTTGGAAGTTGTTCAAATCATCCACTTTTGCCTGAGTAAATTCAATCATAATGTGTTGAGGATACTGCTCATCTGTAGTAACCACTAACTCTCTCTTTTTGAACGATGCGCTAACCTCTTGTGTTGGGTTAATCACTTTAATTCTTCCTGTAACTTCCATGATAACTTTAATTTATTGCTTTGCTAACAATACTTTCCAAGCAGAAAGTATGTCTTGTTTTTCTAAATATTCTTTTGCCAATTGATTGACTTTCAAACGATCATCAGCACTTAAAACTGCTTTGACAGTAAAATTCTCTTGGACAAATATAGCAATTTCTTCCTCGATAGGCAATGCTTCGATATTTCCTAACATCCCTAAATCGTTTCCAGTAAAAAAAGCATCTTTTTTGATATAATCAGGTATCGAATCTACACCAATTCCCAGAGTTACTAGTGGTTTTGGCACTTCAAAAAGTCCCATGTTTGATCTTGAATACCAGTTACCACCCAATCGAGAAACCAAATCAATTTTATGTTGGTCAATGCCCCCACTTTCACTCAGAATTTCTTCTTTGATGTGTACTTTAATAATTTCACAAATTACTAAGTTTCCTGCACCACCTTCGGTTCCTAACGCAATTACATCATTAACTTTACACTCAAATTGAACGGGAGATTCAGCAACTCTAAACGGTTTCACTAAATCTGAAGCTAATGCAGTAAGACCTGCTTTTTCGAATTCATTTACACCATCTGCATATTCTGTGCTTGCTAAAGAAGTTTGCTGAACGATATCATAATTCACTACATTTATAACCACTTCTTTAGTTGCTAAAACATTCTCAAGAGTATGCTTAGTGGTATTATCACGCACACGTCTTGAAGGTGAAAAAACTAAAATAGGCGGATTTGCACTAAATATGTTAAAAAAACTGAATGGAGATAAGTTTGGCACTCCTTCTTCGTTAATAGTACTAGCAAAAGCAATGGGTCTTGGAGCAATAGCTCCTTGCAAATACATTTGAAGTTGAGCTGTTGGCAATTCAGACGGTTGGAAACTTTTCATTTTTAAATCGTTTAAAGCAAAAGTAATAAATACAAATGTTTTTAAAGCATGATTATTAAACTGATATTTTAGATTTTACTATATTTAACCACACTTTATATTTTTATGCTTTTTTCAGAAAAAAATAGTACAACCCGTTGGATTTTAGTTGGATTTTCATTTTTGATAATTGTACTAATTTTGTGGAATACATACACGTTAGTGCAAATTTTTAAAAAAGAAGAGAGAAACAAAATGGAACTATGGGCAACTGCCCAAAAAACGCTTCAAAATTCTACCGATGATACCGAGGTAGATTTACCTCTTCAAATTTTAACAAACAACGGTACTATTCCCACTATCCTTGTTGATAAAAATGATAGTATTTTAAGTGTGAATAATATTGATGAAGAAATATTAAAAGATTCTTTACGATCAAGAAAACTTCTACAACAATTTAAAGCAGCAAATAATAAGATCGAAATTAGTATAGATAAAAACAACTATCAATACTTGTATTACACCAACTCCCAATTATTAAAACAATTAAAATATTATCCCATTGCTCTTATTACAATTATTATCTTGTTTGGAGCTTTAGTTTACAATTATTACAAAGCTTCAAAAGTATCGGTACAAAATAAACTTTGGGCTGGTATGGCAAAAGAGACGGCACATCAAATTGGGACTCCATTGTCTTCACTTATTGGTTGGGTTGAAATTATGAAAGCTGACAATATAGATTCAACTATGGTTGAAGAAATTGAAAAAGACATTCATAGGCTTCAAAACATTACTGATCGTTTTTCAAAAATTGGTTCAGAACCAATACTTGAGGTAAAAGATTTGATTTCAGAAACAAAAAATGCCTACAATTATTTAGAGTCACGTTTTGAAGGTCAAGTAGATTTTACTTTTAAAGCGCCACAAAAAGAAATATTTGTAAAACTGAATCCTACACTTCACGGATGGACCATAGAAAACTTGGTTAAAAACGCGATTGACGCAATGAGAGGTCGCGGTTCTATATTCATTACTATTGAAGAAGAATTTGGAAATGCCAAAATAAAAGTAACTGACACCGGTAAAGGGATCCCAAAAAACTTATTTAGTACTATTTTTGATCCCGGTTTTACAACCAAAAAAAGAGGATGGGGACTTGGATTATCTCTTACAAAAAGAATAGTTGAAGAATACCATAAAGGAAAAATAAAAGTTCTTAATTCTGAGATAAATAAAGGAACAACATTTCAAATTAGTTATAAAAAATGCGTTTAAGTTATTGGGAAATAAAAAACTGGTTTACCAATGTTGATTATACAATAGTGGGTAGCGGAATAGTGGGTTTACATGCAGCCTTGAGGTTGCGTGAGCGTTTTCCTGAAAGCAAGATTTTAGTTCTTGAAAAAGGAATCTTACCAGAAGGAGCTAGTACTAAAAATGCCGGCTTTGCTTGTTTTGGCTCTTTATCAGAAATTATTGATGACTTAAAAACCCATTCTGAAGAAGAAGTAATTGAACTCGTTCAAAAACGCTGGTCTGGTTTGCAATTACTGCGTAAAAATTTAGGTGATCAAGCTATTGATTTGAAACCTCATGGAGGATATGAATTGTTCCTTGAGAATGATGAAACTACGTATACTGAATGTTTACAAAAACTTCCTTTTATTAATGACATTTTAAGACCATTGTTTAAGACCGATGTCTTTGAAAAAAATGTGGATCGTTTCGGTTTTAAAGGTATTAGGGAGTATACTATTTTTAATCCTTTTGAAGCACAAATAGACACTGGAAACATGATGCAAACGCTTTTAAAAGAAGTCTATTCTAAAAACATTATGATTTTAAACAACCAAAACGTTATAAGTTTTTCGGATAGTGGAAACAATGTAGAAGTTCAGCTTAATGAATACACTTTTAAAACAAAAAAACTATTGTTTGCAACCAATGGCTTTGCTCAAGAATTAACACAAGGAGAAGTAAAACCGGCACGTGCTCAGGTTTTAATTACTGAACCTATCCCTGACTTAGACATCAAGGGAACTTTTCATCTAGATAAAGGATATTATTATTTTAGAAACATAAACAACCGTATTCTTTTAGGAGGTGGTAGAAATCTTGATTTTGAAGGAGAAACTACTACAAGTTTAGATCAATCAGAATTAATTCAAAACAAACTAGAAGAAATTTTATCCAATATAATTTTACCAAACACTTCTTATCAAATTGCGCATAGATGGAGCGGCATCATGGGTGTTGGATCACACAAAAAACCTATAGTTAAAGAACTGTCTCAAAACGTTTTTTGTGGCGTTCGTATGGGCGGCATGGGCGTGGCAATAGGCAGTTTAATAGGACAAGAATTAGCAGATTTACTATAATGGCAGCAAAAAAACCTACAACTACAAAAAAAACATCTAAACCAACTAAAAAAAAGGAAAACCTAACCTTTTGGGGTAAAGTAAAACGATTTCTTTTTAAGTTTTTTATATGGTTTAATGTTATTTCGATAGTATTAGTTGTTTTATTTAAGTTTGTGCCGGTTCCTTTTACCCCACTTATGATTGTTAGAGCATTTGAACATAAAGCAGATGGTAAAGAAATGGTTTGCAGTCACGACTGGGTTCCTTTAGAAGACATTTCTATGAACTTACAAAAAGCGGTTGTTGCTAGTGAAGACGGAATGTTCATGAAACATAATGGTTTCGATTTTTCGGCGATGAACAAAGCGATGAACAGCAATTTAAAAGGTAAAAAACTAAAAGGTGGAAGTACCATTTCTCAGCAAACTGCAAAAAATGTTTTTTTATGGCAAGGCCGAAGTTATGTTCGCAAAGCTTTAGAAGCATATTATACTGTTTTAATAGAATTAATTTGGGGTAAAAAACGCATTATGGAAGTCTACCTGAACAGTATCGAAATGGGTGACGGTGTTTATGGTGCCGAAGCCGCAAGTCGTCATTGGTTTCATAAAAGCGCTAAGAATTTAACAAAATACGAAGCTGCCTCTATCGCAGCCATTTTACCTAGTCCCAGAAAATACAAAGCCATCAATTCCACTTCCTATGTTGAGCGTCGCAAAAGCAAAACCCTTCGAGTGATGCGCCATGTGGGGAAATTGAATTATTGATTGTTTATGTATAATCTTGTATAAATTTTATGAAAAAATACTTTTTTATAATTGGAATTATTTTTCTCTTAGGTTTTAAAAACGAAGTTGGTATTTCAGGGAAATATAAAGTTGTTTTTGATTCTAAGTTTATTCAAAGTCAAAATTCAAGCTATTTTATAAAAATAAAAAAAAACAATTATATTAAATTTATTGATGGTTTAAAAGTTAAGGGAGGAATAACAATTTTAGAAAGGAAAGATGCAAAAAAAATTTATTATTTTAAAGACTTTTTATTTGTTCAAAATAAAATACCTAATGATTCTTTAATACTTAAACCATTTGGAAAAATCATTATGGAGGTCAGTCGATTAAATAAAGATACATTGACTTTCAGAACAACTTATGAGGGACAATTACAAATAACAATTAATTCTGGAAAATTTATTCGTGAAAATTAAATTCAACAGTAAAATAACTTCTTAGTTTTTTTAATCACATTAACACAACTAAACGCTTTGGCTAAATTTTTGATATAGAAATAAGTAAGTCAAACCTTATAAATTCTATATCTTATGCGTATACCATTTATCCTGCTTTTAGTTGCATGTTCGTTTATTTCTTGTAAAGATGTTGAAAATGAATCGGCTAATAGTTCTGTTCAGGCAATTATGATCCCTAATCTTAAAGAGAAATCTGATTCCCCTATGAACTATGAAGCATCAGCTGAAACTAAAATCATTAAAACAGCTGATTTACGTTTTCAAACTTCAAATTTAGATACTTCCTACGAAAACCTTAAAACAGGCATTACCAAATACAAAGCCATCATTCAAAATGATGAGTCGGGTAAAAACGACGAATCTGTGTATCGTAATTTAACCATTCGAATTCCAAGCAAATCATTTGATTTTTTCATTTCAGACATCAGCAAAGGAGTGCAACATTTTGACCGAAAAGAAATTTCTCAGCAAGATGTTACCGAAGAATATGTGGATACCGAATCTAGGATGAAATCTAAAAAGAAACTGGAAGAACGCTATTTACAATTACTAGCAAAAGCTACCAAAGTTTCTGAAATGTTAGAAATAGAGAAAAAGCTAGCTGAAATTCGCGAGGAAATTGAAGCCAAAGAAGGTCAGTTGAAATACATGCAAAATCGCGTTTCAATGAGTACCGTAAATATTCAAATGTATACGTATAATGCTTCTGAGAGCGGAGCAACAGTATCTTATGGAGGCAAAATATGGAACTCTATTAAGGAAGGTTTCAACGGTTTGTCCAATTTTATGTTAAGTATCATCAGTATTTGGCCCTTTATTCTTATTTTCGTAGGAGTGTTTATCTTCCTTAAACGAAGATTCTTCAAGAAAAAAGGATAATTATGTTGGCTACAATCAAAAAAAGGTACATACTTCCTGCGCTGGCTGGTGGTTTTTTATTTGTGGGTGTAAGTTTCAAAGAAGACTTTTTTGAAATTGCAAAGCAAATTGAAATTTTTACAACACTTTTCAAAACGGTTAACATGAATTATGTTGATCAAACTAATCCTGCAAACTTAATGGACAAAGCTATTAAGACAATGTTGGCTGAGCTTGATCCTTATACCGTTTATTTTAACGAACAGGATGTTGCCCGTTTTAAAATAAACAACACGGGTGAGTATACCGGTATTGGCGCATTAGTTTCTAGAAAAGATGGAAAATTAATTATTCGTGAACCCTATAAGAACTATCCTGCAGATAAAGCGGGTCTAAAAGCAGGTGATGAAATAATTCAGATAGGTGATGTAAGCCTTACCGATTTTAAAGAAGATGCTTCTCAGTTATTAAAAGGAAGTAAAAACACTAAAATTGATATCAAATACAAACGAAACGGACAGGTAAATTCTGCACAAATAGTTTTAGAAGAGGTTGATATCAAAGCAGTTCCTTTTTTTGGTAAAACTGATGATAAAACAGGTTACATAGTACTTTCGCAATTCAGTGCAAAAGCCTCATCAGAAACTAAAGATGCTTTAGAAAAATTAAAAGAACAAGGTGCTACTCGAATTATTCTAGATTTACGTGGAAATCCCGGAGGTTTATTAGGCGAAGCTGTTAATATTTGCAATTTATTTGTTCCAAATGGCGAAACGATCGTAACTACAAAATCAAAAATTCAAAAACATAACAACACTTATAAAACGACACGACAACCTATAGACACACAAATTCCTTTAGCGATTTTAGTCGATGGAAAAAGTGCTTCGGCTAGTGAAATTGTTGCTGGAGCTCTACAGGATTTAGACAGAGCGGTAATCGTAGGAAGCAGAAGTTTTGGCAAAGGATTAGTGCAAAGACCACTGGATTTAACCTACGGAACGCAACTAAAGGTAACTATTTCGAGATACTACACTCCTTCTGGAAGATGCATACAAGCGTTAGATTATTCTAAAAGGGATGCTTCAGGAAAGGCAATTAGAACCGATGCTAAAAACTATAATGCCTTTAAAACTAAAAAAGGAAGAACTGTTTATGATGGTGGAGGGATTATGCCAGATATTGAACTTTCTGAAAATAAAACCAATGCTATTGTAGATGCTTTACAACACAATGATGCCTTTTTTGATTATGCAACGCAATATGTTCAAAAAAACAATGCTTTAAAAGAGATTACAGATGCTGATTATCTTCAATTTAAAACTTTTTTAAAAACTATAAACTTTTCATTTGACACCAAATCTGATTTATTACTAAAAGAGTTCATGACCGAAGCAAAAAAAGAAAACATTGATGCTTCTATAAAATTGCAATATGATGCTTTAGTTACTTCTATTCAAAAGGCTGAAGAATCTCAATTGGATAAATACAAACCTGAAATAATGAAATTATTAAAAGCAGAAATCATTACACGATACAAGTATCGTGAAGGGTTGTATGACTATTATCTTAAAAATGATTCAGAAATTAAAAAGGCAACAGATTTACTAAACAATCAGCCTGAGTATAATAAAATTTTGTTGCAGTAATTGTCTTGAGTTTATTCAACCAAATAAATTAGTTTTATATCGCTTTATATGAAGGCACGTATAAACATTGAAAAAATAAATGGCATAACAGAGTTTGATATTTACTCACATATTATTCCTGAAAATGGTGCAGGCGGTATTACATTTGGAAACAGTATGGCAGATTTTATTTCAGTTGTTACTGCCAATCTCTTTGACAACCATAAAACAAAAATTGTTCAGGAATTTGACAACAATAATATTTATTTGACACTTAAATCAGAAAATAAAGAATTTGAAGTTGATATTGATTTACTAAACGGAAAGATAACATCAATGACTTGTAATCATGGATATAAAGGCAAATTATTAAATGAATTTGGCATTGGTTCTAAAATGAGAGATTTGTTAAAATTAGATAAAACAATTGGATTTGATTTGGATCACGACTTTTACGTACGTTATCCATTTGATGGACTTATTATTTATCCTCCTCTTGGATTAGCTACCAAAATATTTAATGCAACAATTAGTGATATGGAGATTCCTGATTTTGAAATAGAAACTATTCAAATTGTTGAAATGGAATTTGCTAAAAAATTATTTTCTGGAACATTGTTTTTTGAATAATTACTGAATTTTCATTTGAATGTGTGGAATATCATCTTCCAAGTACATTTCAGATGTTTTTACAAAACCGTGACTTTCGTAAAATTTCTGTAAATACAGTTGTGCCGAGATGGTGATTTGGTTTTTATTGAAGTTGTTTTTTACAGCTTCGATTGCCACTTTCATTAAGTCGTGACCAAATTTTTTATCGCGGTATTTAGGAGAAACAATAACTCTCCCTATAGAAGCTTCATCAAAATAATAACCAGCTTCAAAAATTCTGCAATAAGCAGCCAAATCGCCGTTGTAATATCCTAAAACATGAATTGCTTTCGAATCTTTTCCATCAATGTCTTGATAAATGCAATTTTGCTCGACCACAAACACTTCAATTCGTAGTTTTAATATTTCGTACAACTCAACTGTAGAAAGTGCCTCAAAAGGCTTTATTTTAAACTCTATACTCATAAGGAATATATTTTAATCAAAGTTATAATAAAAAAGGGAATCTAAATAGATTCCCATTTCTTTATCCTTTAATTTTAAGCTTCATTCCAGGCTTAATATTTTCATCATGTAAGTCATTCAATTTTTTAATCTCTGCAACAGTTGTTTTGTGTTTTTGTGAAATTATAAACAATGAATCGCCTTTTTGCACAACATACATCTGAAGGTCTTCAAATTTGCTTTTCTTTTTAGTGTTTTCTGCTACTGTTAGTGTTTGTCCTTTTACAACTCTTAATTTGTCTCCCACTTTTACGTTTGTAGAAACTAAATTGTTCCATTCTTTTAAATCTCCAACAGTAATATTGTTATTATTAGCAATTTCAATAAGATTATCACCCTTTTTTACAACATAAAACTCTGAAGTTTTTTCTGTTTCAGTTGAAGCAACAACTTCGTCTGAAGCTTTAAGTTTTAATTTATCTCCTAATTTGATATTAGAATCTTTTAGGTTATTCCATTTTTTTAAATCTGCAACATACAAACGGTAAGTTTTTGCAATGGTAGTTAATGTCTCACCTTGTTTAACAACATGTTCTTCTACCTTAGAATCAACAATACTGTTTGTTTCTTGCTTAGAAACTTTGTCATTTTGAGCAATTACATTTTTGTTTTCTTTAATTGCTTGAACTTTATTCGGTTTTGCATTAACAGCTAAGTCAGTATCAACATTTGATACAATCTTAAGTTTTTTTCCTAACTGAACATTATTGCCTTTCATTTTATTCCATTTCTTAATGTCAGCAATAGAAACATCGTATTTTTCTGCGATATCACCTAAAACATCACCTCGTTTTACAGTGTGAAATTTAATTTTAGTTACAGGTTTTGAAGTAGCATTATCGGCAATAACTAAAGCTTCTTGTATATTTTTCTCTAATTCTATAGAATCTTTATTAATCTTAATTCTTGGTTTAGGAAGAAATTGCTTTTCTCTTTTACTTTCTTGGTAATCAACATAAGCATACATTTTATCTTCATTAGAAGTAAAAATAGCTACTTTATCTTTTGGCAATCTTATAAAATTTGTTTGATTCGTTACATAAGGAACGACTTTCATTTTATAAGAAGGATTTAAAAACTCTATTTGTGATGCAGGTATATCCAATAAATCTGATAATTGCTTGAAAGACATTTTCTTTTTAACAGCAATGGTATCTGTTGCTAGATGATTTACTATAGCTTTATTAGGAACAATTCCATGTTCTTTATGGTACTCAAAGATATACATAGTTGCTAAGAAAGCAGGCACATAGCCTTGAGTTTCACGAGGTAAGAATTTTTTAATATTCCAGAAATTTTGATGTCCACCTGAGCGACGAATTGCTTTAGAAACATTTCCTGCGCCTGAGTTATATGAAGCTAATACTAACTCCCAATCACCAAAAATTTTGTACATACCACTCATATAACGCGCTGCAGCATCACTAGCTTTTAGGGCGTCACTTCTTTCATCAAGATAAGAATCGATTTTCAATCCATATTGTTTTCCAGTTTGGTACATGAACTGCCACAAACCAGTAGCCCCAACACGAGATACGGCTTTAGAGTTTAAAGCTGATTCTACAATGGCTAAATATTTAATTTCTAATGGAACGTTATACTTTGCTAATGCTTCTTCAAACATTGGAAAATAATATTGTGACATTCCCATTAATCTTTCGAAAGAGCGCTTGCGATTTTTCAAAAAGCTTTTAACTAAATTCTCCAACTGTGCATTGTACTCGATGTTGAATGGCGATTTTTCATCAAGTAAACGAAGTCTTTCTTTGAATAATTCAGTTGGAAGTTCAAAATCTACAGGTACATTAGTATCAATATTTTTTACATCTGCATACATTTCTTCAAATGTTTGCATATTAGTAACTTCTTTTAACCACATACTGTCTACACAAGTAGTCATTTCATCAATAACAAAAGTTGTCTTTAATGAATCTAAGTATGAGAGCTTTAATTCTGGTTTAACAGGAATCTCAGTTTTTAAACTATCTTGAGCGGTTACTGATAAAACGGGTAAAATAAATAGCAGTGCTAGGTAGTAAATCTTTTTTATCATAAGCTGTGTTTGTAAGTTGTTGGCATTCACTGATTTGGGGTCAGAAATGCAAACATAAAGGCAAATAATTTAAAAAATGTTAAAAAAATGTTAAAATTATAATTTTAACCTAATATAGCCGCAATACCAGGTAAGGTTTTGCCTTCTAACATTTCAAGCATTGCTCCACCACCAGTAGAAACATAACTTACTTTAGATTCAAAACCAAACTGTTTTACAGCGGCAACACTGTCACCACCTCCTACTAAAGAAAATGCTCCATTTTGAGTTGCTTCTGCTATAAAATTACCTAATTCTATGGTTCCTTTAGCGAAAGAATCCATTTCAAAAACCCCAAGAGGGCCATTCCAAAGTATTGTTTTAGATTCTAAAATAACTTTATGAATTAATTCTAAAGATTGAGGTCCAACATCAAGTCCTTGCCAACCGTCTGAAATAGCATTGACATCAACAACTTGAGTATCGGCATCATTTGAGAAGTTATTTGCTGCAACAACATCAACAGGTAATAGTATGTTTACTCCTTTCGCTTTTGCTTTATCTAATATTTCAAGAGCAAGCGATAACTTATCGTCTTCACAAAGTGAGTTACCAATTTTACCTCCTAATGCTTTAATAAAAGTAAAAGTCATTCCTCCACCAATGATCATGTTGTCTATTTTATCTAAGACATTCTCAATAACTGTTATTTTTGAAGAAACTTTACTTCCTCCTAAAACTGCTGTTACAGGCTTAACACTGTTATTTAGAACTTTATTAAGACTTTCGATTTCCTTAGCAAGTAACAATCCAAAGCATTTATTTTCTTGAAAAAATTGAGCAATAATAGTTGTAGAGGCGTGAGCTCTATGTGCAGTACCAAATGCATCGTTTACGTAAATATCACCAAGTGAAGCTAACTTTTTAGAAAATTCTATATCTCCAGCTTCTTCTTCATTATAAAATCTTAAATTTTCTAAAAGTAAAATTTCACCCGCTTTAAGGTTAGCTACTGCATTCTCAGCTACATGACCAATACAATCAGAAGCAAAGGTCACAGGCACATCTAAAATTTGAGCAGTTGTAGAAACAATATGACGTAAAGAAAATTCATCTTGAATTCCTTTTGGCCTACCTAAATGTGACATTAATATAACACTTCCACCTTCGCTAATAATTTTATCAATTGTAGATTTTGCTGCTTCGATACGAGTGGTGTCAGTAACATTAAAGTTATCATCTAATGGCACATTAAAATCAACTCGAATAATAGCTTTTTTATTGTGGAAATTAAAATCGTTAATAGTTTTCATTAAGGTATTATTTGTTTAAAAATTAATCAACTGCTAGAGAAGATTGTGTACACGGACAATTACTTAATCCTTGGAAGAAATCCCAACCTAAAGTAATCATATGTGTACCTGAATTGTAACTTGACAATTCATTTGTAGTAATTTGATATGCGTAACCTGCATAGAAACCTCCTTTTTTGATTCCAACCATTGGACCAATAGTCAAAGGTTTAAAAGGCTGATCAATTAGCATACGATAGGTAGCACCTAACCAAACATAACCTGTACGTTGGTTATCTAAATATCTAAGTTTAGCATTAATATCTAAGAAAGAACGTCCATCACTTTCAAAATGTTGAAAATAAGCAGAAGGTTCTATTTCTATCTTACTGTCTCTATAACTTTTGTAAGTATATCCAGTGTAAACTTGATAAAAACGCAACAAGCTTGGTTCATCTTTGAAAAAGTTTTTGATATCCTTATTTAATAAGTTACTAGCATTGAAGTTAACCCAAAATGATTTATTACGATACAATAAACCAACATCAAAATTGTCATTTGCAGTATATCTGTCGTTTACAACTCTAGGGTCAAAATATTGAAATTTATCAGTTTCGATTCTGAAATTATTCAAATTATACGATAAACCAAAAGATAAATACTGACGTGAAGGATAATCTAAAATAATATGATGGGCAAAAGTTAACTTACCACCAGTTTGTCTAGTATAACCATTTTTATCATTATATAAAGATATTCCTATTCCAGATTGTTCGAAAACTCTAAAATCAGCATATATAGCTTGATTTTGTGGTGCATCTTTTATCCCTACCCATTGAGCAAAACCATTCAAACGTATACGAACATTATCACCAATACCAGCATAGGTAGGCGATAAAACAAATGGATTGTCTGCAAGATATTGTGTTGCTACGGGTACATTAAATTCCTGAGCAAATAAATTAGAAGCTGTTAGCAGCGTTAATGCTGCTAACAGTTTTCCTTTTCTTAAAATATTATTTGGAGCTAATATCATAGTTCTTTTCTATTATAAATTATCTGTACAACGTGAAGTGACCTACAAATTCTTGACCATCATTTCCGTCAACTTTAAGTACATACCAGTAATCACCTGTTGGTAATTCGTTACCATGATATTTACCATTCCATCCTTGACCTTCATTAAGTTCAGCTACTACACGTCCGTATCTATCATAAACCTTAGTTTTTAAGTTAGGATAAATTGATGTGTTTTGAGGCATCCATTCGTCGTTATTACCATCACCATCAGGTGTAAATACATCAGGAATGTATATTGGAATAAATGTGAATGGTTTTGTCATCGTTATAAAACATCCATTAGCATCGGTTACAACCACAGTATACGGTCCTGTTTGATCATAAACATAACTATTGTCATTACCATTATTGTAGCCGTTGAAAGTATATGTGTAAGGAGCAGTACCTCCCTGAACATTAGCAACAATTTCATTAAGTCCTCCTTGTACAAGACCAGGTCCTTGCCACATTAGAGGGTCAATATCATCAGCATTAATTGTAAATGTTGCTGGTTTTGGACCACATCCATTAGCATTAGACACATAAATTGTGTGATTACCAGGAGTTAATAAAGCAGGGTAACTTACAGATGTAAAGATGTTACTTGCTTGAGCTGTAGCCATTGTTGGATCATCTAAAGCAAATTGATAATCAGCTAATGGAGTAAAGTCATTAGACGGTGTATTATCTGAATTAAACACTTCAACTACAACAGATGGGAAAGCACCATTATTATCACATGGGAACGTTGGAATTGCAACTGGAGTAAATAGTACTCCTGGGTCAATAAGTAATTGTGTAGAATAAGAACAACCATTTGCATCCGTAACAATTGCTTCATATTCACCTCCATTTAAATTTCCAAAAGTGTACGAGTTTTGACCTAATGGCAAGTTAACAACTGGTCCATTAACAACTGTTGTCGTACCTGAATAGATAACATTATAGGTAACAGTATAAGGAGCGGTACCTCCTATTATATTAACAATATCAAAACTACCAGCATTATCTTCTGCACAAGCTTCGGGAACAATATTTGCTATACTAGCTCCAAGAATTGTTGGCTCATTAATAGTAAAGTTATACTGATCAAAACATCCATTTTGATCTTGAACAATAATAGTATAACTTCCAGCTGATAAGCCTGTTACATTGTAAGAAGCTGGAGTTGTAACTGTAATAAACTGATCTAAATTAGGTGAAATAGCATATTTTATAATACCTGTTCCTCCAGTTGTAGATATTGTTAAAATACCATCACTAGCACCATTACATTTAACATCTTGTTGAGCATAAGAAACTAAGAATACAGGAGGCTCATTTATGATAACTGATCCAGAAACATATGAACATGTTCCAAATGCATTACTACTTACTACACTAATATAATATGTTCCAGCAGGTAGATTAGTAAATACTCCAGGAGATGCTTGTGTTCCAACAGCAATTGGATTATTTGCAGCATCAACTAATGAATATACATAGTTTCCTAAACCACCTTGTGCAACAGCAGTAATAGTTCCTGTAGCACTTCCACCACAAAGAATATCAACATGAGTTAATGTAGATAAATTCATAGCAGGAATTGGATCAATTTGAATGTCATTAGACACAACACTTGTACATCCATTAAAATCACGAACAAAGTAATGGAAAACACCTGTTGTACCCGCAGGTATGCTAATCGCAACAGAAGGGTTAAATGTTGCTGCACTGTATGTTATTCCATCAGCGCTATATGTATATGGAGGAGTTCCTCCATTTGCAGATAGTGTTAATACTGTTGGATTATTACAACTAGGTAAATTAGTTAATACTAATGAGGCATTAACTTCTGTTGGTTGATTAATAACAATATTTGCAGATGTGAATGTACAATTAAAGCCATCAGTAATAGTTACATTATATGTACCAGCACCTAAACCAGAAATTGTAACACCGCCTAAAGGCATAGCAATAGGTCCTGATGAACTTGCTACTGGAGCAATTGTGTTAAATACATATGAATAATTACTTCCTTGTCCACCAGTTGGATATGCAATTGTAATTGTTGCATTAGTATCACCATAACAAGCTAATAATGTTGTACTAGGCGTTACTGTAGTATTAATTGGAAGTGGAGCAGTAATAGTAACTGAAGTACTTGCTAAACATCCTTCTAAATCTCTAACATTTATAGTATAATTACCCGCTGGTAAATTACTAAACACATTATTAGAAGAAAAAGCAACATTAACTGGACCAACTAATTCATACTCATAAGTTCCCCATCCATCTGTTGCTGTAGCAGTAATTTGTGCTGTATTAGGATCACAAGTAAGTGGTGATGAAATAACAGCTGTTAATGCTAAAGCTGCATTTGGACCTGCAACTGAAACAACTCCTGAAAGTTCATTACAGAAAGGTGTATTAGTTTCTGTGATTTGAACAGTATAGTTACCTGCACCCAATCCATTCACAGGCAATGGGTTAGTTGATGTATTTCCTGCACCAGCTAAAACAACAGTATTTGTTGCATCAAGAACATTATATGTATATGCTCCCGAATAACCAGTGATATTTATTGCAATTGAACCATCATTTCCTCCAAAACATGTAACTGCATTTGTTGCTGTGACATCTACTTGAATGGTATCGTAAGGAGCAATTTCATATGGAACAGTCATGATGTAACATCCAGTTGTTAAATCATTTACTCTAATTACATATGAACCTGTTGTCGTAATAGTAAATACATTAGAGGCTTGAGGCTGCGGTGTTGCAGTACCAGAAGCTGGAATCAATTCGTAATTAAAATTACCTGAACCTCCAGTAACAGTAACTGTTACTTGTTCTGGATTAACACAAGTTATTGCTACATTTTGAGTTATTACAGCAGAAACTAAAGTTGGTAAAGGATTAATTGAGATAACATCTGTATCTATACAACCATTTGCGTCTCTTACATAAACAGTGATATTTTGTACAGCTCCATTATCTACAATACTAAATGTATTTGTAGTAAAATAGTTAGTTCCATTAATACTGTATGTGTAAGCACCTGTTCCACCTGAGCCTGTAATAGTCACAGTTGATGTATTTACAGTATTATTTGCAGCACAAGTAAAAGGTGTAGCCGTAGCTGAAGCTACAACTACTGTTGGTGTTCCAACTATAACATTATTTTGCGTTGTTGAACACCCTCTACCTGAAGTAACTAAGATTGTATATGAACCTGCTGGCAGACCTGTAAATACATTTGAACTTTGTGGAATTGTAGTAACAGGACCAGCAGTAATTTGATATGTATAAGCAGGATTATTGTTTCCAGCAGATAAAGTAACTGTTATTGTACCATTCGAATCACCATTACAAATTACTGGTGTTGTAGCAGTGGTAAAAGTAACTGGGTCTGGCAATGCTAAATTTGCAGGAGCAGTAGTAGTACAACCAGTAGTAGTATCTGTAATTGTTACTGTATATGATCCAGGAGGAACATTACTAAACACATTAGTCGATAAAGTAATTACACCACCAGGATTAGGGCTAATACTATAACTATAATTTCCTGAACCGCCTGTTGTTGTAACTGTTATTTGACCGTTAGGGTTGTTACATGTTGGTTGAGTAGTAAACGCAGCAGATGCAACTAATGGATTTAAAATAGTCACACTAACTGTATTACCACAACCATTAAAGTCTCTAACTTGAATGGTATGTGTTCCAGAAGAAAGACCAGTATATGTATATGGGAAAGTATGCGTTACAAAAGCACCTCCATCTAAGCTAAGTGTATAAGGTGCAACACCAGCAGTTGGTAAAGTAACATTTATAGCATAAGTTCCTTGAGCCACACAAGCATTAGCTAAAGTAGCTGCAATAACTGGAGTAGGATCAAGGTTTACTGTAACAGTTGTTGATCTTACACATCCATTTGCGTCTCTTATATATACATTATATGTACCACTTTCAACATTTGCAGTATTTGCTCCAGGGGCTCCATAAGCACCTGGTCCACCAGGTGACAATACAAAACTATAACTATAAGGTGCTGTTCCTCCAGTTCCTACAGCGGTAATAACACCACCGTTTACATTACAGTCATCATTAGTCGCAGTTGCAGAAACTGCTAGTGGTGTAGATGATTGTGATATTGTAAAAGGACTAGTCGTAATTCCACAACCTGCGTTTGTTCCACCGATTTCAACTAATTGAATATAATAGTTTCCAGGTGCTAATGGCCCATAAGTCGTTGAAGGGAAAGGAGCAGGAATAGTTCCTGTTGGTCCTGGTAGAGGAGTTATTGAAACATTTGTTTGTGCATTGTAAATTGTATAATTTATAGAAGTAGCACCTGTACCAGTACCTGTAACTGTAAAAGTTACGCTACCGTCTGCAGCACCTATACAAGTTACATTATTAGCCACTAATGGATTAACCACCATTGTTGAATTTGTAGGTACAGTAGCTGTAGCTTGTTCAAAGTAATAACAGCCTGTTATTGTATCATAAACAACAAATGTATATAAAGCACCAGGTGTTAAACCATTAAATGTAGATTGTAGAGGAAAACCAGCATCAGCAGGCTGAAAAACAGCTGCATAAGGTGCTGTGTTTTGAGTTAAAATACCAAACAAATATGGACCACCAGGTACAATTGGAACAACTGTAACAACAGCAGTACCACCAGCTGCACATGATGCAATTGAAGTACTAATTTGTATATTTAAATCACTTGGTGGTGAAGACATAACGAGGTTTGTTCTCACTAAAGTACAACCATTACCATCTGTAACACTTAAACTGTAAATACCAAAATCAATATTAGTAAAACAATGATTAACTGGCAATGGTGTATTAAAAGTTTGTGTACCTGTACCTCCTGTTAAATCTGTCAAAGTATAAGTATATGGCGAAGTTCCTCCAGTAAGACCGTTTACACATATTGATCCAAGAGCAGTTCCTGAGGCAGAACATGTTAATGGATTAACTACTGCAGTAAAATTTAATGGAGCCGGTTGATTAATTGTAATAGTTTCAGTGTCTGTACATGATTTTGCATCAGTAAGAGTGATTGTATAATTACCAGCTGGTAAACCTGTTGTTTGAGTACCATAGTTGGTTGATGTTGTATTATTAAATACATTAATCACATAAGGAGCAGTACCTACAGAAGTATTAATAACCACATTAATAGCTGCGGTACTATCACCATTACACAAAATTTGCTGTGTCTGTGTTACCGAAGAAATTTGAGGTAACGATAATGGTGCAATAGTTACTGTAGATGTTGCAGTTGTACAACCTCTAGTATCTGTAACAACAAAATTATAAGTTCCAGCAGTAGATGTAGAATAAGTAAATGTTGTACCTACTATTGGAGTTACTGGTCCACCGTTAACTGTATATGTATAACCTGGATAACCTCCAGCTACTGTACCTGTTATCAAAGCATTTGGTGAAGCCGTACAATCAAGATCCTTAATTAAATTAGTACTTAATGTTAATTGCGGATTGATTGTTTGACTAGGTAATGCAAAAGTACATCCAAAACTATCTGTTACAACAATATTGTACGTTCCAGGGGTTAAAGGACCAAACGTATTGGAAGTGTTTGGAGAGTTTGGAGTTCCATTAATTGTATACGTGAAAGGTGGTGTGCCCCCAGAAGGAGTTACCACAATAGTTGCAGCATTAGTTGAGTCATAACAAAAATCTGAAGTTGCAGAAATTGTTGCAGACAATGCTGGTGCGTTAATAAATGTAACAGTATTTGTTATAGCACAACCACCTGAATCTGTAGTGGTAACAGTGTAAGTACCAGCAGTAATATTGCTAAATGTATTACCTGATTGTGTAATTCCAGTATTTGGAGTAATTGTATAAACATAACCACCCCATCCTCCTGATGCATTAACCGTAACTGTACCATTAGTTGTACACGTTATTGGTGTAGATGATAAGGTTGCTGTTAAAGCTGATGCTGGTTGTGTAATAGTAAACGATGCTGTATCTGTACATTCGTTATAATCATTATATACAGAAATTGTATATGTACTTGCTGGTAAATTAGGTAAATTCACCGTTATGTTTGTTGAACCTGAAGTAGGTGTAGTTCCACTAGCAGAAGCTATAGTTGTGCCACCTGAATTTGTTACAGTATAATTGTAATCTGTTCCATTAGGGATGTTTGATATAACGAATTGACCACTACCTGTAGCAGTACCAAAACATCTTACATTAGAAACAACTTGTGGTGTAATAACTGTTGGGACAACAGGATCTAAAACGAAAGTTTCTTGATAAGTACAATCATTACAATCAATAACTTCAAAAGTATAAGCGCCAGGGGGTAATCCAGCGAAATTTCCACTTGCTGTATATGGAGTCGTAATAGGAGATACTATTCTAAAACGTCTAGGAGAACATCCTCCAAAACCTGGAACCACATCAATATTTAATGTACCTGTTAAACTTGGACATGTTACTCTAACTTGATCTTTTAAATACAAATCAGATGGACCAGTTAATACTGGTACTACTACAGTACGAGTTATTGTACATCCATTAGTATCTCTAATTGTTATGGTATAAGTTCCAGATGCAGTAACCGTGAAAGTATTTCCTGGTTGGAAATTTGTTCCGTCAATACTGTAAGAATAACCTGGTGATCCTCCAGAAGCAGTTACTGTAATAACCCCTGGATGAGAACAAGTGTATGAAGTTGTTAAAGTTGCTGTTCCAGTAAGTGCTGGAGGAGCAGTAATAACAACTGCTTGAGGTGCCGTTAAACAAACTTGTCCACCAAAGGTATATTGCACAACTACATTATAAGTACCAGGTGCTAAGTTTGTAAATACATTTGAAGAAGAAAAACTAGTTCCATTATTAATACTATACATTAATGTATTACCATTAGCGTTAGTAACATTAATAGTAATTGTTCCAGAATTTCCAGAGCTAGCACATAAAATATCTGCATCAACTATATTGAAAACAGGAGGTGGCACTTGGTTTACAACTATCGAAGTGTTTGCTGTACAGTTATTAAAATCTACAACTTGAATGTTATAAGTACCAGCTACTGGTGCTACAATTACAGGAGAAGATTGTGTAGCTGTTACTGCACCTGTTATTATATAATTATAAGGAGCAGTACCTCCAACTGGATAAACAGTAATTTCACCATCGGTACACGTTAAAGGCTTTGTTAAAGCAGCAGTCACTGTTAATACAGGTGGTGTATTAATAGTAAAACTCCCAGTAGCATTACAGCCATCTTGTGTTGTTACTTGATAGGTATAATTTCCAGGATTTAAGTTATTAAATACGTAATTATTAGCTACAATTGGCCCTGCTGATGTAATTACAGTAGCCCCTTGAAGAATAGTAAATGTATATTGAGGTTCACCATCATTGGCAGCAATATTTATACTTCCTTTATCACCAGTACACAATGGTTGGATTAAGGTAAAACTAGCTGTAAAGTTTCTTGCTCTAATACCTATATTAGGAATTGTAAATACACATCCTCCTGTAACACCAACTTGTCTAATATAAACTGTATATGTTCCAGGTGTGCTTATTGGAAATATATTTGAAGTTTGCCATGGCCCACTTGGACTTAAACTATATTCATAACCAGCAGGTACATTATTAACAGTTATTTGTCCATTTGTTGAACATATTATATCTCTAGCAATATAGGTTGGGTTCAATACATTTTGGTATGCATTAAAATAGAATGTTCTATCACAACCTCCAGGGAATCTTACAATCACTCTATATTCACCTGCTGCAGTTACAGTAAAGTTTGGCCCTGTACCTACTGGATTCCAAGTACAACTTGCATTTTCATTAGGACAATTTGCAGCTGGTAGCGGATTACATGTACCACTCAACTGATACCATTCTATACCTGTAGCACCAGTAATATTTGTTTGTATTAACTGTGAATCTCCAGCACCACATAAAAATATTAATGGAAGTTGGTTTCCGTTATTAGGACAAATTACAACTTGATCAGCATAAGGAATAACTGGATTTGTTACTCCTGCACCATACGTAATTACATTAATAGTTTCAACTATCGATTTACATGGTGAAGTATTGATATTATTGTTTACAGTATATGTTCCTGGTTGTGTTACAGTTACTGATTGATTGTTTGTGCCAGGAACCGGTGTAATTGTACCTGGTCCGCTCCAAACATAACTTTGATAACCGTTTGCTGCTGTTAAGACGATGCTAGGTCCACAAAGTACTTCAGTTCTTGTAAAATTACAATTATCAAGATTAACTAAGAAGTTACTAGGACTTGGATCTCCTAAGTTACAAGCTAAAAAAGCTGATAAACTTGGATCATCAGTAATTTGTGCTGTATTTAATACCCCTTGATAGGTTGCATATGCTTGGTTTTGAATTAAGTTAGAACATGCGTCGTCCATTTCTAAACAACTACATACAACTTTAACTCTAAGTCGTATCTCAACTCTTGGATCACCAATTTGTACTAAACTATTATTAATAGCAAAAACAACCTCTCTGGTTGCAGCATTATAAGATTGAATGGTTACTCCCGCAGGTAAGGCACCAGCTGTAGTGAGTTGATCAAAAGTTACATTTACTGGAAGTACATCCCTAATTGTAAAGTTTTGAGCATCGTCATTTCCAACATTTTGAAAGCCAATTACATAAACTAAATCTTGACATAATTGAACTTCAGCATTACCTATATCATTACCAGCTATATCTTGTACCACTTTTGTTAATCCAATAACGGGCTCGATAATTTCGACATCAAAAGATGTTAAGTAGGTACCATATGCATCCCCATTAGTGGTTACACGAAGTGTCGCTCCAGTTTCACCATTTGGAATTACAGCATTTCCAGGATTATTAACCCCAACTATATCCAAATCAAATCCTAGAGTATTTGTACTGTTTGGGTTTCTTGTTGTTACAATTGCTCCATTATTACTTATCGATCCATTGAAAAAGTTATCTGCAGGGTTAACTGCATTTGATAATGTAGTAAAACCAGCAACTGAATTTGCTTTAAACCTAAATCTATCATTCGTTAAACTTACATCTCCTTCTAATGAAGAAACACCTATACGTGCTCTAACAGGAAGGGGGGCAGGTAATGTTTGGAATCCATTTACATTAAAATCTACTGCGTTTGCAGCATTAATTCCATTAAAAATATTAGCATAACCATCAAAAACAGAAATATATTTACTTGGTAAAGTAGGGCTTTCATAAATTATTACTAAAGACCAACCACTCGAAATACCATCTGGTCTAATACCTCTTGCCGCTCTTTGATTAGCTACTGCATACGTTCCGTTTGCATTTGCTAAAGCCTGCACTAAACTCGTTACATTTTTATAACAAACATAAGGGGCAGCATAAAAAGAATTACTTGGGTTAGTAGCATCAAAACCATCAAAAATAATACTATCCTCATCTCCTGGTGGATCGGCAGCATTATCTGCAATTAAGTCTACATATGTACCTCCTGGTACTTTAAACTTAACTTGGTTCCAAGTATTATTTCTTGGTGAACCTGTATAATTAGAAGATGTTCCGTCTCCATTAGGTCCTGAACGTTCAAAAGGATAAGTAGCCGTCCAGTACAGACCTGCATACACAATTCTTTTACAGCTAGTAGAAATATTTAAATTAGCTGTACTCGAACTGAATGTAGAGGCATCTCCATCGACATCGATATACTCGAAATTTAAACCATTATTATTAGCTGTTCCATTGTAAGGATTATTCGCATCTGAGGGAGAATTTGCAGGAGCGCGATTGGTTATGTTGTTCCCAACAAAAACAATATCTCCTTTAATTCTAATGCTTCCTCCTGCTAACCTTTGTGTAAAAGGCACGGCAACTTGGGCGTAGGTTCCTAAGCTGCTCAGAATAATCATTAAAACGATGAGTAAGTGCTGTTTTAATTTCATAAGGTTACGTTTTAGTTTTGGTGCATTAAATTTATTTATTTTTTACGTAGTTAACATTTTTTTATGACTTTTTTTTAACCTCACTATAAAACATTAACAATTTGGTGTTTTTATTTTTCAATCTTCACTATTACCATTTTTGCATTAATTGCTTTGTTTCCTTTGTTTTCAAGTGCTGATGTAGCATCTTGAATTTCAGAGAATTTTTGGTAATAAATATAATATGTACCAGTTGCTACATTGTAGAAGAAATCAATATTGGTTTGACCCGCTTGAATTGCTTTCTTAATAAATGCATCACGTTTGGCTTCGTCTTTATGAGCTGCAACAACTAAATAGAATCCAGCATCAGCATTGTCAATATTTTTAACAATTTGCATATTTGCTTGGTCTTCATCACCAAAGTCAAAATCAGCCGGAGTATAATTTAAACCTGTTGGTGTTGTAGTTTCTTTAATTTGTTTTAAAGTAGCTCTATCTTTAACATATTTTGTTTGGTTACTATCGAAGGTAGCACGCTTAATACGACGTTTTTTCTCTACCTCAATTTCACTCTTAATTTGATCCAATCTTAATAATAACTGAGCATTTTGTTTATCAGATGCCAATTTTTCAGCTTTTAATTGCTCTAAAGTTCTTGCATATGACTGATTTAATAAATCATTTTTACCTGGAACTTTTTTCAATCTTTCTGCAGCCAATGCTTCGAATTCTTTTATCCTTGCTGCTTGATTTTTAGCATTTTCATTAATTTCAGCTTTTAATGCTTCTAAAGCTCTATTTGCAGCGGCACCACTTTGGAATTCTACTTCTTTTTGTTGTGTTGCAATACCTTGCTCTGATAAATCATTTTCTTTTCTTAACTCAGTTAACTCTCTCGCTTTCTCATTTACCAATGACTCGAATTTATTTAACGACTCTGTTTGGTATTTTTTAGAATCATCTATAACTTGAGTCAAATTGTCAAGCTCTTTATCTTCAGCAGTTTTAGCAGCTTCAAGTCTAGCTTTCGCTTCAGCTTCTTTTCTTAATCTTTCCGCTTCTTCTGCTTTAGCTTTAGCTTCTGCATCAGCTTTTTCTTTCGCTAAACGGTCTTGCTGTTCTTTTAAACGAGCTGCTTCTGCATCAGCTTTCTCTTTTGCTAATCTTGCTGCTTCCGCTTTTTCGTTAGCAATTCTATCCGCTTCAGCTTTAGCTCTTGCTGCTGCTTCTGCTTTAGCTCTTGCTTCAGCATCTGCTTTCTCTCTTGCAATTCTATCTGCTTCTGCTTTTGCTTGTGCTGCAGCTTCTGCCTTAGCTTTTGCTTCAGCATCTGCTTTCTCTTTTGCTAATCTTGCTGCTTCTGCTTTCTCTCTTGCAATTTTATCTGCTTCTGCTTTTGCTTGTGCTGCAGCTTCTGCCTTAGCTTTTGCTTCAGCATCTGCTTTCTCTTTTGCTAATCTTGCTGCTTCTGCTTTTTCTCTAGCAATTCTATCAGCATCTGCTTTAGCTTGTGCTGCAGCTTCTGCCTTAGCTTTTGCATCGGCATCTGCTTTCTCTTTCGCTAATCTTGCTGCTTCAGCTTTTTCGTTAGCAATTCTATCCGCTTCAGCTTTAGCTCTTGCTGCTGCTTCTGCCTTAGCTTTTGCTTCGGCATCTGCCTTCTCTTTCGCTAAACGTGCTGCTTCTTCTGCTTTAACTCTAGCTGCTGCATCTGCTTGTTCTTTTGCAATTCTATCCGCTTCAGCTTTAGCTCTAGCTGCTGCATCCGCTTGTTCTTTTGCTAATCTTGCTGCTTCCGCTTTTTCTCTTGCAATTCTTTCTGCTTCTGCTTTAGCTCTTGCATCAGATTCAGCTTTAGCTCTAGCTGCTGCATCGGCTTGTTCTTTTGCTAAACGATCTTGTTCTGCTTTTAAGCGAGCTGCTTCTTCAGCTTTAGCTCTAGCTTCCGCATCTGCTTTTTCTTTTGCTAATCTAGCTGCTTCTGCTTTTTCTCTAGCAATTCTATCAGCATCTGCTTTAGCTTGTGCTGCAGCATCTGCTTTAGCTCTAGCTTCTGCATCTGCTCTCTCTTTTCTTAAACGTTCTGCTTCTAAACGAGCTCTTTCTTGTTCAGCGCGCAATCTTTCTGCTGCTTCTTTAGCTTTTGCGTCAGCATCTAGTTTAGCTTGTATAGCAGCAGCCTCTTTTTCTCTTCTTAAACGTTCAGCTTCAGAAACTGCATTAGCTTTATCTTGTTCCGCTTTCAATCTTGCTTCTGCTTCTGCTTTAGCTCTTGCCTCTGCAAGTGCTTTTTCTTGTTCTGCTTTTAAGCGAGCTGCTTCTTCAGCTTTAGCTTTTGCTTCAGCTAATTCTTTTTCTTTACGTAAACGCTCTGCTTCTAAACGAGCTTTTTCTTGCTCTGCCTTTAGAGCTAACTGAGCATCACGTTCTTTTTTAAGTTCTGCTGGAGATTTTTTCTTAACTGCAACAGGTTTTTTATATGGGTTTGTTTTATTAGTTGCTTTAACAATAGGCTTAGCATCTTCATAGTCGCCATAACCTCTAATTTTGTAAGCAATAGTTATCTCATGAGACAATCCAAAATCTGAAAAACTACCAAGGCTTTTCTCAACTACATAACCTAATGATATTTTTTTAGCTATTATTAAACCTAAACCTCCTGAAACTCCATATAAACTGTTGTAACCCAATTGTGCCCAACCTGCTTTAGGAGCATTAAGTAAAAAAGAGCCCGAAAAAACCGTTTTTTCTTTTCCCATTTCACCCTTTATTAAAGCAGAAAATTTTCCGTTCTCAAAAAGACCGGAATTGTACATATAACCTGTATACATTAAGTGAGCCGCTACGCCTCTCATTGGGTCGTCAGGTACTACTTCCGAATTATTAAAATTGTAGGTAAAAATATTGTTTGCACTTAATCCTAAATCAATAAAACCTGTGCTATAATTAATCCCAGGGTTTATTGTTACAAGTGAATTTTTGGGTACACTTTGTAAAGATAAATCTGTGGTTTCGTTTACTTTGACTTTTCCAGTATTTAATCCGCTATTAACATAGGCCAGATTAAGTCCCATGGTAAAATTGCTTTCGTTAGATATTTCTATGCTTCTAGCGAAGTTAACAACCGCTCCGAAAGAGGTTAATACACCAAAGTTTCTCTGAAAAGCTCCTATTGCTATACCATTTTGTTCTCTAAACTTACCCGAATAACTAAAGAAATAGGATACAGGTGCATCTTGAAAACTTGTCCATTGTCTTTTGTTTAAAAAAGTTACAAATGATTCGTCTTCTCTAACAAATGAAAAAGTTGGATTAATTAAAAATTTATTAAATTTTAATGAGTTTTTTGCTGGTACATCAAATGACATAACGCCATCACCTGTTTGAGCAAAAGCGTTCTCAAATAAACAAAACATTAAAACAATACATAATAATCCTTTTCTCATACTTTATTTGATTACGGTAATCGATCCTTTTTTAACTGCGCTTCCGTCTTTAGAAATAATATAATAATAAACTGGGTTTACAGATTTAAATTCGACATTGGTTTGGGGCCAATCGTTTTGATAATTTTTAGTTTTAAGTACTTCTTTTCCAAAAGAATCTACTATGAAAATTTCTGTGTTTTCTGAAATGTATTCTTGTGGTATGATCCACGTATCATTAGTAAGATCACCATTAGGACTAATTGTATTTGGTATTTCTGTAGGATTCACACCTACTTTTATAGTAAATAGATACTCTTTTGGAAACACACATCCAGTTGTTTGTGTCACAATAAGTTTATAATTTCCTGGTGTAGATGTTGTTAATGAGTTTGTAGTTGATAACGCTGTAGGGTTACCAATTAAAAACCATTCATAAGTTGGACTCGCAGCAGTAGTTGTTGCGGTTATATTTAAAACTTCACCATCATCGATAAAATTGATAATTGGATCTAAACTAACATCTAAATTAGTATTAAATGTTTCTGCATTAAGAGTTATAGTGTTTGAAGTTGCTGCACAACTTCCTTGCCCAACCACAACTTTGTATGTCCCAGAAACTGCTGTAACATATGTATTTGAGGTTGCACCAGCTATAGCAACATCATCACGATACCACTGATATGTATATCCAGATTGCACACTTAAAGTTGTTGGATTTGAGGGGCAAATATTAGTACCTCCACTTGATGTTATGGTAAATGTTTGACCCGAAGTTATAACTGTAACAGTTATAGTTTGTGATTTGAATTCCGAGGAAAGAGTTGTACATGGTCCATAATCAATAACAACATAGTAATTTCCTGATGAGTTGACAGTTAAATTTGGCCCAGTTTGTCCTGTAACAACCACATCATCTTTGTACCATTTGTATTTTAAATTAGTAAATGATAAAGGTGATGTTGTAGAATTTCCTGAATCTATTTTTAATTCAACACTACCTGATCCACAAATTCCTAAAGAAGAAGCGTTGTTATTTATGGTGAAATTATTAATAAACGCTTTATAATAAGCTGAAATACCTGTTCTACCAGGTAAATCTGGATCAGGATTAGGAACAGCTCCACTTGAAGGACCAGTAGTGGCAGGACTAGTACTAATATCTTTAACTCTAAACCTATATTTATCACTTCCAACTAAATTATTAGGCAATCTAAATGTAAAGCTACCTGGACTTGTAGTTGTTTGAGAGGCTAAAATTGTTAATGATGGAAGGGGAGAAGACAAAAATGAGCCATTTGGATCTGACATTTCTAATACATAATTTCCTGGGGCACCAAATGTAAAGTTAATGGTCCACTCATTAAAATTTGAGCTTGATGGATCGTAAGGATATGTATAAGGTGGAGGCTCTGCACACATTTGAGTAAATGCAAAAGTAGGCGCTCCTATTTGCGCAAAAACTTTGCTTTGAAAAAAAATCAAAACAAAGATAAAAGCGATCTGTAAACTAGATAGTATTTTTTTTTCCATAAACCCAAATTTAGGTTATCAACATAGGTAACTCAATTTTCTCCAACTTATTGTGTAAAAAACAAAGAAATCCATTAAAAGGGTGTCTCTTAATGGATTTTAGTTGTTTTCTATTATTATTTTGAAGCAGTAATCTTACCGATTTTAACTCTAAAATCTGGGGTTTTCGCTTTGATATCTATGAACATTTCTTGATTAGGAGTGTGCTCATAAAGATTAGAAAATTGAGGATTACCATAGTAATCTTCTAAATCTTCATTATTTGTTGAATTTTCTACAAAAATATTTCCTTTACAGTTATTGAAATACATTTGTTCAAATTTAATTCTTTTTAAATTAGTATTATCCATTTTAATTTCATCGTCTAGGATAACTGCTGGGCTAAATCCTGAAATAACGCTTCTTTTTAATGCTAATGAAGCATTATCAGCAATAAAAACAGATTCTTTTACTAATCCACTTGCTAGATCTTGAGCTAAATTATCAGTAGTATTTACAAGTGTACAGTTTGTTGCAACAACATTTGTTAATCCTTTTGAAAAATCTGCTTCTTCTTTTTTATCGTAAGATGTTACGTTTAGACATCTTGAACGAGTAGCACCAGAATAATATGAATGTCTTACTGCTAATGAATTATCCATTCTTACTTGAGCTCCTTGAGTGAATCTAAAATCGTCACCTGAAGAACGTAAAGAAACCATGTTTTTAACAGTCATATCACCACCTAGTATTTCTACAGCATTCCCTTGAGGAAAACTACACATTACGTTTTCAATAACCGTTTTACTACCTACACCTGCTAGAGATAAAGCATTATAGTCTTTGTATCCTTTAATTTTCTTACCAGCAAATTCGATTCTTAAAAATCTCATTATTCCTGAATTAGCCATTGGATTAGCCCCTCCATAGATTGTTTGAGAAGGATCTAATTCGAAAGCTATAGACGATGTACCTCCAAATTTATTAATTGGAGCATCTCCTAAAACTATCAATCCACCCCAATCACCTGGTTTTCTTTGAGGACGATTAGATGTAAATACAATTGGATCTGTTTCAGTTCCATTTGCATTGATCTGAGCACCTTTAGTAATAATTAAAGCACCATTTGTTTCATAATCACCCTTGATTACCGTACCTGGCTCAATTGTTAAAACCGCATTGTTAGTTACATAAACTGGACCTTGTAATAGGTATGTGTTTTTCTTCAACAATGTTGTGTTTGTTGTAATTTTACCATACAAAATCTGATTTGTTTCATTATACTCAGTATTTTGTGGTTTAAATTCTGTCCAATTGTTTAACCAGTTACTAGAACCAATTATTCCCTTCTCTTGTTGTGCTACAGCTGAACCAGCCACTAGCATAGCCATTAATGTGATGTTGAATACTTTTCTCATGGGGATTTGGGTTAGAGTGTTAGTACTAAATTACTCAAATAATATTGATTTTTTATTGCTCATTCAACTGATTAAGTTCTCTAAGCATTGATTCATAATACAAAATAGAAGAAATAAGATTTCCTTTATCTGCATATGGAGTCATACGCTTTTGAAACTCTACAGTTGCGTTTAAAAAGTTTAATGTATTTTCTTTTTGTGAATCAAGAAATTTACTGTTCTCAGCACTTTCTGGAATACCTACATCTTGCATTGTAACTCCAGGTTTTGTAGTTAAAGCAATGTAAGGTAAAGTATTTACTAGAACTTTAATTCTCTCGATATATAATTCTAAAAGTTGTCCTTTTTGCATAGTCTCAAGCTCGCTTTTTTCATGAAACTTTTTCATTGAAGCTCCAGTACTGATAATACTTTGAGGCTTTCCTTTAGCCTGAGCATTAACATTAAGTGCAAAAAGTGTAAATAGTCCAAAAAAGATAATTTTCTTCATGTGGTTGTAATTTTAATTAGTTTATCTAATAGTTCAAAAATAGGTCTTTAAATTTAAAAAACAAGTTTTTAAAAACTTTTTTATAAAAAAAATAGAAACTCCTTGTTTATCTCATTTAAATGGTTTATAAAATCAACGCGTTATTTTTAAAACTATATAACTAAAAGCGTGCCAAAAATTTTTGTATTGTTAAAAATATGTAAAAAAATCTAAAAATATGCATTTCGTCGATTTTTTTTTTATTTCATCGGCTACAAAAGTATACATTTTTTTTTATAACTAACTAATTTTGAATACTTTTTATATATTTTTTTCTTTAAATAAATCACAAAAAACATTTTTTATTTTTTTTTATTAACAAAAAGACTAACTTTTAATTTCTTATCTACTTTTACATAATTAAAGATTATGGCAATGTTATTTAAAAAAATAGTTGGACACGAACATATAAAAAATCATCTTTTAGGGAGTTCTTTTAATGGAAGAATTCCTCATGCTCAACTATTTATTGGTTCTGAAGGATGTGGTGTTCTTCAAACTGCAATTGCATATTCTCAGTATATTTTATGTCAAAATTTGGGTTCAGAAAACACTGGGGGCAATGAAGCTTGTAATCTTAAATTTGAAAATTTTTCTCATCCTGATCTTCATTTTGTGTACCCAACAGTAACAACTGAAGATGTAAAATCTAAACCTAAAAGTCTAGATTTTCTGCCTTTATGGAGAGAATTTCTTGCCGAAAAGCCATATGGAAGCTTATTTGATTGGTATGATAAACTTGGTGTTGGTAATAAACAAGGTGAAATTAGAGTTGAAGACGCTACAGAAATTTTAAAATCGTTGTCTCTAAAATCTTATGAGGGAGGCTATAAAATAATGATTATTTGGATGGCAGATAAGATGAATATTGCTGCTTCTAACAAATTATTAAAACTTTTAGAAGAACCTACTGATAAAACGCTGTTTATATTAATATCTGAAAATGAAGAAGATATATTACAGACCATTCGTTCAAGATGTCAAGTAATTCATTTTCCAAAATTAAGTGAATCTGCTATTGCAAAACATTTGATAGCATTCGAAAACATAGGGGAGAAGGAAGCTGTAATTATCGCTCACAAATCTCAAGGAAATTATAATAAAGCATTGCAATTGTGCCAAAAAATTAATGACGATGCTCCTTTTGAAGAATGGTTTGTAACCTGGGTAAGAGCTGCATTTAGGGCTAAAGGAAATGCTAGTGCCATTCAAGATTTAATAAATTGGAGCGAAGAAATTGCAAAATTAGGACGTGAAACACAAAAGAAATTTTTACACTTTTGTACCGATATGTTTCGTCAAGCTTTATTATTAAATTATCAAGCAGAGCCATTGGTATATTATGAATCAAGTATTCAAGGGTTTGATATTAAGAAATTTGCCCCTTTTATTACAGGAAACAATATCACCGATATTTATAAAGAACTTAATGATGCTATATATCATATAGAAAGAAATGGAAATGCAAAAATTATCTTAACTGATTTATCTATAAAACTAACCCGTTTAATACACAAAAACTAAGCTTATGCACAATTATTTCTCTTCACTTCTCGTATTATTATTTTTAGCAATTACCTTTTTACAATCAGGTTATGATAAATTTACTGATTATCAAGGAAATTTAGGATGGTTAAAAGAGCATTTTAAAGGTACTTTTTTTGATGGAAAGGTAGATTTGTCTTTAAAAACTATTTTAATTTTTGAACTAATTGCAGGCTTGCTTTGTATTGTTGGAATCATTGAAATGTTAGTAAGTACTACTGATACTTTTGCAACTTATGGAATACTTGTTTCATGTGTAACATTATTAATGTTATTATTTGGACAACGTATTGCAAAAGATTATGATGGAGCTAGAACAATAGCAATTTATTTCATTGTAGCTGTTTTTGGAATGTTTTTATTAGAATAACTTTTAAATAAAAATAGCGCTCTAATAGAGCGCTATTTTTATTTAAATATTTTAAAATTACTTCTTATCTTCTTTCTTAGCTTCTTCTTTAGCATCAGACTTTTTAGCCTTACTTTCGTACTTTTCGTTTAATGCTTTAGTAATTTCAGAAGTTATATCGTAACTATCTTTAGCATATAAAACAGTAGCTGCGTCACCAGTACCATAGATATAATCGTAACCTTTTTGCTTTCCGTAGTCTTTTATAAACACTTTTACCTGCTTAACAATAGAGTCTAATTCTTTACCGCTCTCTTGTTGCAATTGTTGAAGCATTGCTTGTTGTGCATAGCCTAACTGCTGGTCTCTTTGTTGTAATTCAGCTCCTTTTTGTTGTGCCCACATTTGACCTTTAGCCATTGCGTTTTTTTGAAAACCAGCCATTTCTGCTTTAAGTTTTTTTGCTTCAACTTCAAGTTCACGACCCATAACTTCACCTTTTGTTTTATACTTTTCGTCTAATTCTTTAGCTTCAGTATAATCTTCCATCAATTTTTGTATGTCAATATATGCTGTTTTAAATTCTTTAGCATCTGGAGTTTTGTTACATGCAATTGCCGAAATTACAACAGCAACCATTACTACAATTTTCTTCATTTTTATTTTAAGTTGTTAATTTTTTAAATTTTGGTAAAAATAGAATTTTTATTTTAAAGTGAAAGAGAAATGTTTTTTCACAAACATAAATAGGTGAGGAGTCAAAAAAAAATCGCGAAATCAAATCATAGTAAAAATTGATAATAAATTTTGAAATTATAAATATTTGCAATTAAAAGTGATCGCGTTATTTTTAATTAGAGACTGTTTTAAAAACAAGCAAGGTGTTTCTATACAAAACACCTTAAAACCCTCTTAAAACGCTTGAAATTACGTTTTAGTTGTTTTTTATGATGTAAACATGAGATGAATATTCTTTAGATCTATTTGCTTTAAAATTTGATAATAATCCAATCCAAAAAGCTTTGAAAAAATTCATTTTCCCTGATTTGTATTTTTCTGATAAAAGTGAAACATAAAAACTATCAAAAACCATTGGTAAGATTTTAATCAATTTCATGTTTTCACGTGAAACTAATTTTTGTATACTAGTTTTAGAAAAATGCCAAAGGTGTCTAGGAACATCATAAGCTGCCCAAAATTTTCCATAATATTGAGCGTCAAACGATTTGTAATTAGGAACAGCTATAATAATTGTTCCATTTGGTTTTAATAAACGCTTTAATTCAGTGATTTGATGTGTAACATCAGGTACATGTTCAAGCACATGCCACATAGTTATAACATCAAATAACTGATTATCAATACTTTCTAGGTTGTTTTCAAAAGTAACTCCTTTTGAAATGGCTAGTTTTTTAGCATTTTCATTAGGCTCAATTCCGGTTATTTCCCATCCTGCTGCTTTGGCAGCAACTAAAAAATCTCCTGTTCCTGCGCCAATATCTAACAAACTTCCTTTTAGATTATGAAAAGAGTTTATTAAATTCACTTTCTTTTTTAAAGAATAAGATTTAACCATGTGATAAATTCTTTCAAAAACAGAACGTTTGGCATCTGTATGCGAAATATAATCGTCACTTTCGTAATACGAACCCAAATTCTCTAAAGTAGGTTGAGGATGCGTTTTTAGTAATTGCAGATCAGAATCTAAAAGCAATTCAAAATTTTCATTAGACACTGAATAATCTTGTACTTTAATGTAAACGTTTTTATCGGAAAAATTCATTTTCTATTTATTCAAAAACCTCAAATTTATATTGAGGTTATATTTTATATTATTGATTAAAATAAATGTAATCGTATATTCTATTAAAAATCTAAAATAAAACAATTAAAAAAACAACAGCGGGTATTATATATGATTTCCAGAACCTTAACTTATCTTCAAAATCAAAGTCTTTGTTTTTGTCAAATAACTCTTTATCGCGTTTTTTTTCGAAGCTTATCAATACATTAATTATAAGAAGAATAATTATTTCTGTTAGTATTAAACTAACAATACTTAACTCTGAAAAATTATTCACCATTATTTCGTTCCACGTGAAACATACTCAAAAATTATCTACCCATATACACCAACATCACCGATATATCGTTTGGAGAAACTCCACTAATTCTCGATGCTTGGGATATAGTTACAGGACGAATATTTTTTAATTTTTCACGCGCCTCATAAGAAAGAGATTTTAATTGATCATAATCAAAATTATCTGGTATGCGAATGTTTTCTAAACGATGTAATTTTTCGGCATTCGTTCTTTCTTTTTCTATATATCCTGAATATTTCACCTGAATTTCTGCCTGCTCTAATATTTCTGTATCTAAATCATGTTCTTTTGTATACTCAGAAACTTTTTCAAATTGCAGCATATCTAACATATCAATTTGAGGTCGAGAAAATATTTTAAACATTTTATCACCTTGTGAAATTATTGAACTCTCTTTAGCTTCCAAAACAGGATTAGCTTCAGCAACAGAAACTGAAGTTTCTTTAAAGAAGTTTACCATTTTATCAGCTTCATTGAATTTATATTCCATGCGGCGCATTCTATCATCAGAAGCTAAACCAATTTTGTGTGACATAGGTGTTAAACGATAGTCGGCATTATCTTGGCGAAGTAAAGTTCTGTACTCAGCACGAGATGTAAACATGCGATAAGGCTCTTCTGTACCTTTAGTAATTAAATCATCTATTAGCACACCAATATACGCTTCATCACGCTTTAGAGTAAACTCATCACGATCTTGAGCCTTTAGGGCAGCATTAATACCAGCAATTAACCCTTGCGACGCTGCTTCTTCATATCCTGTTGTTCCATTAATTTGTCCGGCAAAATACAAACCAGAAATTAACTTGGTTTCTAAAGTATGTTTTAGTTGTGTAGGAGGGAAGTAATCATATTCGATAGCATAACCAGCTCTAAAGAATTTCACATTCTCAAAACCTTCTACTGATCGTAATGCTTTAAATTGAACGTCTTCAGGTAAAGAAGTAGAAAAACCATTTACATACACTTCAACAGTATTCCAACCTTCTGGCTCAACAAAAAGCTGGTGTCTATCTTTATCAGCAAAACGATTAATTTTATCTTCTATTGAAGGGCAGTATCTTGGCCCTAATGATTTTATTCTTCCATTAAACATAGGTGAACGATCAAAACCTTCACGCAACAAATCATGCACTAAAGGAGATGTATAAGTCATATGACAATCACGCTGAATGGTTAATGGTTTAGTAATATTAGAGTACGAAAACTTAGAAGGATTCTCATCACCAGGTTCAACACGCATTTTAGAATAATCCAACGAGCGACCATCAACACGAGGAGGTGTCCCGGTTTTCATTCGACCTGCCTGAAAACCTAATTGTATTAGATCTTCCGTAATTCCAAAAGAAGCACTTTCTCCTGCACGGCCACCACCAAATTGTTTTTCTCCAATATGAATCAAACCATTTAAAAAAGTTCCATTCGTAAGAACTACTGTTTTTGCAAATATAGAGAGTCCAATAGCAGTTTTAACCCCAATTATTTTTCCTCCTTCTGTTAAAATACCAGACACCATTTCTTGATAAAAATCAAGATTAGGTGTTTGCTCCAGCATTAATCTCCATTCTTCAGAAAACCTCATACGATCAGATTGAACTCTTGGAGACCACATCGCCGGACCTTTAGATTTGTTCAACATTTTAAACTGAATAGCAGTTTTATCAGACACAATACCCGAATAACCTCCAAGCGCATCAATTTCACGCACAATTTGCCCCTTAGCAATTCCACCCATAGCAGGATTACAAGACATTTGCGCAATGTTTTGCAAACTCATTGTAATCAACAATGTTTTACAACCTAAATTTGCGGCAGACGCAGCAGCTTCACAACCAGCATGTCCAGCACCTACCACAATTACATCATACTTCTCTAAAAACATAATTCCTAAAAGGAGTTTAATTTTGTATTGTTTCACGTGAAACAATACATGTATTAATTATTTTTATAAAATTTTAATTTTTGTTCCACGTGGAACAAAAATTAAAATAAACTAATTTAAGAATGTTTCACGTGAAACATTTTTATTTTTTCCTCTTCTTTAGAACGCATTAATAATTCTTCTGATTTAGATTTATCTTTATATCCACAATAGTGAAGTACTCCGTGAATAATTACACGTTTTAATTCTTCTTCAAATGAAACTTTAAAATCTTTAGCATTCTCTTGGACACGTTCAACAGAAATAAACACATCTCCTGAAACTATGTTGCCCTCGGTATAATCAAAACTAATAATATCAGTCAGAGTATCGTGGTCTAAATATTGCTGATTAATTTCCAAAAGGTAATCGTCATTACAGAAAATATAAGACAGTTCTCCTAACTCTTTTCCTTCTGAAGCTATAACCTTTTCAATCCAAGAAGTAAACTCCTCTTCATTAGTAATTAAAAATTCTGTTTCGTAATTATAACTAATCATTGTCTTTAAAATATTCTTGAACGCGTTTATTAAATTGCGAGCGCAAAGGTAGTGTTTGTCTATTTAATATTTCAATACTATTCAAATATTCTTGAAGCTTTTGAGGTAGAGGAGGAGCAATGTTTTGAAAATCTTTTTTATTAGTAATACCTTCTCTTTTATTGTCTTGGTTTTGCTTTTGTGCTGCTTCTTCAAGTTTTAATAAATCATATTTAAGGTTTAAAGCTTTTTGAACTACATCTTGAGTAAAACCTTTATTTATTAATTGCTTTTCTATTTGTTTCATTTTATTGAGAGCATCTTGACCAGCACCAGATATTCCAAGTTTTTTTAATTCATTTTCTAAACTCTCTCTTAGTTGGCGTTGCTCTTTTAAAATATCTAAAATTTCTTTTGCATTCCCTTCTCCATCGTTAGAACTTCCTTCACCGTTTTTTGACTGACCTCCTTTATTTCCATTTTGACCACCAGATTTACCTTGTCTTGATGTTCCTTCACCTGGTTTGTCTCCAGGTTTATCGCCTGGCTTTTCTCCTCCTTCTTTGCTTCCTTGCTTCATTTTTTCTCCAAGACCTTGTTGTTTTTTTATAATATCTGGCAGTTGCATTCCTCCACCTTGACCTTTGCCTGGTTTTGGTTTACCTTGGCCTTGACCAGACATTTGCATCTGCATACTATTTAGAATATCAGCCAACAGATTTGCTAAAGTATTTGTTCCTGTTAAAGCAAACTGTTGACTTGAAGTACCCCTTCCAAATTGATTTTCTGTAAAAGAAACAATGCTTTTATCCATATTGTAATGGATATTTCCAATTTCTGTAATTACTTTATCGCCTATCTTAGGGTTGCGTAAAGACATTGCAAACAAGCTATCATCTACAAAACGAAATTGATTTTTTAAGTCTTGTTGACGTTTTAAGTTTTTAGCAAAAGATGTGTTATTTCCATTTCCTTCTTTAATACTTTTAATTAAGTTCTCTTGGGAAAAGGAAACTTCAACTAAGTTATCTAAAATCTGACGAAGCATTTTTACATCTTCTTCCAGTTGTTCTTGTTCACCACCTTGCATTTCCATTTGCATCCCTTGACTCATTTGTTGCATTTTTTTTGCTGCACTTTTTTGTTTTGGAGAAGCACTTGATGATGCGTTCTTTTTTAACTGTTCAGAAGCATTCTTTAAATCAGAATCAATACTTTCTTTCTTTTCTTTATCATTGGGAATCTCTAAAGGTTTTTTTAATTCTTTATTTTCTTTATCAAGATCATCTAATTCATTTTTAAGATCGTCAAATTCTTTGTTTATTTTATCCTGTTCTGAAAAAGAATTCTCTTTACTATCTGCTAATTTTTCTTGTTTTTCTGCAAGTTTTGCAAGTTTATCTGCAATTTGTTGAGCTTTCTTTTCAACGTAATATCGCTTAGTTAGCTCCACTAATTGCTCTAAACTTTTAGTTTGATTTTTACTCTTTTGCTGAAACTTTTCGATTCTATCAAACAAATCCTCTTGCTCAAGTTTATTATTTAGCTCTTTTAACTCGTCTAATAACTTTTGATTTTTTTCAGCATCTTTTTCAACTTTTTGTAAACGTTCTTTTAATAATTCTTTTTCAGGGTCTTTTTCATTAGAATTGAACTTATCAAGATTTTCTTTCAATTTTTCTGAGAATTCTTTGAACATTTCTTCTTGCTGTTTTTGACGCTTAATAAAGTCATTAATTTTTTGTTGGTCTTTATAATCGAGGTCCTTTTTTTCTTTATTAGATTGTTGTAATTTTTCTAACTCGGAAAGTTGTTTGTTTTGATTTTTCAAAGATTTTTCAAGCCCTTGAATACTCTGATTTTGATTCTCTAAAAACTGTTCTTGCTTTTCACTTTGTGTGTCTTCTCTATGAGAAAACACAGATGACTTTACGGATTTATAATTATGTAGAACATCATTGTCAGAAACTTCAAAATAATATTCATATGCTACTCCTTCTTCAATAGGTAAGTTACTAGGAAATGAAAAAACAAATTGATCATAAATATCATGCTTCACTTTCAATGTACCGCGATAAACTTTAGATGGATTATTTTTAGAATAATAAACAATTTGCAGTTTTTGAAGACCATAATCGTCTGAAACTTGTCCTAAAATATAATTCTTACCAAGTTTTAAGGTATCAGGAGCAATATCAGCTTTAACAGTTGGATATTGATCTTTTAAAACATTTATGGAATATGATAGTTTCTCATAATCCTTAACTTTATTATTTGATGTAACTATTTGATATTCTGTATTTTCATAAACATTTTTAGAAAAACTAAAGACCGTATTTGCTTTAACAAAATTATAATTTCTATTATTTTCAACAATACTTACATTGTCAGTAGCTACAGTATTCATAATCCAAGATATTTTGGTTCCCTCTGGTATAATTGCATTACCAGTACCTTTAATAGTCTCTGGTTTCTTATTTAAGTATCCTGGAAAATTTAAACGCATTTCAAAATTAACTATAGCAGGTACCTTAGTAACATTAAGAACCATATTAGGAGAAGAAACTTCATTAGCCTCAATATGAAAAGGTATATTGACTAAAGGCTTTTCAAATAAAAATTGAAACTCACCTGGCTTAGAACTTTCCATAAAATAACTTTCGTTATTGATATAGATAATTGCTTTTTCAGGGACAACTTTACCAACAGTCTTTATCTTTAAAATAAAATCTTTGTTTTGTTCAGTTATTAAATTTGAATCTATAACAAAATTGAATGGGGCAGGAGGTGAAAACTGTTCTTTATAATTTACAACACGACTCATGCTTTCAGTGATATATTCATTGTTTCCAGATATAGAAAGAAAAAGAATAAATAAAATTGGGATAACAGCAAGGGGTATATATTTTTTATTTTTATTAAAATCTATTGCATTAGAAAAAGGGATTGGTTGTAAAGAATTAGCTTTCTGTTCAATTGAAGCCAACAATAATTCTGACTGATCTTTGTCTTCAGTTAATTGCAAAAAATTAGTCAACTTATCATTTACAGATGAGAAATAATTACCAATTATTTTAGAAGCTTCTCGATAATCAATACCACTCTGAAGCCTAAATAATTTTAACATAGGAAAAATTATAAACCTCCCTAGTAAGAATGTCTCTACTAATACAAAAGCCCAAAAAAGAAAAGTTCTACCTATTGGTTTCAGCCAAAGAAAGTATTCTATAAAACTTGTAAAAATAAAATACAAAAGACCCAAACCTACAAAGAACAATGTTCCACGTAGGAGTTCATTAGTGTAGAATTTCCTTATAAACTCTTCTAATTTATTAAAGATTATTGCTTTAGAATCCAAAGTCAAATATTTAAATATAACCTATAAAGTTACGATTTTTGCTGAATATCAAAACAATTAGTAATTTTAGTAGAAACTAAAACTAAAATTATGAAGTACTTGCTCGCTTATTCAATTCCGTTAATAGCTGTTATAGGTATTTATTATCAAGGAATATGGTCCTATTCTGCTTGGGTGTATTCATTTGTATTACTACCAATCTTTGAAATATTAATGCCTTTAGATAAAACTAATTATTCAGATACAGAAGTACAAGAAAGAATAACTAATCGCTTTTATGACATCCTTTTGTATATTAATGTTCCTATTGTTTACGGAATGATTTGGTTTACCTTAACAAAAGTCACTGCATCTCAATTAACATTTTTTGAACTTATTGGAACAGTATTAAGTTTAGGTGTTGTTTTAGGATCAAACGGTATAAATGTTGGCCACGAATTAGGGCATAGAGAAAAATTATTTGAAAGAATACTAGGCAAATTATTACTTATCCCGTCTCATTACTCACATTTTTATATTGAACATAATCATGGACATCACCTACATGGATCAACTCCTGAAGATCCATCAACAGCAAAATATAATCAAAATTTATATGCATTTTGGATACAAACCGTGACTGGAACTTATACTAAAGCATGGAAAATACAGAAAAAACTAAACGAAGTTAATAACATTAATTTCTTCAGTATAAAAAATGATATGTTTTGGTTTTCTATAATTCAGATAGCATACTTACTAACAATGTATTCAATTTTTGGATTAAAAGGATTATTAGTCGCTCTATTTGCAGGTATAGTTGGATTCTTGCTATTAGAAACTATTAATTATATAGAACATTATGGATTAATGCGTAAACAAACAGCATCAGGAAGATATGAAAGAGTAACAGAAAAACATTCATGGAATTCGAATCATATATTAGGTCGAATCATTTTATATGAACTTACAAGACATTCTGACCATCATTACAAATCACAAAAAAAATACCAGATTTTAGAGTATCATGATGTTTCACCTCAAATGCCATATGGATATCCAACTAGTATGGTCTTATCTTTTTTCCCACCATTATGGTTTAAAATCATGAACAAAAGAATACCAAAAGAGTAAAACTAACATGGTTTATAAAATAATACTAAGGCTTAAAGATTTAGGGTTAAAAGATATAGTTTAAAATAATCCTATTGTCTTTAAGTCTTTTTATCTTTGCAATCTAATTTTTATACAATGTCAAAGCCAGTTAGAGTGCGTTTTGCACCCAGTCCAACAGGACCTTTACATATAGGCGGTGTACGTACAGCCTTATTCAATTATTTATTTGCCAAAAAACACAATGGTGTCTTCTATTTAAGAGTTGAAGATACAGATCAAACGCGTTTTGTTCCAGGTGCAGAAGCTTACATTATGGAAGCTCTAGAATGGTTAGGAATTGCACCAGATGAAACTGTAGGCAAAAATGAAAAATTTGGTCCCTATCGCCAAAGCGAAAGAAAAGAATTATATAAACAATATGTCGACCAATTAATAGACTCTGGTTTGTCATATTAGGCATTTGATACTGCTGAGAAATTAGATGAATTACGTAAAGCAGCAGAAACTGAAGGCACAACTTTTATCTACAATCATTCGGTACGTGATACTTTAGACAATTCTTTAACTGTTTCACGTGAAGAAGTAGAGAAAAGAATTGCAAATGGTGAAGCCTATGTAGTACGTTTTAAAACACCTGTAAATGAGACTTTACAATTACATGATATCATTCGTGGTGATATAAAATTTGAAACTAATTTATTAGACGATAAAGTTTTGTTCAAAAGCGATGGAATGCCAACCTATCATTTAGCTAACATTGTAGATGATCATTTAATGGAAACATCACATGTTATTCGTGGAGAAGAATGGTTACCATCAATGCCTTTACATGTATTATTGTATAAAGCATTTGGTTGGGAAGCACCAGAATTTGCGCATTTACCTTTGATATTAAAACCAATAGGTAATGGTAAATTATCCAAACGAGATGGAGACAAAATGGGCTTTCCAGTTTTTCCTTTAGAATGGAAAACTGATGAAAGTACATCGATGGGGTATCGTGAAAATGGTTTCTTTCCAGAAGCAGTTGTTAACTTTTTAGCTTTACTAGGTTGGAATGATGGCACTGAACAAGAGATTTTCACATTAGAAGAATTGGTACAAAAATTTGATTTAGCACGCGTAAATAAATCTGGTGCAAAGTTTGACCCAGAAAAAAACAAATGGTTTAATCATCAATACTTAGTTAAAAAAGAAGATTCTGAATTAGCAGAAATGTTCAAAAAAGAACTAACTACTAAAGGTATTTCTACTGATTTAGATTTAACAAGAGTAGTAAATTTAGTAAAAGACAGAGCTAACTTTGTTACTGAATTATATGACTTATCAGATTACTTCTTTGTTGCACCAAGTTCATATGACGAAAAAGCTGCTAAAAACTGGAATTCAGCAACTCCAGATTTAATGAAACAATTAATTACAGTTTTAGAAGGTATTTCAGACTTTACTTCAGTTAATATTGAAAGTATTGTAAAAGACTGGTTAACGACAAACGAGATAGGAATGGGTAAAGTTATGCAACCATTCCGTTTAAGCCTTGTAGGAGCTTTAAAAGGGCCTCATTTATTCGATATTGTAGAAATGCTAGGTAAAGAGGAAAGCATTAAGCGAATTGAAAGAGCAATCACTTCATTATAAAAAGAAACCCCAACAAATGTTGGGGTTTCTTTTTTACTTTTTACGTTTCTTTTTACTTTTGAAAAGTAGATAAGAAACAGAAAATGAAACAGTATTCATTGTTCCTTTTAAAGCAGGTCCTGTATACAAATTATACTGATCGCGATCATTAGTCTCTACATCTTTAAGTTTATTTGTTAAACCAAGCGTATATCTCAAATCAAAACGGAATCTATTGTATCCACCAGTTAGACCAAATCCACCATCTAATGATACTTTTGACATACTATTAAAACTATTATCATCAAGAAGATAAGGTAAATAACGTGGGTTACCTGAGCCACTTTCTGGAATAAATTCTCCAACAAAAGAAACATCAGCACCAACTTGTGGTCCTACGAAAAACTTATCCTGATCTGGCTTAAGCACAAAATAGTTAAAGTAAAAACCAAGATCAATCGATTGTGATGAAAACTTTGTATCAGTTATTTGTGAATAATCACCTTCAACCGTTTTAACATTAAAGTTTTTAAAGTTTAATAAAAATTCCAATTGAAAGTTATATGATTCATGGTAACCCATTTGTCCAACAAGACCTAATTGGTATCCAATGCCAGGTGATGTTGCTAGATCATCAGATTTTAAATCTGTCTGTGAAATACCTCCTTTAACATAAAAACCTCTGGGAGCTTGGGCAAATGTTAAACTAGCTAAAAGTAAAATAGATGCTATATATATTTTTTTCATAATTATTTACATTTAATATAAGTTGGATGATCAAAAAAACCTAAGACACTTATGTGTTTATCGTCATTATCGGGGTACTTATTAAATTCTGTCATTATTTCAGTACAATCCGAAAAATGTTTAATAATCATAGGTGTAATTTTATTTCTTGCGCCTATATAAATAACAGAAGTATTAAAGCGAATAAAATCAAGAATATTGTTATTATTGTCAACAATATTTATTGAATAATAGTCTACAGATGAATACTTTCCAATTACAGTATACTTATAAACCAAAAGCTTTTTAGAATCAGTTTCAGTTACAACAAAGTAAGCTGTTTCTTTTTCCTTTTTCCCTTTTTGATTAATTAATTGAAAGGATTTGAAATAGTAAGGGCCAACAATTGCATAATCAAGATCTTTAAATCTGATATACTTTTCCCATTCTTTATTAACTTCAGCATATGAAATTCTATCATCCACAACTAGGATTTCAACAGAATCGTCACGCATAATGGTTTTCTTTCCTTTTTTATCAATAAAAAAAGCGTTTTGAGCAAAAGAAGAAATGCTTAAAAAGCACATTAAAATAAATAACTTTTTCATCTTTACTCGTTAACTGTAAATTTTACGGATCCGTTCATATCTGCAGAAGTATTTGTGGAGTAAGCAAATGGGACACTGCAGAATTTAATTGTAGCAACACCGTACGCGTTATAAGTAAGTAAAACATCACCATTAAGTGCATAATAGTTAAATTGACCAGATTGTAATGCCTTAACGTGAACTTTACCTTCTGATAATGGAATAGATTTATTTACAATTGTATAAACCCCTTGCTTAGGTGCTAGATTTCCATCAAAAATAACATCAATACTCATATTATATGCGCTACCAGAAATTTGATACTCATCGTTTACAATAGCATGAGCATCATTATAATAAAGGTTATAACTTCCTCCTCCATTAGTAAATGTTGCTGTATCATCGGTTTGAGAGCAAGTAACAGTGTTTGTTATAACATCTATATTTACAGTTGCAGCTTCAGATGCACAAATACCTTTTTTAATAACTAACTTATACTCACCTTTCATGGCAGCAGTAACATTAGAAATAATAGGATTTTGTTCATTAGAATAAAAATTGTTTGGACCAGTCCATTCAAAAGTAAAACCACTTTCATAATTTACGTAATCAGGAGTGGTTAAATAAATTTTTTCTCCTGTAATAGCTGGAGAAGTAGCAGAAATGGTAGTTGAAGGAAGAATACATTTTATTTCATCCTTGCTTTCACAACTAAATTGTGTAGCGATACCACCAATAATTAAGCATAAGAATAATTTTCTTTTCATATTATTATTTGGGTTAAAAAATTCCGCAAAAGTAAAACTTTTGCCCTTATAATAATGAATTGAATATCTATTTACATTCAATAAAAATAGGTGCATTAAAAAAACTTAGTATTGATAGGTTTTCAATGCTATGCGTATTCTTGTCATAACTAGAAAGTCTGTTAGTAAGCGAGCTACAATTGGGAAAATAAAAAGAAATCTTAGAATAAATTTCAGAACGAGCATTTGAACTTTTTTGATTTTTAAGATTATTAAAATTGTGACTTTCAATGATGTTATGGGCTTTATCAATTATATGAAAAACATAATTAATCTTATACCCATCAGATTCAGGATCTGCTGTTGAAATAGTAATCAACATTTTGTCGACTGTCTCTGTTAAAACAAAAAAACCGGTAATTTCTTTTGAATTATTTAGTCTAAACGTTTTAAACTTATTAACCCCAAAAACAACATAATCGAAGTCTTTAAAGTTCATTTTTATTTCTTTATCACTATCTATTAACTTATAATAAATCATCTTTTCTAGACTATTTACTCTAAAAGAGTTACTCTTTATTTGAGATTTAGTACCATCTACTTTAATGATAAAAGAATCTGCAAAAGTTATATTGAAGAAGAAAAATAAAAGTAAAAAAAAGTATAATTTTTTCATGACAAGTTGATTGAGGTTTACAAAGTAAAATTAGAATGCAACTCTGTAAATCATGGTTAACTAAACATCATAAAAAAAATAAGATAAATAAAAATTAAGGTTAAGAAGTCATAAAAAAACCTGCTTAATAGCAGGTTTTTTTTATAAACTAAAGAGTAATTGACCACTGAGAATACCTAAATTCCCTTTAAACTTATGATTGTTATTTCTTAATACTCTAAGATCATCATTATTAAGTTTATTTAAAAAATTATTCATTCCATATTGATAGAAACCTATAAACCTCAAACGTCTTCCACCAGTAGAAAAACCTAAGTAAATATTACCATTAATTTTTGTAACATCTATAATATCGTTTGCCGTTAAAAGTGTTCCTCTTATAATCAAATTTTCATCATCAGGATTTATTTTTAATTTATCATTGATTTGCAAAACAGGACCAAAATCTAATGATAGGTGATTTTTAATCAAATTTGCGCTTAATAATAAACGAATTTGAACAGCTGGTAATTTATAATCTACATCTTTTGTTATTGTTTCAACAGAAAATTTATTTTCCATAAACTGCATACCAAAAATCATACTCCAGTCATTATAATAATTACCTCTAACAGAGAAACCTCCAATCCATCCAATTCCTGGTTTAGTATTTAAATGAGGAGTCATTAAACCTGTATAGGTAATACCACCTGAAATACCTATTCTGTTTCCATCTCTTCTTCCATGTTGTGCAAAATTCACAAACGAAATAAATAACGATAATATAATTAGTAACTTCTTCATTTTCAAAAATTTTGGCGAAAGTACATATAAATAATCAAATGTTAGTTTGTAACTTTTAAAATAAACCTTCGTATAAATATCATATCAACAAACAAATCTAAAAAACATGAGTATTCCATTCTTAGCCTTTTTATTTTTAGGCTTCTTTTTATTGTTAGCTTCATTCTTTACCGTTAAGCAACAAACCGCTGTAGTAATAGAACGTTTTGGTAAGTTCCAAAGTATTAGAAATTCTGGTCTACAGCTAAAAATTCCTGTAATTGACAGAATTGCCGGAAGAGTTAATCTTAGAATTCAACAATTAGACGTAATTATTGAAACACAAACAAAAGACAATGTGTTTGTTAAAATGAAAGTTTCTGTACAATTTAAAGTTATTCAGGAACATGTCTATGAAGCATTTTACAAATTAGAATATCCTCACGACCAGATTACTGCTTATGTATTTGATGTAGTTCGTGCCG
>CAZMCP010000007.1:0-68398 GCA_964565035.1 uncultured Flavobacterium sp. | reverse complement strand
AAACTGGTATCCTGGAAATAAAGAAGGTAAAGGAGGGGTTTTCAACTTTGTTACTAAAAGAGGATTGTGCGAGAAAAATGCCAAAATTTCTTGGACACAAGTAGAAACTGGATCGGCTGTGACATGGAAATATCCATCATGTGTATTAAAAGGTGACAATTCAATAGGAGAGTTTTATTCTATTGCAGTTACCAATAACTTTCAACAAGCAGATACCGGAACTAAAATGATTCATTTAGGGAAAAACACTAAATCGACAATCATTTCAAAAGGTATTTCTGCAGGAAAATCTCAAAATAGTTATAGAGGATTAGTGCAAATTAGTTCACGTGCTGATAATGCACGTAACTTCTCGCAATGTGACTCGTTATTAATGGGGAACAATTGTGGGGCACATACTTTTCCATATATTGAATCTAAAAATACTTCTGCTAAAATTGAACACGAAGCAACGACTTCAAAAATTGGAGAAGATCAGGTGTTTTATTGTAACCAAAGAGGTATTCCTACTGAAAAAGCGATTGCACTTATTGTAAACGGTTTCAGCAAAGAAGTGCTGAATAAATTGCCAATGGAATTTGCTGTAGAGGCTCAAAAGTTATTGGAAATTTCATTAGAAGGTTCGGTAGGATAATGAATAAGAAAGTAATAATTGTGGGTTCTTCACGTAAAAACGGGAACACCACAATGATAGTTGATGCTATAGCTCAGCAGTACGATGTTGATGTTATCAATTTAGGAGATTATAATTTTTCGTACTACGATTACGAGAGTAAAAATAAAAATGATGATTTTCTTCCTTTGATGAAGGGAATTATAGAAAAATACGAAACTCTTATTTTTGCTACACCTATTTATTGGTATTCAATGAGCGGTGTGATGAAAGTTTTTTTTGACCGTTTTTCTGATTTAATCCGAATTGAAAAAGATTGGGGTCGGCGATTAAGAGGTAAAGAGTTTGGTGTAATTTCAAATTCACACGATTTTGAAAAGGATTTGGATTATAATTTTTATCTCCCATTTCAAAAATCGGCTGAGTATTTAGGAATGAGCTATGTAGGGCAAAAACATTTTAATGCAGATGCTTCTGAGGAATTAGAAAAAATAGAAATAGATTTTATATAAATATAGGACGATGTTAAAAATATCGAATTTACATGCCTCAGTTGAGGACAAAGAAATATTAAAAGGGATCAACCTTGAGATTAAGGCCGGAGAAGTTCATGCAATTATGGGGCCTAATGGAGCAGGAAAATCAACGCTTTCGTCTATCATTGCAGGTAACGAAAATTATGAAGTTTCTGAAGGAGAAATATTCCTTGAAGGAGAAGATATATCTGAATTAGCTCCAGAGGAGAGAGCACATAAAGGTGTTTTCCTTTCCTTTCAATATCCAGTAGAAATCCCTGGAGTTTCGGTAACTAACTTTATCAAAACAGCTATCAACGAAAAGCGTAAAGCAAATGGTGAAGAAGAAATGCCTGCTAATGAAATGTTGAAGAAAATTCGTGAAAAATCAGAGCTGTTAGAAATGGACAGAAAATTTCTTTCTCGTTCATTAAACGAAGGTTTTTCGGGAGGTGAAAAGAAACGTAACGAGATTTTCCAAATGGCGATGTTAGAGCCTAAAATTGCTATTCTTGATGAAACAGATTCTGGTCTTGATATTGATGCACTTCGTATTGTAGCGAATGGAGTTAATAAATTGAAGAATGAAAACAATGCTGTTTTAGTAATTACGCACTACCAACGTTTGTTAGATTATATCATTCCTGACTTTGTTCATGTATTAATGGACGGAAAAATTGTGAAATCAGGAGATGCTTCATTGGCTTTACAGTTGGAAGAAAAAGGATACGATTGGATTAAACAAGAACAAGAGGCTTAAAATGGAGTTGAAAGAAAAATTGATCTCATCCTTTATGGCTTTTGAAGAAAAAGTTGATGTAGCTACCGAGTTGCATGACTTGAGAACTTCTGCCTTAAAGAATTTTGAAACAAAAGGTTTCCCTTCTAAAAAAGAGGAGGCTTGGAAATACACTTCGCTTAATGCGGTCTTAAAAAATGATTTCAGTATTTTTCCTAAAAAGGAGAGTGCCATTGAAATTAAAGATGTAAAAAAATACTTTATCAACGATGTAGACACTTATAAAGTGATCTTTATTGATGGGGTTTTTAGTACTTTTTTATCTTCTACTACCCACGACGGATTAGATGTTTGTTTAATGTCTTCGGCATTAACTAAACCTAAATACAAAATGGTGATTGATAATTATTTTAATCAAATTGCTAATAAAGAAGATAGTTTAACATCGTTAAATACTGCTTTTGCTTACGAAGGGGCATATATTAATATCCCAAAAAGTAAAGTTGTAGAAAAACCTATTGAAATAATCTATTTTTCTACAGGTAATGAAGCAGCACTTATGGTACAACCACGTAATTTAGTTGTTGTGGGTGAAAATGCTCATGTGCAAATTATAGAACGTCATCAAAGTTTGAATGAAAATCCGGTGTTGACTAATTCTGTTACCGAAATTTTTGCCCAAAAACGTGCTATAGTCGATTATTATAAAATCCAGAATGATGTACAAACGGCTAACTTGATAGATAATACGTATATTGCACAAAAACAAGAAAGTAGAGTCTCAGTACATACCTTCTCTTTTGGAGGAAATATCACTAGAAACAATCTAAATTTCTACCATCAAGGCGAAAGAATTGATTCTACGTTAAAGGGTATTACCATTATTGGTGATAAGCAACATGTGGATCACTATACTCTAGTAAACCATGCTACACCAAATTGTGAGAGCCACCAAAATTATAAGACAATTTTAGACGGAAATTCAACAGGTGTCTTTAACGGAAAAATTTTCGTGGAGAAAGAAGCACAAAAAACGGATGCTTTTCAACAAAACAATAACATTTTATTGAGTGATAAAGCAACGATTAATGCTAAACCACAATTAGAGATTTTTGCTGACGATGTAAAGTGTTCTCATGGATGTACAATAGGTCAGTTAGACGATAGTGCAATGTTCTATATGCAACAACGCGGTATTCCTAAAAAGGAAGCTAAAGCTTTACTGATGTATGCTTTTACTAGTGAAGTAACCTCAAGTATTAAAATACCAGAACTAAAATCAAAAATCGCAAAAATTATCGCCACTAAGTTGGGTGTGAATATGGGATTTGATTTATAATAAAAAAGCCGCTCATTGAGCGGCTTTTTGGTTTAAAGAATAAACCGTGCATGAAGGATTTAAGTAGGTTTATTTTTGAATAATCATTCTTTTACTAGCAACACCATTTTTGGTATAAATTTTCACTATATATTGACCAGATTGTAATGTAGAAACATCAACTTTATCTTTCTTTGAAGTTAAAAGAAGTTGGCCGTATTCGTTGTAAAAATCAGCTTTTTCAAATAATTCTTCCTTTGTGGTTTTAATATAAACATCATTAAGTGTTGGATTAGGATACAGTTCGATTTCATAAGCTTGCTGTTTAGAAACAGATGTGTCTAATGTATTTTGACTACATCCATTTAAGTAAGTTATACCCACTGATGCAACTAAGTCATTAGCAAATATTTGTTTCGCTGTAAGATCTCCTTTTAATTTATAATCAAGCCAAGAGTTTAGAAATCTAAAAGTTGTTTGATGTTGTTGCGCTCTTGTGATTTGAATATTATTTGACGAGGTTCTTTCACCAAAATCACATGCTGAATTTGGATTAGCAAAATAACAATGCGCTCCACCTGTTATACTTATGAAATATTTACAAGTTGATCCTAGGTTATTGTAAATTGGTAAATGATTTTCAGATGGAGGAGTAACTCCATCACTAGTTCCTGAAAAAACTATAGATTCTTCTGTTACATTCGATGCTGGAGTGAGTGTGTTAAATCGCAATTGAGCCGGAGCAAAAGTTACAAGTGTTTCTACTTGTGTTAATGAAGCAGCTACTGTTGCAGCGCCACCACCCATTGAATGACCCAATAAAGCACTTTTGTTTGCAACTTTTCCATAAAGTACAGAACTAGCATTTGTGTTTTCTGCCTGTATGGCGCCAACCATAAAAGCCAAATCTTTTGAATAAGCATCGTGATTTGCAAAAACACTTCCTTCAGTATTTACAAAAACTACAATATATCCTCTTGGTACTAAATTATCGTAAAAATTTTGATAAGCATCAGAACCCATTACAAATCCATGACCAAGAACAATAACCGGAAAAGGTACATTTGGTTGATTTGAAACGGTACTAACAGGATAGTAAATTTTTGTGGCTACACTTCTGTTACTTCTTCTGCTGTCTTTAAATGTTTTAGAGAAGGAAACTACACGGTAGTTTTGTGATATTCCTTCAAAGCAAAGGAATAAAATGCAAAGCATTGTAAAAAAATTTTTTTTCATAATTTGTTTGTTTTTAATTGTTTATGTTATAAAAATAAATTTTTTTATTATGCGGGCATAATAATTTATAAACTTTTTCTTACATATTTAACAATTAATAAAAAAACACCACTAAAAGTTAATAATTAATAATTTAAAGTGTTTTTTTTAACAAAACACAATTTTAAATTTATTGATTAATTCAAAATCAGTAGGTTACAATTTTCTCAATCAACATTTATTAATTAAAAAAGTATTGAATTTGAAGATAATTTTATTTCAGCATATTGTTTATAGTTAATAGCATTCAAGTACTTTGCAATAAAAAAGCCGCTCATTGAGCGGCTTTTTTATTGTTTTTTTAAACTTTCTAAAATTTCTTTTATCATTTTATTCAAATCAATATGATCGTAACCTAACCGAACTATTACCATATCATGTGATGGTATAATGAATACACGTTGGCCTTGAAAGCCATCGGCATAATAAATATCTTTTGGGCAATCTGGCATAGCTCCACCAGCATTTAGCCAAAATTGTGCTCCATACTGATTATTTGAAGTAGGGGTAGGTGTTGAGACATATTTTGTCCAATTGGAATCAAATAGTTGTTCACCATTCCAACTCCCATTATGTAAGTATAGTAATCCAAATTTAGCCCAATCACGAGCATTGGCCCAAGCATAAGATGAACCTATATAGTTTCCTTTTAAGTCTGCTTCAACTAGCATGGAATGCATACCAATTTTATCAATTAATGCACTATACCAAAAATCCAAATATTCTTGATGTGTTTTAAATTGCTTACGTAGAATTCCTGACAATAAATTAGTGGTTCCTGAAGAATAGTTCCAAGTTGCATTCGGTTTTCCTATTAAAGGTTTGTTGATTTGAGATTTAGTCATATCGCTTTCTTGAAAAAGCATTTTGGTAACATCAGATATCTTCCCATAATCTTCATCCCATTCTAAACCTGAATTCATTTGTAATAAATTATGAATAGTAATGTTTTTTCTTTCATCGTTTGCCCATTCAACAATTGGAGCAGGTTGATTTACATTTAGTCTTCCTTGTTTTTGAAGTATTCCAAATAAAGTTGAAGTGATGCTTTTAGTCATAGACCATCCCAATAATCTTGAATTTTTAGTGAATCCTGGTGCATATTTTTCGGCTATAATTTGGTCTTTATAAACTACAACAATAGCTCTTGTACATTTTTTACCTTTATCATTAGGTTCAAAAGCTTCGTTTATAGCTTTATTAAGTTTGTTGTAATCAATAGTAATAACGTTAGATTTTACAGGTTCACCATCACCATAAGGAAAAGGTTTTGACTTATCTATTGTAAAATTCCTTTTAGGGGCCAAGAAAGGTTCAGATTCATTATAATCATCATTGACTAATACCGCGCCCAATCCTTCTCTATAAATAGCTTTTCTTGTTTTTAGACCATAAACAGAGGCTTGGGCATATTTCCCCTTTTGATTAATTTCGTTATCTGCTAAGTCAATAAGTTCTATATCATTATCTCCTTTTTCTATTACTTCCAATGTGCGATTATCTATAAAATGACCTGAGGCAACACTTTTTGAAGAAAAACCCGAAATCAATTCAAGTTTTGGATAGGTGTCAAACCCTACATAAATAATGGCAGCTAAAATAACAAGGCCTAAAAAACGAAAGATCTTTTTCATAGTGAGGAAATTAGATTGATGCAATTTAGGAAATAGCTATCAATGCATAAAAAAGATTTATTAAATAATTCTTCTATTCGTGGTCAAATAACTACTTTTGTATTTAGAAAAAATCTAAATAATAAAATGTTAGATATCCAAAAAATAAGAGCAGATTTTCCCATTTTAGAACAAAAAGTAAATGGAAAACCTTTAATATATTTTGATAACGGAGCCACTTCACAAAAGCCTAAAGTGGTTATTGATGCGATAACAAAATACTATCAAGAAATAAACGCTAACATACATAGAGGTGTACATACATTAAGCCAGTTAGCAACCGATGCTTATGAAGCTTCTCGTGAAAAGGTGAGAAATCATATTAATGCTAAAGAAGTGTATGAAGTTATTTTTACTTCAGGTACAACACAAGGCATTAATTTAGTGGCTAGTGGCATGGCTTCTTTTGTAAAAGAAGGTGATGAGGTTATGGTTTCTGCTGTTGAGCACCATAGTAATATTGTGCCTTGGCAGTTTTTATGTGAAAAAACAGGAGCAAAGTTGGTCGTAATTCCAATGAATGAAAATGGAGAATTAATCATGTCAGAATATGACCGATTACTTTCTGAGAAAACAAAAATTGTAGCGGTAAATCATATTTCCAATGCTTTAGGAACAATTAATCCTATTGAATATATTATAGAAAAAGCGCACAAGGTTGGCGCAGCAGTTTTAGTTGATGGAGCGCAAGCTACACCACATTTAAAACCAGATGTTCAAGCTTTGAATTGTGATTTTTATGTGTTTTCAGGACATAAAATTTGTGGTCCAACTGGAGTTGGAATTTTATACGGAAAAGAAGAATGGTTAAATAAACTACCACCATATATGGGTGGAGGTGAAATGATCAAAGAAGTGACTTTTGAGAAAACAACTTATGCTGATTTGCCACACAAATTTGAAGCAGGAACACCTAATATAGCTGATGGAATTGTTCTAGGGACAGCTATCGACTACTTAAATCAAGTTGGTTTTGATAACATTCAAAAGCAAGAAAAAGAATTATTAACCTATGCTACTGAGAAATTATTGGAAATAGAAGGTTTAAAAATCTTTGGAACTTCTAAAAATAAAACTTCTGTAGTGTCATTTAATATAGATGGTATTCATCCTTACGACATTGGAACAATAATTGATAAGTTAGGTATAGCAGTTCGAACAGGGCATCATTGTGCTCAACCTATCATGAATTTTTTCGAAATTCCAGGCACCATAAGAGCAAGTTTTTCGTTTTATAATACAAAAGAAGAAATTGATACCTTTGTTGATGCTGTTAAAAAAGCTAAAACAATGTTGTCTTAAAAACTAAAAACTATGAGAAAATTAGCATTTATAAGCGCTTTAGCGTTTGTTTTACTATCGTGTAAATGTAAAAAGGAAGTTGCAGAATCAAATACTTCATCACAAACAGAAGTTGAAGCTGAAAAAACAAATGATAATAGTTCATTGGTTGTTAGCTCTGAAGGAAATAATGATTTTTCTCAAAGTAATTTAAAAGATAACCTTCAAGAACAAACTACAATGGTAGAATATAATGCTAATACAAGAGGATATTTTTTAAAATTGGTTTTTGTTAATAACAAGCTGAAGTATACAAACGAAAGAGATTCTCAGAATTTCAAAGAGGTTCAATTAAATAAAACTCAATTGGATGAATTAAACAAATTGTTAGCTTCAATAAATGTTGAAGGTTTAGAAGGATTGAAAGATCCTACACAAAAACGCTTCTATGATGGTGCTGCTATGGCAAATTTAAAAATTGCTAAAAACGGAAAAGAGCATAGTACTGTAGATTTTGATCACGGAAATCCACCAGCTGAAATAGAGAAATTTATAAGCAAATTGCTTTCGTACACAAAATAGAATATAAGATAGAATGACAATTCAAGAAATTCAAGAAGAAATCGTCGATGAGTTTTCAATGTTCGATGATTGGATGCAACGATATGAGTATATCATCGAGTTAGGGAAATCACTGCCATTAATTGATGAACAATATAAAACAGAAGACAATATTATAAAAGGGTGCCAATCTAAAGTTTGGGTTCATGCTGAGCAAAAGGGAGATAAAGTTGTTTTTACTGCAGATAGCGATGCAATTTTAACAAAAGGGATTATTGCTATTTTGATAAGAACTTTTTCAAACCAAACACCAAAACAAATCCTTGATGCCAATACTAATTTTATAGATGAAATTGGTCTTAAAGAGCATCTTTCGCCAACTCGAGCAAACGGATTAGTATCTATGATTAAACAAATAAAAATGTATGCCTTAGCTTTTCAGGCTAAAAATTAAAACAATGGAAGAATTTAACGATACAATAAATTTAGGAGAAGAAGTTGTAAAAGTTTTGAAAACTATTTATGACCCAGAAATTCCTGTTGATATTTACGAGTTAGGATTAATTTATGATGTTTATGTTAATGAAGACATGGATGTAAAAATCCTAATGACATTAACATCACCAAATTGTCCTGTTGCTGAAACATTACCTAATGAAGTAAAGGAAAAAATCGAAAAAATTGGCGAGGTAAAATCTTGTGAAGTAGAAATTACTTTTGATCCACCTTGGAGTAAAGATTTAATGAGTGAGGAGGCTAAATTAGAATTAGGGATGCTTTAAAATGCAAGAAGAAATTATAAATAAGGTTGCATCAAGTGCTTTGGTGGTTTTCGATTTAGAAGATTACTACCAAAGTGGTGTACGTTCTAAGATTGATATTTCGCAATGGCTTATTGAAGGTTTTTTGTTAAAAGAAAAAGATTTTCGTGAAAACTTAAAAAATCACAATTGGTCACAATATCAAGATCATTTTGTTGCAGTTTATTGTTCTACAGATGCTATATTACCTGCTTGGGCAAGTATTTTAGTTGCATCGTATGTTGCACCTTTTTCAAAAAAAGTCGTTCTTGGTAATCTTGCAGATTTAGAAACCTCTATTTATGAGTCTGAATTAGCTAAAATAGATTTTTCTTCTTACCAAGACAAGCCAGTAATTTTAAAAGGATGTTCTAAAAAACCTGTGCCTGAAACGGCCTATATTTTAGCCATTCAAAAACTACAAATTTACGCCAAGAGCGTTATGTATGGCGAGGCCTGTTCAGCTGTGCCTATTTTCAAAGCTAAGAAATAAGAAAAATTTTCATAAATTTGAGTAAATACAAAACTCAATACTATGAAAAAAATCGTTTTTGTTAATTTGATTCTTCTTTTTTACGGAATCGCCTCAGCTCAAGAAAATGAAAAAGCTTTAATAAATAAAACTGCTGAAGCTGCTGAAAAAACCAAAGATACAATTAACATGGGATGGAAAAAATCAGGTAACTTTTCTTTCCTTTTCAATCAATCAGCATTCAATAATGAATGGCTTGGCGGTGGAACATCTAATATGGCTGGAAATATTAGTCTCAACTATGATTTTAATTATAAAACAAGCACTGTTGTTTGGGATAATAAAATTTTTGCAGCATATGGATTAACCAAATTAAAAGATCAGGAAACCACAAAATCTGATGATCGTTTAGAGTTTACTTCTTTGTTGGGTAAAAAAGCTAGTGGATATTGGTATTATTCTGCTTTTTTAAATTTTAAGACTCAAATGGATACTGGATTTAAAAAAATAGATTTTACAAATGATAATGGTACTCCCCTTATTACTTCAGATGATTTTGCAGATACTCAAAATGTAACTATTTCTCATTTTTTCTCTCCTGCCTATCTGCAAGTAGGTCCAGGAATGTTATGGAAGAAATCAGATAATTTAAAAGTGAACTTTGCGCCAGCAACTTCACGTTTTATATTTGTGCATAAACATTTTACAGAATTGGGTTCAGCCTTTGGTGTTGAGCAAGGAAAATCATTTAGATTTGAATTTGGTGCGGCAATCAATGGTTACTACAAGTTTAATGTAATGGATAATATTTCAATGGAAAATATATTAAATTTATATTCAAACTATTTAGAAAAACCTCAAAATGTAGATATTGATTACCAAATGAACTTAGTGATGAAAATCAATAAATACATATCAACTAATCTTTCATTTCAAGCAATTTATGATGATAATGCTATTGGTGCATTTCAAGTTAGAGAGGTTTTTGGTTTAGGTTTTAATTATGGATTTTAATTAATTAATAAAAAAAAGCCTTTGAAATTTTCAAAGGCTTTTTTTTATTCTTTTTCAACAGCATCTTTATAATCAGGATAAAGGAATTTGTTATAAGGGAATCTAGTGATGTGAATTTTACGAACAGCTTCATAAACTTTCTCACGTAATTCTTCAAAATTATGCTTTTCTGTAGCAGATATAAATAAAGTGTTGTTTTCACCTAATTTACTCATCCATGTGTTTTGCCATTCTGAAAGTGTATAATGTTTTGTTGTTTTTTCTGTCATTAAATCATCGGGTTCAATAGTCAAATATTTATAAGCATCTATTTTATTAAAAACCATTATCGTTGGTTTATCATCACTTTTAATGTCTTTTAAAATTTGATTTACCGATCCAATATGGTCTTCAAATTCAGGATGAGAGATATCAACAACATGTAATAATAAATCGGCCTCTCTAACTTCATCAAGAGTACTTTTAAATGATTCAACTAGTTGTGTTGGTAATTTTCTAATAAAACCCACAGTGTCTGAAAGTAAAAAAGGTAAATTTTTAATCACCACTTTTCTTACAGTTGTATCTAGAGTTGCAAATAATTTATTTTCTACAAAAACTTCACTTTTCCCAACTGCATTCATTAAAGTAGATTTACCTACATTAGTATAACCTACTAAAGCTACTCGAACCATAGCACCTCTATTACTTCTTTGAATAGCCATTTGTTTATCAATTACCTTAATTTTTTCTTTTAATAAGGCAATGCGATCTCGAACAATACGACGGTCTGTTTCAATTTCTGTTTCTCCAGGACCACGCATACCAATACCACCTCGTTGACGCTCTAAGTGAGTCCACATACCCGTTAGTCGTGGAAGTAAATATTGGCACTGTGCTAATTCAACCTGAGTTCTTGCATATGATGTTTCTGCTCTTTGGGCAAAAATATCTAGAATTAAATTAGTTCGATCGAGTACCTTACAGTCAAGTTCTCTGGTTATGTTTTTTTGTTGAGCAGGTGTTAACTCATCATCAAAAATCACAGTTTTGACATCGTTTTCCTTTATATAATATTTTATATCTTCAAGTTTCCCAGTTCCCACAAAAGTTTTTGGGTTGGGTTTGTCCATTTTTTGAGAAAACCTTTTGACTACCTCACCACCAGCTGTAAATGTTAAAAATTCTAATTCATCAAGGTATTCATTTAACTTTTCCTCTGTTTGGAGTTGAGTTATAATACCTACAATTACAGTCTTTTCAAAATTTATTTTTTCTTTCTCTAGCATATTAATAATAAATCACAAAACTAACAAAATGTAAGCTAGTTATTATTTTATATTCACTAAAATTATGTCTTTCATCGAAAAAAAATGACATTCTGTTAAAATTCGTTATTAAATTGTTAATTTTTTTTACATTTGAAAATTATACAAACTCGTTAACCGAAACTTTAACAACTATGAAAAAAATTACTTTATGCTTTTTCATGATGATTCTTCCTTTGTTGGGATTCTCCCAAATTAATGAAGGATTTGAAGGAGCTTCCTTTCCACCGACCACTCCGGGGAACTGGGCTGTTTTAAATAACGGCGTTGGAACTGGAATAGAATGGGCGGAAACTACAAATGCCGCATTTGTTCACTCAGGAACAAAAGCCGCAATAATTGATCGAGAAAATATTGGCGCTGGCAATACTTCGCAAGACTGGCTAATTACTCCTCAAGTTACTTTGCCTGCTAATGGGCAATTGCGATTTTGGACTAGACAAACTCTAATAGGTAACAATGGTTCAACTTATGAGATAAGGGTTTCTACTGATCCATCACAAACAAATCAAGCTGCATTTACAACTGTTGCAACATGGAATGAAACAGATTTAAATGCCACATATAATGTTTATGAAGAAAAGCTAGTTAGCTTGTCTACGTATTCAGCAGGGACTCAGGTTTATATTGCCTTTGTCAAAATAAACACTCAACCTTCTACTACAACCTCAGGAGATAGATGGATTATTGATGATGTGAATTTAGTGCAACAGTGTTCAAATCCATCGATATTAACATCTGGTGCTACTACTGTTTCAACGGCCGTTTTAGGTTGGCAGGAAAATGGGACAGCTACAACTTGGGATATTTATTATAATCAACAAGCCGACCCTACTGTTCCAACTGTTTCTACAACACCTAATTTTAGTAATGTAACAAATAACCCTTTTACAGCGACTGGTTTAGCAGCAGGAACTGCTTTTAAGTTTTGGGTTAGATCTGTTTGTACTCCTTCTAATGTTAGTAGTTGGGTAGGGCCATTTAATTTTGTGACTAAACCTGCTGGTACAGATTGTACAGGACCAATAGTTATTACAGGATTACCGTATAGTCATACTGCAAACACAATAGATTACGGTGATGATTTTGATATGCCCCAAGGTTCAGGATGTGCTGGAGGAACAATTAATTACATGCAAGGACCAGAAGCCTTTTATTCCTTTACTCCATCTGTCAGTGGGAATATTACAATTTCAATGACACCAACTGGTGTGAGTTCAAGCTTATTTGTTTATAATGGATGCGCAAATGTTGGGGTTAGTTGTCTAGCAGGAGCTGCAGATACAACAGCAAATCCAAGAAATATTGCAACACTTTCTGTTACTGCTGGTCAAACTTATATCATTGTAGTTTCGTCAAGTTCATCTCCAGCTACTGGAATTCCTTACACTTTGATTATTCAAGAAAAATTTTGTGATCCGCCAACAAACGGTACTACTGCTAACCCAACGACTAATTCAATTGAAATGACTTGGGCAAACCCATCAGGAGCTACATCATGGCAAGTAACTGTTCAAGCTCCAGGGGCAGGTGTTCCAACGACACCAGGACCATTATCACAAACAACAAATGATAACACAAATTTTGTGTTTGGAGGATTAGCACAAGCGACAGCATACGAATATTGGGTAAGAGCGGATTGCGGTGGGGGATTATTTAGCCCATGGGCAGGTCCATACAGATTCAATACTTCTATTTGTGATGCTGTAGATAAATGTAATTATACATTCATAATGACAGATTCAGGAGGTAATGGATGGCAAGGAGCTAGAATGGAAATTAGACAAAATGGAATTGTTGTTCAAACAATTGGTTCCACTTTTACAGCAGGTGCTGGTCCAATTTCTATATCGGTTCCTTTGTGTGAAAATTACCCTTTCGAATTATATTGGACACTTGCAGGAACCGCTCAAGCACAAGTAGGGATTGCTGTACGCAATAATACGCCTTTTAATCAAATATTATATACTAAAGCACCAGGAACTGGATCAGCTCCTTCTTTATTATTTTCAACTAGTTTTGATTGTCAAACACCAGCGTGTTTGCCTCCAACTGCAATAGCGGATAATACACCAACAACTCAAGGAGCTACTATCTCATGGACTCCAAATGGTGGAAATGCTTGGGATATTTATGTAGTGCCTTTTGGATCCCCTGCGCCTACAGCAACATCTACACCTACATTTACTGCAGTTACAACAAATCCTTTTATTTTAACTGGTTTACAGCCTAATAAAGAGTATCAGTATTACGTAAGAACGAATTGTTCCTCTACGAGCGCAAGTGTTTGGACTTCTGCAGGCGATTTTACAACTTTGCCAACATGTTCTAAACCAATTAATTTAACTTTTTCTAATGTTACTGCGTCATCCGCAGTTTTAGATTGGACACAACCGTTTAATCCAGATTCAACTTTAGCGAATCAATGGCAAGTTATTTTGTTGCCTTGTAGTTCGCCAGTTCCAGACAATAATACTCCAGGATGGATTACGATAAATTCTAAGCCATTTACAGCACTGGGCTTATCGCCCTTAACATGTTATGACTATTATGTTAGAGCAGTTTGTTCACCTACAGATTTTAGTCCGATTTCATTGCCTCAAACATTTGAAACCCCTGATATCAATGATGAGTGTGTGAATTCTAAATTGGTGCCAGTTAATCAAAACACACATTGTACACAAACAACCTTAGGTAGTTTACAAGGAGCAACAGCTTCTACTCAAGCTCCTGCTCCATGTACAGATGGAAATGCTGACAATGATGATGTGTGGTTTCATTTTACAGCAACTGCGACTACTCATTATATTTCTTTCCATTTACCTGCATTAACAGGAGGAGCTATGCCAGACTTCCAACATGATGAAGTTACTGGGTTAAGTTATGCATTGTACAGTGGAACTGATTGTGGAAATTTAATTCCACTTACTTGTCATGATGGAATAAGTGGTTCGATGAATACTGGATTAACTATAGGGCAAACATATAAAATTAGAGTTTTTAGCACTGGGGCTACAGCATCAAATTTAAAATTTGAAGTATGTGTTGGAACAAGAGTAATTTATTGCGAAAATGCTGTTCCTATTTGTCTTGTAGATAATGTGATTCTAAGAAATGATGTTGGTGTGCCTCAAAATCCTAATCCAATTAGTGGAACGACAACTACAAATGTAGGTTGTTTAGGAAGTGCACCCTCACCAACATTTTACTATTTAACCATTCCTACAAATGGATCTTACACTTATCATATAACACAAGGTACTAGTGCAACAAATGCTCCAAACTTAGATGTTGATTATGCAACATGGGGGCCATACCCTGATGTGGCTACGGCATGTAGTTCAATATCAGTAAATAATGTGAGAGCTGGTGGACAGACCGTTGGCTGTAGTTTTTCACCTGCATTTCAAGAGGATTTTGCCTTTCCTAATGCAATTGCAGGAGAAGTATATGTAGTTATGGTTACTAATTACACAGCATCTAGTTTACCTGGTGAGAGAGGATATATTAAAATAACAAAAACTAGTGGTCCACAAATGCAAGATTGCTGTCCTTATACAAGTATATCTTATTCAAGTAATTTTTATTGTAAAGATGATCCAAATCCTGCACCTATTTTGGGTCAGTCAGCATCTTTTGGTACTTTTTCTGCAACCCCTAACACATTAGTCATAGATCCAATTACTGGTGTTATAGATTTAGCAGCAAGCCCAGTGGGAACTTACTTGATTACAAGTTATATTGCTTCTTCAGATCCAGATTGTAATCCATCTAGTTCTACATGGACTATTACAATTACAAATCCACCTTCTGCGACTATTGTTTATAGTGCTTCGGAGTATTGTACTACTAATACTACTACTCAAACCGTAACTCAAACAGGAACTACAGGGGGGTATTACCTTCCAGTGCCAAATATTGGATTATCTATAAATCCAGTTACGGGAGCTTTTACTCCAAGCACGAGTATTCCAGGGACTTATATTGTTAATTATAGAATACCAGCAAGTGGGGGATGTGACTTATATGAGACAAGTACTACAGTTATAATAAATAAACCAGCAGTTGCAGATTTTAATTATGGTACTGGACCCTATTGTTCAAACGGAAGCTTTGCAGCTCCTGTATTTACTGGAGGAGGTGTAGCAGGTACATTTACATCAACTCCTGGATTAGTTATTAATTCTGCAACTGGAGAAATTGATTTAGGGGCAAGTGTTGCTGGTACATATATAGTTACCAATGAGATTGGTGCAACTGGAGGTTGTGCTTTAGTTACAGCTACATCTTCAATTACAATAACAGCATTACCAGTAGCAACATTCAATTATGCAGTTGCAAATCATTGCCAAAGTGAAGGAACACTATTGCCTACATTTATTGGGGGTGGTTTAGCAGGAACTTTTAGCTCTTCAACAGGACTTGTTATTAATAGTGCAACCGGAGAAATTGATCTTGCATCAAGTATACCAGGTGCTTATACTGTTTATAACACAATAGTTGCTGCAAACGGTTGTCCGCAAGTACAAGAACAATTTGATATAAATGTTTATGCTAATCCAGTTGCTACTATATTATCATCTGATTTAGATAATACAATTTGTGCTGGTCAATCTGCAACATTAACTGTAAATCCAACAAATTTTGCTGTTGGTGATGCTACTTATGTTTGGTTGCTTAATACAATACCAATACCAGGCGCTACTTCATATCAGTATAGCCCAACAACAACAGGGTTATATGAAGTTCTGATAACTTTAAATAGTTGTACTAATGTAACTCCTATTACAACTAACTTTACTGTTAATTTTGTACCACAAGCAACTATAGATGGAACCAATCTAGTGAAATGTATAAATGAGGTTTCTGTTATAACGGTTACACCTATAAACTATACGACTGCAGATCCAGTTATATATTCTTGGACTCTAGATGGAAGTTCATTGCCAGACACTACAAATTCTATCAGCTATGATGATTATGGTATTTATGAAGTAACTATAACAAATCAAGGTTGTTCAAGTACATATTCTATTTCTGTATCACCAGACACTACAGAAATACCAATTGATGCTGTGGGTGATTGTCAAGGATCTAATTATATTCTTACAGCTTCTCCTATTAACGGCTCTTTTGATCCAGCTAATGTATTATATGAATGGACTAACTCTAATGGTGATATTATTGCTTCAGGAAATAATCAAAATACATTTAATGTAAGTCAGTATGTTCAAACTAACAACATATCATCAGGGAGTTTTCCTCTTACTTTCACTGTAAAAGTTACCACTTCACCTGATGGATGTACAGATACTCAAGATTTCCTTGTATTGTCTTCTATTTGTACAATTCCAAAAGGTATTTCACCTAATGGAGATGGTAAAAATGACAGTTTTGATTTAAGAGGTTTAGGTGTTAAACAGTTAAGTATTTTTAATAGATACGGAACTAAGGTATATAGCTATAGTAACTACACTGATCAATGGCACGGTCAAACAGATAAAGGTGATGAATTACCTGTTGGAACATATTATTTTGTGTTTGAGCAAAATGATGGACAAAACAAATCAGGTTGGATTTACATTAATAAATAAAGATAGATTGTTGTCTGTGATTTCACAGACAACAATTCTAACCAAATAAAACAGAATTAAAAATGAAAAACATATTTTTCACAGCCCTAGTTGTTGCTTTAACACTTAATGATGTTTCGGCTCAGCAGGATCCACATTATACACAATATATGTATAATATGAACGTGATGAATCCAGCCTATGCAGGGTCTAAAGAAAATTTAAGTTTCGGTTTATTGTTTCGTAAGCAATGGGTTGAAATAGAAGATTCACCTACAACTTTTACAGCAACAGGTCATTCACCAGTTGGTAAGAATGTTGGTCTTGGTTTATCTGTAGTTTCTGATAGAATTGGACCAGTTGAAGAAAACAACATTTATGGTGATTTCTCTTATACACTAAACCTAGGTGGAGAACATAGATTGGCTGCTGGTATTAAAGCAGGAATCACACTTCAAAAAATAGGATTAAATAGTCAAATTGCTTCAACTCTAGCGGTTCCTGATGATGGTCCTTTCGCTCAAGACACCTCAAACTCTAATTTAAATATTGGAGCTGGATTATTTTATTATACCAATAAGTACTATTTAGCATTCTCTATTCCAAATATGCTTAAATCAGCCCATTTAGATTATAATGGTGTTGAGTATGGATCAGAGGTGCAACATTATTTTTTAACAGGAGGTTATGTGTTTAATTTGAGTGAGAAAACTAAGTTTAAACCTCATTTTATGTTAAAATCTGCTTTTGGTGCACCAAGTTCTCTTGATGTTTCAACTAATTTCTTGTTTTTTGATAAATTCGAAATTGGCGCAACTTATAGGTTAGATGATTCATTTGGAGCTCTAGTTAATTACAGAATTACTGATGGACTTAGAATTGGTTATGCATATGATCATATTGTTTCGGATCTTGATGTTACTACTCCATCTTCACATGAAGTTATGTTGTTATTTGATTTGAACTTCCCGAAAAAAGTATCAAGTTCACCACGTTACTTCTAACATAAACAAACTTAAAATGAAAAAAATATATATAGCTATAGGTTTTGCTTTTGTAATTTCTACAACAAAAGCACAAAATAAAGACACTAAAGTAGCAGATCAACTTTTTAATCGTTATGAGTTTGTTGATGCTGCAAAGGAGTATTTAAAACTAAATGACAAAGGAAAAGCAAATCCATATGTTTTCAAGCAACTAGGAGATTGTTATTATAACGTTTTTAATTCTGTCGAAGCAGAAAAATGGTATTCACAAGCTGTAGCTTCACAACAGGATGCTGAAACCTATTTTAGATATGCTGAGATGTTAAAAGCAAATGGTAAATATCCAGAAGCGAATGATGCTATGACTAAGTTTGCTGCTTTAGCCCCTAATGATCAACGTGCACAAAAAGCAAATAATAAGAATTATTTAAATGAGATTTTAGGACAATCTAAAAAATTTGATGTTAAATCTGTTCCAACCAATTCAAAATATTCAGATTTTGGAGCGTTTTTAAAAGATCAAACTGTTTATTTTTCAAGTGCAAGAAATACTGCCAGAAAAACATATGATTGGAATGATCAACCTTATTTGGATATTTACAAAGCAGATTTTACCAATGGAGAATTAAGTGCTACAGCTACACCGGTAAATGAATTAAACACTCCATACCATGAAGGTCCTGTGACTATTAGTGCAGATGGTATTACAATGTACTTTACTAGAGATAGTTTTTATGATAAGAAGTTTGTGAAAAGTTCTGATAAAAAGACAAAGCAAGGAAAAGTAAACATTTTTAAAGCAACTAATATTGAAGGTAAATGGTCAAATATTACTCCAGTTTCATTTAACAGTAAAGAGTATAATACAAGTAGCCCATCATTAAGTAAAGATGGTAATACTCTTTATTTTGTTTCGGATATGCCTGGAAGCTTAGGTAAAACAGATATTTGGAAAGTAGCAGTAAATCCTGATGGAACTTTTGGAACACCTGAAAATCTTGGCTCTAATGTAAATACGGAAGGTAATGAGTTGTCAGCTTTTATTGCTGACAATAATGTTCTTTATTTTTCTTCAAATGGCAAGGGCGGATTAGGTGGTCTTGATGTTTATGCATATGATTTGTCGAAACCAACTGAAGCAATTAATTTAGGTAAACCAGTAAATAGTGAAAAAGATGATTTTGGATTTACCTTTAATCAAGAAAAAAACATTGCCTTTTTATCAAGTAATAGAGATGGAGGTACTGGAGACGATGATATTTATCTTGCTATACCTGTTTGTAACACTGATTTACTAGTTCAAGTAAATGATGCTAAAACTGGATCAGGCGTTTCTGGAGCAAAAGTTAGTGTTTTAGGAGGGTCTCAAAATGGTTTAGCTAATGAACTTTCTAATGAAATTGGTAAAGCAAATTTCCAATTTGAATGCGAACAAGCAAAAACTGTTACTGTCTCTAGAAATGGTTATTATGATGAAAGCCTATCAATACCTCAAGAAAAAGAAGAAGTTGTCTTAAATGTAACTTTAAGACCTATTGAGGCTATTGTAACTGAAACGGAGGTTATATTGAATAACATTTATTTTGATTATAATAAAAGCAATATTACCCAGCAAGGTGCTTCAGAGTTAGACAAGTTAGTGGCGGTTATGAATCAATATCCAGAAATGGTAATTTTTGCTAAATCTCATACTGATTCTCGTGGTAATGATAAATACAATATGAATTTGTCAGATCAAAGAGCGAAATCTACAGTACAGTATGTAATATCTAAAGGTATTGCTAAAGAAAGAATTTCGGGTCAAGGTTTTGGTGAATCTGAACCAAAAGTTTTGTGTGGAGATAATTGTACAGAAGAGGAACACGCTCAAAATCGTCGTTCTGAATTTATGATTGTTAAGAAATAATTTATTTTCTTATATACTAAATTAAAAACCCATCATTTGATGGGTTTTTTTTATTTAGGGTTCTTTATTTTTTTCTTGTTGAAGCTATAAAGAATTTATCGTTTGCTGAGAAGAAATGATACTTTTTATAACTTTAAATATATTGTAATTATCATATTTATTTTTCTGTTGCCAATTTAAAATACCTTGACACTTATACATAATCAATTAATATATTTTAAAAATTAGTCGAATGATTTAAGAAACTATATAAGTTAAAGATTTTGTTTTGTGGCAAAAAAAAGGCTCCTATGAGGAGCCTTTTTTAACTAATACTTTTTTAGTTAATTATAATATTATCTAATTGAATTGTTGTTGTAACAACAGGTGCGCTAGTTAAATTACTCCCTATATATTCAAATACAAAGAAACCGTTGCCTGTTACATTTGTAGGTATATTGTACGTTCCAGCATTACCAAAAGTAGCAGTATTAGCTGTTGGAATAGCAAAAGAAGAAGAAATATCGTACAAAGTAGCTGATGATATTTTTTCACCTGGAATATAGTTAGTAGTGTAATATACTTTAAAGCAAGACCCATTATAGAATTGTGCTCTAATTTGGAAAGATAAAGTTGATGCTGCTGTGAAATCAACAGGTACTAAAAACAAACTTCTGCTTTTCTCAGGAGTTGTATTAGTAGAGAATGAAGTCATCTCTAAATATTTAGTAAATCCAGAAGAAGTTTTTACTAACCAAGATTTAGTTCCTACAACAGGTAGGTTTAAATATTTAGTCAACATTGGTTGATTAGTGCTAGCAGTTGAATATGATTCAAAATTTTCGGTTTGTGTTCCTGTAAAGTTAAATGGACGTGGAGATGTTAATTTAAAATCACTAAAATCTCTAACCATAAATTGAAAAGTACTTCCAAATTTAGTTAATACACCTCTTATTTTTCCACTTCCTGAAGGAACTTTTTGACCAGCAAATCCAGCAAAACTACTAACTCTTAAAATTGTTCTAACTCCAGTAGTTATGTCAACAACTTCATGGTTAGTTGCGCCACCTCCAGAATCAACATCGTATAAAGTTCTTCCTAAAGAAGCATCAGCAAATTCTACATTATCTAATTCGATTAATGTATTTAAGTTAGCATTTGTTATTGCTGTTGCTATTGGCATTGTTCTTACAAGATCGCTTTCTGGAACTTTAATATCACAAGCTGGAAACACAAACTTGTCGATATCTCTTTCAGCAACTCTTCCAACTTGAGTTAATTCAAACAAAGAACCTAATTTTAAAGAGCCATCAACTATGGCGTAATACATCCCTTTTAGGTTAATGGTTACTTTTTTACCAGGGGTAAACCTTTTTCCAAATAAACCTTCTTTGTCTAAGGAAAGAACTATACCAACAGGATTTGGAGTTGATATTGAAGGTAAAGTTTGTAAATGCACTGTTTTATAAAAGTTACCTCTTTCGTCGTTTGAAGTTACATAAGCTTCAATTACATCATCTAAAGTATATTCTGTAGGTGTTGAACCAGTAAGTGTAGCCAGTGCTACTATATCCTGAACTTCTTTAGTTTTTACCCAAGTTGTTTCTACACATGTGTTTGCAGGCTCGTTAAAATCGTTTTCAGCACAACCAGAAAAATTTAAAGCAATGGCTAATAAACCTGAAACTGTTAATATATTAATTTTCATAATCTAATTTTTAGTTAAAAACACGAATGTTATCTACTTGATATGTTCCATCAAGATTTGTATTTGTACCTGATCCAGTTACTCTAAATGCAAAATGTAATTTTCCCGTAAACTTAGATAAATCAACTGCACCTGAGTTGATCCATGTGAATCTAACATTATCAGGAGTTACCATTCTAGCTTCTAATTTTACCCAACTTGAATTGTTAAAGTTAACACCATCATAATCAGTTGAAACTAATAACTCAATTGGATTATCTCTACTTGTTAAGAAACTATGAGCAGTTTGAAAATGTAATTTTTCACCTTCTTGTTTGTCCATATCAATTTCAGGAGAAATTAACCATGCAACATTTACTGCTTGTCCAGAATTAAACGATGTAAATTCGGCGTAACCATTGCCACTAAAGACTTCTTCAGTCCATTTTTTTGTACCTTGTTGAGCATAGTTACTCCAGCCATTAGTATTAAGAACTGTACCATCTTCATTATCAGAAAAATTTTCTTCAAATATAGTAGACTTAAAAGTTGGGATTTCATAAGCATCATCTTCAGTACAACTTGATAGAGTACCAAAAGCAATCGCTAAAAATAATATTGATTTTATGTTTTTCATCTTACTATCAAATTAGAAGTTAATATACACGTTAACAAAGTAAGTTCTTCCGTAACCATAGAAATACTTAGGAGCAAAAGATGGCGTACCACTTGATACATCTTGATTTAACTCTCTATAATTAGCATTTCTTGCTTGTTCAAAACCACCACTTTTATATACTTCATCAAATACATTGTTTACTGAAGCAAAGAAACCTAAAGTTTTACCTTTAATTCTCCAAGATTTACCTCCTGTTAAGTTTACTAAACGAATTCTATCGAATTTTTCTTGTTTTAATAATTCTCTTGCTCTCTCTGGAGTAGCTTCAGGGAAAGGTACCCCATTACCGTAAGCAGGATCAACATAAAAGTTTTGAGTTCTTAAAATTGTAGAGATGTCAAGATAAGAGTCGTCCATATAGTTTGCATTTGCTGCAATCCACCAGAATTTAGGCGCACGATATTCTAGACCTACTGAGTAAGCTTGTTGAGGAGATCCAGCAACTCTGTAACCTTTCATAGAAGAGGTTCCAAAATCTATAACTGGATTAGTGTTAGTTGATGTCGCAGCTCCATCGTTATTAATGTAAACATGAGGATTATTTGCATAAACGTTTTGTCCATATGCAGCAGCACCAGTTGCTTTTATTGTTGATGTTACGTTCCACTCAATTCCAAATTCTCCTCCAATATTCTTTTTGTTAATATTAGTAACAGTTTCTGCAACAAAGGCGTCAGTATCACTTCCTCCACCATCATCAATAATTCCTTCTGCAAAGAAGAAAGATGTTTCAGTTGCGTTTTCTATTTTATTGAAATATCCAGTTAAACGCATTTTAAATCTTGGAGCTCTCATAACATAACTACCGTCAAATGAATAAACAGTTTCATTGTCAATACCTATAGTTGTGTTGTTATTTAGTCTTGCGTTTGGATATACATTTCTCAAAGTTGGAGCTTTAGTTAAATAAGCTGCATTTACATCAAAATAATGTTTTCCTGATAATTTATATGTTAATCCTCCTTTAAAACCAAAATTTTCAAAAGTGATTTTGTTGCTTTTCCCAAAAGAATTTGTTGGATAAATTCCACTTTTGTATAATCCTTCTCTTTGGTATTCACTTCTATTGTAGTTTTGTGCTAAATAAAAATCAATTTTTTTGTAGTTAAATTTGAATTGTGTAAAAGCATCATATGTTGAGGCATATAAGTTATAGTTATAGCCAAACTTGTCTCCTACAACTACATTTCTATTTGGATTATTTAAATCTGCTTCTGTAGATTGTCCAACTTCAACGTTTGCAAAAAGATCTTTATCCTCAAAGAATTGACCTCCAAGTAAATCCATTAAATATTGGAAGTTTTTAGATTTTAAATTTTTGTAATTGAAACCAGCGTTTAATACAATATTGTCAGACAACTGTGTGTTTAAGATTGTGTTAGCCGAGATAGTAGTATCATCAGTTCTGTCTTCATATAACACATAAGCACTTCTGCCATTTTGAGTGTTTTTATTAAATTGATAAATACCGTTCCAATCTAATTGTTTTTGAGTTAAAAACTTAGCATTTTGAGCATCAGATTGATTTTGTGGAGAGTTTCCAATGAATACACCTGTATCTTGATCATATTGCGATGTGAAATAACTTGGTAAATTTCTATAATATGTTGGATCGGGATTTGGAGCTCCTTGATAATCTAAACGACTGTTTCCAATACGTCCAGTTTGATAAGCAACGTTAGTATTTAATTTTGTTTTATCATTAAATTTCCAATAGTGACTTAACATCATGATTGGTTCGCTCAAGTTTTTAATTCTTGAGTTTCTTTTCTTTCCATCTTGCCATCCCCAGTAAGAGTTGTATTTAACACCTGCAAGATTAGTTACTTCATCTGTGTTAGGAGAGTTTTTACCTCTAATATTATCAGCATATATAGATGTAAAGTTTAAACTGTGTTTTTCATTGAATCTTTTTTCAACCGAAGCAAAAAGCGATTTTGCGTCGTAAGTTGTGCCTTCAAAATGAGCTTCATCTGCCCATCTCCCTGAAGCTGAAATAACAAAAGCCCATCCTTTTGTGTTCATTCCAGAGGCATGAGTTGCCATAGCTCTCCAATTGTAATTTGTGTTGGCTCCAGAAAATGAAATTCTTGAACCTGGTCTGTAAATTGAAGCGCGCGTGTTAATTTCTTGAGTTCCTAATATTCCACCAAATGTATAATCTGAAGGAGTAGAGCCCATCGTAAACTCTTGATTTCTTGTAGCATCATTTAAACCACCCCAGTTACCCCATTGAGGTCTTCCGTCGTAGATTTTGTTCATTGCAACACCATTAATCATTGTTGTTGCATACTCATTATCTAAACCTCTTATTCTAAAGCGAGCTTGCCCCCAATTAAAGGCTGCTGTTTGTTGAAATGCATCACGAGAGGCTTGTAATAAACCAGATGTACTTTCTGATCCACTATTGTCATCACCTAAATCATTTTCAGTGATTGTGACTAAGCTTATTTGTTGCTCAGTCGCTTGAGAATCGTCTTCTAAAACAATAATTCCTAAATCAAGAACTTGGTTTTTTACGATTTCAATTGGTAATAATTGCTCTTTATAACCATCACTTTTAATTCTTAGATATTGGCTACCAACAGCAACATCTTTAAAAATAAATTTACCTTCAGCATCTGTAAGCTGAGTTAAATTTGTGTTTTGAATTGATGCTACCACATTACGTAACGGATTCTGAGTTTTGGCGTCAAGAACCTTTCCAGAAATCCCAGTAGGTTGTTGTGCAAAAACTAAAAAAGCATGCAATACAAACAGTGTACTTAAGACAAGTTTTTTCATAAATAAAATTAAATTAATTTACTTTTTCCTACTCGTTTTTAAAAAGCAGGGCGACAAATGTACATTTTTTAATAATATTATTTACTTTTGGCCAGAAAATTGTAATTAAGTTTACAAAAAAATAATGTAAATATATGAAAATTAAAAGTTTTATCTACCTATTTATCACTTTAATAGGTTTCTCCGCAACGGCACAGCAAGCTAAAAAGTTTGCCTTGCAAACCGTGGCTTTTTACAACTTTGAGAATTTATTTGATACCATAAATGGACCAAATAATGATGAAGAATGGTTAGCCGATGGAGCACAAAATTGGACTGGAAAAAAATATAAGAAAAAACTTGAAAATTTAAGTCGAGTCTTGTCAGAAATTGGCACAAGTGACCAACAAAAAGCATCTCCAGTTCTAATTGGAGGATGTGAAATTGAAAATAGAGGAGTTTTAGAAGATTTGGTTAAACAGCCTAACTTAATCGATAAAGATTATGGGATCGTACATTTTGATTCGCCAGATAAAAGAGGTATCGATGTGGCTTTGTTATATCAAAAAAAACATTTTCAACCTACAAGTTATGTAAATGTGCCATTGTACATTTACAATAAAAAATCTTCTTCAAAAGAGAAAAAAGAGGAAGAAGAAAAAACTGATGATGCTGTGAGTATAGATAATTCAACAAACAGAGTATTCACTAGAGATCAGTTACTAGTTACTGGTTTGTTAGATGGTGAAGAGGTTAACATTATTGTAAATCACTGGCCATCTCGTTCAGGAGGTGAGAAAAAAAGTAGTCCTTTCCGTGAAGCAGCTGGTAGATTAAATAGACAAATTATAGATTCTATTATTAAAATCAAACCAAATGCAAAGTTTATCACAATGGGAGATTTAAATGATGGGTCATATAATAAGAGTGTGAAAGTTGAGTTAGGAGCAAAACTTAAAAAAACAGAATTGGAAGCACCGAGAGATATATATAATCCATTTGAGCAAATGTTTAAAGAAGGTAACGCTACACTTTTCCATAGAGATGCAGGGGATATTTTTGACCAAATCATGGTTTCAGAACGACTTGTTAATGCAAATTATGCTTCATGGACCTATTGGAAAGCTGGTATTTATAATAAGCCTTATTTAATCCAAAAGGACGGACAATATAAAGGTTATCCCCTTCGACACTCTGCAAATGAAATTGGATTTAGTGATCACTTTCCAGTTTACATTTATTTAATAAAAGAATTCAAATAATAACTAATCCCGACTCGTTCGGGATTTTTTATTTTATAACTTTACTTTAAAAATTAGTCATGTCAATTAAAAGGCCATTCAATCTTAATAAATGGATAGAAGAAAACCGTCATCTTCTTAAACCACCTGTTGCAAATAAGAATTTATATATAGAATCAGACGATTATATTGTGATGATTGTAGGCGGACCTAATGCCCGTAAAGATTACCATTATAATGAAACTGAAGAATTATTTTACCAACTTGAAGGTCAAATAACAGTTTATATTCAGGAAAATGGAGAAAAGAAAACAATGAAACTGTCTGCTGGCGATATGTATTTACATCCTGCAAAAGTACCACATTCTCCTAATCGAACCGAAGGCTCTATTGGTTTGGTAATTGAACGAAAAAGAACTGAAGGTAAAGATGGGTTGCTTTGGTTTTGTGATAACTGCAATCATAAATTACATGAAGTTTACTTTGGACTAAACGATATTGAAAAAGATTTTCTTCAACACTTTAAGGATTTCTATACATCTGAAGAAAAAAGAACCTGCACTAAATGTGGAACGATTATGGAAACAGATCTAAGATTTATTAAGTAGCCATTCCTGCTTTACGCTTTAGTTTTTTTATAAAAAGTAGTAATAGTAGGTACTAACATGAGCTTCTATTGTCGCTTTGTTAGTACCACAATTACAAGCCTTTTATTTCAAAAAGCTATCGCTATAATCAGGGCTAAATATTCAAAAAAAAACATACATTTGCACAAAAATAACAAAAACACATAATAAAGTTAAATATGTCAACAATAGCATCACAATTCGGAATGCAAGAAGCATTAAAAGCATTAGGAATTAAAGGAGTAAACGACGGAACTTCAACAGGTTCAAATAGTTTTTCTTCAGGAGAAATAATAGAATCTTATTCTCCAGTTGATGGTCAATTAATCGGAAAAGTAAAAACTACAACAGCTGCAGATTACGAAAAAGTAATCAAAACTGCTGAAGAAGCTTTCAAAGTTTTCAGAGCAATGCCAGCGCCACAACGTGGAGAAATTGTACGTCAGTTTGGAAATAAATTAAGAGAATTAAAAGAACCTCTAGGAAAATTAGTTTCTTACGAAATGGGGAAATCTTTACAAGAAGGTTACGGAGAAGTTCAAGAAATGATCGACATCTGCGACTTCGCAGTTGGTTTATCTCGTCAATTAAACGGTCAGGTTATTCCATCAGAACGTCCAGGTCACGTAATGCGTGAGCAATGGCACCCGATTGGAATTGTTGGAATCATTTCTGCTTTCAACTTCCCAGTTGCCGTTTGGTCTTGGAACACGGCTTTAGCATGGATTTGTGGAGACGTTTGTGTATGGAAAGGTTCTGAAAAAGCACCAATTTGTACGATCGCTTGTCAAAATATTATTGCTGATGTTTTAAAAGCAAATAATTTACCAGAAGGAATTTCTTGTATCGTAAACGGAGACTACAAAGTAGGTGAAATGATTACTACAGATACTAGAATTCCATTAGTTTCTGCAACTGGTTCAACAAGAATGGGAAGAATTGTTGGTGCAAAAGTTGCTGAAAGATTTGGAAAATCTTTATTAGAGTTAGGTGGAAACAACGCAATTATCATCACTCCTACTGCCGATTTAAAAGTGGTAGTTCCTGGAGCGGTTTTCGGAGCGGTTGGAACTGCGGGACAAAGATGTACTTCTACTCGTAGATTAATTATCCACGAATCAGTTTATGATACAGTACGTGACGCCATTGTAGGTGCATACGGACAAATTAAAATTGGTAACCCATTAGATGAGAAAAACCACGTAGGACCACTTATTGATACAGATGCAGTAAACACTTATTTAGCTGCGATTGAAAAAGCGAAAGCAGAAGGAGGAAAAGTATTAGTTGAAGGAGGCGTTTTATCTGGGGAAGGATACGAATCTGGATGTTATGTAAAACCAGCTATCATTGAAGCAGAAAATCATTTTGAAATTGTTCAACACGAAACTTTTGCTCCAATTTTATATTTAATGAAATATAGTGGAGAAGTTGAAAATGCTATTGAATTACAAAATGGAGTTGCTCAAGGTTTATCTTCTTCAATCATGACAAACAGTATGAAAGAAGCAGAAAAATTCTTATCATTTGCTGGATCTGACTGTGGAATTGCAAACGTAAACATCGGAACCTCTGGTGCTGAAATTGGTGGTGCATTCGGTGGAGAAAAGGAAACTGGCGGTGGACGCGAGTCGGGTTCTGACGCTTGGAAAGTATATATGAGAAGACAAACAAACACAGTTAATTATTCTGATCAATTACCTTTAGCACAAGGAATTAAATTTGATTTATAATCAATATATTTTAAAGTTAACATTAAAAAAGCAGCCTTATAAGGCTGCTTTTTTTAATATCTTCTTATTCCAATTTTTTTTTGGACTCAAAAAGTCATTCATCGAATATAAAAACCTTTAATCGAAAACTGAATGTAAAATCCTTGTTTGTTTATTTAAATGAGTAATTTAGTTTCATAAAACAAATGCCACAACCCGATTTGTTGAAAAATCTATTCTGAAGACAGAATGAAATTATGAACTATTAAAGCTTTTTAATAATTATTTCATTTGTTAGGCTACAAACTCACAATTCTGAATAGGTTAAATTTTCAAAATTTTACTTTTTTTTTACTAATCAAACAGATGAACTATGGGAAAAATTACTTTCTTTCTAGTGTTACTATGTGGTGTTTTTTTGGGTTATGGTCAAGATTGCAGTGTCCAAAAAATATTGTCAAACGATGTTTCAATTTGTTCAGGCGAAGGAACAACAATAACGCTTTTCAATAGCGAGCTTGGAGTTTCCTATCAACTAAGAAATGAATCAAATAGCCCAATTGGTTTTCCAGTTATTGGTACAGGAGGCGATATTAATTTTGCTGTATCACCAACTTCAACAACTACTTATAATATAATAGCGGGTTTATGCCCATTGTCTTATAATGATACTGTCACTGTCACTGTTTTTCAACCTTCAATAGGTGGAAACGTTACAGTTTCTGCAGTAGGAATTACACCAATTGTAACTGTAAATACGATTTGCCATTTAGGTAGTGGTTGGTTATACTTAAGTGGACATACAGGAAATGTAGTGAGATGGGAAAAATCAATCGACGGTGGTAATAGTTGGATAACTATAGTTAATACAACTTCGAGTTACAATTATACGAGTTTAAATGATACTACAATTTTTAGAGCTGTTGTCCAAAATGGTTCATGTGCAATTACTTATTCCAGTAGCTCAGTTATTGTGGTTATTCCTAATATAAAGCCAACAGTAGTTGCAATTCCAGCTACAATATGTGAAGGTGAAAGTTCAATATTAAATGCTTTAAGCGGATATGCTACTAGTCAAGGAGTGGCTACTGGAGGCGCTTTTAGTTACGCAAATCCAGAGGGTTGGGATGTTGATGGTAATACTAATGGTTTAAATGCCGGAGGTAGTAATACAAAACCTACAGGGTTTAGATTAACTACATCAAATTCTGGAACCTATTCTGGAACAACATATACTTCCACAGGGAAATTTGCAATTGCTCATGGAGCTATCGATTCTGAGTTAGAGACACCAATATTTAATAGCTTTGGATTGGCTACATTTACAATTCAATTTAATCATGCTTTTAAATTAACTGCAGGAGCTACAGCTAAAGTTTGGTTGTCTCTTGATGGAGGTAATACTTATAATATCCTTTTATCAAGCTATACGGGAGCTCTAAATAGAACACCCTACAATAACTTTCCTCAAGAGGTTATCAATCTAAACAACTATATTGGTCAACCTAATTTAAGAGTAAAATTTAGTTATCATGGTTTGTTAAACAGTTCATGGGCAATTGATAATATTGGAATTCCTGAAACCCCATCGGGATTAACTACACAATGGTTAGATCAAAATGGGAATGTTTTAATATCAACTAATTCAGTTAGTTCAGCTATGACTGTAACACCTCCTGTTACAACTACATATTATGTGGTTTCATATATTAATGGTTGTACTAGTTATGGACCAGATGGAACAGCAGAAATAAAAGTTACCGTACGACCAAGACCTACTGCAAGTATTGGAACATCTCAAATAGTTTGTTTGGGAGATAATGCTAATTTAAGCATTGCACTAACAGGAACTGCTCCATGGGTTATTACCTATTCTAATGGTTCTACAAATACAACAGTTACTACATCTGATAATCCTTATAATTTTACAGTACCAACTTTATTATCTAATGTTACATATACTGTAACAGCTTTAAGTGATAAAAACTGTACAGCTCAATCATCTGATTTAAGCGGAAGTGCTGTTTTAACTGTTTTAAATGGAACAAAAGGACTTTGGACAGGTATTCAAAGCACAGATTGGTTTGATTGTAAAAACTGGGCTGGAGGTGTTCCAACTGCCACCGATGATGCTGTAATTCCTAATGGTTCTATAAGAATGCCGGTAATAGATAGAGCAAGTATTTATGCGCCTGAGGATGATGTTGCAATTTGTAGAGATTTAATAATAGCTAACGCTAGTTCACTTACAGTTATAAACAATTCTTTGCTACACATTAAAAGAGATTGGAAAAATAGTGGGACTTTTATTCCTGGTCAAGGAACAGTTACTTTTAATGGAGAAGGAACTAATCAAGTACAATTAATAAATTCAGGTATAAAACTCAATGAATCTTTTTATAATCTTACTTTAAATAGTTTAGATTCGGCAATAGGTATTAACCTTCCAAATAACTTTCAATTGACAGTTGCTAATTTACTTACTTTAGATAGTGGTATTTTGAGACTAACAGACGAAGCACAGTTGATACAATTAGGAGATTTAGCTAATCCTGTTGAAGGTTCAGGTAAACTTTTAAAAGACCAACAAGGAAAAAAGAGTAGTTTTCACTATAATTATTGGTCTTCACCGGTTAGTTTAGATGGGGTTAATTATAACGTTTCTGGAATTTTAAGAGATGGAACAGATGCTATCGTTAATCCATATAATCCAGGAGTGATATCTTTTGGTGATGCTTACAACTATGCAGACGGTGCAGTATCAAACCCAATTAAAATTAGTAATAGATGGATTCATAAATATACTTTGACAAGCACAAGTTATAATTCTTGGCAACGAATAGGTAGTACAGGAAACATAAAAATTGGAGAAGGTTATACCATGAAAGGCGTAACGGGATCTGCAGCTGTGTCTGAAAGTCAAAATTATGTTTATGCAGGTAAACCAAACAATGGAATTATAGGACTAACAATTGGTTTAAACCAAAGTTACCTAATTGGGAATCCATATGCATCAGCACTGGATGCTAATGAATTTATTTTAGATAATATGAGAGACGGAGGAGGTAGGGCTTCTAGTAATAGATTTAATGGAGCATTATATTTTTATGACAATTTTGGAGGTAGTTCTCATAATCTATCAAATTATGTTGCGGGTTATGCGACATACACATTAATGGGTGGTGTTGTAGCAATTTCAAACGATCCTATGATTAATAATAATGGCTCTAGTGGAGTTAAAGTACCACAAAGATATATTCCTGTTGGTCAAGCTTTCTTTATTAATTCACTTGTTGATCCTAGTTTAATTGCAAATAACCCTAATTTATCAACAGCAATTACTGGAGGTAGTATTATTTTTAAAAATAGCCAAAGAGTATTCAAAACAGAATCATCTGGACAGTCTATATTTTTTAAATCAGCAAATAACAACGCTAATCAGTTAGCAGAAGATACTAGACCTAAAATAAGATTACAATACGATTCTCCTTCAAACATGCACAGACAAATATTAATTGGGGCAGATGTCAACTCTACATCTCAATTTGATTTTGGATTTGATGCAGTAATGGCCGATGTTAATCCAGATGATATGTATTGGAAACTGAATGGAGCAAATCTTGTTATTCAAGCTATACCACAATTTAGTGCTGATCAAATCATTCCATTATCTTTAAAAATTGCAAATCAAGGAAATAATATTATAAAAATCGCATCCTTAGAGAATGTTGATCCAAACCAAGAAATTTACTTGTTTGACGCAATAACTGGAATTTATCATGATTTGAGAAACTCTAATTTTTCAATTACACTCCCAGTAGGTGATTATAATAATAGATTTTCATTACGTTTTAGTAATCAAACATTAAGTAATAACAGTAATGAATTGAATGAAAACATATCTATTTTTTATAATAATGATTATGTAACTATCAAAAATGGACTTAAAGGGATTAGAGTTGAAAATGCTCAAGTATTTTCTATATTAGGACAAAAAGTTTTAGAATTTAAGCTAACTAACGAAGACCAAACTAATATACAATTGCCTGTTAATGAATTAAGTACTGAAGCCTATATAGTTAAAGTAAAAACTGATAATGGAATAATGAGCAAAAAAATAATTATTGAATAAGTGGCACGATTATAAATTTTGGGTTTAAAAAAAGCGACATCAATTTTGATGTCGCTTTTAATTTAGTTTCAATGTTTTTAAAAACAATTATTTTGTTTTTTTAACATATTGAGTCAATATCACAATATGTTGTCCTTCGACTCTTCCTTCAATTTGATCTGCATTGTCCCAAACTAATTTTATATTATGCACAGCAGCACCTCTTTTTGCAGTAAAATTAGCTCCTTTAACATCTAAATCTTTAATTAAAACAACCGAATCACCATCTTGAAGTATATTTCCATTCGAATCTTTGTGGACTATTTTTCCTTCATCATCGCTGTCTTCACCAGTTGCTTTTGCCCATTCTAAAGCTTCTTCATCAAGATACATCATGTCTAATAAGTCATTCTTTTTAAGGCGGGTCAACATTCTCCATGAAACAATCTGAACTGGTAAGTTTTCATTCCACATACTATCCGATAAACAATGCCAATGGTTAGCATCCGTTGCTTCAGGATTCTCAATTTGGTTAATACAAGTCGTGCAGGCTAAAATTGACTGTTCTAGACTTTCAATTGTATTAGGGGCGACATTGTAGACTTTTAAATCATGAGGATTGCCACATAATTCACAGATAGAATTACTTCTATCTTTTAACTTTTTTTCAATAACACTCATCTTTATGTATTATAGATTGAAGGACATTCCAATACTCGCGTTGAATTGATTATTGTAATTACCAAAAAGTCCTGGAGTAGAATCATATTTAGCGATAGGAAGGGCAAATTCAGTATAAACACCAAAGCCATCAGTAAAAAAATATCTAGCACCTAAATGAGCTCCAAAATTTCTTAACCCTAAGTCTAAACCTGGATACACATCAAATTTTTCATCAATATTAATTACGTTACCCAAATTGGCGTTAAATCGTGCTCTAATGTCTGCTCTATCTTCAAACTTTGGTTTTTCATTTAAAATTTCACTAGCAGATAACATATAAGTTGCTTGAAATCCAAAAGACATATTTTCACCAATACCAAAATCAACAGTAGATGTTATACCCGTTCCGCCATCTTGAAAATTAGCACCAACTTGAAACTTTGTATCGCCTTTACCTTTGAATGCTTGTGCATTTGAAACTGTAGCAGCGAATACTACTAATAGAGTTAAAATTGTTTTTCTCATTTTTTTAAAATTTATGCGACAAATATAAGAACTTTCTCTAGTTTCTCCCTTTTTCGTTTGGGTAAAGTAAATAAACAGGATCACTCTGCCAATATTCCTTTGAATCAATATCCATTATTGTCAAAGGTCCTTTAAAAGCAGCCCCAGTATCAATATTCCAAACATTAGCTTTGTTTATAGGTTTGGTTTCATTGATTTGAGTTACAGGAGTATGGCCAATATATATTTCTTTATAGATTCCAAATCTTCGAGGGTAAAAAAAAGAATCTTTCTGGATTGAAGTATCAAGCGAAAGTGCCATTTCCCACAATGTTCTGTCCCAGTATAACATTCTTGGAAAATGTTCGGCAGTAACTCCTTTAAGGTTTGTAAAACCAGCATGAATAAACAATCTATTTTGTTCGTCGAGATGATAATTTTTTAATGATAGCAGAAATTCAATATGCTTTTCTTTAGTTTTTTGATCCACACTAGCATATGCTTTAACGGTTGACTCGCCGCCATGATTATACCACATTGGATTATCATGATTGTTCTGAAGCCAATGTAAAACTAATTCATCATGATTACCACGTAAAAAAATACATTTTTTTTGTATCTTTAGCGTAATCATAAAATCCACAAGACCAGGTGATTCACTCCATCCATCTAGATAATCGCCTAAAAAAATTAAGGTATCATGTTCTGAAACATTGGCCCTTTCAAGAACTTGTTTTAAAGCCCGCAAAGCTCCGTGAATATCACCAATTACTAATGTTCGCATCTAAAGAGTTTTTATTATTGAATATACGAAAAAAATCTTTTACTAGCATCCACGAAATACTTTAACAAAATGTACGGTAAAACCGTAAATAATAAATTTCCACGGGTTATAATTTTGATAAAAATTATAAATAAAAACCCAAAGAAAATTGTTAAATATTTTAAACATTTAAAGTTATGAAAAAGATTGTATCGCTTATATTTTTAGTAGTTCTAGTAGCATCTTGTACAAATGATGAGAATGATGAGCAACTTTATAATGAAATTCAAAAAATCGAAAAGAAGATTAATTTTGATGAATATAGTAAAGATATCCCTTTGACAGATTCGGTTGTTTTGCCTGCTGATTTTGATACAGTGGTGTCACCCCCACCTCCGCCTACTGATCCTGTATTCACTTGTGAAGGGTGTGAAGAAATTGATCCACCAAAAGGAGGTACTAAACCTTAATTGTGTGTTTGAAAATAGAATATATATTGTAAGTTTGTGAGTATTATATCACAAATTGAAAAATTGAGACTTTTATTTTATAAAATTTCTATTGCTTTAATACTGTTATCTTGTAATTCAAAAGTTGAAAATCAGGAAAATAGTCAACAGGCCAATCATATAGTTGATGATTTATTAAATCTAGCTAATGATTATAATAAAAGTAAAGAGCAAAGGTATGAATTGGCCAACCAAGCGAAAGATATTCTATTAAATTACCCCAATTCTGCTAGAAACAGAGATTACATGTTTAAATTGGCTGGTAGATACTACAATATTGAAAAATATGAAGACTACCATAAAATTTCTAAGAGTGTTTATGAAATGTCTGTTTTAAGTAAAGATACTTCAAATATTGCAAGAGGATTAAGTTATATTGGTGACTATTTTTACGAAAAGTTTGTAACAGATAGTGCTTATTTTTATTATAGCAAATCTGAAAAGATATATAATAAAATTAATGATAACGAAGGGCTAAATAATGTAAAGTTTGCGAAGGCAAGAATCCTTTTTTTTGAAAAAGATTTTGCAGGAAGTGAAACTGTTGTTGTAGAGATTCTCAAAAGCGCTATAAAAAATAAAAACTATAGGCTAACTTATGAGTGCTACTTAACCTTAGGTAATATATTAGATGGAGTTGGAAATTTTTCAGAGTCTGCTAAGTACTATAATAAAGCATTTAAAACAACTGATTTTCTTAAGAAAGAACCTCAATACCAACTTTTAAGAGCTCAAATTTATAATTATCTAGGAATTTTATATACTAAAAAGGGAGAATATGAGGCAGCTATCGGATATTTGAGGGCTGCTCTCAATTTTTCTAATTTTAAAATTAGCGAACCAATCCTTTATTCTAATTTGTTAAACAATTTGGGATATGCGTTTGTTAAATCTTCAAATCTAAAAGCTAAGAGATATCTATACGCTTCGTTTAAAATAAGAGATAGTCTTGGTTATGGTCCAGGTATAGTTACTAGTAAAATAAGTATATCAGAATATGATCTTTTAAATAAAGATACTTTATCTGCTATTCAAAATTGCTATAGTTCGGCAAAACTAGCTCATTCTATAAATTTGTTTGATGATGAGTTAAAAGCTCTCAATCTACTTTCTAAAATTGATAAAAAAAATAAAGTTTTACATATGGAAAGATATGTGAATCTTACTGACAGCTTACATAATCAGGAAAGAGTTACCAGAAACAAATTCGCTAGAATTGAATTTGAAACAGATGAAATTATAACCGAAAAAAATGTTATTGAAGAAGAAAAGGATGAGTTATCCAGACAGAGATGGACAATACTTGGTATAAGCCTTATTGCTTTAGTTTTTGGTTTTATGATATATACTAACAGAATCCAAAGAGCTAAAAATAGAGAATTATTACTGGAACAAGAACAGCAAAAAGCAAACGAGGAAATTTATCAGCTCATGCTTGAACAACATTCTAAAATTGATGAAGGTAGACAAGCTGAAAAGAAAAGAATTGCACAAGAATTGCATGATGGTATTATGAGTAAGTTAACTAGTACAAGGCTAAACTTGTTTATCTTGTCTAAGAGAAATGATGAAGAAACCATAAAAAAATGTATTACTCATATTGACGGAATTCAAGAAATTGAAAAAGAAATTAGAGCAATTTCACATGACTTAAATAGAGATATTTTTGCTGCTAAAGATAGTTTTAAAGTCATTATTGAATCCCTTTTTGAATCTCAAAAAAATATTTCTGAGGCAAATTATTCTATACAGATAGATGATTCTATTGCCTGGGAGAATATTGATAGTCCTACAAAAATGCATTTGTATAGAATTTTTCAAGAGTCTCTTCAAAATATTTATAAATATGCAAAAGCCAAAAATGTATTAGCTTCAATAAATAAATTAGGGGATCAAATATTTATTGAAATAAAAGATGATGGACAAGGATTTGATGTAAAAAAAGCTAAAGAAGGAATTGGATTAAAAAATATGAACGCCAGAATAACAGCAATTAATGGAACAATCCTTTTTGAATCTGATAAAGGAAAAGGAACATCTATCAAAATTACTATACCCGCCTAAATAATTATAAAGTGACTAAGAAAGTAAAAATTTTAATGGTTGACGATCATCCTTCAATGATTGAAGGATATAAAATTATTCTATCCTATAATGATCTTGGATATGAAATTGAAACCACCTCTGCATTTAATTGTAAAGATGCATATGATGTAATAGTGAATCCTAGTAAAAAAAATTATTTTGACATTGTTTTTCTTGACTACAGTTTACCACCTTATGAGGAAAAAAATATTAATAATGGAGAGGATTTAGCTTTGTTGATAAAAAAACAAAGTCCAATAACTAAAATTGTAATATTAACTTCACATATTGAAACACTCATATTATATAATATTATAAAAAGGGTTAGTCCTAATGGTTTACTGGTAAAAAGCGATTTTACAGCAGATGAACTTTTAAAAGCTTTTGAAGCAATTATAAATGAAGAAATTTACAACAGTGCAACAGTAAAATCTAGTTTAAAGGAATTGCTCTCAAAAGATAATTATTTAGACGATTTTAATAGGCAAATGATAGCTTTATTGTCACAAGGTATTAAAACAAAAAACTTACCACAACACATGAATTTGTCTATGAGTTCTATTGAAAAAAGGAAAGTTCAAATAAAGCTTTATTTAAATATTGAAAAAGGAACTGATGAAGATATTATAAGAGAAGCTAAAAAAAGAGGCTTAATTTAATGAATAGTATTCAAACACCTTTGAATTAACAAAATGTACGGTTTAACCGTACATTTTTGCTTTAATTGGGAGTTAAATTTGATGTCTAATTTTTCTGCCTATGAAAACAATTCTACACCTTCCTTATCTAAATCATAAAATTGACATACTCTTAACAACATTTGGTTTGTCAGTTTTTTCAATGTTAGTCATTAATTTAATAATTACCTTTTTTTGTATTCAAGATCTTATCAAGTATACAGATTTAGAAACAATTTCATTTACTATTAAAGATGGGTTTTATTACATTAATGAGTACAAGGTTGAAGCGTCTATTGCTTTCAATTTTGTTGGAGTTATCTTTTTATGGGTTGTCATGTTATGGCATACACTTAAAACCGTCAATAAAACAATAGCAAGCTTTTTATTATGATTGCTTTAGTAATTTTTATAGTACAAACAATTAGTTGTCATATTTCATTTTTCTTAAAACTCTTAGGGCTTCTTTAAAGCCCTCATAAACTTGAGGGAATGGTTTAAGATGAATTTTTGCTTCGATAAGTCTTTGTTTAGCATTTTCAAAACCATTCAAGTAACATAACATAAAGGAAGAAGGTAAATGATGTAGATCTTTAAACTCTCTTTCTGTTAGTTCGATACCTCTTTCCATTTTTGTGATTAGAGTTTTATTAGAATTGTATATGTGATGCAACATTTTTTTATTAAACTGAGGAGGCTCAAAAAGCATTTGGTTTTCAATTTTATAGTATCCATTATCAAAAAAAGTTATTGTGACTTTTTCTAATGGATAATAACTGGTTTTGTCATTTAACCCTAAAGGAATATATTCTGTAATAATAAAATTATTGTCATTATACTCTATTGTAACTTCATCTTGAGCAGAGTAAAAAAGTTTAATTTGTTCGTTTACTAATTCAATATCTACTCTAGAATAATAGGTAATATCACGTACCTTTTTCTTATTTCCGGCCCAGCAAACCACAAAAAGTTCTTTAAACACTTTGTATTTAGTGTCCATATCTTTATGACGTATATTAATAAAATCCAAAACACCATCTAAAGTGTGTGCAATACTATTTCTAGAATTATTTTCAATACTTATAACTGCTTCTATATTTTGTTTTGAATAGGGAATTTTATCTTCTGTAGGTACAGTATTACTTCCCACTCTTATAAAAGCACTATTAGCTACTATGGTGTGTATGCCTTTTTTAAAATATGCATTTTTATGATTAGGCTTTATAGTTACTAGTCCTACTACTTTGTCTTTTGGTAAATTTGGGAAAGGAATATTTTCATATTGAATTTTAGGTGGATTTTCTAAAAAGGCATTTACTAAGTTTTGAATTCTACTATCATCAAAAAAATCATCTCCTACAATTTCGTTTGTTTCATCTTCGACACCAACAACTATATAGGAATTATTATTTGGATTAGAATTTGAGAGTGCGCAAATATGCTTTAAAAACTTCCCTTTACCTTCTCTTGTATGAAGGTTTAACTGGCGTTTCTTATCATAAAAACTATTCTCATCATTATGTGCGAGTAAGTTTTTGATAAGAAGACGCTTATTAATCATTTGTAATGGGTTTGCGTACTAAATTACATTTTTTGACGTTAATATACCATTAATTTTTAATCCCAAAACTATGAAAATGAATAGCCTAAAATGGATTGCTTTATCATTGCTATCAATTACTTTTTTTACAAGTTGTAACGACAATGATGATGAAAACAAAACTTCTACGATTAACGTTAGAATGACAGATGCTCCTGGAGATTATGATGCGGTTAATGTTGAGGTTTTAGATGTTATGGTTAAAACTGATTCAAATACTGACGATAGTGGTTGGGTCAGTATTGGTACTGCTAATCCTCAAGTTTATAACTTATTGGATTTAACAGGAGGGGTAAATGTTTTATTGGCTAACGGTGCAGTTGTTCCTTCTGGAAATTTAGGGCAAATCCGTTTAATTTTAGGTGATGATAATTCGATCGTGAAAGATGGCGTCACTTATCCTTTAAATACACCTAGTGGTCAACAGTCAGGACTTAAACTTTTGGTGAACACAAATCTTGAACCTGATTTTACTTACGATTTTTTATTAGATTTTGATGTTGAAAAATCAATTGTAGTTGAAGCAGGCGGTTCAGGCAATTTTAATTTAAGCCCAGTCATTAGAGTGTCTACGGTGGCTAATTCTGGAAGTGTTAAAGGAAATGTTACTACAACACCACAAGGAGTACAGGTTTTAGCTTCGGTAATGGTAAATGGAAGTTTGGTTTCTGCTTATGCCGATGAAAACGGAAATTTTCAAATAAATGGAATACCCGCAGGAACATATACTTTAACATTAACACCTGATGCTACATCTGGGCTTTTGCCTAAGGTAATAGATAATATTGTTGTTGTAAACGGTCAGGCAACAACTCTTCAAAGTCAAACTTTAGAATAGATTAAAAAAAAAATAGCAAATTAAAAGGCTTTGAATGTTCAAAGCCTTTTTTATGGAACTTCATTTCCCATGCTTTCAGACCAAATCCTAAACCAATCTTCTAAACTCATATCCAAAATAGTTGCTTTTGCAGCATTTTTAATTCTGTCTGGACTTGTGGTTCCTATAACAGGCAATATGCCTGATGGATGTTTCAAAATCCAGGATAACAGCAAAACATCTAATTCTACATTATACTTATCAGACATGCTTTTCAGACACACTTTTAGTCTTTTAGTTTGAGGTATTTCTTCTTTAAAAATACTTCCAAGTGGATTCCAACTCATTGGTGTGATATCGAGTAACTGCATAAAATCTAAGTCGCCATTAATCATTGCATCATAATGTGTAGCCGAAAATTGTATCTGGTTAAAATCAATATCAATGTTCTTTTGAATTAATTCAGTTTGTGATCGAGTAAAATTAGAAACACCAAAGCTTTTTATCTTTCCTTGTGTTTTTAGTTTGTCAATAGCAATAGCTATTTCATCTGCAATCATTAATGGACTAGGTCTATGAAGAAGTAAAACATCAAGATAATCGGTTTTGAGATTTTTTAATGAATTTTCTACACTCCAAATGATATATTCTTCAGAATAGTCATAATGTTTAACGTCATACTCTCTTTTTTCTGTAGTAAATTTTATTCCACATTTAGAAATTAACTGAATTGATGAGCGGTCAATTTTACTTTCGAAAAAAGCTTTTCCAAAATCTTCTTCAGTAGTGTGACCTCCATAAATATCTGCATGGTCAAAAGTTGTAATTTGTTCTTCTAAACAAGTATTTAATAGTGAAATAATACCTTTTGTGTCAAGATTTTTGCCCCATTTTCCCCAAGTCATGGTGCCAGCAATAATTGATGATAATTTTGGTTTCAAAGCAAATTTGATTAGTAGTTCTTAAAATTTGTCAAATATAATCCTAAACAAAGCCTAAAAATAGCCTATTTCTTTAACATTTAACGCATTATTAACAGCATGAATCTAATTTAATTTTCAATTTGCATCGTATTAATTGAAATGTTAATTTCACGACCTTAAAAAAAACAATGATGGAAGAAAATACAACGACTTTGGATATTAGAGCCATTAATGAAAAAATAGAAAGAGAGAGTGCTTTTATAGATCTTCTAACTATGGAGATGAATAAAGTAATCGTTGGGCAAAAACACATGATAGAGCGTTTGCTTATAGGACTTTTAGGTCAAGGTCATATTTTACTAGAAGGAGTGCCTGGATTAGCAAAAACGTTAGCGATAAACACTTTGTCGCAAGCAGTTCATGGTAGTTTTAGTCGTATTCAGTTTACTCCAGATTTATTACCTGCAGACGTTGTGGGTACAATGATTTATAATATTAAAGAAAACGAATTTACAATCAAAAAAGGGCCAATATTTGCCAATTTCGTTCTTGCGGATGAGATTAATCGAGCTCCTGCTAAAGTACAATCTGCACTTTTAGAAGCAATGCAGGAAAAGCAAGTTACTATTGGCGATACAACTTTTAAGTTGGAAAAACCTTTTCTAGTATTAGCGACTCAAAACCCTGTTGAACAGGAAGGAACCTATCCGCTACCAGAAGCACAAGTTGACCGTTTTATGCTTAAAACAGTTATTGATTATCCTAAAATGGAAGATGAGCGTTTAGTAATTCGTCAAAATTTAAATGGAGGTTTTGAAAAAGTTAATCCAGTTGTTTCTATAGATCAAATTTTACGTGCACAACAGGCTGTTCGTGAAGTTTATATGGACGAAAAAATTGAAAAATATATCCTTGATATTATTTTTGCAACTCGTTATCCAGAAAAATATAAATTAGATTCTTTAAAACCTTTAATAAGTTTTGGAGCTTCACCGCGCGGAAGTATTAACTTAGCTAATGCAGCTAAATGTTATGCTTTTATCAAACGCCGAGGATATGTAATTCCTGAAGATGTTCGTGCAGTTGTGCATGACGTGTTACGTCACCGTATTGGGATTACCTACGAAGCAGAAGCAGAAAACATAACTTCTGTTGAGATAATCAATAAGATTGTAAACGAAATCGAAGTGCCTTAATTCAGCTTTTAGCAATTAGCTTTCGGCAGTCAGTTTAATTCTGATCGCTAATGACTAATGGCTAATGATTAATAGCTAAAAAGAATGGAAACCAAAGATTTACTTAAAAAAGTTCGTAAAATAGAGATAAAGACCCGAAGATTGAGCGATCATATCTTTTCGGGAGAATATCATACGTCTTTTAAAGGACGAGGAATGACTTTTTCAGAGGTGCGTCAGTATCAATTTGGTGATGATGTAAGAGCAATAGATTGGAATGTTACGGCACGTTACAACGAGCCATATGTAAAAGTTTTTGAAGAAGAACGTGAATTGACCATGATGCTAATGGTTGATATTTCAGGTTCAGAAAATTTTGGAACAAAAAGTCAATTAAAAAGCGAAATCGTAACCGAAATTGCGGCAACACTTGCGTTTTCAGCAACTCAGAATAACGACAAAATCGGATTAATTTTATTTTCTGATCAAATTGAATTATACATACCGCCAAAAAAAGGAAAATCGCATGTATTGAGAATTATTCGTGAATTGATTGAATTTTCGCCAAAAAGTAATAAAACCAATATTTCACAAGCATTACAGTTTTTATCGGCAACACAAAAAAAGAAAGCTATTGTTTTTATGATATCTGACTTTATTGCAGATGATGACTACGAAAAAACTTTGAAAATTGCCAGTAAAAAGCATGATATCACAGGTGTTAGAGTATATGATGTTCGAGAGGAAAAAATGATAAATGTTGGTCTAGTTGCAATGCAAGACGCAGAAACAGGAATAACTAAATGGATAAATACAGGATCTAAAAGTGTTCGCCAGCAGTATGAAAAATACTATACAGATAAGGTAAATTATTTTAAAGATATTTTTTCAAAATGTGGCTCTGGAACAGTAAATACTAGAGTCGACGAAAGTTATGTAACTAAACTTTTAGGCTATTTTAAATCGAGATAGGATTATATGATGATGATTAAAAAGTATTGTTTTTTACTGTTATTATTTGTTCAATCGGTTGTTTTTGCACAATCATTGGAAACTAAAATTGATACCACAAAAAATAAAATTGGTGCACAATTTACATTAACCTTAAAAGTAAAAACGAAGCCAAGCACGTCAATAACTTTCCCTAGAGGAAACAATTTTGGAGCATTAGAAGTTATTGAATCTTATCCTATAGATACTGTAAAAAATGAAGCTAACTATGAATTAATCAAAAAGTATGGATTAACACAATTTGATTCAGGTAAATATGTTATTCCTAGACTTCCGGTTTTATTCGATAAGAAGCCCATTTTTTCAGATAGTATAAAAGTTGAGGTTTTTAATGTAAAAGTTGATACACTAAAGCAAAAAATGTATGACATCAAGCCAATTATAGCGGTTGAGAAGCCCTTTGGTAATTGGTGGAAATACCTTTTAGGAATTTTGCTTTTAGCGGGAATAGTGTATTTAGGTTATCTTCTTTGGAAGAAAAATAGAAAACCAAAACAGGAGGAAATCATCTATAATTCGCCAATAGAAAAAGCAACAAGTTTATTACAGCTTTTAGAGAAAAAAGAATTATTGGCTAAAGGTGAAGTAAAAGAGTACTATTCAGAACTTACTGATATAGCTCGTGATTATATCGAAGAAGCTATCGAAATTCCTGCTAAAGAAAGTACAACATCAGAACTTATTGTAGCACTTCGTGCAGCTTCAAACAAAAAGAAAATGAAGCTTTCCAGAGAAACTTTAGAAGGCCTTGAAAAAGTTTTAAAGCAAGCTGATTTGGTAAAATTTGCAAAATCTAAACCGCTTGATTTTGAAATTGCCGATGATAGGAAAAAGATAGAAACGACTATTTTAACACTTGATAAAGCAATTCCAGTAGTGGTTGATGAAAATAGTTTAAAGTGGCAAAAGGAACAGCAAGAGTTTTTAAAGAAACAAAAAAGAAAGTCACAACTTGTCAATTTGGCTGGAATAACTGGATTTTTGCTATTGTTTGCATTAACATTTGTTATTATTACTAAGGGGTTTGATTATGTAAAAGGAGGTTTTTCGGGATATTCTACAAAAGAACTATTAAACCAAGATTGGATAAAATCTGAATACGGAAATCCATCAGTAGTTATAGAAACTCCTGAAGTACTTAAGCGATTAGATGCTAAAAAGGTAGTGCCAAAAGATGCAATGGCATTAATAAAAGACATGCAAATGTTTGGGTTTGGTAGTATAATGGATCATTTTACAATTGTAGTGTCTACAACACAATTCAAAAAAGAAACAGAACTGGATTTAAGCCAAGCATTAAATGGTACTATCCAAACAATGGAAGCTCAAGGTTGTCAAAACATGATTGTGAAACAAGAAGAATTCAGCACAGAACAAGGTATAAAAGGAATAAAAGGTTATGGTACACTCACAGCGAACGGACAGGAAATGTATTATCAAATTTTATTGTTTAGTCAAGCTGGAGGATTGCAACAAATTATGATTGCACATAAAGTAGGTGATGAAAATGCCAAAAAAATAAGTGAAAGAATGTTAAACTCTGTCGAACTTAAATTAGCAAACTAATGACTAATGTGACTTTTTTAAATCCAGAGTTTTTTTGGTTGTTCTTATTACTTCCTGTAATAATTGTGTGGTATTTTTTTAAAAGAAATCAAGAAAAACCAACTTTAAAAATAAGTTCGTTACAAGGGTTTAAAGGGACTACATCGATTCTTCCAAAATTAAAACCATTGTTATTTGTGATGAGGTTGTTGGCGTTAAGTTCTTTAATTATAGCATTAGCAAGACCACGAAGTGTAGATGTTAGTAATAAAAGTAATAGCACAAACGGAATTGATATCGTAATTGCTTCAGATGTCTCGGGTAGTATGCTTGCAAAAGATTTAAAACCTAACCGAATGGAAGCGTTAAAAAGAGTGGCTTCAGATTTTGTTGAGGAAAGAGTGAATGATAGAATAGGGATTGTAGTTTATGCTGCTGAAGCCTATACTAAAACCCCTGTAACAAGCGATAAAGCTGTAGTCCTTCAGGCGATCAATGACATCAAGTATGATAATGTTTTGCAAGATGGAACAGGAATAGGCATGGGACTTGCCACTGCTGTTAATCGTTTGAAGGAAAGTAAAGCAAAAAGCAAAGTTATTATTCTAATGACAGACGGTGTTAACAATTCTGGTTTTTTAGACCCTCAAACTTCTGCAGAAATTGCAGCCGACTTAGGGATTAAGGTTTACACTATTGGAATAGGTACAAACGGTAACGCCATGTTTCCGTATGCGATTGCTCCCAATGGTGGCTTTTTGTTTAAGATGATGCCAGTGCAAATTGATGAAAAATTAATGAAACAAATTGCGCAAAAAACAGGCGGAAAATACTTTAGAGCCCAAGACAACACAGGATTAGAGAATATATATAAAGAAATAAATAAGTTAGAAACCACAAAAATAGAAGAGTTAAAGTTTGTTAATTATGACGAAAAATTTAGACCTTTTGTGTGGCTGGCAGGTTTGTTGTTAGTGATTGAAATAGTATTGAGAAATACAATTTTTAGAAGTTTTATATAATGAATTATAAATTATGAATTATGAGTTTTATAGTTTGCTTAAATTTTGGTATAGCTGTTAACTCATAATTTATAACTCAAAACTCATAATTAATTAAATGTACGAGTTAGACGAATCAAAATATTTGTATTTATTCATTTTGCTACCAATTTTGGTGTTGATTTTTCTGTGGATTCAGTTTTGGAAAAGAAAAAAGCAACGCGAATTTGGAGATACAGAATTGCTTAATGTATTAAGTCCTGAAAAATCAAGGTTTAAACCTTCTTTGAAATTCGGAATACTTTTACTTGGTTTAGCTATGCTTATTTTAGGATTGGTAAATCCAAAAATTGGTACTAAAGTCGAAAAAGTAAAACGCGAAGGAATAGATATTGTATTTGCTGTCGATGTTTCAAAAAGCATGCTAGCAGAAGATGTTGCACCTAATAGACTAGAAAAAAGCAAGCAATTAGTATCTCAAATTATTAACAATCTAGGAAGTGACCGAATTGGAATTATTGCCTATTCCGGTAGTGCATTCCCAGTTTTGCCTATAACTACAGATTATAATATTGCCAAAATGTTTTTGCAATCTATGAATCCAGGTATGATTTCCTCTCAAGGAAGTAACTTAGACGAAGCGATTGAGTTAACAGAAAAATATTTTGAAGGGAGCGGAAACACAAGTAAGCTATTAATAATGGTTACTGATGGAGAAGACCATTCTGAAGCAGCTGAATCTGCTGCAGAGCAAGCTAGAAAAAAAGGAATAAAAATTATAACAATAGGCGTAGGAACGACTTCGGGAGGCCCTATACCAATTAAAAACAATGGCATTACAGAGAGTTTTCATATCGATAAATCAACAGGTGAAAAAGTAATTACCAAGTTACGTCCTGAGGCATTACAATCAATTGCTAAAGCAGCAAAAGGTGGTTATATTAATGGAAACAACACTAAAGAAGTATTGGATTTTATGCGTAAATCGCTTAACAATATTCAAAAGACAGAATTTGAAGCAACAGAGATGGCTAATTTTCAATCACAGTTTCAATGGTTTTTAGGTTTTGGATTTTTCTTGTTGCTTTTAGATGTTTTTTTATTAGAAAGAAAAACCAAATGGGTACAAAATTTAGATTTGTTTAATGAGAAGAAGGAAAAGTAATATGAAAAGCATTTTTAAAATAGTATTTATATTGCTTTCTGTTAGTACATTTGCCCAGCAGAAAAAAGATTTTGCATTGCCTAACGGGAACGAAGATTTTGTAAAAAAACAATATGCAGAGGCTGAGGTAAATTATAGGATTTCGAAAGGGACCAATGCAAAAAGAGCTACAGCATCATATAATTTAGGAAACGCTATTTATAAGCAAAATCAACATAGTGAGGCTAAATTTGCTTATGCTAAGGCTATAGAAACCGCTAAAGGAAAACAACAAAAGCATAGTGCTTTTCACAATATTGGAAACGTTTTCATGAAAGAAAAAGCATATGATAAAGCAGTTGAAGCTTATAAAAATGCTTTACGTAATAACCCTAATGATGATCAAACTAGGTATAATTATGCACTAGCAAAAAAAATGCTTAAAGATAATCCGCCTAAAGACGATAAGAAGGACGATAAGAAGGATAAAAATCAAGATCAGAAAAAGGATCAAAATAAAGATAAAAAAGACGAAAATAAGGATCAGCAAAAAGATCAGGATAAGAAAGATAATAAAGATAAACCTGAACCAAAAGATCAAAATCAAAACAATCCAGAGCCTAAGCCAGGAAATGTTCCTAAAGATCGCTTGCAAAATTTGCTTGATGCCGTAAATAATGAAGAAAAGAAAATTCAAGATAGAGTAAACGCAAGAAAAGTAAAAGGTAAACCGGTCGAAAACCAAAAAGATTGGTAACTAATGAATGTATGAAAATGAAGAAGCTACTTTTTGTAATAACAGTTTTGTTTCAAATGAGTTTATTTGCACAAACCCAATTTGTGGCTAGTGTGAGTAAGAACTCTTTGGGAATCAATGAACGATTACGTGTTGATTTTGCCATGAATGAGGATGGAGATAATTTCAATCCACCTTCTTTTGAGGGCTTTCGCATTGTAGGAGGTCCTAATCAATCAGTTAGTTATTCATGGGTTAACGGTCGAAAATCATTCGAGAAAACCTATTCTTATTTTTTGCAACCATTAAAAAAAGGAACTTTTGTAATCAAACAGGCAACTATTGAAATCAATGGTCAAGTGTATAAAACTTCTCCATTAAAAGTAACAGTAGGAAACGCTGTTGCAGAGGAAAGAGATCCTTACGAACAGTACAATCCATACAATCAGCAACAAAGACAACCAGTTCCTGTTACAGCAGGAAAAGATGGAGTGCACTTAGTTGCTGAAATTTCAAATTCGAATCCATATTTGAACGAACCTATTACGGTAGTTTATAAAATTTATGTAAGTCATCGCTCTGGAGTAGGGGGCTGGCGAGAATTGGCAAGTCCTAAATATTCTAATTTTTGGAGCCAAAATATCGATGTAAAACAACTACAAGTTCAAGAAGGAAACTTTAATGGGGAACCTTATCGTTATGCAATTTTAAGAAAAACAGTTCTGTATCCACAAAAATCTGGGAAACTTGAAATTGAACCTCTTTCATTAGATGTAGAAGTAGAAGTGCCTTCAGGACAAGTCGACTTTTTTGGTAGACCAATTATGAAAATGGGGAACAAAAAAGTTTCTGCTGGTTCTAAAGTAATTAATGTTAAGCCGCTTCCAGAAACTGGTAAACCAGAAGATTTTAGTGGTGCTGTGGGGGATTTTACATTTCAAGTATTACCGTCAAAAACAGAACTTAAAGCGGGTGAATCGTTAGATTTAAAAGTTGTTGTTTCAGGAAAAGGTAATTTGAAGTTATTTACTTTGCCTAAACCTATTGTGCCAGCTTCTCTAGAGATGTATGATCCTGCTCATAAAGAAAATGTTCAAACGCCATTAACTGGAATGACTGGAAGTATATCGGATACTTATACAATTATACCTCAGTCTAAAGGGCAATATCCTATAAAACCTTTAACATTTACTTATTTTGATTTAGCTACAAAAAGTTATAAAACGGTAACATCTCAAGAAATTACGATTAATGTTTTAGACGGAGTTGGAACTCCTACTCTTGCTGAAAATAATAAAAAACAAGTAACATCAAGTGCAACTTTTGCATTTATTAAATCAAAAACTCAATTAGTGTCTCAAGATAAAACTGACTTTTTGGGGTCAGGATTGTTTTATGGACTTTTAATGACTCCTTTTTTGATTATTCCAGCAATTGTAGCTTTTAGAAGAAAAAAAGCTGAAATAGATGCTGATGTAACCGGTAACCGAATTAAGCTTTCAAACAAATTAGCAAAAAAGTACCTTTCGGAAGCTCAAAAACAATTGGCTAACAAAGAACCTTTTTATATTGCTTTAGAAAGAGCTTTACATAATTTTTTGAAAGCAAAACTGCATATAGAAACTTCAGAAATGAGTAAAGATAAAATTACTCAGTTGTTATTAGACAAAAAAGCAGATACTGGTACAGTAAATCAATTTATATCATTAGTTGAAAGTTGTGAGTTTGCTCGTTATGCGCCTTCAACAAGTACAAGTATTCAGAATGACTATAATTTGGCGGTAAGTATTATTTCTGATTTAGAAAAACAAATGGCTTAATTTTAAGAAATGTAGTTATGAAAGAGATTAGAAAAATAGTTTACATATTCTTATTGATTACTCAAGTTTTTTGGGCACAAAATGATTTTGATAAAGGAAATACTCTGTATCAAAAAGGAAGCTACCAAGAGGCAATTAATGCCTATGAAAGTATAGTAAAATCTGGAAATGAATCTGCAGAAGTTTATTTTAATTTAGGAAACTGTTATTATAAATTAAATAAAGTTGCCCCTGCAGTTTATAATTTTGAAAAAGCACTACTACTAAGTCCTAATGATTCTGAAATACAAAATAATTTATCTTTCGCTAGAAAAATGGCAATTGATGAAATTCCAGAAACACCAAAAGTTGGGTTTTCTAAACTTATTTCAGATTTCACTTCAAATTTTCATTATGATACTTGGGCTTGGATAGCCATTGTATTTTCTTTTTTGTTTTTGATTGGTTTCATTGTTTATTATTTTTCGGCTTCAACTAGTTTAAAACGTGTTTTCTTTTCTGGAATGATATTGTTTTTATTGTTTGTGGGAGTAAGTGTTTTTTCTGGATTCTACGAAAAAACCCGAATTAATAATGATCGACCGGCAATTGTTTTTGCAGATGTAATTACAGTAAAAAGCGAACCAAATGCTTCAGCACAAGATGCATTCACATTACATGCTGGAACAAAAGTAACTGTTCTGGAAGATTTAGGAAACTATAAAAAAATTCAACTTTCCGATTTAAAAGAGGGATGGGTTGAAAAAAATGCTGTTAAAGAAATAAAATAAGCATTGTTATTGAAGAGTGTCTTTGTCAAATTCACCATCTTCAGCTTTATCAAACTCTTTAACTTCTTTTTTTACATCCTGAAACCAGTCACTTAAAATAGGTAATAGTATTTCGGATGTTTTCATGCAGGAGCCAACAAGTATAGTTTTCTCCTGAAGATCTTTGTCAACACTAACAAAACCTATATCAACTTTTTGAAACAAGTTTAAAAGTATTCCAAAAAATAGTGCTGTTTTTACTGCGCCAAAAGTTCCACCAAGTAAAGAGTTTGCCCAGCCTAGAAATGCAAAATCAGCTATTCCAGAAAGTGTTTTAGCTAATAAGTGGATTCCAACTACAAAAGCAAAAAGAGTAATTAAAAAAGAAGCTACTGTAATGGTTTTAGGAGACCATGAAACATGATTTTCCAACATGCCTTGAGTGATATACGAAAACTTGACTGCAATAAATACTCCTATAAAAAAGGCAATTAAAGATGCCAACTCTACAAAGAGCCCATTTTTATATCCTTTAAAAAAACTAATTGCAATAGCGATAATTAAAATAATATCTAAAAAACTCATTTTTGTCTCTTTTTTCTCAAATTTAATAAAATTGTATAAACAATCAACAGAAAAGATTTTCAACACTATCTTTGCAAAATAATTTTATGATTATGAATTTAAAACTCATAACTCATAACTCATAATTCAAAAATGTCACGCGATATACAACTCAAAGAGCGTTGGGACTCTATTGTTAAGTTCCTTTCAGAGAAATTTGCTGAAGGCGATGAGCTAGATCTTGATGCTATTATATATTTAATTGGAGTTCAAGAACTGGGGCAGTTCAATAGAACCTACAAAAAAGATGAAAAAATTAATTTAATGCATATTGCCATTTGTCGTTTGCTTGAACCTTATGGTTATTATGAATTTGATTATTTTGACAATGAAAGATGGCCACATTATAAAGTCAAAGAGCAATTGCCTCCACTTAAAGCAGGAGAACAATCAGTTTTAATGAAAGAAGCAATTGTGAACTATTTTTTAGAAAAAGGAGTGATTAATTAAAGATTTATTGTCTAAACTTTGAACTTGTAACCTCAAACAAATTCATTAAATTTGCACCTTATTGCGAAGAACGATGACTGATAAGATAAAAGAATATATTGAAGAAGCAAAAGCTTTTACAACTCAGAATAAAGAAAAACTAGAAGAATTCCGAATCAAATTCCTAGGAAGTAAAGGTTTGGTTAAAGATATTTTTGCTGAATTTAAGAATGTACCTAATGACCAGAAAAAAGAATTTGGTCAAATTATCAATACTCTAAAAACGATTGCTGAAGAAAAAGTAAAAGCAATCCAAGAGGAATTAGAGAGTAAGGAAGATATAAAAGGTATCTATGGTGATTTATCTCGTCCAGCAGAACCTTTTAAAATTGGTTCACGTCATCCTATTTCTTTGGTAAAAAATCAAGTAATCGATATTTTCTCAAACATTGGTTTCAATGTTTCCGAAGGGCCAGAAATAGAAGACGATTGGCATAATTTTACAGCATTAAATTTGCCAGAATACCATCCGGCAAGAGACATGCAGGACACGTTCTTTATTCAGACAAATCCCGATATTTTATTGCGTACACATACTTCATCGGTACAAGTGCGTTATATGGAAAACAATAAACCTCCAATTCGTACCATTTCTCCAGGAAGAGTATTCCGTAACGAAGCGGTTTCGTCACGTTCACATTGTATCTTTCATCAAGTAGAAGGTTTGTATATTGATAAGGATGTTTCTTTTGCCGATTTAAAACAAACACTTTTGTATTTCACCAAAGAGATGTTTGGCAAGTCAAAAATAAGATTACGTCCGTCATATTTCCCGTTTACTGAGCCAAGTGCCGAAGTAGATATTTATTGGGGATTAAAAACAGAAACTGATTATCGCATTACAAAAGGAACAGGTTGGTTAGAAATCATGGGTTGCGGAATGGTAGATCCAAACGTCTTAAAAAATTGTGATATCAATCCTGACGAATACAATGGTTTTGCTTTTGGTATGGGAATCGAACGTATGGCAATGCTTTTATATCAAATAAGTGATATCCGTATGTTTTATGAAAACGATGTTCGTTTCTTAGAGCAGTTTAAATCGAGTATATAACGAAACTTAATACAAACCCTTTCAGAATTGCTCTCGAAAGGGTTTTTTCTTCAAAAATCATGAAAAAAGATATTGAAATCCCAAAAGTCGAAAATGTATTTTTAGCAGCAATTCAGGAATGGAGTGATGACTTCATGGATAAAGTCTGGTATGTTTATTTAGTGAATGATTCTGATTTTGATTTAGACAGTGTAATGGTGGTTTCCAAAGCATTTGGAACAATAGATGGAGAAATGCGTAAAACATCGCTTTTAAGACATGCTTTTATGAAAGTGCCAACTGTGTCTGCTGTTAAGATAGAAATGGTAGAAAATAGTGTTTTAGCACTAAATAACGAGTTTATGGTGACCTACTTCATAGGGAATACTTTATATGATAAAAAATTTACTTTCCGTAAGAATGCCATAAATGAACATGCTACTGAGGAAGTGCCTCATATTTGGAAAAATGGAGTAGTAGTTAAATAGTTTTTTAATTCCCAAAAAATAAAAAAATTTCCATTATTTGGAATTTTAAAACTTCTATTTTTGTTTACTTTCTCAGCAAAATAAGGGGTTTTTATGTCATGGCATACCACTTGTTAGCATTTGATATGAATATTTCAAATGCGATGTGATGAGAAAAATTATTTTTTTACTTATACTTTTAGGAAGTATAAGTATTGGTTATGCAACAGGTGAGCCATCAACCTATTTTCAAATTTATGTGGCTCCAAATAATGACGCAGTTCAAAGAGACGTTTGTTTAATTGTAACTGCTATATATGATAATACCGAATTTCAAATTATTGATGATGGTTTTGATGGAGATACAGATGATTCTAAATCAGGAGTTTTAAAAGCTGGACAAAGTTATATTCTATATATAAAGGATAATGGCATAAATGATGATGCACGTTATGCTTCTGGAGGCACTTTAAAATGGGATGGAGATTATTTTATTGTTAAATCAAATAAATTGGTTTATGCATCACAAAGCACTAATAGTGATTGGCAACATGATTGGCTTCCTAGTGTTGATAAAAGTTCAATTGGACAGAAGTTTATTGTCTATGCTCCAAAAATCACTTCATCTAACAGAGATATAAATGTTTTTGCTTACGAAAACAATACAGTAATTGATTTTTATAAAATATCTACACAAGCAAAAACCAATACTGGATTCACAGATGTTAATTTAGAAAACCCTATAAAGGTTTTTTCTAAAACATTAAATATAGGTGAAGATTTAATTTATTTCTTTTCCGAAGGTAGAAATGTAATGATTTCGGGAGAAACCTATATGATAATCGCAAATAAGCCAGTAACGGTTCAATATGGTTCCCTTTACGGGAATGAGCGTGACGGGGGTGGTTATGTTCCTACATCAAATGGAAGTTCTTCTGGTTAACTAATGTATTTTGCTGTTCCTTTTCAATCAACAGGGGAACAGGAAATTCGAATTGTAAGTTGGGATAATTCAAATAATATTCAATTAGATAGATATGTTAACGGCAGCTGGATTGCGGTGAAAAGTTTTACTTTAAACCGCTTAATTGCCGGTGATTGGGTTGGCAAAACAAGTGGTAATGTTTCGTATTCTAATGTTTTTAGAATTACGTGCACTCCAGGAAAAAGAGTGTCTGTTTTTGAAGGGAATTGGTTTGAAATTGGTTTCCCTGGGACTTCGGATATGGCTACAATGGTATCATCAGAAAACGGGACAACTGCTGGAAAAGTTTTTTTAACATATATTGCTCCTCCGGGTAATGAGGCTAATGTTACCAACCCATTTACCGGTCAAAAATTTGGAGGTTCATTTTCACATTTGTATCTTTTTTCTAAAACAGGCGCAACAGTTACTGTTAAAGATGCTTATAGTAATGGTCAAGATTTTTCAAAAACTTTTACCATAGCACCTGAAAGATATGCTGATTGTACAATTAACTTAACCGAATGGAAGAACATGTACAATGGAACAGGATCTAGTTCTGGCCCTGAAAAACCTTATCTTATTGTAACTAGTAATAATGATATAGCTGTATTAAATAGTAATTTCAATGACAATTGGATGTGTTACACAGGAAGTTCGTTATATCATGCTTTTCAACAAACTAGTACAGTAGGTGATAACTCTTTAATTCCTGCAGAAGAAACAAATGTTGTTTCAGTTATAACGACAGTTTCAGAGGTAACTGAACCCACTATTGAAGTCATTGTTCAAGATGGATTAAAAGTAGTTGAATCAAAATTATTTGATGAAAATCAACAAGAAACGCAAGGAACTATTACTGAGTTTTCAGATAAAACTAAAGTTCAATTTCAAGGTTTAGATAATTTGCAACCTAATTCTGAGTATAGAGTTGAGACTACTGTAAAGGCCATTGTTGGTGCTAATAATGGAGAATTAGTAGGTACAACGTTAAACGCAACTGTCGAAACAATTATTACAGGCAAAGTAGGTGGTGAAATTCAGCAATCCACCATTGCAAAATCAGTTTCTGTTCAAACAACAAATACTTCAAATCTATTATTTTCTAAATTAGAAGATGTTCTTTTAGATTCAAAAAATACTAATTCTTGGACAATAAGCTGGATTGATATTAATAAAGACGGATATGATGACTTATATTTAACGGATATGGGTTTAACAGCTCCTAATCTTATTTATATGAACAATACAAATGGAGGGTTTTATGCTGGACAAACTCTTCCAGAGGATGGCGTGTCTATGAGTAATACTTGGGCTGATGTAGATAATGATGGAGATGAGGATTTATTGGTTTTAAATAACGGGCGCAATCCTAATCGTTTTTATAAAAATGAAAACGGAACCTTAGTTGTAGATAACTCAAAATCATTTACTCAGGATATTTCATATTATCATGGAGGCGCTTTTGCTGATTGTGATAACGACAATAAAGTAGATGTTTTTATGTGTAATTATTTTCCAACAAAATACAATGAATTGCACAAAAACAATAGCAATGGGGATTTTACAAAAGACATTTCTGGAACAGTTTCACTTGAAGCTAATTCTTCTTTAGGGCCAACTTGGGCCGATTATGATCAAGATGGTTTAATGGATTTGTTTGTACCAAATGGTCAAGGAAATAAAAACTCATTGTTTCACAATAATGGAAACGGTATTTTTTCTAAATCTAATTCAATTGTAAGTCAAGATGGAGGAAAATCTGTTGGTAGTTGTTGGGGCGATATAGATAACGATGGAGATCTAGATTTGTTTGTTGCTAATTCTAATTCGGTAACTAATTTTTTATATAAAAATTTAGGCGGAGGGATATTTGAAAAAATAACCAATTCGATTGTCAATCAAGGAGGAAGTTCACACGGTTGTAGTTTTGCTGACATTGACAATGATGGAGATCTGGATTTATATGTATCTAATGATCGTATCAGAAAGTATCTTTATTTTAATGATGGTCAAGGAAATTTTTCAGAAAACAGAGAAGAAATGATTACTTATAATTTTGGATTATCATTTGGACATGCATGGAGTGATTATGATCATGATGGAGATTTAGATTTAGCTGTTGCAACTCATTCAAACCAAAAAAATTATGTTTTTAAGAATAATGGAAATACAAATAACTGGTTGGAAATCAATTTGAATGCAACGGTAAGTAATGGATCAGCAATTGGAGCAAAAGTTTTTGTAACAGCTAATCAGATTACTCAAATGAGAGAAGTGAACAGTCAAAGTGGATTTGGTGGGCAAAGTAGTTATACTCAGCATTTTGGTTTGTCTGTCGCTGGAGTTGTTGATTCGATAGTTGTAAAGTGGCCTAGTGGTATTGTTCAAAATTTTAATGCAGTAAATGTAAATCAAATACTAGAAATTACTGAAAATGTTCAAAGAAAAGTAACTGGAGTGGTATTCTTAGATATTAATGAAGATACCAACAAGCAGGATGCGGAACCTGTTATTTCAAGAGCAGGAATACAAATAGATCCTCTAGAGACTAAGTCCTATTCAAATGAAAATGGAGTATTTTCTTTTTATGCAACTCAAAATAATGTTAATCTTAAGGTCTTAGCTGAAAATGGTATACAGGAAGGGATAGGTGTTGATTTTAACTTAGAAAATTATACGGTTAACGATACAATTTATATTGCAGCAGTACCTGTTTGTGCAGAAAAAGATGTTAGAGTTACAATGGGAGGTACAGCAATTAGAAAAGGATATACAAATAATCAATTTAAAATTGTAGCATCTAACCAATCACGGGAAGTAGTAAGCAATAGTTTAGTAAATTTTATAGTTCCATCAACGATTAGTATTCAAAATGTTTCTCAAACAATACAACAACAACAAAGTTTTACAGACAACGGAAAAAGCTTTAATCGTTATTCATGGTTGATAAATAATCTTAATCCTTTAGAGAATAAAGTAATTAGTTTTACAACAAGTAATGATGCTACTACCCAAATTGGTGATGAATTAACTTTTAAAGGAGAAATTCTAACTTCTCAAACAGATTGCACTCCTGATGATAATGTAATCACACAAAAATATATAGTGTATGGAGCTATCGATCCTAATGATATTTTGGTTTCACCAAAAGGATATGGACAAGAAGGATATGTTTTACCAAACCAAGTTTTGACATATACTGTTCGTTTCGAAAATATAGGAAATTTTGTAGCCCAAAATGTAGAGATTGTAGATATGTTGCCTAAAGAGTTAGATGTTAGCACAATTAAAATCATATCGACAAGCCACGATAATCTAAAAACTGAAATCGCAGGTAATAATTTAAAATTCGTATTTGACTCCATTAATTTGCCTTCTTCTTTAGAAGACAAAGATAAAGGTCAAGGATATGTAACTTTTTCTATTACTCCTTATAAAGGTTTAGAGGCAGAAACTAAAATTGTTAATAAAGCAACTATTCAGTTTGATTTGAATGAGCCCTTATCAACAAACACAGTACTCAATACCATACAATCAAAACTTAGTGAACAAGAAATGGTTACAGTTGTATTGTATCCAAATCCAGTAAATGATGTGGCTTACATAAGTTTAAAACATCAAAAAGGAGAAGAATTCACTATGAAACAAATTAAAAGTGCTGAGGTATTGACACTTCAAGGAAATGTTGTTTTGTCTAAAGATTTTGGTTTTTCTGAGGAGATACGAATGGATATGCCAATTGAATTTAAAGGGTTATATATTCTTAAAATTACTGATACTGAAGGGAAAACATATGTACGAAAAATGGTTGTACGAAGTAGAGAATAAATTTATCAATTTTCATGGGGGAAGAGGTCGTTTTGACATTGTCTGGCGGCCTTTTCATTATCATTACTCTTGCTTCTTATTAGATAATGGTTGGAATTAATTTGTTTATAAAAAAAGAAGAGAGTTATTGAACGCTCTTCTTTTTTACTAATTCAATTTATCAGTTAGTTTTTTGAATGACTGTTTTGCCTCTTTTCCTTCATATAATACTTCGTATACTGCATCTAGGATGGGAGTTTTAGCTTTATATTCTTTGTTAAGATTCCATGCGCTTTTAGCAGCATAGTATCCTTCGGCGACCATGCTCATTTCCATTTGTGCCGATTTTACGGTGTAGCCTTTACCAATCATATTACCAAACATTCTGTTTCTGGAGAAGACAGAATAACCAGTTACTAATAAGTCTCCTAAATATGCCGAATTATTGATGTTACGTTTCATTTTATGTACTTTTTTGATGAATCGTTTCATCTCACGAATAGCATTACTCATCAAAACAGCTTGGAAGTTATCACCATAACCCAAACCATGAGCTATACCTGCTGCAATTGAATAAATATTTTTTAATACTGCTGCATATTCTGTACCGATAATGTCATCTGTAGTTTTGGTTTTTATAAAATAACTTGATAGGTTTTTTGCCATTATTTTAGCTTTGGCAGCATCTCCACAAGCAATGGTCAAATATGACAAGCGTTCAAGAGCAACTTCTTCGGCGTGACAAGGTCCAGTTATAACACCAATATTTTCGTAATCTATATTGTAATTTTTGTGGAAGTGTTCGCCCACAATCATACTGGTTTCGGGAACAATACCTTTAATAGCCGAGAAAATCACTTTTCCTTGTAAATCTTCGGTTAAGTTTTGAAGTTCTCCATTTAAAAATGCAGATGGAATTGCAAAAATTACATAATCGGCATCCTTAACTGCTTCATTAATGTCATTAGTTAGATTTAACTTTTTAATATCAAATTCTACCGAACTTAAATAATTTGGGTTGTGTTTGTGAAGTTTTAAATGTTCTATAGCATATACACTTCTCATGTACCAATTTACTTGGCTAACATTCATTGTTAGCATTTTTACAATGGCAGTGGCCCAACTACCACCACCTATAACGGCAAATTTTGGTTTTTCAGTCATAATTAATTTTTTAGCCCCGATAGCAGCGGTATCCTTTTGAGGCGACTGAGGTTATCGAAGTGGCCCAAAAGATATAGCGTATAGCGGGAAAAAGCTTCTAAAATAAAAGTCTTAACGACGTTTTTATAAAAGAAAAATCAAAGGTATAAAATTTTTGGCACGCATATTGAATTGTTAGTTATGAAACTATAAAAAACAGAAGTCATGAAAACGATAAAAATACTTTTGATAGCCATATTATCACCGTTGCTTTTCACAGCGTGTGTAACCGATGTATACGTTGAAGATACGTATGTAGATAATGGAATTTCTTTGCCACAGCTCATGGAAGGTCATGATTTATGGTATGTAGATTATGATGCAACGACAGGAAGTGGGGATGTTCCTTTTTTGACTAGAGCTTTTACTGTCTCATTTATAAATGGAACTATGTATGCTAATAATAACTTAGCAGGAATTGGCTCTACAGGAGGTGGTTTTGGAGTGCAAATAGGAAGTTATGATTATTTTACTAATGCAATACGAGTATATCATAATATATATGGGGTTTACGATCTTGAAGTTTATCAATTATCTTCTAACAGAATTAAACTATATAGTAGAAGTGAAAATGTAACTTATTATTTAAACGGTTACCAAAGAAGTTCTTTTGATTATAATAAACTATTTTATGACAACTTGCACTATTTTTTACAAGAATACAAAGCTTGGGAAAAGGTATATACAAGTAATTATGGAGCATTAAATGATTTTGATAATGAGCATTTTATTCAGTTTGTTGCTGGAGGAAGTGATAATAATTTCCGTTCATCTCAAGATGCACCTGGGACATCAGTAAATAATATCTATTGGGATTTTACAGGTTTATATGGTATTTCAAATACATCAAGTTACTACAGTAAAATTTTAACATTAGATTATGATTTTTGGGGCAATGAATCTTTTACACTCACCGTTATTAATGATAGTAGGATTCGTCTATACCATAATGCATCTGGAACGACTTATGAATTTGTGGGTAGAGGATTTATACAGTATATGAAACAAGGAGCAACAGTACCAAGAGCTAGAGCTAAAAGTACTGCCGGAAAATTAGCAAGTTAATGAATACATATATAAAGTTAAGTTAAGTTACGTTTTGTTTTTGGTGTTAAGTAGAAAGGCGTTCAGGTATATACCTGAACGCCTTTTGAAATTTTACGATGCGCTGTAGGCTGAGGTTCTCGAAGCCTATTTCTTAACTAGTGGCCTTCGATAGCCTCAGGTCACTAGTTAATAACTCAGTTCTACAATTTCACGAACTTTTTCAGGAGTGATGTTTTGTTTTTCTCCTAAAGCTTTCCAACCACGTTCTTCGAAACGTTTTACAATAAAATCGGAAGTGCCTTCAAACTGATCGGTATTTTCAGATAAACGAGTTAGCATACCCATTGTATGGAAAAATTCAGTTGTTTTTTCAATCGCTTTTTCAGCTTTTTCTTCTATCGAAGCTGTAGTGATTCCAAAAACACGTTCGCCATATTGTGCTAATTTTTCTTTTTTAGTGTCAAACATTACGCGATATAAATTTGGCCCGATAATAGCCAATGTACGTGCATGATCAATTTCATACAAAGCCGTTAACTCATGACCTATCATGTGTGTAGCCCAGTCAGAAGGAACGCCTTTTTGAATTAATCCATTCAACGCCATCGTGGCACACCACATAAAATTGGAAGCCAATTTATAATCGGTTGGGTTTTCTACAACAGAAGGGCCAATTTCTATTAAGGTTTGCAAAATGCTTTCAGCAATTCTATCTTGAAGTAGAGCATCGTGAGGATACGTTAAATATTGTTCCATTACATGGGTGAAAGCATCTACCACTCCGTTTTGTAATTGTCGTTTAGGCAAAGATTCGATTACTGTTGGATCACAAATTGAAAATTTAGGGAATAAGGCACTACCGCCAAAAGCCAATTTCTCTTGGGTTTCATTGATCGTGATAACCCCTCCAGAATTCATTTCTGAACCAGTAGCAGGCAATGTTAAAATACTTCCAAAAGGTATAACAGCATTGTTATCTTTTGTCAAAATACGTTTTTGTAAAATTTCAATTGGATTGCCATCATATTTTACTGCAGCAGAGATAAATTTTGTACCATCTATGACACTTCCGCCACCTACAGCCAATATGAAATCAATATTTTGGTCTTTAATAATTTGTGCCGCTTTCATCAAGGTTTCAAATCTCGGATTGGGTTCAATTCCGCCAAATTCCACTATATCAAAGCCATTCAAAGCCTTTTTTACTTGATCGTAAATACCATTTTTAAAGATACTTCCGCCACCATAGGTTAATAAGATTTTTTCCCCTTTTGCTATTAAATCAGAAAGTTTTGCAATTTGTCCCTTACCAAATACATAGTTGGTGGGATTGTATAATTCGAAGTTTGTCATGACTACTTTTTTTAATGAGTCATAAAATTACGGAACAATTTTGGGAACAAATGGTAAAAGAATGTTAAGGATTGGGTTTTGTGAAAAAGGAAAATCCTTTTAAAATTAGTTTTATAAAAAGCAAAACTAAACATGAACTTAAGATTAAAGATAAAACACCAACAATGATAAAACTTGTGCCGGCAACCTGCCATCTCCTCTGATTGTAAAAATCGAAAGCTTTGATGAAATTAAATTTTTGATTTTTTACCAAAATTTTTAGTTCTTTCTCTGTCTCAACTTTAGTTACTTTGTTAGTTTGCAGATTGATGTGGAAAAATTTATTATTAAAGGTTTTTCCAATAAATTTATTTCCAATTAATTGTACTTTATCAATTTCGTCAATAATTTCAGTCTCTTCATCTTCAATATAAGCTTGCTCAGGCAAATCAATAAATGATATTTTATATTTTTCATTAAGTGGTGCATACCAATAGTCACCAATCCCTTCGTCTACATTTTTGATTTGTGAAACAAATATTGAACCTATTAATGCAATGAAATACATGCTGTAAAGCCAAATAAATGGAGAGCAAAAAGCTATGATTGTTTTTCTTTTTTTGCCTTTTTTACTCAAAACATAAGTTAAAGTTGATGTTGGAATTGACATGAGAACAGCCAAAACTGTAATTAGTATCAAATGAATCGCAATAGCAAATATTGGCCCCATAATTACTTTTTATAAAACAAATTATGGTCAATGTATTCCCAAACTTTATTAGGTAGCATAGGAATAACATTCATTTTGTTTTTAATGCTTTCTCTTATAAATGTAGAGGAAAGTTCGATTACTGGGGCTCCTACACGATGAATTTTTGGATGATTAACAAATTGCGAATCCATTTCACCAGAATTCATACGTGGATAGACATAAATATCGTGATTATTTAAAATTACTTCATAATTTTTCCATTTATGAAGTGAGTTTAGATTGTCTTCTCCCATAATTAATGAAAACTCATAAGTAGGATACTTTTCTTGTAAGTGTACTAATGTGTTTACTGTATAATTGGGCTGAGGAAGTTTAAATTCAACATCAGAAGGTTTTATTTTAGGAAAATCTTCGGTAGCTAAATGCACCATGTGTAAACGATGGTAATCATCTAATAAACTGCTTTTTTGTTTATGTGGATTATGAGGTGTTACCACTATCCAAATTTGGTCTAAGTCAGAATGCTCCGCCATATGATTGGCAATTATCAAATGCCCTATATGGATTGGATTGAAAGTGCCAAAATATAATCCTACTTTCATAGTACAAGTCTATTTATTCACGAAGTTTTTCACTAACTCATAAGCCTCTTGCTTAGCAATTTCTAAATCATAATTTTTGATAATGGTGTCAAATTGTGGAGCTGTAGCAAGTTCTACGTGAGCTTTTGCTATACGCATGTTGATTTTATCTTCGCTTTCGGTAGAGCGTTCTTTTAAACGACGTTTTAATTCATCGACACTTGGTGGTTTTACAAAAACGGCAAGAGTTTGTTCAGGAAATTTATGTTTTATACGTAATCCGCCAGCCACATCAATATCAAAAATCACATTTTTGCCTAAAGCCCAAATGCGTTCTACTTCGCTTTTTAAAGTGCCATAAAAGTTGTCACGATATACCTCTTCCCATTCTACAAAATCTTCAGCTTTGATATGTTGTTTGAAGTCGTGAATAGACATAAAGTAATAATCTTTACCCGAAACTTCTTGTCCACGAGGCTCGCGTGTCGCAGCAGAAATTGAAAATTCCAGGTTTAATTCTTCAATTCCTAACAAATGTCTTACTATAGTGGTTTTTCCTGATCCTGACGGTGCAGAGAATACGATTAATTTGCCTCCTTTATCCATTTGTAGTTTGTTTTGTTAGAGTTACAGCTTCTGTGTCAATGGTAATTGTTTGTTTTGTTTCGTTGTCGCCAGATGATTCAGTAACTTTATATTTTAGTATTTTCGTATTATTAGTTTTAATCAATTCAGACGATATAAAAGCTCTACAATTGTCAATTTCAATTTCGTCTATATAAGTTAATTCATTTTTATTATTGTAAATTAGAATGATGTAGCCTAAATCTTCAGCACCCCCACAAACTCCTTGAATATTAGGATTTCCCATCTCTTCATAACTCAATAGGATTCTAGTTTCATTAGGGTTTGTTTTTTTAGAAATAATTTCTAAATTTTTGTGGTAAATAGAATATTTAGACAAATTAATTACTGTTTTGTCTATCTTTAATAATTTCAAATCTTCGATTAAAAAGCTATCATCGAGATTATTTATTTCAAGAGAAAAACTCTTTGAGTTATTAACCCACGTGTTTTTTTCTTTAGCATCTGAAATTGTAAATTTTTCATTAAATGTTTTAATGGTTTCAATTGCTTCCAGCTTTTTCCAAATAACATCTTCTGGGAAATTCAAATCAAGTATTTTTTTTTCAAGTGTTTTATCACTTAAATTGAACAATGTAAGCCCTTCAGTAGGATTATATACACCAACTAACGGGATTGTTTTTTTTACATTATTATAATAGTACCAACCCTTTACAGAGAATGCATACATGTGGTCTTCAGAAAATTTTTCAGCTTTTAGATAAATTGTAATATCGTATTTGCCGTTAATGTTTCCTTTTAAAACTTTGTCGTAAGTTTTAATATTTTGGAATGAAATGTTTTTTTGTTGGGATGAACAAATCAGAGATATAAAAAGGTAAAAACTTAGAAAAAAGAGCTTCATATTAGTGCTGAAGGTTATAATACATTAAGAACTTGTTCTTTTATTTTTTCCAATTCATCTTTCATCATCACTACCAGTTTTTGCATTTCGGAGTGATTTGATTTTGATCCCATAGTGTTAATCTCACGACCCATTTCTTGAGTAATGAATCCTAACTTACGTCCATTTGCCTCTTTTCCGTTTAATGTTTCTATGAAATAATCTAAGTGATTACCTAGACGAACTTTTTCTTCTGTAATATCGTATTTTTCTAAATAGAAAATCAATTCTTGCTCAAAACGATTTTCGTCAACATTTGCTTGCAATTCCTCAAGAGCAGTTCTTAATCTTCCTTTTACGGTTTCTATTCGTTCTGTATCATAAGATACAGCATCATTCATTAATTGACGAATATTAGCGATGCGATTTTGGAATTCATTTTCAAGTGATTGACCTTCGTCTTTTCTAAACTGATTGATATTTACCAATGCTTCTGTAATAACTTTTTGGATTTCTTTCCATTCGTTTTCATCAATTTCGTCACGCTCAGTTTTTAAAGCATCAGGCATACGAACTGCCATTTTCATTAACTCTGTTGCATCAGCTTCTGGTAAAATATCACGCATTTGAGCTATGTAGGCTCTTACTATTGGAGCATTGACTTTTGTTGAGGTTTCTTCGCCTGTAACTTCGATATATAATGAGAAATCAATTTTTCCGCGTTCTAATTGTTGCGAAATTTGATTACGCAAACTTAATTCCATTTCTCTATAAACAGAAGGCATCCTTACGTTTAGGTCTAACCCTTTGCTGTTAAGAGATTTTATTTCAACAGTAATTTTTTTTGTTGGTAATTGCAAAGAAGCTTTACCAAAACCTGTCATTGATTGTATCATAGGCGAAAAATAAGGTGTAAAGATAGTGTTTTTTAGTTTTCAGTTATAAATTGACAGTTTTCGGAATTTCTTAAACGGGTTATGGATTACTCTTTACTTATTACTGACTTCTTTTGTGTTACCAAATAAACGCCAATAAAGATTAATAAAGCAGAACCACATTTTACCCAGCTTAATTCATCTTTTCCTAAACCAATGGCAAAAATTGAAGCAAACAATGGCTGAAGATAAATGAAAACCGCAACTGTTGTGGGTTTTAATTCTTTCATAGAAAGTAAATTAAGTAAATAAGTAAGGAATGTCGAGAAAATAACTACAAAGCCAATTTTCAAGTAGGCGGTTGCAGGTACAACAGTCCAATCAACAGCCTTAAATTCACTCCAACCAAAAGGGATTACCATTAAAAACCCAAAAAAATAAATCCATTTTACAAATGAAATGGCTTTGTATTTGTCCATTAGCTTTTTTACAATGATAAGGTAAAAGCCATACGATACCGCATTAACAAAGACTAAAATATTTCCAAGGGTTGCATTAGGAGCATTAACCATCGATTTTCCGTATAAGATCAAAGTTACAGTGCCTGCAAGCCCTAAAAGAATTCCAATTATTTTTTGGTTTTCCATTCGCTCTTTAATTAGTATTGCGGATAGTACTAAAACAATCATAGGAGTAGTAACCATTAAAACTGCCCCCATGATGGGTGAAGTATAACTTAATCCTTTGAAAAAAGTAAGCATATTGAAAGCAATTCCAAAAAATGAAGCAGCTATGATCCTAGGAAAATCTGTTTTTTCTATTTTTTCGGTTTTGACAAACAAAGTCGCAAGCCAAAACAGTAACATCGAGCCTCCCACGCGAAGAAAGATGAATCCGAAAGCGTCAATATGTTTGGGCATTACATCCTTTGCAATGGTAAAAGTAACACCATAAATTATTGATACTAATGTAGCGGCCACAAGAGCCCAGTTTCTTTTACTCATTACCTAAAAATTGAATAGCAGCATCAACCACTTTAGCACTGTTGCCAACAAATATTTTTCCATCAGCAATAATAACTGGGCGAGACAAAAAAGTGTAATGTTCTAGAATGTATCTTTTAAAATCGGCTTCCGTTAGCTTTTCGTCTTTTAAACCCATTTCTTTGTATAAAGTCGCTCTTTTGCTAAAAAGAACTTCATAGCTTCCCGCAATTGCTTGCATTTCTTCTACTTGCTTAACAGTCATAGGCTCTGTTTTAATATCTTGAAGTTCAAAAGTATCAAGTTTTGGTAACGATTTTAAAATACGCTGGCAAGTACTGCAAGTCTTTAAGTAATATATTTTTCTCATAAGAATGAATCTAAGGTATTTAAAGTGCAAAAATAAGCTTTTCGTTAAAATAGATTTAAATTAAATATTACCCTTCTATAAAGCCGATTATTCTGTTTATTTTTGAGTAAATTTTTTAACAGATGGGTATTTTTAAAAAAGAAATTTCAATTCGATGGTCTGATTTAGACCCGAATTTTCATATGCGTCATAGCGCATACTATGATTTTGGAGCACAACATCGTGTTGAGGTTCTTGAACAAGAAGGTTTGACAATGAGAGCTATGCAGGAAAATCATATTGGACCAATTTTGTTTAGAGAAGAATGTGTTTTTAGAAAAGAAATACGTTTAGGTAATAAAATTACTATTAGTACTAAGATAGGGAAGATGAAGTCAGATGCTTCTCGTTGGACAATTGTACATGAATTAAAAAATGAAAAAGATGAATTGTGTGCAATTATATCAGTAGATGGGGCGTGGATGGATACAAAACTTAGAAAGCTAGCCTCGCCAACGCCAGAAATTGTACAAGATATAATGAATGGATTTCCTAAAACAGAAGATTTTATACTTTTATAACTATGGAAGCAACTTTTAAAATTTTAGATACAAATCGTGCTATTTACATGAAATTTCTTGAAGGGTATACATTAGAACAACTTAATAAAATACCAGAGGGATTTAGTAATAATTTGATTTGGAATATTGGACACATTATAGTTTCTCAGCAAGGATTGGTTTATCGTCTTTCTGGACTACCAATTAATGTTTCTGATGAAATGAATACTAAGTATAAAAATGGTTCAAAACCTGAATCAAACGTGACTCAAGAAGAGGTTGATGAAATAAAAAACTTGCTATTTTCTTTGGTTGAACAAACAAAACAAGATTACGCAGCTGGAAAATTTCAAAATTTTAATGAATATCAAACCCAAACGGGTTTTCATTTAGCATCACTAAAAGATTCCATGGAATTTAATAATTATCATGAAGGTTTGCATTTGGGTCTTATGATGAATATTAGAAAATTTTTGTAATAATTTTTATATCTTGAATTATTCCTAGATTAGATCAGTAAATTTGTATTTTTAAAAGAGAAACAATGAAATTTAATACAAAAGCCATACATGGTGGGCAACATCATGAAAAAGTAACTGGTGCAGTAATGCCTCCAGTGTTTCAAACTTCTACTTTTGCTCAGGTTTCACCGGGGCAACCTGTAGGTGAATATGAATATAGTCGAGCTGCAAATCCTACGCGTCAAGCACTTGAAGATGCTTTAGCTTCTATAGAAAACGGTGCCAGAGGTTTAGCGTTTGCTTCTGGATTAGCCGCTACAGATTGTTTGTTGCGTCTTTTTAAAGCAGGTGATGAAATCATTGCTATGGATGATTTATACGGAGGAACTTATCGTTTATTCACACGTTTGTATAAAGACAGTGGAATTAAATTTCACTTTGTTGATATGAACGATTTAGAAGGTTTTCAGAAATTAATTAATGAAAATACTAAATTAGTTTGGGTAGAAACGCCTACTAATCCATTGATGAAGTTAGCAGATATTGCCGCAATAGCTCAAATTACTAAAAAACATAATATTCTTTTTGCTGTAGATAATACTTTCGCAACTCCATATTTGCAAAAACCGCTGGATTTAGGAGCTGATATCGTAATGCATTCGGCAACTAAATATTTAGGAGGACATAGCGATGTAATTGCTGGTGCTTTAGTAATTAAAGACAAAGCACTTGGTGATGAATTACACTTTAAGCAATTTGCTACAGGCGGTACACTTGGACCAATGGATAGTTTCTTGGTTTTGAGAGGTATAAAAACCTTGCATTTACGTGTTCAACGTCATTGTGAGAATGGAGAGAAAGTGGCTGAGTTCCTTCAAAAGCATCCT